>PNAS01000068.1 GCA_003169695.1 Spartobacteria bacterium
AGATAATCGTAGGCCGCCTTCTGACCCGTCACGAGCGAAGCCAGGATGGGCAGGCAGCGATGCAGATAGAAACGATAGGCCGGTCGTAGCGGTCCAGTCGGCAACGAAAAATCGAGAACAAGCAACTGTCCGCTCGAGAGAAGAACGCGACTCATTTCACGCAGAGCAAGACTCCAATCCGCCATATTGCGCAACCCGAACGCCACCGTTACGCAGTCGAATGATTCGGATTCGAACGGCAACCGGAGTGCGTCCGCCAATATCGTTTTTCGAACGCCTTTGCGTTGTGCCACGCTCAACATCTCCGGCGAGAAATCGGCTGCGGTAATCGTTGCCTCCGGCAGTCGATGTTGCATGGCGAGCGCGAGATCGCCGCTCCCAGTCGCCAGGTCGAGAACCTGCCGCGGCCGCCATTCTTCGACGACTTTCGCCGCGCGCCTGCGCCACAAAACATCGGCGCCACCACTCAGCAGATGATTCGCGCGATCGTACCGGTCGGCGATGCGCCCGAACATGGCGCGAACAGCGTCGGGATCCCGCGAAGTTTCGTTCGGAGAATTTGGATCCGGATTCAGAGAGCGGGCAATGTCGCGGCGCTTGCCGCTCGATTACTCCAGAGGTAGTTCGACGCGCTCTTCTTCGCGCGGGACAAGTTTGTTTTGCGTGATGATGCGCGCGCAAGTGTTCCACCGCAGCAATGCATCGTCGTTCCCGGGTGGACGGACGGCCTCCGCTTTTTCGAACCAGCTCATGGCGTCACGAAAGCCATCGAACGCATAAAACTTCGAGCCGGGAGTGCCTTGGGCGAGCTTCGCCTTGGCGCGGCGTTCCGCCAAAATGCCAGTATAATAAGCGCGCTCGTATTCGCCCTTCACGCGCGCCAGGAACTCTTTCGCCTGCGGGTCACTGACCCCATAGCCTTTGCCGAAGCGATCGCTCACTGCGAGCAGAAGCGTGATCAACGCCTTCTGATTATCCGGGTCGGCTTTCAACACGTCGAGACAGATGCTCTCCGCTTCGGCAGGCTCATTGAGCAAGCGATAACGCTCGGCCTTTTCCAGCGCCGCTGGAATCGCTTCCGCCGAAAGTGGTTTCAGTTCAAACATGGAAATCGTTAACGATCTCTCTTCAATTTTCTCCAGATCCAGCCAAGTGGATCATAATACTGATCGACCACGCGCTCCTTCAAAGGAATGATCGCGTTGTCCGTAATCTGAATGTTCTCCGGGCAAACCTTCGTGCAACATTTCGTAATGTTGCAGTAGCCGATCCCCTGTGCGGCCTTCAATTCCGGGATGCGGTTTTCGGTGTCGAGCGGATGCATCTCCAGCGCCGCGACGTAGATCAGAAAGCGCGGCCCGATAAACTCATCGTGCTTCCGATGATCGCGCAGAACGTGGCAGACATCCTGGCAAAGAAAACACTCGATGCATTTCCGGAATTCCTGCACGCGATCAATGTCTTCCTGTTGCATGCGCCAGGTACCATCCGCAACGTCGGGCGGGCGTGGTTTGAACTTCTTGATCTTTTTCTTCACGCGAAAATTCCACGAAACATCCGTGATCAGATCTTTGATAATTGGAAACGCCTTCATCGGCTGAACGGTAACCGGGGTTTCGAGCGACAGATCGCTCAGCCGCGTCATGCACATCAACTTCGGCATGCCGTTGATTTCCGCTGAACACGAGCCGCATTTGCCGGCCTTGCAGTTCCATCGACAGGCGAGGTCGGTCGCCTGCGTTGCCTGAATGTGATTGACCGCATCGAGTACGACCATCCCCTCGGAAACACCAGTCGCGTAATCGCGAAACTCGCCACCGCGTCCATCGCCCCGCCAGATTCGGAAGGTGGCATGTTTCTGCGCGTTCATTTCATTTCCTCAATGATCTGCTTCAAATAATCCGGCATTTCTGGCAACGGCTCCAGCCGAACTTCCATCGTTCCGTCTTCCGCCTTTCGAATCATCGTGTTCACTTTCGCGAAGCGTTCGTCCTTCTCCGGATAATCTTCGCGAAATTGTGCGCCCCGACTTTCCTTTCGCTCCAGCGCCGCGCGCGTGATCGCCTCGGAAATCGTAAGCAGATTTTTGAGGTCCAGCGCGGTGTGCCAGCCTGGATTGAAATCCCGATTGCCCGTGACGCCGACCCGGCTGGCGCGTTCCCAAAATGCTTTCAAATGATCGAGTGCCGATCGCATTTCACCCTCGTCACGCACGATACCGACATTATGTTGCATGGCTCCCTGCAAATCGCGCTGCACTGTGTACGGGTTCTCGCCCGCACTGTTCTCGAATGGTTCTAATGCTTCCCGCGCGTACACGTCGATCTTGTCATTGTCGATTTTACCGTGTGGATTTTCCCGCGCGAATTTGGCCGCGAATTCGCCGGCGCGTTTTCCGAAGACAATGAGATCGGAGAGCGAATTGCCGCCAAGTCGGTTCGCGCCATTGATTCCTGCGGCGCACTCACCGGCGGCAAATAGTCCCGGCACGTCCGACATTTGCGTGTCGGCGTTCACATGGACGCCGCCCATGATGTAATGCGTCGTGGGCCCGACCTCCATCGGCTCCTTGGTGATATCGACATCGCCAAGCGCTTTGAACTGGTGATACATGCTCGGCAGCTTGCGTTTGATGAGCTCTTCCGCGTTTGGAATTTTTTTCTTGATCCACGAGATGTCCAAATAGACGCCGCCGTGCGGAGTCCCCCGCCCTTCCTTGATTTCGCGCACGATGCAACGTGCGACGTGATCGCGCGTGAGTAATTCCGGTGGTCGCCGCGCGTTCTTGTCGCCCTGCGTATAACGCCAGCCTTCTTCTTCATTATCGGCCGTCTGCGCTTTGTAATTGTCCGGAATGAAATCGAACATGAAACGTTTGCCATCGGCGTTCGTTAGGATTCCACCTTCCCCACGCACGCCTTCCGTCACGAGCATTCCCGAAACGCTCGGCGGCCAAACCATGCCGGTGGGATGAAATTGAATGAACTCCATGTCGATCAAAGCCGCGCCTGCGTGGTACGCGAGTGAATGCCCGTCGCCGGTGCAATCCCAGCTGTTGCTCGTGATCTTGTATGCTTTGCCGATCCCGCCGGTGGCGAGAATGACTGCTTTGGCGCGAAAAACTCTGAACCGGCCGCGCTCGCGATCGTACCCGAATGCGCCGACAACACGCTCGCCATCCTTGAGCAGTGCCACAATGCAAATCTCCATGTGCACATCGATGCCTTGATGGACGCCGTGATCCTGCAATGTGCGAATCATTTCCAAGCCGGTGCGATCCCCGACGTGCGCAAGTCGCGGATATTTGTGGCCGCCAAAATTTCTTTGCAGAATTCGTCCGTCCTTCGTGCGATCGAAGACTGCGCCCCACGCTTCGAGTTCGCGCACGCGATCGGGCGCTTCCTTTGCGTGCAGTTCCGCCATGCGCCACTGATTTACATATTGGCCGCCGCGCATCGTATCGGCGAAGTGGACTTTCCAATTGTCGCGATCATCCACATTGGCAAGCGCAGCGGCGATCCCCCCTTCAGCCATGACCGTGTGCGCTTTGCCGAGCAGACATTTGCAAACCATCCCGACCGAAACGCCCGCGGCCGACGCTTCGATGGCCGCGCGTAATCCCGCGCCGCCGGAACCGATCACGAGCACATCGTGCTCGGTTGTTTGGTAATCGGACATCGACTCAGAACAGCCTCAGGTCGTGCCACACGCCGGTTGAGCAAAGACGGACATAGAGATCGGAGAATCCGACCCAGAACAAGCTCATCCAGGCCCAGAGCATGTGGCGGCGATTGAAACAGCTGACACAGCGATACGCATTGTAGCAACTCGGTGAGCGCGAAAGTTGATCGCGAAATCCGCCGATCAAGTGACGCAACGAATGGCAACCGAAGGTGTAGCCGCCGAGGAGCACGACGTTTATCGCCAGGACGATCGTGCCGATGCCGATGCCGAAAGAAGTCTTGCCTCCCGCTGGATCAGCGAACCACATCGCTTTCCAGACATCAACAGAGAGGATGACGATGAAGATGAGCGCGAGATAAAGGAAGTAGCGGTGCACGTTTTGCATGATCAAGGGAAAGGAGCGTTCGCCGAGATACGTCTTGCGCGGTTCGCCTACCGCGCAAGCAGGCGGATCGGCCCAGAAACCTTTGTAATAGGCGCCGCGATAGTAATAACAGGTGAGACGAAAACCGCCGGGTGCCCACAGAATCAAAAGCGCCGGCGAAAACAAGAGCCACGCCGGCCACCACGCCGGTTTGGGGCCGAACCAACTGTGGGGTGAGCCGCCGAAAATCTCGGGCGAATAAAACGGCGACACGTAATTGCCGAAATAATAATGCGTTCCCTGAAACGCCGCCCACGTGGAATAAACCAGAAACGCGCCGAGACCAAGAAAGACGAGCAACGGTTGTGTCCACCACGCGTCCGGGCGCATCGTTTGGCCGAACGTTCGCGGCGGGATTGTAACTTCTGCGTGAGCCATTGGTAAAAGCACTTCGGAGTCGCCGCTTAGATAGCGACGCGCTATCCGCTTTTCAAGAAAATCCCCGCATGTTCCGTAGCCGCGCTTCTGTGACGCGCGGGCACGCGGCCCATAGCGCCGTGGCTATTGGGGCTCGAAGCCAGCGAACATCGCCTCTGCTTCGGGAACCGTCTTCAGCGGCACGCAATCGCATGCCGCGAAGAATTTATCCCACATCGCCAGGACGCGCGGATTCTTGTGCGCCTCTTCGATCGCTTCGTGCGATTTCCATTCCGATACCTCGATGATCGTGCCGTCTTTCGCCCGCATCATAACGGGCACGCGATCGGTCACGAGGCCTTCCTTGCGCAATGTCGGCACGCGATTGCGCACGAGTTCGAGAATCTCGGATTCCCGGCCGGGCTTCGGTCGATACGCGACGATGCAAATAACGCCAGCCATAGGGTTTGCAGTTTACATCTCCGGGGCTGGCGACTCGACAAAAAGTTTTGCGGACATGTAGCCCGCGTTTTAACAAACGCACTGGCGAGTCATAACCTATGGGCAACAAAGATCCTCGAGTCGACGCATATATTGCAAGATCGGCCGATTTCGCCAAGCCGATCCTGAAACATCTTCGGAAAATAGTGCAGGCCGGCTGTCCGGAGGTGGAGGAGACGATCAAGTGGCAGTTTCCCCACTTCGATTACAAGGGCGTGATGTGCGGCATGGCTGCCTTCAAAGAGCATTGCGCGTTCGGATTTTGGAAAGAGGCGCTGATTTTCGACCGCGACAGAGCCGCGGAAAAGACAGCGATGGGGAGTTTCGGGTGCATTAGGTCGCTGGCCGATCTGCCCGGCGAGAAGACGATGATCCAATATGTGAAAAAGGCGGCGGCTTCGAATGAAGCCGGGATCAAGGCGCCGGGGCGAACCCAGCCGAAAAAGCGAAAGCCCTTGGAGGTCCCCGACTACTTCAGCGCCGCCTTAAAGAAAAACGCGAGGGCACGGAGAACATTTGAGATATTCCCGCCGAGCAAACGGCGGGAATATCTCGAGTGGGTAACCGAGGCGAAGCGTAAGGAGACGCGAAACGAGAGATTGGCAAGATCGATCGAATGGCTCGCGGAGGGCAAACCACGTCACTGGAAATATATCCGGCAAAGAAATAGGCCGGCTCACGCTGCCGACGTTCTAATCGACAAATGCCATGAAGGAGACCTGCTTAGCCTTTTTTCTCGTGCGTGCCTTGTTCACTGGTGGCCCTATTCAAACTTGGACGCGAAGTCGCCTGGCAAGCCGGAGCGATGCTGGCGCCGGCGATCCGGAAATTTATCGAGCTTTGGCGGTGATCGATTTCTCGAGTGACGAACACCCTCCGAACAACTCCGTAACCATTTATTACTAACCCTTCGACGCTTCGTTTCAGATCGGCGAACTAACCAGATCCGGAGGGCTTCACCGCCCTTTTGTCAGGTAACATTGCCGGGTTTGCTGTCTTAAAACGGTCGAGGTTTTTTGGGTCGCTGGCTCGACCGCATCAATTTGACATTCAAACGACTTACGAAATTCAAGGGCGAATCAATCAATGTCGGGTATTTTTACAATTTCCACGTTCATGAGAATGTGCTCCGCAAAGAATTATACAATGTAAATCTTTTATAATAAGAATGTTACATGTTCATATCTCACGGACGGCATTCCGCATGCTCAATTCGCCTCGAACAAACAGCCAAGAAAAAGAAACCGGTGACGGAATAGCGCTGGTGCCTTTTTGCTTTGTAAATCAGCAGGGCGTTGCAGCGCTATCCGGAGGTCCAATGGCGGATGGGTGTGCATAGTGCGCCGGTATGATGCATGCATGCTACCTGACAAAATCAAATTTGAGTCGGTCGCCGAGCTGGTGGCTTCCCAGGCAGCTGCCACGCCTGACGCGGTAGCTTTGACGTCTGCAACTCGCGTCTTGAGCTACAAGGAATTGGACGAGCGGGCGAGTGCGTTAGCGGATGTGCTGCGGGTGTTGGGCGTCGGACCTGATGTCGTGATTGGATTGTGTGCGCCGCGTTCGCCGGGAATGGTGGTGGGTGCGCTGGGGATTCTGAAAGCGGGGGGAGCTTACCTGCCCTTGGATCCTACTTATCCTGCGGCTCGACTGGCGTTCGTGTTAGATGACGGGCCAGTTCCGGTGGTGGTGACGGCACTCTCTGTAAAGGGCCAAGTGCCAACGGGCAACCACCAAACGATTTTTCTGGATGATCTCGGGCGAGTGGTTCACTCCCGGCCTCTTCTGCACTCCGCTCGTGCAAAGGTTGCAGTAACACGGAAGAACCTGGCCTATGTGATCTACACCTCCGGCTCGACCGGCCAACCAAAGGGTGTGGAGATCACGCACGAAAGCCTGTTGAACCTGGTGCACTGGCATCGGCACGCCTTCCCGGTAACGCCGGCCGATCGCGCGAGCCAAGTCGCCAAGGTTGGTTTTGACGCGGCGGTGTGGGAAATCTGGCCCTACTTGGCGAGCGGCGCCAGCCTGCACATGCCCGACGACGAAATGGTGAGCGATCCGGAATCTCTGCGCGATTGGCTCGTCGCGCAGGGTATCACGATCAGTTTCATTCCGACACCGATGGCGGAACGCCTCTTGACCCTCCCGTGGCCATCCGGAATTGCTTTACGTACGATGCTCACGGGAGCAGATACTCTCCACTGCTACCCGCCGGTCGGACTCCCATTTCTGTTGGTCAACAACTACGGTCTGACGGAATGCGCCGTGGTGACCACATCAGGTCCGGTTTATCCAAACGTCTCAACGGATCGACTGCCGCCTATCGGTCGCGCAATCACTAACACACAGGTTTACATTTTGGACGAATCGGGCCGGCAAGTGTCGATGGGGACAACCGGTGAACTCCACGTCGGCGGTCTCGGGGTGGCACGCGGGTATCGGAACCGGCCGAAGTTGACGGCAGTGAAGTTCATTCCGAATCCGTTCGGCGCCCAACCAGGTGAAAGGCTGTTCAAAACGGGGGACCTGGCCAAGTTTTTGCCCGACGGGCAGATCGCCTTCCTAGGGCACATGCACGATCGGATCAAGGTGCGCGGCTTCCGCGTCGAGCCGAATGAAGTGGCGGCGGCGCTCAATATGCATCCCCACATCGAGCAAAGCGTGGTCGTGGCCCGTGAGGTCACGCCGGGGGACACACGCTTGATCGGCTATTTCGTTCCCGTGCCACAATCCCCGCTCACACTGCGTGAGCTGCGTAATTTCCTCAAGGCTCGCCTGCCTGATTTCATGGTGCCGGCAAAATTCGTAAGACTGGAAAAACTGCCCCTTATCGCTAACGGAAAGATCGACCGAATGTCGCTGCCTCCGGCGGATGACATCAACACCCTCCGGGACAACGCTTGCGCCGCTACCAGGACGGATATGGAAAAGACGGTGGCCACTATGTTGGCACCCCTTCTGGAACTGGATTACGTGGACGTGAGCGATAACTTTTTCTCACTCGGAGGGCATTCGCTCTTGGGAGCACAACTCGTTGCCCGGGTGCGCGACACATTCGGAATTGAGATACCCCTGCGTGTCGTCTTCGAGGCCCCTAGCGTGGCCGAATTATCTGCTGAGATTGAACAGCTTCTCGTCGCCAAACGCGCAACGATAAGGGAAAGCGAGGCGCAGGACATCCCGGGCCCGACACCACAGACTGACTCTGGAATCGGCCCAAGGTGATGAGTGTGTCCCACGCCACGACCAGTGGGAAAGTGACGGACTCTGACCTGAGCTTGTTTCGTTTGCTTGACCCAGACGTGTTGGCGGATCCGTATCCACTCTACCACCGGCTTCGCTGCGAGGACCCGGTGCATTGGGACTCGTTCTTGCATTCATGGGTCGTCACTCGCTACGACGATATAGTTCGGGTCTTACGCGATTTTTCGGCGCAGCGGACGCCGACGTCGGAGCGACTTACGACGATGGGGCTCTCGGCGCTGAACCCCATCGCCAACGTGATGGTAAAGCAGATGCTGTTTCTGGATCCTCCGGCACATACGCGCATCCGCAGCCTGGCTTCCGCGGCCTTCACGCCCCAGCGAGTGGAAGCCTTGCGATCCCATATTCGCGATATCGTGAGAAACCTGCTCAGCAAGCTGAAGCCCAACGGGCGCATGGATGTGATCGCCGATTTGGCGGAGCCGCTCCCGGGCATCGTGACCGCCGAGATGCTTGGCGTGCCGGTCGACGACCATCGCCAATTGAAGTTGTGGTCGCAGGACTTCGCGGAAATGCTGGGGAACTTTCAGCACAACCCCGACCACATGCCGCAAATCTTGAAGACCACGGAAGAGATGACGGCCTATTTTCGCTCCGCGATGCGCAAGGAGAATTTGCGCCCGGATGGGCTGGTCAGTTCGCTCATGAACGCGGACGTTAACGGGGATCGCCTGACAGAGGAAGAAGTGATCGCCAACTCGATCATGACGATGATCGGCGGACAGGAAACCACTACGAATCTGATTGGAAGCGGCACGCTTTCGTTGCTGCGCAATCCCGACCAGCTCGAAAAACTGCGCGCAAATCTCTCTCTCATCCCCTCGGCGGTGGAGGAGTTGCTTCGGTATGAGAGTCCCATCCAGCATACGGCGCGGCTGACCCCGGAGGACACAGAATTGGGGGGAAAGCAGATTCGAAAGCGGCAGGCGGTCATTGCGGTGATGGCCGCGGCGAACCGTGACCCGGAGCATTTTCCGGATCCTGATCGGCTGGACATCACGCGCGAAGATAACCGTCACGTTGCGTTCGGATATGGCTCTCACTTCTGTTTTGGCGCGCCGTTAGCGCGGATCGAGGGCCAGATTGCCTTGGAAGAAATGGTTTGCCAGTTTTCGAGTTGTTCGTTGGAGCCTGGCCGCTTGGTCTGGCGAACAAATCTTAGCCTGCGCGGCCTGACGTCATTGCGGATCAATTTCACGAGTGCTGCAGCCGGAAACGAAGGTCAAAACCACTCCGAAGAAGGGGTTACCCTCCACGAATATGCGCAAGACTGAATCCATTCATCTATGAACAGCGATCTCCAGCGAGCGCATCCGTCCAACCGGTTTGGGGATGTGCCGAAAACCTTTCTGGAACCTGAAGACCTAGTGGGTCGGCTCCAGAAACGGAGCGCGGAATTGCTGGCGGAAGACGTTTTTGTCGTGCCCCACTGGTTCCTAGAGCAAAGGACCTGGCTCGAAGATCCCTCGAACTCGAACAGCGCGGTCTGTAACTATCCTCTTCTTCTCCGCATTCGCGGGTCGCTGAACGAAGGTGCCTTACAACAGAGTCTGCAGGAGATTGTGCGACGCCACGAAGTGCTTCGATCTCTCTTCCGGACGAGAGACGGAGAACTGATTCAAATCGTCGTTCGACCGGATAAGCTAACCCTTCGTTTGAGGGACTTGAGCGGGTGTCCGGAAGCTGAACGAGAAACTCTAGCCCAACACGTCGCACTGGAGGAGGCCCATCAGCCATTCAATCTGGCCCGGAGCCCTTTGCTTCGGTGCACGCTGATGCGGATGGGGGCTGCCGATCACTTTCTGCACCTGACCACTCACGACATCGTCTTTGACGACTGGTCCACAGGGATTCTCTTTCGGGAATTATCCGAGCTTTATCAGGCTTTTGCGACCGGAACAGCATCGCCCCTGCACGAACTGGCTTTCCAATACGGCGACTATATCCGATGGCAGGAAGAACAACTTCAAGGAAAGGCGCTGGGATCCAAATTGTCTTATTGGAAAGAGCAACTATCCAGCCCGGCAGGCTTCCACCACTTGGCGACGGACTTTGCGCGACCGGCGAAGTCCACTTACCGCACCGCGCGCGAGCACATTCTGTTGCCAAACGGTCTGGCTAATTCACTGGAAGCGTTGGGTCGTCAGGAGCGCGTCAGCTTGTTCATGGTGTTACTGGCCGGTTTTCAGTGCTTGCTTCACCGTTATTCTAACCATGAAGAAATCGGCGTGGCTTCGTGCGGGGCGAACCGTCCCTTGGTGGAAGTGGAAGGATTGATTGGCCGCTTCGGCAATGAAATGTTTCTTCGCACCAGTCTCTCCGGCAACCCAACGTTCCGCGAATTGCTCGGGCGTGTGCGCGAGACCGCTCTCAGTGCCTACTCGGATCAAGATCTGCCCTTCGGAAAGGTGTTGCAAGAGATCGCGGACAAGGCCCATCCAAATAAACACCCCCCGTTCCAGGTGATGTTCTTTCCGCAAAATGCACATCAGGAAAACCGGCAGGTTGCGGGGTTGACCATGAATTGGTTCCCGCTCTTCATCGGAACCGCAAAATACGATTTAAACGTTTGCCTCAAACTCAAACCAGCGCTGGAAGTCATTCTCGAGTACGGTACGGACCTGTTCCGAGCGGCGACGATAAAACAGATCCTCGAGGACTACCAGGCAATCCTGGGAACGATGACGCACGATCCCAGCGCGCGGGTGAGTAACCTTCTGATTTCGAGAAAGGCCGAGCCTGCCAAGGTGCTACCAGTCCCCACAGTCGTGAACGAGATCGTTGCGCCAAAGGATAGGGTTGGGCCGAAGGATAACGCTCAATCGCAATTAGTGGAACTCTGGGAGGCGGCTTTCGGAATCCAGCCGATCGGCGTCGACCAGGACTTCTTCGAACTTGGCGGCGATTCTTTGCTGGCGGCCCGGCTATTCACCCGAATTGCGAAGATTTTCCAGATGGATCTGCCTTTAGCGACGCTCCTCGAAGCGCCAACAATTAGGCAATTGGCGGAGACTCTCAGCCGCCAACAAATCCGTTCGTCAAGCTCCTCCCTGGTGGTGATCCAACCCAATGGGACAAAGCCACCTCTTTTCTGCCTCCATGAGCACAAGGGCGAGATCTTTTACTGCCGGAACTTGTCGCGCTCGTTAGGCGCCGATCAGCCCTTGTTCGGCCTGAGGTCACGGGGCCATGGCGCAGAACACCCGCACTATACAGTCGAGGACATGGCGGAGCACTACTTGAGAGAAATTCGCGTGGTGCAACCGAAAGGACCTTATTTTCTAAGCGGCTTCTGTTTTGGAGGCATGGTCGCTTATGAAATGGCCAGGCTTCTGAAAACTCAAGGTGAGGAGGCGGCGCTGTTGGTGATGTTTAATACGCCCGCTCCGGGGTCTCTAAAAAGGTGGCCGCTCAAACAAGGCTATCTCGCGAAGAGAATCGCACACGAATTGAGAACGCTTCGTCTACTTCGAATTCGAGAAAAGTTAGCGGTCTTCGGGACCAAAGCCGTCGGGTTCATGCGGCTCGTCTCCGGAAGTTTCAAAGCCGCTCTTTGGCATGCTCTTGCAAGATCCTCCATCGTCAGCGCTGCGAAAGGGGCACAACGACTGTTGAGCGTTGCGGACATCAATGTTTCGGCTGCTAAAGCCTATCAGCCCGGGGCCTACCCCGGCAGGATTATCCTTTTCCTGACCGAAGAGGCGACGTCGCTCTACGCGATTGACCCGAGAGATGGCTGGATGGCCTTGGCGGGAGATGGAATTGAGGTTCATGCTGTCGCCGGGGATAATAACTCCCTCTTCGACGCACAGTTCGTCGATGCGCTGGCCGAAAAGTTGAAGTCCTGCATTACCAAGGCCCACGTGAACGGGCGGCAGCTAATCCCGCGCGACACCGGTCAGTAATTTGTCGGTGGCAGCGGGTTCAACCTCCATTGTGCGAGCTAGCGCGCGGTTTTTTGTAAAGGGATTGACTTTGTGTCGCATAGTCGGCCACCGGCTGCGAGCCGGTTTCGCTAACTAGGTACGAACGGTTGCTACGCACGTGTACCTCCCGAACAGCGGGACCGACATCGCGACGATTAACATCGCCGATAAGAAATCAGGCTGGCATAGGCGATGCGCTTCGTTCGCAATGAAGAAGCAACGGGTTCGAATCTCGTTACTTTCAGGCCTCGGGGGCTCGTCTTCGTGATTGATCCGTGTTCATCTGTTACTCAAAGGATCCTCGCGCGCCAGCGCGGGAATGCGGACCAATGCCCCGGCCGGAGGGACGTGCTTCCGCACGTCTTAGCACCATAGCGACCAGCGCAATGTTCGTACCTCTTCCGCAACCGCCGTTTCCGGATTAGCTAACGGGAACCCGATTTAAGAAAATCAGCAATCGCCCGTTGCTCCGCTCCGGTGATGTTCGCTCGCACCCGCATGTGGTGGACGATGATGTCCCATTGCGCGTCACTGTACATAGTCGGAGGGCGCATGTTGTGACAACGCTGGCAGTTCATCGACCAGAGTTCTTCGCCGCTGAGCTGCCTGCTCGAATCACTCGTGACCGCGCTGCTCGACTCGGTGGCCGTTTCCCGGCTTGCCTTCGATCCCGCCAACACATGCCAGCTGGCGCTGGCGAAAATGAGTAGAACCAAAGCCGCGAGGTGGCTGCGATTCCCCGTTGCAATCATATTATTCCTTCGCTCAAAAACCGGTAGCTACCTGGAGAAGAAGGGCGTTTTTATTGCGCTCGCCCTGCGGATTGTCCCACTCAAACGCGGCTTTCACTACAGTGCTCGGGGCAAGCCAATAATCGAGCCCAAGAGTCAAGCGTTCTTCCTCCGGCGCGCCAAGCCCGCTCGGAGCACGATTGAGATAATCCCAGCGGAAGATTAGTTCGAGATTCCGGACAAAATCTCCATCCACTTTGGTGGGGCGATACGCGACCTGTGCGTAACCGCCGTCGCGTTTGCCAGTGAACGAAAGCGGGCCGAATCCAAGGGAGCCATCGGGGTCATACACGGCATGATCGATCTTGCTCCAGGCGTACTGCGCGTGCAGATCGATGCGACCTTTGAGGAGATCGGAATCGCGAGTGACATTCAAATCAACCGATTGCAGAAGCGAACGGACGTGAGCGAAAGAAGAGCCCTGAGTGCCAGGCCTCGCGGTTTCAAAGCCGTAACCGGTTTCAACTCCCGGGATGGGCATAAAGCCAACTCTGCCGCCAAAAGCCTTGTCGTCGTTGTTATCACTGAAGTCGTTGAATTCGAGCGTGCCGACGGTGCGAGGATCAAAGGCATTGAGGTTGGGACCATTGGAAACATAAAAGGCATAATTCGCGCGCGTCGGACCGATGGGAAATCCTCCACGCACTTCGAAGCCGACCGATGTTTCCGGCAGGATGCCGTTGTAAACCGCCAGCGGTCGGTCAGGCAGTTTGTTGATCCAAAGCGGTTCGAATCGTTCCACGAAAATATTGCTCGGTGTGAAGAATTCACCGGCGCCCAGGGTTATGTAATCGTTGAGGAGGTATGTGAGCTGCGCGTACACGAGATTGACATTGGTGCCGCTGCCACTGGGCTCGATCTCGAGGCGGCTCTCGAACAAAAGCTTCGGACTCATTTCCCAGAGAAAGATCGGATTGAACGTAGCCGAGAAGTCGGACACGCTGCCGTTGCGCGCCTCGAACATGCCCACGCCGAAGCCGGCAATGTGGAACTTCGTCGTCCCGAGGGTTGGTTCCTGCAGTGGCACCGCGGGCGTCGCGACTTCCTTGCCCGTGTCAGCGGCGGTGGCCTGGCTTTTTGGACTCTCTTGATTCGATTCGGCGCGCTTTGCCTTTTTCAGGCTGGCGAGTTCCTTTTTCATGGCGAGCATTTCCGCCTTGAGCTCTTCGTATTCTTTTCTCGAAACGTATCCGCCGGTCGCGTCCTGGCCGCGAACGACAGGAGATGCCAGAGTGAACACGGCACCTTGAAGCACGGCGGCCATAAAATAATGCCCGGCTAGCTTCATTGTCGGTCACCTCCGGGCGAGAGTTCGAAGATAGTTGATCACGTTCCAGCGGTCAGTGGGTGAAAGCCGCGTGCCATAACCGGGCATCGGTTTTTTGCCGACGGTGATTTTCCAGAAGAGCTCGCCGTCGCTTTCTTCCCGCAAACCCGGATCGGAGAGTTTGGCGGGATGAATGCCCAGATCAACCGCGTCCGGTCCATCGCCGTTTCCCTTCTGGCCGTGACACGCCACGCAACGTCTCGCATAGATTTTTTCGCCCGCGGCGAGGGAAGATTGATTGACGGCAACTGGATTCTGCCTTCGCGCCTCCCCAGGTGGTGCGGCCCACTTCTGTTTCGCGTCCGATTGTTCCTCGCTCACGGCGGCGAGCGCCGGGCCGAGCATGGCCGTGAGAATTCCCAGTAGCTTCAGGCGAGGGTATGATTGGGTATTCATCTGACGCTCGGCACAGAATCTTCTCGCGGGATCGGGACCAAAGGCAGTTTCTCGAATTTCTGCGCGGCTCGGCGGAGCGCTTCGACGTGGTGGTGCATGGCTTTGTTTTGATGGCCACCCCACAGGCGGCTATGCTTACTGCAAGCTGTAAACTTCCACGAGGGCATTGCCCATGGTGTTGTTCACTCCGCGTACAATCGCGGTGTAGCTCCCCGGCTGCAGCGTGGCGATGATGGCGGATTCCGCTGCATTAGTGGGCGCGAGTTGGCTGTTCTGAATATCCGCCACTTGGTCGCTCGTTATGATTCCGAATATCTGGGTCGTCTGCCAGTCGTCATTTCGGCCAATTAGGCTAGTGGCGTCGTGCAACTCCAATTGCGGATTGGCCAGCGCGTCAGGCACGCCGAACTGGGTCAGCGATGGACCGATCGCTCGAATAATTACTCTCGTGGGTTGCGTCACAACGATAAATCCTCCGATCATGACGTTGTCTCCCGTTTGCACGAATCCTCGCGTGCTGATGTTGGCCAGGAGGGATCCGCTGGTGGCGTCTAGATCGTAAACTTCCACGGTCCCTACGCCGGTCCCGCCGTTTACCCCTTCCACAATGGCCGTGTAGCCACCCGGCGCCAGTGTGGCGATAATAGCGGACTCGAGCGGATCGCTTGGAGCCAGTCCGCTGCTTTGAATCGCCGCTACCTGGTTTGAGGTAATAACGCCGCCTATTTGCGTTGTCTGCCAATCATCGTTCATCCCAATGGTAGTAGTGGTGTCGTGGAGCTCCAGTCGCGGGTTAGCCAGCACATTCGCAACTCCGAAGTTCGCCAGCGAAGGACCGGCCGCTCGGATGAGCACATTCTTCGGAGCGCTTCCTTGCACAATGAAGCCGGCGATCATCACCCTATCACCGGTCCCTATTTGTAGGCGCGTCGCAATGTTTCCAAGGGTCGCCGGCCTGGGAGTAGGTGTTGGCGTCGCAGTTGGTGTGCCGGTTGGCGTCGCAGTTGGTGTGCCGGTTGGCGTCGCAGTTGGTGTGCCGGTGGGCGTTGGTGTCGCTGCGGGTGTTGGCGTGGGTGTTGGCGTGGGTGTCGCCGCCGGAGTCGGCGTCGGTGTCGCTACTGGTGTCGGTGTTGGTGTTGGTGTCGGGATTGGGGTGGGCGTAGGAGTAGGTGTGGGATTCGACACCGTGACCATGCCTGTCATTCCGCAGCAAGCGCCATGCACGGAACAGTAATAGGGAAACGACCCAGCGGTGTCGAAGGTGTGCGAGAAGGTAGCTCCCTGGTTAAGAATTCCAGAGTCCCAGAGCCCGGTGGGTGCGCCCGGAGAACCCGAGGTGCTGCTGTGGCCACTGGCACTCCAGGTCCACGTCACGGTATCGCCCGGTTGGATCGTGACTGATGGAGGGTTGAATCGGAAGCCGCCGTCCCCGACCGTCACCGTGACCGTGGCGCCGCTTGCTACGGTCGGACAGAAAGCCAGAAGCGGAGCGATAGTCACCAGCACTGCAGCGATGCGGAATGCAGAGGTTTTCATCGCGTCAATCACTTAGTTATCCCGAGAGCGCTGAGCTGTGTCCGCTGCGTGTGCCAGGGCATTGATCACCTGGAAAAACTCCGGCGATTGCCCGCGGAACAGCCCGTCTGCAGTCAACGCCATGACCGCGCCGTGAGCGCTTACTTGTCCCGGACCGGTTGGGCGAATGATTGAACAGGGCGGAAGGCTCGGGCTGATAAACTGACATGGCTCGGGCATGATTAGGTTAGCCTGCAAATTCTCAGGCTGACCTGTTTGAAGATCAATAAACGTGACCGTTGAACCATTGATCGGGTCGAAGTCGGTTAACGGCGTCGCGTTGCCGGCTTTGTCTTGCCATGTCTGAAAGTGCATGATCTCCGCTCCGCCAATACTGAGAACGATTTGTAGAACGGTGAGATTCCTCACCTTCCGAGCCATAGCCGCGTAGAGGCTCGTGCCACCTTGCTCGATAAAGGCAAAGTGAAACCCGGCAGTGAACGCGATCGCTTTGACGTGGTCACTTGGGTTGTTTGGGTCACCGAGTTCGCTATTGTTTCGAGGAATTGCCGTGTGCAGTCCGGTAGCCAAACTTGGGACCGCATTCGGGAATGTCGCCCCCAAATCAGGATTGGTGGTACTGCGATACCGGGTCCACCAGCTTGTATCCACTGTGAGCTGCATGAGGTTTGTCAATCGTCCGATCTGCCTGGCCCCGTTTGCTTGGCTGCTTGGCAAAGTGCGAAACCTATCGAGGTTGACCGGCTGCGCGCCGACCGATCTGAGAAAAGCATTCAAGAAATTAACGTGACTTTGTTCGTCATCGGTATTGTCTGAAATATACTGCGGCTGGTCGCCATCGAGGATTTCGAGGGCGGCCACGTAACCTGAAATGGCCGCATCGACTCCTCCGAGTTCGGCGTACTGCCGCCACAGATCCGTTTCGATGATCTCGGCTGCCGCTAGGAATCTAAGGATAGCAATGTCTCCACCCGTGATTTCATTTTCATTCTCGTCGCGAGCCTTCGCTTGCGGTGCCGCGCCGATTAACGCAGCGCCTGGGGCCAGGAAAGCCGCGCCAAGTCCGAGACTCCGAAGAAATGATCGCCGGGGCAAGATGCGCGGGATTGAATTTGCCGATAATGATTTTGTGGGGCTGTTCAACAATTTCATACCCACAGAATTGCAGGTATCCGCGTCGCGCGCTGCATCGAAAAGGTTACACCGTTGTTACTTTTGCGGAGTCCGAAACGCACCAGCAATTCCCAGTTTCCAACGTAGTTTCCTGTCTACGACCTGCGAGTTTCCTGCGCGACCAACCTTCAGGTCGGTTCGCGAATCGTATAGCCAACGTGGCGGACGGTGTGGATCAGTGGGGGCAGGTCAATTTTTTCCCGCAACCGTCCAATAAAAACTTCGACCAACTTTGTGTCGTATTCATGCGCGTGTTGCCAAACGCGTTCGCACAATTCAGTGCGCGTGAAAACTCGGCCAGGCTCGCGCATAAGAACTTTCAACAACATTAGCTCGCGCGGGGACAACTCAACTGGTTGCGTGCCGCGATATACCTCGTGATTCGCCAGATCCAGCGTGAGATCGCCGACGCGCAAGTTGAGCGCGGGTTCTTCGGCATAACGGCGTCCGAGTGCACGCACGCGTGCCACCAATTCCTGCATAGCAAATGGTTTTACCAAATAGTCATCCGCGCCGAGTTGCAATCCGGTTACGCGATCATTGACTCGGTCGCGGGCTGTGAGCATCAGAACCCGGCTGGTGATGTGTCGCGCGCGCAAACTGCGCAACACATCGAAACCATCTATCCGCGGCAGCCCGACATCGAGCACGATCAAATCGAAAGACGCCTCCGCCGCTTCGTGCAACGCCGCTTCGCCATCGTGAATCACAACCGAATCATGTCCAGCTTCGGTCAGCGCTGAAGCGATGTGCCGCGCCAATCGAACCTCATCTTCGACAACAAGGACGCGCATGAATTTTAACAGAGGTCAAAACCTCCTATCTTGAACCGGATAACATTTGCGCTAGCCGAATGACGGGCAACAATAGGAGCCAGCGCGTAGTTGATAAGGCGTGCCCGGGATGAAAACGACACTGCAAAAGTAACGTTCCTGTTACTTTCTGGAGGGACGCTTCGAAGCTTAGAAACGAACTGTGAATTGTGCGGCGAGCGTGTGGTTATCATTACGCGGGGCCGAGGTTTCCTTTTGAAAGCTGTATTGCAGCTTCAACTGAGTGTGCGACGTAAAACGGTAACCGGCTGCAATGTCGATTCGCCCGAGGTCCTGACTCCACGGAACGCGACCGCCGGCGCCATTGTTTACGCGATTAAAGAGTTCTTGGTTCCAGCGTACTGCACCGAACAACTGCGGCGTGAATTTGTATTTCGCTTCGAAGTAGTAAGCGAACGTGTCTGCGTCGCCCACGGTTGGTATTTCAAAACGCGCCTCGTAAAACTCCGCCCACAGTTGAAGATGATGCCAGGCGAAGCTGACGTCCTGGCCCAGAAGGAGCTCTCGAAAATCGCCAAAATCGCGACCGGGCGGTAATGTTCGTTCGGCTTCCGGACGTAAATACGCGCCGTCGCTCGCCGACAAACCAAAATTCCACATCTGATTCGGCCGAAAGCCGAGTCGTGCGTTAAACGTTGGGTCATTAAAACCGACTTCCGTTACGTCCCATGATTCCGGCCGCGACGAGAGCGACGAATTTTTCATCTCGGCAGCGTAATCAAACTGGCCGAGCCGGCCCGAGATAGAGAGGCCGCTAGCGTAACTCGGTCCCCAGATCACCGGGTTCAATTCGTACTTTGCGCCCTGATATCTGCGGAAAAAATCGAGCGCTGAAGCGGGTGCAACTCTGTCGTTGATGGCGGTAACGTTTTCGTAAACCAGCGGCGCGTTCACGAACGGGTTTTCCCATGCCAGATGCCGCGGGACCCAATTGCCGACGACGGTAGCGAACTTGCCAATCTGAACCGTGAAGCGACCGTCGTCCCACGGCGTAATGCGAAGTGCATATTCGTCTAGTCGGAGATTAGCACCACGGCCGCTTGGATCGAAACCCCGATCGAGTCGCGCTTGAGCAAAAAAATAAATCCGCGGTCCGACCTGCGCATCGAGAAAGAGTGTAAGCCGCAAATTAAGAAGATTGTCGTCCTTCGAGTCGATAAGAGCCGGAGCGGGTTGTTGAAAGTGATAATCTTCAAGTTCGATCGTACCGCTTAATCGCGCGCGCAGACTGTCATGAAATGCCGACATCGTGAGCGCGGCATCGAGTCGATCGAGAAAATCATCGCTTTCAAATGCGCATACGTTGGAGACAACAACGCAAAAGCTGAGTGCTCCCAGCAGTTTCATGCAATTTCTCCTCCATGATTTGACGCTGGTCGCGCAACGTGAAAGCGCACCTCAAACTCCGTCCAATCTTCATGCGAGCGCAGCAACCGCAGGTCGCCGCCGTGCAGACGCGCGAGTTCGCGTGCCAAATTCAAACCGAGCCCGTGCCCTGAAACTCCAGCGGAGCCGCGATGAAAACGCTTAAAAATGTGTTCCTGCGCAAGTCGCGGTATCGGGCGGCCGTTATTGCCGATGACCAGCACAACCTCACCGCCCTCCTGATGTGCGGTCACATGAAGGCGCCCCCCAGGTCGATTGTACTTTCGTGCGTTCTCCAAGAGATTTTGCACAATGAGAGAGGTGTATCGTTGTTCGCCGGCGATATGCAATTCGGCTGGTAATGTTTCCTCGATTTTGACATCGACTGAATCAGGAAGCGCGCCCAGATCATCGAGCCATTCTTCGATGACCTGGGTGAGATTTACGGGTTTAGATTCTATCTGGAGGTGACCGGCATCCATGCGCGACAGAAGAAGCAAATCGTCGATCACGCCAGTCAATCGATGAGCCTGATGGAGGAGTGCGGAAAGTTCATGGTAAACCTCGGGTTTGAAATCGTCGCGGCCCAGCAATGTTTCGAGACCAGCACGCAGAACAGTGACCGGGCTTTTTAACTGATGCGAAGCGTCGGCAGAATATCGAAAGGATCTTTTCAACTCCTCATTAGTCGAGGCAAGCGCCGCTTCGGCGCGCTTTCGCCGCACACGGTTCTTCTCCGAGTCCACGGCAAGTTTCTCCACCGGCACCGAGAGACGGGCCGCGATAGCGTGGCTGACGACGAAGCCAGCCAGCAAAAGCAACGAGCCCGCGGCGACGATCTGCCAACCCAATCGACGTTGCCTCGTGATCGACTCGCCGAGCGGATAAATGCAAATCTCGTAAGCCGGCGCATAGCGCGACTCAGGATTGAGCCGTTTATGAAACAAGAGATGCGGCGCGCCGTTCACGCTCACGGGAACACTGCTTTGCGCACCATCGGATCTCGTCACCACATTCGTTATTTCGGCAGCGAGAGCTGTCTGCGCGGAATTCGAAAGCGATGGCAAGTCAAGCCGACCATTTACCCAGATCCCACTTTTCATCCCCTGACTGGCCCGTTGACCCGCAAGCTCAAAAGGTTTGAATCCGACAACGAGCGCGGAAATGACTTCACCGGTCTCTGTCGAAAAAATCGGCACCGCCATTACCTCATCAATAGTTTCACCTGCGGCAAGGATACTCTGCGAGAGGTAGCCGGTCTGCTGGACGTCCGGCAACTTTCCCAATGCCAGTTGCAATTCCGCCTCCTTGCTTAGCTCTCCAACATCCTTCCGATTTATCGACGCCAGAACGGCGCCGGTGCCATCCAGAAAACGATAGAATTTTGCGTGAAGCGAGCCTGCTGCTTGCTCCGAGGACGGCTCTTCTCCTTCCATCAGATCCCGCAATTCGTCTTTCGCGCTCGGATATAACAAGTCGAGCGCGTTGTCCTCCAGCGCGGCGTGAATTCGCGGCTTCGCCACGAGCAAACGGCAGCGTTCTGCAAGCGCCGCGTGGCGCAATTCTTGGACTTTGTCGAGTGTGGAAAGTTCGGCTTGAAAATGCTGCCGCAAGTCGCGCTCTACATTAGCCGTGACGTTGCGCTGGGCTAGATAAAGCCCAAGAGCCGTCAAGGCCGAAACCAGGAGCATCATCGCGGCCAGCAATTTCGTTCGGAAGCTCGCCACGCCGCGGTTGTTCGCCTGAACCGGGGAGATCACGGGAAGTCAACGGGCAGGGTAGCTCCGCCTTTCAGCTCCACAGACTGCTCGCGCGTGGTCTTACTGTCGATCCACGCTTTGAGGGTATAATGGCCTGAAGGAAGTCCGCTCAGTCGAAATCGTCCTTCCGCATCCGTTATCGTGAAATACGGCGTGTTGAGAACGAGGATAAGCCCACGCATGTGCTCATGAATATCGCAGCGAAGTGTGACGAGCCCGGGCACATCAAAAACCTGTGACGGGATTGGCTTCTCGTCAGGGCGATATCGCCCGAGATCAAATCGTTTGGCGGGGGAATACGAAAAGATGTTGTGGTAAGTATCGTCGAGATTCGGGAATTCTACTTTTGTGCCGACCTGCACGGCCAGTAGCGATGGAATGAAAGTTAAATCTTTTTGGGCGATCTGTTTCGTCTCACGCGAATTTGATTTCGGAAAGGACCCATCGAGGTAAACGACTGCAAGAGGGGGACTCGTCGAGAGAACGCCACCGCTGGTGACGATCTCGTAACGTTTAGCCATGACCGGCGCTGCGTGGGATTTCGGTAGTTCCACTCTCCCCTCTACCGTTGCTCCGGCAAGGAACGAACTTGAACGAAGAGCGAGGATCGCGATGAACAAAGCGAGTCGGAGACAACGCATCGTGCGGCAGTTTAACAGTCGTTGTGTTGCTCGGAAAGAAGATGCGTAGGGTGCGCAGCCGTCGCGACGCTGACCATCTCAAGTCGACACCCGGTAGCTGAGCCCCAAACCGCTGGCGCTCACTCCGTTGCTCATATGCGCGATTTAGTAACGTGCGACTTAATAAAGAAGAATATTGATCGCAGCATTATATACCTATCAACCAAGAACATCGGAAATTTCGATTAGTAAATCGACCGACGCGCGGGAAGAAAGTTGCGAGATTTGAATTCGAAAACACCAAACCAAGTGGCCACAGAAGTACGGGAGAATATCAGCGTTAAAGTATGTCCAATGTCAGGGCGGCACGGCATGCGAAGCGGCTCCGCTGACGATCGCGTAGGCGATCGCGACCTTGTGAGCGTTGCGCCGCTTCAGCTCGGCCGCGCGGTTTTTTATGAACGGATTGACCTTGTGCCGGATAGTCAGACACCCTGAGGGCTGGTTTCGTTGACCCAGGAGCCAGACAGAACTTACCACGGCAATTGACGCCGTAGTTAGTTTTACCGAAGCGAATTAGGCCGCTTCCGGCGGGTGTCGGGCAAACGGTACCACTACCCAACCAAGACCACTCCGAGCGTTCAAAGCGAGCGCGCGAACTCACAATTTCGCGCGCTCACTTGCTTTGGCGCTCAATGGTTAAGCGGCTTGCCGGTTCCGAAATGGTAGGGGAGCTGCGCCTCACCCGTGAACACCTGGCGTTTGATCGGCGCCCCAGCGCTACAGATTCCGGCATCTGGCGGCTCCGGCGGAACTGACCCCAAGAATTGCGGTTGTGTGCGCGGTCGTAGCTGTAGCTCGAGGGCATAGGCATAGCCCAGTAGCTTCGGCTCCTGGAGAAATCCGCTATACATCCAGATGCCGGCCGGCTTGCCTTCCGGCGTGAGCCCAACAGGGATCGAAATGTTCGGGTATCCCGCCACCGCCGCCGGAGTGGAGGCAAAGCTATAGCTTGGCGCAACTATGGCGTCCAGCCGGTCCCGCCGCAGCGCGGCGTCGATCCCCTGAGGACCGGCGAGTCGTCGGGAACGCGCTCGAGCTTGCAAGTAAACCGGATCGTTCAGATTGCCGCTGGTCGATTCGGCGAGCTCGAAAATTTCCTGCCCGAAATACTTCATTTCGGCGGGGCAATTCACGATGTCGAAGGCGATCAGATCCTCGAGAGAGCGCATTGACGTTTGCCTGAGCCGCGCCAGATACTCGGCGATCTGGACCTTGAACTCAAAAAGCAGCGCCGTGAGTTCGTCGTTCGCATAAGCATTTGAGTCGCCGGTATCGGTATCAACCAGCGTCGCGCCGAGCTGCCTCATTGCGTGCAGACCGCGTTGAACGACTTGAATCAGATCGGGTTCGCCGCCATACGCCGCGGTGAAGTAGCGGCGATCGACTCCTATTCGCGCGCCATTCAACGCGAGCTGATGGAGAAAGGTGGTATAGTCATCCGGCAAGGGGTGACCGAGCACAGCACCGAATGGCGATTTCATCGCGTTCAGCATGATGGCAACGTCAGTGACCGTGCGGCCGATTGGACCCGCCGTGTCCTGACTGTGCGCGATTGGGATGATTCCACCTTGCGAAATAAGGCCCACTGTGGGCTTCAGTCCGACCACGAGGTTGTTCCCTGACGGGCACACGATTGAACCATCGGTCTCGGTGCCGACTGCCGTTGAACATAGATTCGTCGCAGTCGCCACCGCGGATCCCGAGCTCGAGCCGCACGGATCGAAGCTCAGCAGGTAAGGTTCACGCGTAAAGCCGCCGCGACCGCTCCAGCCGTTGAACGGCGCAAAGCCACGAAAATTTGCCCACTCGGAGAGATTCGCCTTACCCAGGATCACCGCGCCGGCCGCGCGTAATCGAGTTACCACTACCGAATCAGATGGCACTTGGCTGCCCACCAGCGCGAGCGATCCGGCCGTGGTCTCCATGCGATCGTCCGTGGCAATATTGTCCTTCACCAGCACTGGAATTCCATGCAGCGGGCCACGGAAATGTCCGCTCCGGCGTTCATTGTCCAATGCAGTGGCGATGGCCACCGCGTCCGGGTTGATCTGAATAACGGCGTGGAGCAGGGGATTGAGGTCGGCGATCCGCTCGAGATAGCCGAGGGTTAAACTTCGGCTGCTGAGCAAGCCGGAATGGATGAGCGCCTGGATTTCCGGAATGGTCGCCTCAATCCACGGGAAGTTGTCCATCGAGGTGTCGATGGCCGGCGCGGATGCTCGCAAAAGCGAGCTGATTCCGCCGGTCAACAAAGCGGCGCTGCCTCCCAAAGTCGTGCCAAGAAACACTCGACGAGTGACTCCATCATTGCCGGAACCGAGCGGTGTCGTTTTCATCGGGACGAGTTTGAACCGCATCGCGTTCGCACATCAAGAGAAAAAACGACTTGATCACAAGCCTGACTCACTCACGATCGAGATCAGCGATACGGGTATCGGAATTGAGCCGCAGTTTCTCGATCGAATCTTTGACGCGTTTGAACAGGGCGGACCCGGCGTGAAGGTTTGGGGCTCGGGCTTGCGGTCAGCAAAGCCATCGTTGAGATGCACAGCCGCACGATTCGCGCCAAGAGCGACGGCTTGGGCAAGGGCGCGAAATTCTTGATCCACCTTCCGGCGACCGCGCCGGTCGAATAGGCCCGCAGCGACGATTTCTTGCTGCGGTAACAAGGCGCCCAGCAAATCTTTCGGACCCATTGCCTTTTGTCGTCAAAAAAAGCTTGCCATCCATACTGTTAGAGTAGACATTCATATTGTCTACTGATACAGTAGACATGCAATCAGCTAGCCTATTATGAAAACAACAAAGCTAATCTCACTTGTTTGTTCGCTCGTCTCCTGCGCCACGTTCCGCGCAGAAGCAATGGGGGCGGATTTCGCATCAGGCGCAGTCGCGCCGGGCGGAAGAATCAAGGTCGCCGCCGAAGTGCGCAGCCAGCCTGTCGCAAAATCGGTGCCAGACGCAGGTTTCCAGACAGGCGGAGCCAAAAAATGGGACACCTTGATTGGGTTTAGCCTCTTTGCGAGCGCTTTCGGCATGGTCGTGCTGCTGAGCGCGCTACTTCGAGCTCCCGAGGGCTATGAAGACGGCGACGGATTTCACCTTTCCAGACGAAGGGAACGACCGAACCCCGTTCGCCACATCCGACGCTCGTTGGCCCGCATATAGCCGCTCGGTTCTGCGAATGGGTTGGCTCGCACAATTCTTGTTATTATACTTGCTCGATATACATTCGTATATCATTCAGTAGAAATGAAACTCTCTAAACGCGGTGAATATGCTCTCCGGGCGCTGATTGATCTCGGCATCGCTTCTGCGTTTGGTCGCCCAATGCTTCAGATCAGTGAGCTGGCGGCAAAGGAGAAGCTTCCAGTTAAGTTCTTGGAGCAAATCTTCACTCAGCTAAAAGCAGGTGGATATATTGAGAGTAAACGCGGGAAGTTGGGCGGTTATTCGCTGAGCAAACGCATGAACCGCATCAAGTTTGGCGCCGTTATCCGACTAATCGATGGACCGCTCGCACCAATCCAATGCGTAAGTCTGACCTCCTATGCTCGGTGCACCTGCCCGGACGAAGCGCACTGCGGCTTGCGCATGCTCATGTTCGATGTTCGAAACGCCATCGCCAAAATCCTGGATCGCCACACCCTGGCTGACATTGTTGAAATCACATTGCGGAAAATGCGCCGCGACAAAGTCGTCCCTCCCTTCGCGGCGCGACCCTTCGATCTCCAACATCTGCTGGCCACCGCTCCCGCACGTTTTCGCTTGAAACCGACAACCGTGAACAGAAAAAGAATTACAGCAGCACGACGCTGAGTCGTCCGAATGGCTGGCGTTGGCACGCGAAAAAGTGCAAACCCCGCGCTTCGGCGTGGCTCAAAATCGTCACGCACGCCCAGTGTAAGAGCGCGCATACCGCGTATCCATTCGCTTCAGTGAACCCCGAACAACCGCCGCGTGTCGCCGACATCCAGAGGCAAATCCAACATGAAAACAACGATCCGAAACGTAATTCTAACGACAACACTCGCGCTAAGTCTCGCGACGGCGCGCCTCGAGGCCGATCCCCCGAAGTCGCTCCCGGCGGACGTGGGATCCGGCCGGATCGCCTGGTTCGACATCACCACCACGAACCTGGCGCAATCGAAGGAGTTCTACGGCACGCTCTTCGCTTGGCAATACAACCCGGTCAAGGGAAGCGATCAGGCGGCCGCGATCGTCGCGGAGGGAACGCCGATCGGGACCCTGCGAGTCGCCGACGGCAAGATCAGCCCGTTCAATGGAGTGGTGTATGTTCAGGTGAGCGAGCTTAAGCCCAGCTGCCAGAAGGCGAAGGAGCTGGGTGGAACAGTCGTGCCGGGTTTCCCCTTCAACCTGCCGGACGGCACCGGAGCCATCGCTGCGATCCTTGATCCAGCCGGCCATCCGGTAGGCTTGTACTCGAGGACGCCGCTCCCGCCGACAGCACTACCTGCCGGCTAGAGGTTCGGGCGAGTCCAGAAGCATATCACAACGTGCCGCAAGCGATCGCTGCCGCGCATCCAGGAGGCGAACCCGCGTCAGAGGATGCACCTGGCGTCTCGCCGTATATGAAAAAGTAACGCGCCCTGTCCACTACTCCCTTAAGTCAGCAGCAATCTCTGCAAACTGCGCCAGGGCGGCTTCGAGGTCTTCGGTAATTTCAAGCGCGAGCACTCCGGGGGCGAGCGCTGGCTGCGCGCAGATAGCGGCTGCCAGCATCCGAGCATGAAACACAATAGCCTCCCCACTGTCGAATTTGCGGGAGGGCCACTCCGTAACGGCCCTTTCAAGGGGCACTGGCCCAGTTTGAAATTAAAGATTTGAGAATCTCACGCTACCGGACGGCAAATACTCAAAAGTCCAGCGCTCCACTCCGCGATCTCTGATATCCCGATCAATCCTTGGGCGTCTGAAACATCGGCGGGGCACTGCGCAAGAACAACTCGTCTTTCCCTACGCAACTCTCGCCATGCTCTTGAATCTCGGCTCGCATTTTTATCGACCTGGGCGGCAATGGCTGGATGATCGTGAATCTTCATGGCTCGTTTGGGTTTAGGGCCCAGCTTCCTGAAGCTTACGCGAAGCCCGGTTTCATAGATCGTCGCTTCCCAATTATTCGCCCTCGCGAACGCTAAGATTTTGATTCGTCTCTTGCGGCTTTCCGGCGATAAAGGCTCGCGGGGCCAAACTGGCTCCAAATCCCTCTCGGACACTGCGCAAAATTTCTTCGACCTCAGTCGCTTTCGAATGCGTTTGGCGAGCGCGTCCATCGTAAAGGCTCGTGTGATTTTATCGTCTTACAATAAGTCGATGATTTCCTCAAGAGACCAAACGTGATCGCTGACGCCCGATTCCATCGCAGACGTGACGCGGAGCGATTGGTGGATGCGGGCGAAGTTCTAATACATGTTCACCGACACGACCGTGCCGCGATTAGCAGTGCCGGCTTTATCCCTCATGGCCGGGATAACGCGCCCCACTTCCAGTTCCTGATCTCCGGCATGTCCTCGCCGTTCTTATCGATGTATTGCTTGTGCTCGATCAGCTTGTCGCGGAGCTGCTGCTTGAGGTAAATGCCTTTCTCGCCGGTCTGCGACACGCGGTCGATGGTGTCCATCACGAGGTGGAAGCGGTCCAGGTCGTTCAGCACCGTCATATCGAAGGGCGTAGTGATGGTGCCTTCTTCCTTATAGCCGCGGACGTGGATGTTGTGGTGGTTGGTGCGGCGGTAGGTCAGCCGGTGGATCAGCCACGGGTAGGCATGGAAGGCGAAGATGACCGGCTTGTCCTTGGTGAAGAGCTCGTCGAAATCCCGGTCGCTCAAGCCGTGCGGATGCTCGGATTGCGGCTGCAGTCGCATAAGGTCAACGACGTTGACCACGCGAATTTTCAGCTCGGGCAAGTGCTGGCGCATGATGGAGACTGCGGCGAGCGTCTCGAGCGTGGGCACGTCGCCGCAACAGGCCATGACCACGTCGGGCGCAACGTCCTGATCGTTACTGGCCCACGACCAGATGCCGATGCCCTCGGTGCAATGCTTGACGGCGGCGTCCATCGTTAGCCACTGCGGCGCCGGGTGTTTGCCCGCGATCACGACGTTGACGTAATGGCGACTGCGCAGGCAGTGATCCATGACCGAGAGCAAGCAGTTAGCGTCGGGCGGCAGGTATACGCGCACGACCTCGGCTTTCTTGTTCACGACGTGGTCGATGAAGCCGGGGTCCTGATGCGTGAAGCCGTTGTGATCCTGACGCCAGACATGCGAGGCGAGCAGGTAATTCAGCGATGAAATCTTCCGTCGCCATGGCAGGTCTGCCGTGACCTTCAACCACTTCGCGTGCTGATTGAACATCGAGTCGATGATGTGGATGAAGGCTTCGTAGCAATTGAAGATTCCATGGCGTCCGGTAAGCAGATAGCCCTCGAGCCAGCCTTCGCATTGGTGCTCGCTCAACATTTCCATGACGCGACCGGCGGGTGCGAGCCATTGATCGTTAGGTACGGTCGCGGCGTCCCATTGACGGTTGGTCACGCCGAAGAGCGCTTCGAGACCATTGGAGAGTGTTTCGTCCGGGCCGAAGACGCGGAAATTGTGCTGCTCACTATTCAGCTTCGCCACATCTCGGAGGAAAGGCCCGAGCACATGCGTATCGCCGATGCCGCGTATTCCCGGCGCTGGCACCTCGACCGCGTAATCGCAGAAGTCCGGCATCCGCAAATCGCGAAGCAAAATGCCACCGTTGGCGTGTGGATTCGCGCCCATGCGCCGCTCGCCCTTGGGCGCCAGTTCGGCCAGCTCCGGTTTCAGACGACCTGATTCATCGAAGAGTTCCTTGGGCCGGTAACTCCTCAGCCAGTCTTCCAATAATTTGAGGTGCTCGGGATGGTCGCGTGGATCAGAAATCGGCACCTGATGCGCCCGGAACGTGCCTTCAATTTGCAAGCCATCGACCACTTTCGGTCCAGTCCAACCCTTCGGTGAATTGAGGACAATCATCGGCCAGCGCGGACGCGTCAGGTCGTCGCCGGCGCGAGTGTTCTGCTGGATGTTCTTGATCTGCTCCACGGCGGCATCGAGCGCCGTGGCCATCGCTTCATGCATGAGCGCCGGCTCATGACCTTCTACGAAGATCGGTGTCCATCCATAGCCGCGGAGCAGTTGTTCCAATTCCTCCTGGGTGATGCGCGCGAGGATCGTTGGGTTGGAAATCTTGTAGCCGTTGAGATGCAGGATCGGCAGCACCGCACCGTCGGTCGCCGGATCTAGGAACTTGTTCGAATGCCACGCCGTGGCCAGCGGACCCGTTTCGGCTTCGCCATCGCCGACAACGCACGCCACGACGAGATCGGGATTATCCAAGACCGCGCCGAAAGAATGGCTGAGCGAATAACCCAACTCGCCGCCTTCGTGAATCGAGCCGGGCGTTTCCGGCGAGGCATGGCTGGGAATTCCTCCCGGAAACGAAAACTGCAGAAACAGTTTCTGCAGCCCGGTCTCATCCCGGCTGATATTCGGATAGATCTCGCTGTAGGTACCTTCGAGATAAGTGTTGGCCACCACTGCCGGTCCGCCATGCCCCGGACCGGAAACGTAAATCATGTCGAGGTCGTATTTCTTGATGATCCGGTTCAAGTGCGCGTAGATGAAATTTTGCCCCGGCGTCGTTCCCCAGTGACCGAGCAGCATGTGCTTCACGTCCGTCAGCGCGAGCGGCCGTTTCAAGAGCGGGTTATCGAAAAGATAAATCTGGCCGACCGAGAGGTAGTTCGCCGCGCGCCAATAGGCGTCGATCTTGTGAAGCAGGTCTGGTGTGAGTGTATTCATAGTTCGTTAGGCGCATCGAATTGGAGGACGCGAGCGACTGTCCTTGCGATCATAAATTCTTCGTCGGTGCGCATGACGCGAGCCCTGACGCGAGCAGTGCCCGGTGAAATCAACGTTTCGTTTGCCGCATTCCGTTTCTGATTGAGTTCGATGCCAAGAAATCCGAGCCCTTCGCAAATCCGCTTCCGGATAAGCGGTGCTTTTTCCCCAATGCCTCCCGCGAAGACAAGTGTGTCCAAGCCGCCGAGCGCGGCCGCGAAGGAGCCGATCCATTTCTTCGCCTGATAACAAAACAACGCCACGGCTTCCGCCGCCCTCACGTCTTTGCCTTCCTGTGCGAGCAAGTCGCGCATGTCCGAGCTGATTCCCGACACGCCGAGCAGCCCGGACTCGTGGTTAACCATCTTTTGAAATTGCGGAGCGGTTATTTTCTCAGTGCGCGCCAGAAAGCTCACCAATCCCGGATCCAAATCGCCGGAGCGAGTGCTCATTACTAATCCGGCCGTCGGGGTGAAGGCCATGCTGGTGTCGATGCTCTTGCCATCGCGCACGGCCGCCATGCTCGCGCCGTTGCCGAGATGCGCGAGAATCACGCGGCCGTTCGTCGCCGCCGGGTCACCTAGGCGCGCGAGTTCTTCCATCAGATATGCGTAGGACAAACCGTGGAACCCGTAGCGACGAACTCCCTTCGCCTCGTAGCAACGCGGGATGGGAAGCAGCATGGCCACGCGCGGCATGTCGCAGTGAAACGCCGTATCGAAACAGGCCACCTGCGAAAGTTTCGGATGACGCCGGCGAAACGCCTCGATCAGTTCGATCTCGCCGGGCAGATGTTCCGGATCGAACGGAGTGATGCGATGCAGTTCCTCCAGCAACTCCTGTGTGACCAGCTCCGGCGCTGTGTGTTGCATGCCGTGCACCACGCGGTGTCCCACCGCTTGCACCGATTCGAAAGCCGTTTGCTCTTCGAGCCAATCAATCAGGAAATTCGCGGCTGATTTGTGATCGCTGGCAGGAAAAGTGCAGCTCTTCTCCTGTTTCCCAGTTGGATCAATGAAGGTCAGATTCGTCCCGCTCAAACCGATACGGTCAATTTTCCCGTGCAACCCCTGCCGCAGTGGTTCGCCGATCTGGTAGAGCGCGAATTTTATGCTCGAGGAGCCTCCGTTGATCGTCAGGATGAGGGGCGGAGCGGATTTCATGGATGCCTCGTTAGTCAGGGCATCCGAACGATGGCAAACATCCCGCATGGGATCATCGGACCACGCTTTCCAAATCGGACGAATACTTTCCTCGCACCGCAAGACCGTTGCACTTCGCGCGGTGGTAAAGCCCGGCCTGAGCGGGCGCAGCATTGGCCGCAGATCCTCGCCAGGTTTTCAAGGCAGCATCCTGCAGCGCGCGTCCGTAGGAGAAACTTAGGGTCCACGGAACATCGTCGACCGCGCAGATTGCGTTCAACCGCTCCGTTGCAGCCAAGTCACTTTGCCCACCAGAAAGAAATACAATTCCGGGAACGGCGGCCGGCACCGCGCGACCCAGGCAGCGGATCGTGGCCTCAGCCACTTCGCTTATCTCAGCCTGTGGCGGACAATCTTTACCCGACAGAACCATGCCGGTTTTGAGCAACATCTGCTCAAGCACGACGCGTTGATCGAAGAGCGCGTCGAAAACGCATTTGAGCGTCACACGTGTCACCTCTTCGCAGCGCGCGAGCGTGTGGGCGCCGTCCATCAAAACTTCCGGCTCCACGATCGGCACCAAATCGGCTTCCTGGCTCAGCGCCGCGAAAAGCGCAAGGGCACGTGCATTGGCCTCGATACAGGTCGCTGTCGGCAGGCCTTCGCCGATCGCAATTACCGCACGCCACTTGGTAAAACGCGCTCCAAGCTCACGATATTCGGCGAATCGTTCCCGCAGACCATCAAGTCCCTGCGTGATCATTTCCCCCGCGAAATTGGGAAGCGAAATGGTTCCCTTATCCACTTTGATGCCGGGAATGATACCTTCCTTGGTGAGCATCTCCGGCAACGGAATCCCATCCTTCGTCCGCTGGCGGATTGTCTCGTCGAACAGAATCACACCGCTGATGAATTCCTTCAGCCCCGGAGTCGTGAACAACATCTCACGATAGGCCAGGCGATTTTCCTCAGTGGAGGGAATGTCAAGGGCTTTGAATCGCTTCTCGATGGTCGGAAAGCTCTCATCCGCGGCGAGGAGTCCTTTGCCCGGAGCCAAAAGCGTAGCGGCGATTGATTCGATTGTGTGTCCGGCCATAAAATTCAAGCGTCGACTGCTAGATAAGAGCCACGAGACCTCCCCTACTAAAACCGCCCAATTCGGCGCACCACCCTTCGGAAACTCTCCGGATCTTCCAGCGTCGGAGAGCAGGACACGGCCATCTTACGCGGTTCCCCTTGCCAGGAATCTCCGTCGGATAAATTTTGACCTAGCACAGTTTGGAAGCCTCGCAGTGAAGACTCGGGTTGTTCTTACCCGCACATCGACTATCGCACGGTTCATCAAACCGCGCGATTCAGTGCCGGGTTGGGCACCGATTAATCGAAAAATGCGGATGGTCCCAAGAGGTCCAGCGAATGACCGCTAATTCTTCCGCCTGCGGTTGCGTTGATAACATTAGGCATTGCGCATTCGCGGCTGTAGCGTCGCGCTCCAAACAATCGCAGCGTCAACCGACCGCGGACTGCCGCCCCTTTTCCTCTGCACGCAGAAACGGAACTAATCTATGATAGACGTCATTTCCACGAGCACTGAGCCTCTTAATACGTGGCTGGCGGATTCCTCCGGCAATATTGCCGCATCGGGCGCTGGCCTTGCTCTATTAGAAGCTGAGATCACGCATTTCCACACGTCCGCCAGCGATGAGTCGAATTCGCCTAACGAATCTGAGGCGGAAGCCTGATCGCGATCGCCAAATCGTCATTCGCTCATGCCTAAACAAAAACCAAAACCTTCGGTAGCGGGCAATCGCTCGATACCAAAGCCAAGTACGTCGCGACCCGGGGGCGTCTCCACCAAGGAACGCAAGCAACTAGCTCACAACGCGCCTGTCCGACGTGCTGCAAGCAAAGCTCGGGAATAGCTCTGCACGATGGGAAACCGCGATGATTTAGACACTGATGTCGCCGCACATCCTTTCCTGCTCGGACTAAATGAGCACCACGTCCGTCTGCTCGCCGATTGTGCCCGGATCCAAGTTCGAAGCACCTCTCTGACTTTTCGACGCCGCGAGGATCACGCGCGCGTTGCGCCTTGAGAGCGAATACGCTACTCGGAAGTGCCGTCTGATCAGTCACGGCCGCCGAGTCGTGCGTCCCCCGGCCGTGCGATGCTACCGGTTAGCGCCCCGGCCTTCGATTGTTTCGAGCAGTTCGTCACAAAGGCCGGCAAGGTCTCTTACCGATTTCTTGGAAATCGGCTCGCCTGGGGTTGCAACGAGAACCCGCATCTTCCTGATTCCGCTCTGCATTTTGGAAACGCTGCCATTGGCATCCATTTTACCCAGTTGATTTTCGAAACGGTCGAGCAACACAGGCTGTCTTAGCAGTTCCGCAGTCTCGGCAGAATACTGTTGCAGGATGAGCGCGGTCAGAGCCCTTGCTCCGCGTAGCCAGCCCCCCAAACTCACCAGCTGCGAAAGCTTTTCGCTTTGGAGTTGCTTCATGCCCTGCTGCACGTCGGGGAGCACTTCGTCCCATTCTTTACGGACGGCCGACCAGTCGTTCTTGTCCGCCAACTCCACGATACTTCGGCTCCGCCTCATCGCTGTCCGCTCGACGCCGAGTCCTCGCGCGAACGTAAGTACAGCACTACCGACCTCTTTCACTTCGGCTGCATCGCGTGCTTCCACCGCGACGAATCCTTCACCGATCAATACCCCGAGTAGCAGCGCAATCTGCGTCTGATCGCCGCGTGGCTTCGCGTGGGCGAGGCCATCAAGCTGAACCAACTTCCAGTTCGAATTAGAGAATTTGTCGAGCGCGCCGAACACCTCACTCGGTATCGGCACAACAACTTCGGAAATCGGTCTTGCCTGCCGCGGCAGCTCGCGAGCACCCGGCACCGACCCTGTCTGGGCCGCGGCGAAGCGAACTACCACGGTGAGCCAGAGGAAGTAGATGCTGAAGATTCTAGCGGCTTGAAGCATGTGATTTTGGTTGGCTTGGCGTCAGAGACCCATGTTCGACAACATCGTAGCGAAACGGCTCACCCTTCTGAACAGCTCGGGATGTGATTCTTCAAACCCCTGGATTGAAAGACGCAATCCGTGCAGCGCTGTTTCGGCGAGTTGAGGATTCTTCTGCGCGCGTGAGGCCTCGTGCGCGGACGCATCTGCAAAGCGCGTGATACTCGAGGCCTCTTCGTGATGAGTCTCGGAAAGTGTTTCAATTTCCGATTTCAGTCCCGCAATCAACTTCAATAGCTCCGCCTTTGTCTCGCTCGGAATATTCCGTGCCGTTTCGATCGTGGACCGGATTGTCGCTATTTGATTTTCGATCATGGCGCCGAGAACGGTGAGCTTCGAACAGGAGCCGCCTTCACGCTGATCACTCCTCCGCCCGTTCGGATGCTTCCGTGAATGTGCGCTTCGTCGAATCCACGTAAACCGTGGATTGATCGTAGTTGATACGAGAAACCTTGTCGGTGGACACGATTACTTTCTTGCCAGCGTACCAATGACCGCATTCAACCACGATTTCGCGAATCACCCATGTCCTTCCGTCGATCAGGAAATCCGCGATCTCTCCGACCGTCCCATCACTCGCCTCGACTGCGTAACCATTCACAGCGCGTGCGCTTCGAAGATGTGAATCGCCCGATTGTTGCTTCGCCTCGCTCCCGGGTGGCGGAGGAACCAGCACCGGATAACCAGCCAAACCCCACAAGGGCATTGATTCGGCGTAATAAGCATATCCGTAATGCCGGTGATACTCCTCTTCATGTTGGCGTGACACGGGCTTGTGCTCGTCAATGGAGGGACTGTTCTCGATTTGTTGGCGGGTCAGATTGACGAGCAGAACTTTTCCTTCGGGATAAAGGTGACCCAGGGCGTGGGGAGAAATAAGCACCAACCGCCCAGCGAGCCACCCACCAGTGTCCGCCACCAAATAGCGCACGATCCAATTTTTATCATCAAAGTAAAAATCCCTGACGTGCCCGATCTCACCGTCCGACGCCCGTAGTTTCTCCCCGTATCGTTCTTGAATGCTCTGTAACATAATTTAGCGCCTCTTTAACGGCTAGATTGGGTGAGCTGTGGCGTGTTCGCGCACTCGCGCGGCTGCTATTAGCGATTCGGCGTCGCGGCAATCCGGCCGAACTCGATTTCGTCCATTTGGTCGGAGACTCTACACGAGGTCATGAAATTACCGCGGGGATTTGTTCAGAATGGAATTCGTCGCGAGCAAATGGAAAGAAGGCAGGCAAATCATCGATAGTCGAAAAAGAGCGTCAAGGCTCGGGCGATTTCATCGCCTAACGAATTGAAGACGAATCGAGTCGGTGCCTCTTATCGGCGCGAAGAATTACATGGGTCACCTGCCCGGCTCTGCGATGAGATCGCCTTCAATTGCCGGTGCGCGCCGCATGAATGGTGGCGCCGAGTGCTCAACCGCAGTAGATCACCTTAATGATAGCGAAATACAAAATCGAATACGGCATCAAGTTCCACGGGCACACGCAAAATCATGACTATCACACCGATGACCCGGTGACGTGCGAGCAATTCCTCTCCGAACTGCTTGAGCGCGGCTTCCAGATCGGCGGCATCTATCATGATGGGGTGGAATTACCAAAAAACGAGAGCGACAAAATGATTAAGACCGCCGCTGGAATCTTGGCGACACGGCATCTTTGCGCTGCGCTCGGAATCGACACCGTTGAGGCGAACCACCGTTTCGGTTCGCCCGCCTAGCCGCTGCGCAACCGTAACCAGACCGAGAACAAGCTTCTTTTGGGAATTCGCGCGATGGAAGCTTTTGCCAGATGGGCTGTGCTCAAGATCAGTCACCCGGAATGGGAAAGGGAGGTGCTAACAAACCTGTCGCGCATCTTCGCTGCCGCTCGCCCGCTCGACAAACACCCCCAGTTTGTGCCGCGTCGCCTGGAGACGCTCGGTCAAAACCCTGGCGATCTCCTCCATTAGCTTGTACCCCAACTTCGGGTCTTGAGCGCATTGCTCGCGGACGTCCACGGCGCGGAAGAAATTCACCGTAACGCCGCTGATTGCAGTCGCACTGAATTGCCACCGATAGGGCCCCAAAAGCCACGACAATCCCAGCAGTTCGCCGGGACCGATCGTTTGGATCGCGACCTTTTTATTACCAGGAAGTTCGTACTCCAGGCTAACCTCACCTTTCTCGATCAAGTAAAAGCCATCGGCAACCTCTCGTTGGCGAAAAATAGATTCTCCAAGTCCGAATCGAACCTGTGTCGCAATGGCAGACAACGCTTCAACCTGATCTGGATCAAGCGCCTTTAATAAAGAATGAGTCATTAAACGTTTGGTCGGCATAGGCAAGGTTAGTGAAGGCTGGACGACTCTTGCAGTTTTTTCGAAATTACTATGCTCATTTGATTGCAGCCAAGCAAACTCGCCACGTCGCCGGGGATCGCCGCTCAGGTCGAGAAGATACAAGCCGAGATTCGGCAGGATGGCGAGAGTCGCGTGGGGTGCGAAGAGTTGGGCCTGCTATGCCCTGACAAGGTTTCAGACGCCCGAGGATTGAACGGGATAGCACAGATCGCGGAGTGGGAACGCTGGACCTTCAAATATCTGTCGGATGGCAGCGTACGATGAATCCGTCGACGAGGATCGAGCATCATCCTGGAAGCGTGCCGCACGCCTCCACCGAGCCGGTCGAAAAAGGAACGGCGCCCATCACGTAAACCGCGCCGCTGCCGCTGTTGATCGCATCGCTTCGAGCGAATTCAGCAGCAGGTTCATGATCACCTGCTGGAGATGAACCGGGTCGGCCGCTACCGAAAGCTGTCGGGAGTCCGCGCTTTTTCGGACAAGATGATGAATGCCTTTGCGTTCGCGGTGCAACAGCCCGTCTATTGCGGCCAAGTTTCGCGCAGGGATCGCAGCTGCGCGACGAATGATCTAGATTTCGACGAGGCGACGCGCCTCTCCCCTGGCGGGCATTCAAGCAGGCGCTCAGAGGAAATGCCGGCGATCGCGCATCTCGACGGAGGCGGATCAACACCAGTCCGCCGAAAGTGAAAAGGCGCTACGCGCCCGCGTTCCGCTTCACTCACATTCGCGGGCCAACCTTCGCGTTTGAGATTTCTTGGTAAAACCGGTTTGCTGGAGCAATGCAGAATCACGGGCGCTCGATCGGATTGTTTTGCGCGGAGCCATTCCGGATCTTCTTTCCAGTTGGACTCTTGCTAGGGATGGCTGGCGTATTGCTCTGGCCGTTGTTCTATCTCGGCGCCAGCATCGCGTATCCGAGCGTGGCTCATGCGCGGATCATGATCGAAGGCTTCATGGCGTCGTTCATCTTTGGGTTTCTTGGAACGGCCGGTCCGCGACTCACGTCGACCCGCCCCTTCGCGCTCCCAGAAACCGCAGCCATTTTCACTCTGGACCTGCTCGCGGCGGGACTCCACCTTGGCGGAGCGCATCGCGCGGGTGACATATGCTTCCTCGGTTGTCTGCTTTTCTTTGTGCGAACGATCGGAATCCGGTTTTACGAACGCAAGGACTGTCCGCCGCCGAACTTCGCGCTTGTCGCGATGGGACTTCTCAGCGGAATTGGGGGCACGGTGTTGGTGGCTTATGCGGAAACGGCGCAATATTCACGCGGTTACCAATTCGGCAGCGCGTTACTAAACCAATGTTTCGTGCTCCTGCCGATCCTGGGAGTCGCGCCATTTTTTTTGGAGCGCTTGCTCGATTTGCCGCGACCGGACTTGCCGGAATCGCGCGCTTTCCCACCAGGCTGGTTCGCTCAGGCTGCCGTCGCTGCGACAATCGGAATAGTGATTGCCGGATCGTTCTTGCTGGAGATTTTCGGCTTCGGAGAAATCGGCGCCTGGACGCGTTCGGCGGCCATAGTGATTTATCTGGCCGCGAAAATGCCTTTTCGGGGACGGAACTTTTTGGCGAATTGTTTGCGCGTCGGAATCATCACGACCGCGATCGGGTTCACGGTCGTGGCATTTTTCCCCGGCTACCGTGTGGGTGCGCTGCACATTGTTTTTATCACCGGCTTTACCCTGATCGCGTTTGCTGTCGCGATTCGCGTCGTCTTCGGGCACGGCGGACGGACGGATCTTCTCCAGAAACCACTCCTGTTCTTTATCGCCACGGTCGTTTTGCTCTTCCTGGCCATGATCTCCCGCTTCACCGCGGACCTGACGCCGGGGGTGCGCATCCTGCACTTGTTAAGCGCCGCGATTTGCTGGCTCGTCGCGGCGTTCATCTGGATGGTGAAAGTGATCCCGAAAGTGGCGACGGCGGACCCGGAAGATTGAAGGAGCGCGAACTATTATGTAGTCACGGCGATCTGATACCGCGTCTCACGCTGGACCGGGGCGCCCGAGCAGAGCGGCGCGGCTACGGGTGCCGGCATGCGCGCGCAGTTACAGCTCACCCAAGTTTTGTTGCAGCAGCTTTTGCAGCTCGCGTGGCTTGGTTAGGGTGATCGTGTTGCCTTTGACGCGAAGCAGTTTTTGATCGCGAAATTTGGCGAGCGTGCGCGAAAGCGTTTCACTGGTCGTGCCCATCTCCGCCGCCAGGACGCGCTTGGTCCGGTCGAGCTGGACAATCGCCGGCCCGATGGGCAGAGGACGCGAACAGTGTTTCAACAGCCAATTTGCCAGACGCGTTTCCATGTCCTTGAGCGTCAGATCGTCGAGCAATCCGACGAGCACGCGTAAATGCTGGCTCATCGATCCGAGCATCCGCAGCGCGAGTGCCGGGCGGTGGCACAGCAATTCGACGAAATCCGATTTCGGCACGAGCAACACCATCGCCGGCTCGGTCGCGCGCGCGTTTGCGGGATAACCCGTATCAGTGGCGAGCGATGCTTCCGCGAACGATTCGATCGGCCGAAATAAATGAATTGTCTGCTCTTTCCCGGCGGCGCTGACGCGATGGACGTTGATCGCGCCTTTCTGCACAATGTAAAAACCTTCGGAACGTGCGCCTTCGCGGAAAAGGTAATCGCCTTTCCCGAGATTCTTTGAAACCGTAAACGCCGCGATCGCGGAGATGTCGGCTGCTGGCAGTCCGACGAAAAGCTGGCAGCTTCGCAGCGTGTTCTCGATCACGAGCTGCCTGAATTTCCCGCCGTCCAGCGACATGGCTGGAGGATAGCGACGCGCTCGTTACTCGTCCCGCCAAAAATGTGTGATCCACCCGCTGCCGGGCTGTCGCTCCACGCGCGACCGAAACCCTTCGTTGCCCAGTTTTTCGATTAATGGCGACGGCAGAAATGGCGCCACGACAGAGAGACCTTCGCCGGGCTGCAGCGCATCGACCGTCGTGCGAATCCTCGAGAACGGATCATCGCCGCGAGCGAGGATCGGCCGGATATCCAGAAGCTTGAACTTCGGCACGTTCATTCCTCCCATCGATTGAGCCGCAGGCCGGCGATCTTCAGCAAAGCGCCCGACCAGAAAATTGCGATCGCTGCAAACCACGCGCCGGCGTGTTCGATCCACCAATTCGCGAGCGGCGTTTTGTTCGCGGCTTCCGCCGGGATTTGCTGCAGTGCAAAGAGCGCTTCGATACGAAATGCATCGAGTGGGTTGAACATCAACGCGGCAACCCAGAGATCCGGCACGTTCTGCATAACAGGCCAGCGTGCGGCGAAGAGCGCCACCAGATCGACGCCGAACAACAAGAACAGCCATGCGCTTACGCCGACGATCAACGCCTGCGCGCGGTCGTGCGCGAAAAAGCCGGCTACCAATCCGCACGCGATGAAGACAGCCGCCAGGAGCAGCGTCTGCACGTAAAGAGGCGCAAGCGTCGCCGCCGAACTGGTGAAGAGCGCTGGCAAGAAAAGGAGCAGGAGCACGCCGCCAAAGATCGACGACAGCGCACAGAATTTTCCTATCACGTACGCCCCTCGCGCCACCGGTTGGGTAAACAAGAGCGGCCACTCTTCGCGTTCGCCTTGCGCGCTGCTGACGCCCGCCAGGAGGGAAAATAGTGAAACAAAATAGAGCGCGATTTGGAGAATGAAAAAGCCGACGGCGCTTCCATCCTCGCTGAAAACTAGGGCCGCAATTCCACCGAGCAGCGCGAGCGCGCAAAAGACTTGGAAGTAGCGATTGATCAGCGCGGCGCGAAATTCGCGCGCGAGGATCGCGTGGAGAGGGCCTCTCTCAAAGAGCGGCGCTAGGGCGAGATTCATGTGGAGGATAGTTGATCAGAGTCGCGGCGGTTGACTTCACTTCGTCGAAATCGTGTGGCAAATCCGTCGGATCGAGTTCGCACTCGATCGCGCCATCGCGGCAAAGCAGGCAACGGTCCGCGACGTTGTTCCACTCGGCCACGAGATGCGTGGTGACCAGCACCGTCTTCCCGTGTTGTGACTCGAAATGAAGCGTCTCCTGCAAGCGTTTCCGCCAACCGGGATCGAGACTGAGTCCCGGCTCGTCGAGCAGCAACACCGGTGCATCGGCGAGCAGCAGGAGCGCGAGACCGAGTCGCTGCCGCGTGCCGCCCGAAAGCGCACCGGTCGGGACCTGAGCAAAATCGTCCAGCTCCGTAAGCCCGATCACCAACCCGCAGCGGTCCGGCGGAACTCCGCGCAGTCGCGCGTAAAAACGGAGCACTTCAGTGCAAGTGAGACGTGGATGAAAACTGGGGCTTTGCGGAAGGTACGCAAGTGATCGTTGTGCATTGACTCGCTCGGTTACGACGTTGAAGTCGTTCAGCTGGACGCGTCCGGCGTCTGGTCGAATCAAGCCGGCGAGCACTTTTATCAACGTGCTTTTTCCGGCGCCATTGGGTCCGACCAAGAGCGTGATCTTGCCCGGACTCGCCTGTAGCGAAATTCCGCGCAGAACCAGCTTCCGGCCGTAACTTTTCGTCAGGCTCTCGGTCGCAATCATCGCTCGCTCGGCAAAGCAGCTTTCGCGATTCGTTGTGCGCGAAGCTTCCAAAATCGTGACGTTAGTGGAGCTGGATCTTCAATCGAGCTGATTCCGGGAATCACCGCGCGCTCATTCGCAAAGCGCAGCAGTTTCGCCGCCGGACTGTCGGAGAGAAATGCAATCACGGGAAAATCCCGGCGGAGAATCCCGAACAGATCGAGTTCCCGATGTGCGAAGTCACCGATTCCATCCTGGTTGAGATCGAGTTCAGAGGCGCTATCCCAAAAATTGCCCACACCATTCACGGCCCACTTGTTGCCGGAACCTTCCAGCACACCGGTCTCGACCGGGTGCAGATTGCGCGCAAAAATGTTTTCAGTGAATGAATTCTCGTCGGAGTTCGAACCGAATTTCAGGCCGATGTAATTATTGCGGACGCGATTCCCGATGACCTGGTTCCCGTTGCACTGATTAAACGAAAGACCGACCGCGTTCTTCTCGAGCTCGTTCGCTTCGAATCGACTGCGATCGGTTGATTGAATGATGAGACCGTAGGCGCGGAGGCCGCGATTATTGACGAAGTGATTCCCACGAACAATCAGCTCTTTCGAGAACATGATCGCCGCGCCGGCGGCATTTTCCGCGAAGATGTTGTTCTCGAAAACGTTTCCGTCGGAATACATGTAGTGCAGTCCGTAGCGCGTGTGATGCACCACGTTGTTTTCAACACGCGAATTGTTCGTAAAAGAGAAATAGATGCCGTCGCGCGTCTCGCTGATGTCGTTTCCGCGGATCAAAACATCCTCGCAATTCCACTGGTGAATGCCGTTACCACGCCGATTAGCGACGAGCGTGGTGTCGCAGTTTTCCGCGCTTTGCCCGATGCCTTTTTCAACCGGCTCGGCCGAAGGGGAGATTGTCGTTTTCCCTTCGATGCGGTTATTGAGAATTCGCGCGCCGGAGACTTTCTTGAGATAGATGCCGTGCAGCGAATTGGCGATCGTGTTGTCCTCGATCGTCGCGCGATTCCCGGTAACGAAGACCGCCGCATCGTCGTCCGACAGATTCAATCCGGAGCCGGTGATTCGGAGTCCAGCCACTGTGACATCATCGGCCGCGATGGCGACGACTTTGCCGGCGCCGTTTCCACGAATCTCGGCTCCGGGTTGGCCGATGAGGGTCAGCGGTTTGTTGATGGCGATTGAACCGTGTGTTCCAGCTCCGATGCAGATTATCTCGTTAGGCGTAGCTGCATCGATGCGTTCTTGCAGCGTCGCGGTAAGAACGGTTGTCGTTAGGCAAAGGATCGCGCCAATGATCAGGGGAGCGCGAAAAGACGCCGTCACGCGGCCACCTCCTCCTTGCGCGAGAACCAGCCGGCGAGCACGATGAGCAACACCGAAAAACAAAGCAGGTACGCACCGAGTTGCGGGTAACTGGATTCGCGGAAATTTGCGATTTGCTTCGTGCCCAGCAACAGCGGCGTGAACGGCGTGATGTGCATCGGCGCGTGCGGATCGAGATTGTGCCCATAGGTGTAGAGCCGGTACCAGAATGATCCGATCGAGAAGATTCCAAAGTAACAGTAAACAACGAATAGATCGACGACGTTGCCCATTTGTCCGAAAACGACCGATCGGAGAATCATCAGCGTAATTAAACCGAAGATGAACGGCATCCAGCGCATCTCCAGAAAATCCGCCTGCACAATCGGCGCCATGCCGATGTAGTGATTCAGGTTGTTGATTTCGACCAAGTGCTGTCCGTGTAATCCGCCGCCGACGATTTTGTAGCTGGAGATAAACAAATCGAGACCGTCGGAGTACTGCGGTGCGACGAGATGCATTTTCCAGAGTGGGTAAAACAGTGCCGTAGCGATCGTCGCCGCGGCCGCAAGCAGCAGCAGCCGCGACCAAAGATTCAGCGGGCGCGCGAGAAAGCGGAACTCGCGTCGCAGAAGGTTCGTTAACTTTTTCTTCATAAACCCAGCGACCTAACGAGGCTGAAGTTTGTTCGTTTCCCAGCCTCGCAGGAACGATTCGCTATTGTCCCGGCGTCGCGGTCGGCGCGGCGCCCGGCGCGGCATTCTGGTAAACCGCGCCCGGCAAAGGCTGGCCCGCATTGCTCACCACCAGGTAACCCTGCATCTCCTGGTGCAGCGCCGAGCAAAAGTTCGTGCAGTAATACGGGAACACGCCCGGCTTCGTCAGTTTGATGTGGAACGTTTTCGTTTCGCCCGGATCCATCACCATGTTGACGTTGTTTTCGATCAACCCAAAACCGTGAATCATGTCGCGGGTCTGCTCGATATTCGTGACGTGCACCGTGAGTTCGTCACCTACTTGCGCGTCAATCCGGTCCGGGGTGAAACGGCTTCGGATAGCAGTGAGTTTCGCGACAACCTGATTGCCATTGCGCGAGACTCCGGTCGCACTCTTGTCCCAGACCGCGTCCGGATCCTTGTTTTCTTCTTTTGGATAAACTTCGATTGGCTGAATCTCGGAGACTTTCAGGATCTGAGCGAAATGTGGCTCGGGCTCGGTGTAGGCTTCGGCCACCATTTTCATTTTCTCGCCCGAGATATCGATCAGCTGACTCGACTCCGGCTGAGCCGGCCCGACATTAATGTGGCGACCAGCGGAGAGTTTGTTCATCGCCACGAGCCATTTGCCATAAGGATGCGCGGTATCGCTGCCCGCTACCACGAGGTGGCCCGTACTGAAATGCGTCGGCACCTTGTCGAGCACGACCTTGTTCAAGTCTTTCTTCTCGTCGTCGGTCCATGGCGGCATCTTCCATTTGGTGATGTTCGAATCGATGAACATCGAAGTGTAAGCGAACCCTTTGCCGTCGTACTGCGTGTGGAGCGGACCGAGACCGACAGGCACTTCACCTTCCACTACGCTTTCGTATTTCAGAATTGGAATACTCCGAAAATCTCCCTCGAATGTTTTGTTGTTAATCGCCGCCTGCACTTTCTCAAAGTTCAACACCGTCGTGGACGGCTGAAGTTTGCCACCGGCCACGATCCATTTGCCGCTTGGATCGACATCCATGCCATGCGGTGATTTACCGATCGGAACGAAATACAAGACACCCGGGGTTTTGGCCGGATCGATGACCGGCACGCCATCCATTATCTGGACTTTGCCTTGCGCGACCGCTTGCTCCGCGGCGCGCCAATTTACGATTGCGCACAGGTCGCGATCCTTCTGGCTCGAGTTGACCTCGAGAACGTCGTGGGCCATCTCCGTGTTGTAGCTGCTCCAGAAGGCCCAACCGCTGCTCGGGCCTTTACCAGTCGAGCCGAGATCCCAATCGAAGGGCGGCGTGAGAATCTGCCAGCCGACCTTCATCTCGCCGGTCTTCGGATCCACTTTGATGCCGCTCACCATGCCGTTGAATTCCTTCTCGTAATCTTTCGGGTCAGCCACCCGCCCCTTCGGCAACGGGACCGAGAAACGGGTCGCACACAAAATGTATTCCGAGTTCTCCGTGATGAAGGAAGAGCCATGGTTACCCATCGAGTTCGGAATGGGCCCAAGAATCTGGTGCGTCTTGAAATCGCGCAGATCAATCCGCGCGATGCGGTTGTTCGCGTTATCGTTCACGAAGAGCCAGCGCCCGTCGTATTTCGACGCCGTCTGCGACAGCCCCGGATGGTGCACGTCCCCCCACGTATAATCTCCCATCATCTTCTTCGATTCCTCATCGAAACCGTAACCGGTCGCCGGATATGGCGCGAAAACGGGAATGGTTGTGATGTGGCGCATCGATGGGATTCCCGCCACGAATACCTGGCCGGAATGTCCGCCGGAATAGAAGAGATAGTACTCGTCCTTCTCGCCGGGAGCGACGTAGGTGTCTTGCGCATTTTGCGCGCGTTCGTTTTGCGCAGTACGCGACTTTTGACCGCAGCTATTGAGGCTGACGACGCCAATAATCGAGATCGCGGTAAGCAAGTATCTGGTTGGAGCTTTCATTGTTTAGTGACCTGGTTTGGAAACGAGAATTACTTCACCGTCATGACGCCTTTGGTCCCCTGGGAATAATGTCCAGGAAACGAGCAGAGATAGATGTAATCGCCTGGAACATATGGCGCATTGAAAGTCACCGTTTCCGTCTCACTCGGACCGAGCAATTTCGTGTGCGCGAGCACACCCTTTGCGTCCGGCGGCACGTAGTCATGCGACGCTTGCATCGACGCAGCGTCGAGAAAAGTCTGCACGTTGGTGTTGCGATCGAGCATGACGAAATTATGACCCATCGAGAATTTCGGCGTTGTGCCTACGTTTTTCAGCGTCACCGAGATTTTCTGCCCCGGCGTCGCCTCGAAAGCCGTGACGTCGAACTTCATCTTATCGTCCGCGTTGATTTGGACCTGTTTCGGAGGGGCTTCCGGAGCCCGTGAACAACCGGCGACCGAAAACAGCAGCGCGCTGCAACCGAGCGCCACGATCGAGAGTGACTCATTAAATGTTTTTCTCATAATCCTAATTTCCGTGGTACGGCGCACTCGCGCCTTGATGCACATCAAGACTTGTTTCATTTCTGGAAGATGACCGCGGGGGGCATGCGATCGGAAAAGAAATGAACCCTTCTTGTGGTCCAAATTTTCCCGAAATGAGAGGAGACACTAATACTTCATTAGTCGGCCGTGATACTTTCTAGCCAGGGCGGCGGCACCGTCGAAGAAGCCTTGCAGCTTCGCGCCAGCGTGTCCAAGTTTGGCGTCAGAATTGTTTAGGATTCCGAGAATGCCTGAGATTGCGGAACGATTCCCCGCAGGGATTTGGTAAACATGCAAAATTTCGCAACTCGTTACGTGGCGTCCGTCTCGGTGGTTTGCATCGGGCTCGCGCTCGTCGCGTGCAACCGATCGGACAAACCCGAGACCGGCACGCGTAACTACGAAGCGCGCGGCATCGTGCGCGGCTTTGCCCCCGATCACACCACGATCGACATCGAACACGAAACGATTCCTGGTTTCATGCCATCCATGACGATGCCGTTCACCGCGCGCGATTCGAAGGAAATCGCAAATCTCCAGATTGGCGACGGGATTTCCTTCCGCATTGATGTCACCGCCAACGATGTCTGGATCGCGCACGTGAAAAAGATCTCGACGAACGAGGTTCAGCTTCCCGGAGCGACACCGTCACCGCGGTCTTCGAAAACAGCTTCACGGCGTTTGAAGGAAGGTGACGCCATGCCAGTCTTCGAACTCACCAACGAAAAAGGCGAACGCGTCACCCTCGATTCTTTTCGCGGTCGTCCCTGGATTCTCACGTTCATCTTCACGCGATGCCCGATGCCAAACTTTTGCCCTCGCATGGCGAAGAACTTCGCAGCGTTGCAGAGCGTCATCAAAAGCGGCGACGGCGCATTCGCTCAGACGCGGTTGCTCAGTATCACGATCGATCCGCAGTTTGATAGCCCGGCCATATTAAAGGATTACGGACTGCATGAAGGCGCAGATCCAAAGATCTGGACCTTTGCGACAGGCGCGACTTCCGAGATCGAAGATTTGACTAGAGGTTTCGCCGTTTACACGGAACGGGAGGGCGGCACGATCAATCACGGCCTGACGACAGCGCTCATCGACCGCGATGGCAACATCGCGAAACTCTGGCGTGGCAACGCCTGGACCACAGATGAAGCGATCGCCGCGTTGCATACGGTTACGCAGCCATAGAGTCACGCTGCTGAGCCCGACTGCCGCGAGTTCAAACGAGAGCTCGACTTTTGCCTTGGCGGCGCCGCCTTTTGATAGCCAAATAGAGCGTGTTGTCCGAACCGATGCCGACTGAGGGATCGGTGTCGCCTACGGGTGCTCGCTTTGCTTCACAGGGCGTAGGCGCACAGCGAAGGTACAGCGATGTACCTTCGCTGAATATTTGAGCCATTTGAGCGCGTCCAATGTCCGAGGAAAGCCGTTTTCAGAGGCCGAAACCGGCGATCGTGATATCGCCATTTGTCGCGCGAATTCTAATCTCAGGGTGAGCCCCTTCGCCTACCAGCTTGTCAATTTTCGTCGCCGCGCGGCCACCCAGCTCTACCGTCTCGGAAAAATCATTGATCACTTTTCCGTTCGCCGTTTCTGCGTTGACGTGAAATGACGCACTGCGGGGAATGGTAACGCGGGCGTTGCCGGCCGTGATCTGCCCGTTGATGGAAAACGATCCTTGCTCCCACCAGTCGTACAAAAGGTTAAGCGCTCCGTTGGCCACCGCGAGATGAGCATTGCCAAAGCAGTTCTTCGCGCTCAGTTGGCCATTAACCAAAGTAGCGCGCACATCTTCGCCGCGCATCCCAACGATAGCGAGATCGCCATTCCCGACGTCCAATCGGGTTATCCTTACGCTTTGGGGAAGCGTTACTGTGTAATCCACCATTAACGCGCTCGAAGAGGAAAGGCCTTTCTCCGGGGCAAATCTCGTCTCGATCGCGATCGAATTCGGTCTTATCGCAACCTCCACGGCTATTCCTTTCAGCCGTTCCGCATTCCCAGCTCTTTTGACGGCTTTGAGTTTCATTTCCAGAGCATCAGAGCCGTAAATGCTGACCGAGCCATTGGGAGTGCGAATGCTGAAGCTGTCAGTTGGATCCATCGGATAAGTTTGTTCGACCGCTTGCTTCAGCTCGCGCTCAACGGCCTTCCCACAGCCAGCAAAGTAGCAGGCAATCGCCAATAACATGCAGGCCGCTACTCCACGAAATGGTCCAGGAAAGCTCACGAGCAAAGTAGGTCACTCGGGACTCCGAGCCATTTTACGTCTGCGTCCCGTTGTCTGAAGACTACGACAGTATAAATTCGCTGCACAAGGGCTTCTTGCGATTAACGGGTTAGTCGTACTCGGTCGTTTCGCCTAGGACGAGGCGTTAGGCGTGAGAAGCCGTTTGGACATGTCGCCGGATCATTTCGCCAAAAAGTACACAAATATTCTGTGAATGCCCCCGCGAATGCGCGATCCGTAAGTAGCGCTTCTTCGCGCTCTTTCGAGCTAATTCGACCTTTCGCGAAATGACCGAAAAAGGCCCATTGCTATAAGGAGACAATGCAATTGCAATCAATGCTAAGGACTGCAGACCAATTAGAGGACCAGCTTTGGGGGCGGGATGTGCAAGCGTCTTACTGCAGCGCATAAACTTCCACCAACGCTACACCGGTGGTGTTGTCTTTGCCGCGCACAATCGCGGTGCAAAGGCCCAGCGGCAGCGTCGCGGCTATGCCAGACTCCAATGGGTTTGTCGGCGCGAGACCCGCAGCAGTCAGTTCCGCCGCTTGAGCCGGATCATCCTGCCAGTCGTCATTCGCGACCAGGAGCACTCCATTACCGTCATGCAGTTCCAGCGTTGGATTGGCTAGCGCGTCAGACACACCAAAGGCAGTCAAGCTGGGTCCAATCGCGCGCACAATTACGCTTGTGGCCTGGCCAGAAATAATAAAGCCGCCGATCATCACGTTGTTGCCGATATTGACAAACCCGCGCGTGGCAATTTCGGCGAGCCTGGCATTGCCGGAGGTATCGAGGCTAGCCGTGCCCAGGTCATAAACCTCCACGAGAGCTATACCGGCAGCGCCATTCTTGCCGGCAACGATCGCCGTGTAAGGGCCAGGGTCGAGCCCTGCGACTATGGCTGACTCGCGGTCATCGGCCGGCGGAATCCCTGTATCTCTGATGATCTGTTCCTGGGTGTCTTTCCAGTTGTCGTTAAAGACAACGTGGTTGGCACTATCGTGTAATGCGAGTGTCGGATCCTGCAAGGCGCCCGGGACCCCAGTGGAGGGGCCGAGGGCGCGAATAATAACTACTTTCGGGGCGTTGCCGGTAATGATGAAACCGCCGATGAGAACATTCTCACCCGTTCCTATCAGTACCCGGGTGGATATGTTTACTGCGCCAGAAGATGCTGCCAGGAAGAGAAGCTGGAAGGTGGAAGTGCCGTGCGAGTTTGTGCCAAAGAGCTGGACACTTCCAAGAAGTGCGCCCCCGGCGAGTTCCGGCTTGCGTGGTCGACCGTTGGCGCTTTCCAGCAGCGGGCCGGTGTAGGTTCCGGAGATGGTGCCGGTCGCGGCGTCAAAGCGCAGTCCTGGTGGCAGTGTGCCGATGAGGGTGAAGATGGTTGGGTCCAAAGGATCGGAGCTACCGGGCGCATTGATGGTATAACTAAAAAACTGGCCAGGAGTCAGAAAGCCTGAGTTAGGACTGATGATCACGGGCAGCCCTGGATCGGCGGTAAAGGTCAATTGAAGGATGGAGCTGGCAGTGAAGGTTCCATCCGTCACGGTCAAGGTTACAGCCGAGCTTCCCTCAGGGACAGGTGTCCCCGAGATAAGTCCAGTCACTGCATCAATGCTTAATCCCGGGGGCAGGCCGCTCGCGCTTACCCTGGCTGCTGGAGTGCCGCCTGTGGTATATACCTGAATACTGAACGGCTGCCCGGCTCTTCCAGTTGCGCTCGTGCTGCTCGCAATAACCGGTCCTGAAGTCGGAGCCGGCTGCACGGTGAGAACCAGCGTGGCGGTGGTCGTGCCGGCGGAGTTCGCGGCGCTTAGCCCTACTTGGGACGTTCCCGCGACGGTCGGCGTCCCGGTGATCGCTCCGAGGCTCGTGTCAAAGGTTAAACCGGGAGCGAGATTGCTGGCTGCGAGCGAGGTCGCCCCGCTCGCCTCAAACTGATAAGTGAACGGTTGCCCGACAGTGCCGGTTGCGACCAGCGGACTAGTAATCAGTGGTGGGCCCAGATCGTACAGTTCCGCACTCGCGAGATCGCCGCTGGTGCCAGCTCCTCCTGCGACAAGCACCTTGCCGTTGGGCAGCAACGTCGCGGTGTGATGATAGCGTGCGGTGGCGAGGCTGCCGGTCGGCGTCCAAGTCCCGCTCGCCGGATCGTACTGTTCCGCGCTCGCGAGAGGGTTGCCGGTGTTATCTAGACCTCCTGCGGCGAGCACTTGCCCGTTGGGCAGCAACGTCACCGTGGCATTATTGCGTGCGGTGAAGAGGCTGCCGGTGGCCGTCCAAGTCCCGCTCGCCGGATCGTACAGTTCCGCGCTCGCGAGAGCGGTGGCGGTGTTATCTAGACCTCCGCCGACGAGCACCTTGCCGTTACGCAGCAATATCGCCCCATGGCGATCTCGTGGGGTGACGAGGCTGCCGGTCGGCGTCCAAGTCCCGCTCGCCGGATCGTACAGTTCCGCGCTCGCGAGAGGGTTGCCGGTGCTATCTAGACCTCCTGCGACGAGCACCTTGCCGTTTGGCAGCAACGTCGCCGTGTGATGATCCCGTGCGGCGACGAGGCTGCCGGTCGGCGTCCAAGTCCCGCTCGCCGGATCGTACAGCTCCGCGCTCGCGATAGGGTTGCCGGCGTTATCTAGACCTCCTGCGGCGAGCACCTTGCCGTTTGGCAACAACGTCGCCGTAGAATGAAAGCCTCCGGCGCCGAGGCTCCCGGTCGGCGTCCAAGTCCCCCTTGCTGGATCGTACAGTTCCGCGCTCGCGAGAGGGGCGCCGGTGTTACCTAGACCTCCTGCGACGAGCACCTTGCCGTTAGGCAGCAATATCGCCGCGTGACGATCTCGTGCGGCGCCGAGGCTGCCGGTCGGCGCCCAGGTCCCCCTCGCTGGATTGTACAGTTCCGCGCTCGCGATAGGGTTGGTGTTATCTAAACCTCCTGCGACAAGCACCATGCCGTTAGGCAGCAACGTCGCCGTGTAACGCTCTCGTGCGGTGGCGAGGCTGCCGGTGGTTTCAAAAACACCGGCAGTGCCGCCCGCGCACGGCTGCACCAACACTAGCCCCACGCCGAGAAAAAGCAGCGGGAACGCGACCCGCAGTGCAAGAATTGAGGTAGCCGACAGAAGACCGGCAGCAAGGGGATGCGATATTTTCATAGTTTAGGTGGGGGTGAGCGCTTAACTGGTCGAAGAGTTGGGACGACGTTTTGGGCGACTACGCCAAATTTTCTGAAAATCTCGGAGAGAGCTATCCGAGACCAATGCCGCGTGCAATTGCGGCGGAAACTAGACGTTGCGCGCTTCATGGCTTAATCGCGATAGGTTCTAAGGATTTTTCACGCAATGTCCAGAATTGATTTTGCTGGCATTGTGCAGGCATAATCCATTTCTCCGCGATGGGTTTGCCGAGGCTGTGGAAGAAAGTCGGAAACCATTCCGAATATTTCTACGGGCACGAACGAGCGGAGTCCTAACAAATAAGAGACTATTTCTCCGACAGCTCGACGATGCCGGTCCAATTCTCCAGGTGACCGCTCGCCTCCAACTGGGTAATCTTTTGCAGGTAAAACTCCGAGGGACCATCTGATCCTCCACGCAGCTCCCGTGTGCGACCCATGTAATCACGGGCGGCTTTGAACTCGCCCGCGCGGAAAACAGTTAGTCCCTTCTCGAAAATCTCGATCCAACTCTTCTCGTCCGATTCCGCGTCGCAACGACAAAGCAGTTCATGAATAACGACGCTTTGTTTCTTACCCGCGACGCGGAATTCGCCAAGCTGCCGCGTCACGAAACCGTTACCGAGTTGTTGCCACACTGCGTCGGAAATAAGCACCTGGGTGCTCAGGTATTTGTTCAGTGATTCCAGGCGCGAAGCGAAGTTTACTGCGTCGCCGATCATCGTGTAATCGAAGCGAAAAGAAGACCCGAGATTTCCGGCGAGCACCTTGCCGCTATGGATGCCGACACGAGTGCGCAATGTCTTGCCGTGAACCACCAGTTCCGAAAGGCAGCGCAAGTCGCAGGCGGTTTCCGCCGCGCGCATCGCGTGGTGCGGTTCGTCGATGGGCGCGCCCCAGGCGGCGAAGACTGCGTCGCCGATATACTTAATGATTGTTCCCTTGTTCTCGAGAATGCACTTCGTTGTTTGCCCAAAGTAGGAGGTGAGAATTTCCGATACCTCCGCCGGGTCGAGGTCCTCGGAAATCGAGGTGAAACTCTCGAGGTCGGTGAAGATAATGGTGACATCGACCACTTTGCCGCCGGGCTTTAGATCGAAATCGGAGTCGGCAATTTTGTCCGCCATTTGCGGCGACAAATAAAAACCGAAGGCACGGCGTAATTCTTTTCGACGTCGTGATTCGAGGAGGTATTGCGAGCCGACCGACCAGACGAGACCGAGCGGCAGCTGGATCGCGGCCGGCACCATCCAATCGAACCAGATATACCGATGCCAGACGAACCAGAACGCCAGGCACGCGATCGCGAAGGAGACGATAAGCGCCGAGGCCACCGCGAGGGACGGGCGCAGGGCCGCGAGCGCACCGGCGAGCAGACCGACGATAATGAGAATGGCGCTCTCCCAATTGGCGGAAATCCGGGTCAGCCATTGGCCGCGAAGCAAATTTAGGAGAATGGTCGCTTGAACCTCGAGGCCCGACGTGAATTGGTGCGCGCCGCGAGAGTAGGGCGTTCCAAATTCATCCTGGCCTTTCGCGAGATATCCGACCGCGGAACGTCCACCCACCATCACGATTTTGTTTTTGAAATAACCGGGCGGAACGCCTTCTGGATCGAGGGCCTGGGCAAAGTTAACGGACGAGAAGGTGTTCGCAGGTCCGTAATAATTGATCCATCGTTGTTCCACCGATTCTCGTGCCTCATGAGTCGACTTTGCGCCCAAAACCTCAGCCGCTTTCCACGTTGCGCTGGCGATGTCGCTTGTGCCTGGAAAGAGTTGGCGCACGCCGTAGTCCGCATCGACGGGCTTAAAGGCGAGAATTCCCCAACCAGCAGCGGCTTTTCGCAGTAGCTTGAGCGGCGGTATAATTCTCTCCTGTCTCACGCCGCTCATCGGCTGGACGATCTCCAAGGTGGCACCAAGGATCGCCTTGCCGGAATGATGCAACGACTCTGCTAGAACCGTGTCCTCTGCCGCGTCAGATGCTGGGGTATCAAACACAATGTCATAGAAGATGAGGCGGGCTTCATCCCGCGTGAGCCGATCCAGCAAGCGCACATGCAACCCACGGTTCCATTTGTCGTCGATCGCCTGATTCAATTGCTTGGCCGACGCTTCGTCCAAATAAACGAGCACGATTTCGTGCGTCTCCAGCGTGTCCCGCCAGAGAAAAGGCAAGTCATAGCTCGCTCGCGTCAAAGGTTCGCCAAAGGAGTAACGCAGACAGGTGAACCCGGCGGCGATCGCGAAGAGACTCCCGGCGACAATGGTGAGCGGACGGGTGAAACGCCTGGCGTCGCGCAGCCGCATCAGAAATTCAGACGGACCCGGGCGACCAGCGTGCGCTCACGTGGCAGCTCGTTGTAATAGTTGAGCGGATTCAATTTATAATCCTGATCCGTCATGTTCAGGAATCCGAGTGTGATGTCACCGAAATTTCGCCGGAACCGATAGCCGATGTAGGCATTCGCTTGAAAAATATCGTCACCCGGAATGTCGGGCGCGTAACCGACATTACTCTGCCGCGCCCAATAGCCTTCGATTCGCGCGAAGAAACCGGAGCTATGATTGTAGAGCGCGAAGATCTGTCCTTGATGCAGGGTCGCCTTCTCACGATGATCGGCCCCGGCCACAACAGCTGTTGGAATATCGGAAAAGATCGTCTCCAGGTTTGAATAGGACAGCTGATACCGCGCGCCGAACGACCATTCATCGCCCACCAATTGATTAAATGTCACCAGGAGATCCTGCTCCTCGTAACGCAGGCTCTGCGGAGTGGACGATGGGACAATCGGCGGATCGATCCGGCCTCCGAAAGGCGCGAGAAACGCGTCGAACGTGCCGACGGTTCGATCCACGTCCGACTTCAAGACGGTCGCCTGGATCCCGGCGTAAGTCCCCGAGGAAAATTTATCTTCGAGCAAGAGCCCGCCCGTTTCGTAGCTGGGCGCCGCGACGGAGCCCTCGATCGACTCGGAAATGATGCTCCGAAATACCTGGTTGAACCCCGCAACCTGATTCGGCTCCAATCCGACACTTTCGTCAAAACTAACGCCGCCTAACGCCTGAGTATATGCCGCGCGCAAGAAAAGATTCCCAGTAGGATTCCAAATCACGCCCGCCTTTGGCGACAGATGTGAGCGTGAATCTTCTGTATCGACGATCGGTGCGTTTCGATAATCGCTGGGAAACTGCAGCCGGTCATAGGTGACTCCCGCCGTTAGTGACAAACTGCGAAAGGGCCGCCAGGTATCGTAGGCGTAGAAGCTTTCGCGTTCGAGCGAAGTATTAAAATCATGAGCCGCTGGTGGAACGTTGAAAAACGCCGCCAGACCGGGGGGCGGATTGTTCAGGAGATCGCTCGTATGGAATTCGCCGGATTGAAAACGCGCGCCGAAAATCAGAGTATTATTGTCCTGCTCCCAGATCTGGTTCAGCTCGCCCGTGTAGGTTGTGAAGGTGTTGTGGTAGCTAAGGTCCAGCGGCAACACAAACGTATTCGTCACTTCCCCAGTGCGGTCATGAAGCAGGATCAGTGAGCGGCTCACGTTCGGCCGAATGCCTGATTGGTCGAACGCCGCGATATCGGCGGCGCTGTTCAGGTCGGAGAAGGATATTTCGTCCGCGAGTCGTCCGGCGAGTAGCAGAGTGTGAATTCCCGGCGCCCATTCATGATGATAACCAAGGAGAATGATCGCCGGCTGTTGCAGCTCACGGAAATGTTCGCCCGGCGCGGCGTCCCGCTGATCGTAATACTGGATAAGATCGCCCTGGCGAACGTCCTGGTACTTCGTCTGGAAAAAGATCGTGTCCTGTGGCGTGAGCTGCACTTTCACTTGAAAGTAGGTTTCCGAACGCGTGATCTCGTTGTTCGGCCGGCGGCCGTTGTCGTACTGAAACTCCGTGTCGAGCGAGTAGCTGAAGTTTCCGAACGTGCCGTACTGCGAGGCGGTCTCGCGGAGTTCTCCGGTGCTGAAGTAAGTCGTCGCGGAACTGATCCCGAACCGGTCCGCCTCGAAAAGCTTCGAGTATTCCTGCTCCGAAACGAACTGCGACAATGGGCCGCCGCCCACCGGAGAGAGTAGATTTGCCAGCAACAGCTCGTTAAACCAAGGCGTCTCGTAACGGAGATTGATGCGCTCCGGATCGCGCAAGGCGTTGTAGCTGTTCGCGAGAAACAAATGCGAAGATGCGTTCGCGTAGTCGGAGTCCACGCCGCGAGTAGCTTCCCGCACGCTCACATCATCCATCCCGTCGGCCTGATAGATTGCGGCCAGGTTGGCGCTGCGCACCGCCCGGTCCTGGTCGAGCAAAAACTGGGAGCGATAAACGCGGCGGTTGTCGTTTAACTCGATCGATTCTTCCAAATCGCGCACCGCTTCGTTGATCCGGCTGTCCTGTTTGTTTTCGATCGCGGAGTAAATCCACGGGGTTGGGTCACGCGGGTCGAGCGTTTTTGCGCGCTCCAATTCGAGCCGCGCCTTCGGCTCGTTCCCGTCGTTGCTGAATGCCTTCCCGAGGTAGCTATGGAAAAAAGCGCGATTCGGCTCGAGCGCGGCGGCTACTTGAAGATCGCGGCGCCCATCCTCATCCCTGCCCTGCCGGATCGAACAGAGTCCGCAGCCCAGCCAGGCATCTCCCAACGCGCCGTCGATTGCCATCGCATTCTCAAACGCGCCTTTGGCCTCTCTAATTTTGTTTTGCGCGCTGAACAAAAACCCAAGCAGCGCGTGCGCGGCCGGGTTACGCGGAGAGAGGTTTACTCCTTTTTCCAGGGCCGCTTTCGCCTGCGGCACACGGCCAAAGCTGAAATGCAGTTCCGCCAGGCGCGTCCAGGCAAAGCCGAATTCCGGATCGATCTCTGTCGCGTGTTGCGCCGCTTCTAGCGCACCCGCGAGATTAGCTTGCGATTGCAGGTAATAAGATTCCGCGATCCAATCGCTCGCGGTCTGCGGCGCATTGGAATCAGGCCGCGGTTTCAACGTGACTGCCGCGATCAACGTCAGCAAAGCTTGCCGTCCTGGGGTTCCGCGGCTGGCAGCGTTTAGCAGTCGCTCCGCCTTATTTACCTGACCGACGGCCAACAGCAAACCGGCATGATAAACCTTATCTGCATTCGAACCGGAGCGGCTCCCATGTCCATAATCCGCCAGCGCCGCCAGTAAATCACCTTCGTTATAGGCTGAGATCGACGCGTTCGAATTGCGGGAGTAACCCAGTTCCTTCAGATCAAGCACGCCCGGGTAATAAAGACACCACTGCACGGAATTGATCGCTTCGAGCACCGCTGTTTTCCTCGGCACGCCGCCCACCTCCACCTTTGCCTGCTCGCCACTGCCAATCACAAGAGAGCCTTGCGCGTTGGAGAGTTCCACCTCCCCGTCGAGCATTGTCACCGTCGTGCTTCCATTAGCCGCGACGGCGACGACGAATTCAGTTCCGCGCATAGCCCCATTCGCCGCCGGAGTCTCCACCCGTATTTCTCTCGATTTTTCCCGGCTGAAAAAATAAGTCGTACCCTCTTTCACGTTCAGCCCCGGTTTGTCGCTCGCTGTGGATGGCGGCGTGATCTCGATCGTGGTCAGCTCGTCTATCCGCAATATGCTCAGATCAGTCATGCGCACGGCAGCGCGACTATCTTCTCCCGTCCGGAGGCGATCGTGTGTGGCGAGCGGCTGACCTACGGTTGCTGATGTCCACGAGCCGCCGCCGCTCGCCGCGTCCACGACATTCTCCTTGCTCAGAAGCGAAGCGTTCGCGGCACTTTCCGGTGTCTGCGCTTCGATGGGATTCAGGAGGGCCAATCCAACAAAGATCCCATAGACTACAATGGTGGGTCGCACAGGCCTCCAGCACTATCCGCTTCCGGAGAGATGAGCAAGCGCATAGGCTTTGCTATACATCCGCTCGACGGGATGACCCAGGGAATGCTTTTGGGGCAGGATGTGCAAGCGTCTTACTGCAGCGCATAAACTTCCACCACCGCCACACCGGTGGTGTTGCCTTTGCCGCGCACAATCGCGGTGTACTGGCCCGGCGGTAGCGTCGTGTCTATGCCAGACTCCAATGGGTTTGTCGGCGCGAGACCCGCAGCCATCAGTTCCGTCGCTTGAGCCGGATTATCTTGCCAGTTGTCATTAAAGATCAGAGTCGCTCCGTTCGCATCCTTCAGCGCCAAGGTCGGATCTTGCAGCGCTCCGGTTATTCCAAAAGCCGAGAGCGATGGTCCAATCGCGCGCACAACTACCGTTGTGGCGTGGACAGAAATAATAAAGCCGCCGATCGTGACATTGTCGCCGATATTGACAAACCCGCGCGAAGAAATGTCCGCGAGCTTGGCGGTGCCGGAAACATCAAGGGAGGCCGTGCCCAGGTCATAAACCTCCACGAGAGCTATACCGGTAGTGCCATTCTTACCCTCAACGATCGCCGTGTAGCTGCCAGGGTCGAGCCCGATGACTATGGCCGATTCGAGGTCATTGGTCGGCGCAAGCTCTGAATCTATGATGATCTGTTCCTGGGTGTCTCCAGTTGTCGTTAGAGACGACGTGGTTGGCACTATCGTGTAATGCGAGCGTCGGATCCTGCAACGCGTTCTGGACGCCAAATGCAGTAAGCGACGGCCCGATGGCGCGAATGATAACTACTTTCGGAGCGTTGCCGCTAATGATGAAACCGCCGATGAGAACATTTTGACCCGTTCCTACCAGTAGCCGGGTGGCTATGTTTACTGCGCCAGAAGTGTGGACTGTCGATCAGCGTCAGCAATTCCGGACTGGTGTTACGGGTGCTGCCGTGGTGGGCGACCTTGATCGCATCAAAAACCGCGGGGCCATTTTGTTGCAGCGCCGCCACGATGTCTTCGGGCCACGCATCGCCAAGGAATAAGAGCCGCGAACCTTCAACTTCTACAAGCAAGGAAATCGAACTGCCATTGGTAATGGAATCGTCGGGGACATGCAGCTGCCTCAAGTCTCCATCGCATGAGGTGAGTGTTTGCACAGCTGGATCAAAGACTTCGTGGACACAGAGAAATTCGAAAACGTCATCGAGTTCTTCCCATGAGCCGACTAGGCCGAGACGACGGATTTCCGAGATCCACCAGTTTTGAAGGGCGTCCAGCCGAAGCCTACTCGGACCCAGAACCGTGACGTGGGCGCCATGCGTGCGCAGGTCGGCCAGGCCGTCTCGGCTAACGAGAAGAGTGCCGTCGTGCGAATTCCATCGGTAGCCTCCGTTGCGCAATATGTCCGCAAGGGAACTGCCCTGACGGGCGCTGATTTCTTCATTCATCATCGCCGAAGATGATGGGGGAGGATATCCCCGTTGGCGTATAGCTCTCAGCAGTGCTACATCATCAGTTCGAAGGGTCGGCGCACCCATTCTAGAAGTCACCAAGCTGCGGAGACTGTTGTGAAGCACCTCACGCACTGGAATGATGGTTGGGGCTTCGTCCCGACCATTGAGACGGAGGAACGACAGTAGCCCAGAGATATGGTCGGCATCGATGTGTGTCGACACTACGACGTTAAGTTCGTAACCGGCAGCTGCGAGTTCTGCTAGATCAGGTCTAACGTAACGCTGGAAAGTGTTGGCATATCCGCCATCGATTAGCATGGCGAATTGGGTATCGGTAGCTTTGACAAGGAAAGCGTCTCCGTTTTGTGCGGGATAGCTTTTCAATTCAACCATGCCAGTTCATGCGGCGAGGACGTAGTCGGCGCGGAGGTCGGGATGGAGGTCGCGACGGAAGGTATCGGCGTGCTCGGGGCCGAAATCGGCCTCGATGCCGCGCAGGGCGAGGTTCATGACGGCGAGGCGGCGGGTGGTGGGGTTGCTCTCCTGTCCGTAGATGCTGATGTCGCCAAGCTTGCCGCCGTGGGCTTCGACGAATTTCTCCGANNATCTCGACGAGGAGGCGGACGACGCTTTGCGGCGTGTAGAACTGGCCGCCTTTCTTTCCTTCGGCACTGGCGAATTGGCCCAGGAAGTATTCGTAGACGCGGCCGAGGATGTCTTTCGGGCGGCTCGCCCTGTCATCCATTCCGATGGTGCCGATGAGGTCGATGAGTTCGCCCAACCGATGCTTGTCGAGTCCGGGACGTGCGTAGTCTTTTGGAAGGACGCCCTTGAGGCGCGGGTTGTCGCGCTCGATCGCAACCATGGCGTCGTCGACGATCTTGCCGATCGTCGGCTGCTTGGCGCTGTTTTGTAGGTATGTCCAACGCGCTGCGGGCGGTACCCAGAAAACATTCTCCGCTTTGTATTCGTCGGGGTCCTCCGCATTTGCTCCCGCGTAGTCGCCCTTCCCTGCGACAAGCTTGGCGTGATGCTCTTCGAAAGTGTCTGAGATGTACTTGAGGAAGATCAGACCAAGGACAACGTGCTTATATTCGCCTGCGTCCATGTTGGATCGCAGCTTGTCGGCAGCAGACCAAAGCTTCGCCTCAAAGCCGAGGTCGGCGGAGGAGTTCTTGGAGTTGTTCGATCTCGCGCGTGCCATGATTGGTTAGGATCGCGACAAATACCTGGCGCGCCAATTCTTCTTGGGAGGCATAGGGAACGCGTGGTTGTACCTGGGGAGGGCGGATTTTTCCAGAGGAATCGCCCGTCAACCGCGGAAGCGATGCCTCGTATCGAGCGGTAATTTTGCCGGCGGGGGGGAACCGAATGGGCGCGTTCGCACGAACTGTAGCCGTTAGGCGATCGATGCCCACGCGGGCAAAAAAACGCTCCGGCGTTTGAATAGATCGCGCACGTCTACGACCAAAACACATCAACATGAAAAAATTCACCAACTTACTGATAGTCTGTTCGCTGGCGCTGGCTGGAGCCGTGATGGCCCAACAGCCACAGCCGGAAGAGTCACCAAGCAAAAAGCAGAGCCCCGAAAAAAAGCACCCGGCCGAAGTGCGGCCAGGACCGACGCACGCACCGAAGCCTCAGGCCCCGGCCGTGAAGGAGCCGGCGGCGACCCACACGCCGGCTGTGACAAAGCCGGAGAAGAAGGCCCCGTCAATTCCGAAGCCTGCGTCCCCCGCCAATACGGAGACGAAGGCTTCCGCTCAACCCGCCGCCACTCCCGCAGCCGCTAAGGCGATCGCTACCCCGGCAGCGGTAAGCGCGGCTCCGTCGGTTTCCCAAACCAGCCAGACAAAGGCGCCGGTTAATCCTGCCGCCGCAGCGAAGAAGCCGGATCCGCAGCAAGTGCAGCAGATCAAGGCGCAGCACGAGAACTTTCATGCGCAGCCAAAGCCGGAGCAGGTTCCGGCGGTCACGTTCAACGCGAGCTATCGGGTCCAGGGAAGCGAGCAGTGGCAGGGGCCGCAATACGAAGTATATCGCGCCTACCATCCGGAGCGGCACGATCAGGGCTGGTATCGCTCGCATTACAATCGGGTGGAGCTAGTCGGTGGCGGTTACTACTACTGGAACAATGGCTACTGGTATCCGGCGTGGGGCTACAGTCCTGCCGCCGAGTATTATGCTTACGATGCCCCGATCTATGTCGGTCATCGGGCGGAGCCGCCAGACAAGGTGATCGCGGACGTGCAGGCCGTGCTCCAGCAGATGGGTTACTACAAGGGTGAGGTGGACGGATTGCTCGGGCCGTTGACCCGGGAGGCGCTCACCGCCTATCAGGCCGACCAGGGACTCGTCGCAACAGCGGTGATCGACGAACCGACGCTCGATTCCCTCGGGATGGGATAAGGTAAGCTCAACTGTCGACGAGAAGCCGCCGGGGCGCACAATGCCTCGGCGGCTTTTCTCTTTTAGGCGGGAGGCAGTGCGTCGATTTCTGGCGCGCAAGTTCTTCAGGGGTAGGCATGACAGGGGGCGCGTGGTTTTATCCACTGAACGTCGAATCTTCCAGTGTAATCTGGTTTCCTCGCCAGCGCTGGCACGGAATTCGCAGCGTGATCGGCGAAGGTACAGCGACCCACGGTGACAGTGCTCACGAGAGGAGTCGAACCTCCACGGGTTTCCCCATACGGTCCTGAGCCGTACGCGTCTGCCATTCCGCCACGTGAGCCTATCGGGAAGCGGTTGCTAAAGTGCGCGCGTCGCGTGCTGGCGCAAGCGCAAACCGACAGAGCCTCTGTCGGTTTTGCTGTGCGAAGGCAAAAAGCAGTATCGCTATCAAGATAGCCCGCGTCCCGCAGGGCGGCGGCTACAGGCGGCGCTTCTTGCGCGCGCGTTCTTCGAGCTGATTCGCCTGCCGCGCTTTGCCTAACGAGCGCAAGAGATCGGCGTAATTCGACGCCACGATCTCATAATCCTCCGGCGGCTTCTCCGTCGCCTCTTCCCAAGTCTTGATCGAGGCGCGGTAGAGCTCCGAAGCCCTCGCATAGTCGCCATTGGAATGATAGACGACCGCGAGGTTGCACTTTGACTGCGCGATATCCGGATGGGTCGGGGGATGGGCTTTCTCGCGAATCGAGAGAGCGCGAAGATGTGTTTTTTCCGCTTCGGCAAAGCGGCGCTCGTTTGTGTAAAAAACGGCGAGGTTATTCAGGACCCGAGCGACATCCGGGTGATCCGGGCCAACCTGCTTTTCATAAATCTCCAGAGCGTGAAGATAGTAAGGCTCCGCTGCTTTTTGCCGCCCAGTCTTTCGATAGATCAAGGCGACGTTGTTCAACATCGTCCCGAGGTCCGAATAAGGGAGGTCCGCCAGTTTGGATCCAGTCTTGAAGGCAATCTCATAGTACCCGATGGCGGCATCGGTTTCGCCGAGATTGTCGCAGAGAAATCCAAGCCGGCGGGCGGAACGAAAAAGTGCGTGGCCGTCGACCGGCTCGGCTTTTTCCAGAAAGCCGTGGGCTTTGACGAGATAAGGCTTGGCGGCGGCCCGATCGCCCGCCTGGTCATGGAGCTGACCGAGCTTTTCCAGACTGAGCGTGTAGTTGCTGTCGCCGGGCTTGAAAGCGCGTTGCGCTAAATCGAGCGCGGTCTCGGCGATGCGAATTGCCTCAGGCAGCCGATTGCTGGCACGCAGCATGTCCAGCTTGTCGTTGAGGATGCCCCACAACTTTTCGTCGCCCTTCATTCGACATTACCAACCCTCACTCAGTTGGCTGACAAGTTGCACGGCCAGTTGTTCGACGGCCAGGGGCAACGCCTGCCTTTCGTCCGTACTCACGTCTGAGCCCACGAAAAAACTGGTCGACCCGGCTGCTTGCGACGGCCCTGCGATCACTTTGCCGTCCCGTCCGACGAGCGTGTAGCGCACCCGTATCGCAAGATTGAATTCAGTCGTGGCGAGAACGTTGCCGCGAACGGAACGCGCCGGCGAGCGGCCGACTGCGATGATTTCGCCTTTCAGAGTTGCATCAGCGTTATCTTCGCTTGCGATGCGAAAGGTGCCATCCTGCTGGAATTGCTTGATGACGGTGCCCGCGACCAAAACCTCGATCCGCGGGACGAGCGTGCCATTCTGGAATGTCGGCACCGCGATCGAATGGATTTCGCGGAGGTAAACGGGTTTGGCAGGCCCGATATGGTAACCGGCGCACCCGCTCAAGAGAAGCGCAAGCAGGGAAGTGGCGAACGCTTTTTTCACTACTCCGGGCTCGCCGACGGCGCCGGCGTCGGCAAGGTGTCAGTCAGAGACGATGGGGGCGCGGTTGTTGTGTCGGGCAGGAGCGAGGCGGGCGGTGGTAATGACGCGTCGGTATCCGGCGGCGGCAGCGGCGCGTCGTTATGCATCTCGGTCTCGGAACCGGGGCCTGGCGCCGTCTCCATTTTTTTGTTTTTCTTGTTGGCTGCGGCCGCGGTCACCGCAGGAGGTTGCAGCGCGGCGTCGCCGAGCTTGGCGCGCAGCTCGGAAATTCTTTTTTTCGCGCGATCGCCCTCGCGAGAGCCGGGTTGCTGCCGGATGACGTCATTATAATAGATGGCGGCCGCACGATAGTACTTTTGCTTGTCGTAATACTTCGCGATCTCGAAGGCGGTGCTGGTCTGCTGATGCTCCAGCATCTTCAAGTTCTCACGTGCCTGCGCTGCTTTCTCGCTGTTGGGATAGCGATAGAGGAAATCTTGAAAACCAGTCTTCGATTTTGCCGCGGCGTTCGGGTCGTAGGTGCCAGAACGCGTCGCTTTCGACCAGATATACCCGATTTGATATTGCGCGTCGACCGCAAGCGGATCATTCGGAAACTTTTCCACGACAGACTGGTAAGCCGCCAGCGCCGCCTCGTTGGCTCCTTGTTTTTCCCGCGCACGACCCGTGTCGAAGTGCGCTCGCGCCGTGTATTTGCCGTAAGGAGCGGTGCGAATGATGGTAGCAAAAATATTCACGGACTCTTCCATGGATGCCTTAAATGGAATGCCGAGGATCTTCACCTTGCGACCTCCGAGATACACCTCCCCAATCCGAAAAAGGGCTTCAATCGATTCATCGAAGCGCTCGCTCTTTGGGAATTTCTCCGCGAGGATACCATAGCTTTGCGCGGCCTTCAGAGGCTGGCCGGATTGCTCCTGCAATTGCGCCATCCGATAAAGCGAGCCGGGCGCGAGGGTGTCTTTAGGGTGGCGCCGCACGAGCGCGCGGTAAATCTTGATCGCGCGGCCGATGTCTCCAGTCTTTTCCGCCTCCTGCGCCTTCGAGAAGAGTTCTTGCGCGTTGCCGCTCATCTCCTCCTCGCCCGGCGCCCGGTACTTCGCCTTTTCGCCGGGTTTAAAGATCACAGAGCCAGCGGCAGGCCCGGGTGAAGCGCACCAAATCAAGGCGGGCAAAATAAGTATGCGAAAGGAATATTTCATCGCGTTGCGCAGGGTAGCCACCTTACCCGGCCAGTCAAGTTGGCCAGCGCAACAAATGGCCGCCCAAGGCCGCAAGCAGCCGACCCCAAGACAGCTTTCCGCGAGGTGGGATGCGATTATTCTGCGAAAGGTCCATTGAATCTCACGGCACAGCAAAAAATCCGGCTCGGCACTTGCGCGTGGAGTTTTGAGGAATGGCGAGGAACCTTTTATCCGGCGGACTTGCCGCAAGCCCGCTGGCTTGAATTCTATTCCCATTATTTTCCTGCCGTTGAGATCGATTCCACCTTCTCCAGCCCTCCCGCCGAAGCGACCGTGCGGCGCTGGGTGGAACACACGCCAGCCGCTTTTCGTTTTGCGTGCAAGCTTCCCAGAGAAATCACGCATGCCCGCGGGTTACGCGATTCGGGTGCCGACCTCGCCGCCTTTCTCCGCGCGATCGAACCGCTCGAGTCGAAGCTTCAGGTAATCCTGATTCAATTGCCTCCCTCCTTCGCTCCAAAGGATGGCCGTCGAGCGTTGCGGGAATTCCTGGAACAACTCCCGCGCGACTTCCGCTTCGCGATCGAGTTTCGCCATGCCGGCTGGCATCGTCCGCAGGTCATTCGCCTTCTCGAGAAACACCGCGTCTGCTGGGTTTGGGCCGACACCAGCCCGCTGAACGAACGGAATCTCGCGCCGTTCGAATTCCTTCCGCGCACGACCGACTTTCTTTATCTGCGCCTTCTCGGCGATTACACCACGAAATACGATCGGGACGGCGGGCGAGTTCATCGTTATGGCAAACTCCTTTGGAAACGCGAAGCAGCGCTCGAGAGCTGGGCGCTCAAGATCGAGCGGCATCTGGCCGACACGCGGAACGTCTGGACTTTCGTGAACAACCATTTCGAAGGCTTCGCTCCGGAGACCTGTCAACGTCTTGCGAATCGTCTCGGCTTCGAGCTTCTGCTTCCGTCCGCTGAGGAAACGGCTTCGGCCGATCCTGGACAGCTCGACTTCTTTGCAGGTAGGGACGGCTCTCCGAGCCGTCCGTGATATTTATCGGCTGCGCGATTCGCAGGCGGAAGAAGAAGTCGGACACCTCGGAGAGGCGTCCCTACCTGATCTCCGCCGCCCCAAAATAAGACTGCAACTTCTCTGGAATCCGAATTGAGCCGTCCGGCTGTTGGTACGTTTCGATCAGCGCCGCAAACAGTCGCGGCAACGCCACACCCGAACCATTCAACGTGTGACAGAAACGGTTTTTCCCTTCCGCATCTTTAAAGCGCAGGTTCATCCGGCGCGCCTGAAAATCTTCGAAGTTCGAGCAGCTCGACACTTCGAGATAAGCGTTCTGTCCCGGCGACCAAACCTCGATGTCGTATGTCTTCGCTGAGCCAAAACCCAAATCCCCCGTGCAAAGCTCGATGACCCGATAATGCAGATTCAATAATTGCAGGACGCGTTCCGCATTCGCCGTGAGCGATTCATGTTCGGCGTACGAATTCTCCGGCGCTGTAATTTTCACCAGTTCCACCTTATCGAACTGATGCACGCGAATGATCCCGCGCGTTTCGCGGCCGGCCGATCCGGCTTCGCGCCGGAAACAGGGCGTGTAGGCAACAAACTTCTTCGGCAGCTCCGAGGCCGCCAAAATTTCTTCGCGGTGAAAATTTGTCACCGGCACCTCCGCCGTAGGCGCAAGAAACAGCTGATTTTCCTCCAACCCATACATGTCGGGCTCAAATTTCGGCAATTGCGTGGTGCCGATCATGCAATCGCGCCGCACGAGAAACGGCGGACTCATTTCGAGATATCCGTGTTCACGGGTCTGCAGATCGAGCATTAAATTTATCAACGCGCGCTCCAATTTCGCGCCCGCGCCGGTGAAGCAAATGAACCCGCTGCCACTCAATTTCGCGGCGCGCTCCAGATCGAAAAGTTTCAGCTCCGTTCCGAGCGCGACATGATCCAAAACCGGGCCGCGCAGCGCTGGTTTTTCACCCCAGCTTCGCACCACTGGATTCGCGCTCGAGTCTTTACCGATCGGTGCATCCGCGTGCGGCAAATTCGGAATGCCGAGGAGTAATGCCTTCTGTTGTTCATCGGCCGCGGACGTTTGCTCGTTCAACAGGGAAATCTGATCGCCGATTTCGCGGACGCGCGCCTCGAGTTCTTCCGACGATTCGCCCCGCGAGCGCTTGCCGCCAATCTCCTTGCTCAATCTTTTCCGATCGGCGTTCAGTTGTTGTAACGCCGTTTCCGCTTTGCGACGTTCCGCGTCCACGCGCAGCACTTCATCGATCTTGGCGACATCCTCGTCTCCGCCGCGGGTGACGAGCCGACCCTTTACAAAATCGGGCTGTTCACGAATGAGCCGAATGTCGAGCATGGGTGGGCAATTGTAGAGGCCGCTGTCCTCGGCGGCAACCGCCAAGCTAAGACGAAAACCCGCGTGACAATCGGGGGGCGCGTTTGATATTTCCACGTGGAAAGATTCAACCTTCTGAGCGTTGCACTCGGTCTGGCCTGTCTGGCCGGGATCAACCTTTACCTCACAGTCTTCGCCACCGGCCTCGCGATAAATCTGCACTGGATTGTCCTCTCGCCGAATTATCATTCGCTCGAAGTCCTCGGCCATCCGTGGATCATCACGATCGCAGGCGTTCTCTATTTCCTTGAATTTTTCGCGGACAAAATCCCGTGGATGGATTCGGCCTGGGACGCCGTTCACACCGTCATCCGGCCGATCGGCGGCGCGCTGCTCGCCCTTCAAGTGCTCGGCCATTCCACTCCGACCTTCGACGTGCTCGTCGTTCTGCTCGCCGGCGGCACCAGCCTCGTCACCCACACGGCGAAGGCGTCGTCGCGCCTGATGGCGAACAGTTCACCGGAACCATTTTCGAATATCGGACTCAGCGTCGCCGAGGACATTGCGGTCTTCGGCGGATTGGTGCTCATTCATTACAACCCGATCCTGGCACTCTCGCTTTTCGCGTTCGCCATTGTCGCGTTTCTCTACTTTGCCCCGAAGGTTCTGCGCTCAATGAAAGCGAAGATCTGGCTCGCGCTGACAAAGTTGAACGGCCCCGCCGATTTGCGGCGGCCATCCTCGCTGCCCATCGCCCTCCCCGCGCGCCTGGCGCCGACCTTCAGCAAGCAGAACGTTTTGGGAGAAACGATCGCGTGGGCGGTCCCCTGCATTAGCGGGCGGGGCCGGCGGATTCCGGCAAATCTTTTCGGCGCACTCGTCGCGACGAACGAAGAGCCGCACAAGATTGTTTTCGTGGCAAAGAAAAGCGGGCGCGGCTTTTGCCAGACGATCGAGCTAGAAGGCTCGACCATCGCGCACGAGCCGCAATTTCTCTCCGAGAATCTGGTCATTTTTCCGAAAGCGGGTCGCGGTCCGAGGTACTGCTTCATGTTGACGCGTTCGCGCGGCGCACTTGTCGGGCAAATCGCAGAATATTTGCGGCAACGTTTGAGCTCACCGCCCGTGGCGGTCGAGACATTGGCGCCCGAGCCGGTCGCGCACGTTTAGACACGGACCTATCAGGTAGAGACGCCTTTCCGGGGCGTCCGACTAATGCCTGATGGCGCATCGCTGCAAGAAAGAGTCGGACGCCTCGGAAAGGCGTCCCTACCTGTAAAATTTTTCTTGTCGTCAAGAGGCGTTGAAAACTCCCATACTCAGACGATCCCCCCATGCTGCTTGCCGACCGTTATGCCGAGCTGCGCGATTCCGCGCGTGTCCACGAACGCGCGCTGTTTCCTCTGCAGCGCACCCCGAGCGAATTGGAATTGCAAGCGCGCTGGTTCGCGGGTGACTTCGGCAGACGGTTCCATTCCGTCTCCGGCGATGACGTTGAGATCGTCCAATTTGGCACGTGGAATCACGCCGCCGGACCGGATTTCTCCGACGCGGTCGTCCGACTTAATACCGGCGATCCGATCCGCGGCACGATCGAGTTCGACCTGGCGGATCGCAGTTGGGAAACGCACGGTCACGCAACCAACCCAGCCTTCGAGGACGCGATCTTGCACGTCTTCGTTCATCAAAGCAACCGTGCCTTTTTCACCCGCACGAAATCGAATCGTAATGTGCCGCAAGTGCGAGTCGACCCGAAAATCTTACCGGACTCGTTCTCCGCGAATGTTCCGCCGGCGCGACCGGGCCGTTGCCAGGCGCCGCTACGAGATTTGCCGGAAGAACGGCTTTGCCGCATTCTCGCGGCCGCAGCGCAATTCCGCCTGCAACGCAAAGCCGCGCGGATCAAGAACATCGTCGAAAATCACGGACGCGACGAAGCGCTTTTTCAGGAAATCTCCGCAGCGCTTGGTTACAAGGAGAACAAGCTGGCCTTTACTCTTCTCGCTCAGCGGTTGCCACTCGGCTTTCTTCGCGAGCAAGGCGACGACACAGAGGCAACGCTTTTCGGAGTAGCGGGATTTCTCGAAGCGCCGGACTTGTGCATTTACGCGAGGGAGACTCGCGGTTATGTGAGAAAACTTTGGGACCGGTGGTGGCCACATCGCGACGCAATGCAGCGACTCCTGCTGCCGGCGAAGCTCTGGCGGCTGAGTGGCACCCGTCCACTGAATCATCCGCAGCGCCGGCTCGGTGCGCTCGCCACACTCATCAATGCCTGGCCATCGTTCACCAGGTCCCTCACGAAGAAAAACGCGAAGACCGCTCAAGGTTTTTTCCTGGGGCTCCGCCATCCGTTTTGGAATCTTCATTACACTCTTGCCTCGGAGCCAGCCGCGAGACAAATGGCGCTCGTCGGCGAATCGCGAATTGCCGAGATTCTGGCGAATGTTCTCCTGCCCTTCTTCCTCGCGGAAGGCGCTGATGTATGGGCCGCGTACGAGAAATTACCCGCGCGCCTTTCAAACCGTCGACTCGAGACCGGGGCCGCCCGTCTCTTCGGCGGTGATCCGCGACGCCCTCACTTCACGAAAACCATCGCGCGTCAGCAAGGCTTGCTTCAAATCTACGAAGACTTCTGTTTGCAGGATAACTCCGATTGCGCGCAATGCCCCTTCCCCGAGCAGATGCGAAAATGGAAATGAAGCCTTTGTCTGTTTCTTCGCGGCGACACTTGATCGCCTTCTCTTTAATAGAACTCCTCGTCGTCATCGTGATCATCGCCGTCCTCATGGGACTGGCATTTCCGGTATTTCAAGGCGTCCTGAGCCAGGCAAAAAAGACGCAAGCCAAGAACGACCTGATCCAAATCGTGACCGCGGTCAATGCCTACTACACCGAGTACGGAAAGTATCCTCTAACTCCTCCGACGCCAGCGGACACGACGTACGGTGCGACTACAACGAACGAGCAGCTGTTCAATGAACTTCGCTCCGTAACGGCCACGGATAATCCACGGGGAATTGTGTTTCTGTCACCGCCGGACGTGAAAGACGTGAACAATCCCCGCGCCGGCATTAGTTCCGCTCCTCTACCCGCCGGTCAATATTTCGACCCTTGGGGAAAACCGTACATGATTCGCATCGATACGGATTACGACAATCAAGTCAGCAATCCTTATTTGCAGAACGCGGGAATCGCGCCTCTTCTTCGAAGCGGCGTCATCGCGTGGTCATTCGGAAAAGACGCTCTCTCGCAAAGCACTTCAACGCCGCCAGTTGATAAAAACACCGGGACGAACAAAGACGACGTAATTTCGTGGCAGTGACGCGACCGCATTGACGCCGCGCTTGACTTTCTGCCCCCCAACCATCAACTATCAACCCTCAACTTCCCCGCGGGTGTAGTTCAATGGTAGAACGCCAGCTTCCCAAGCTGGACACGAGGGTTCGATTCCCTTCACCCGCTTCCAAACCCCGTATCACCAGGGTTTTTTGGCAAAAAAAAGGGCGAGAAGCCGCTAAACGTGAACAGAACGAGAACAGCCTTTAGGATACTCCTCGGCTAACTTGGCTTTTGGCGGTTAAGGAGCAGCTCCGCTATGTCGAGCACCTTCACGTTTTCCCCTCCTGGCGTGCCCGCCATACCATCGGTCATCATGTTCAAACAAAACGGGCAGGCCGTCGCGAGCGTGCGCGCGCCGGTCGCGAGCGCCTCCTGCGCCCGCAGACCGGAGACTCGTTGCGCGGGTGATTCATCGAACCACATCCGACCCCCGCCCGCACCGCAGCAGAAGGTTTTTTTCCCGTGGCGAGGCATTTCGCGAAACTGCGCGTCGGTATTAACACCGATCACCGTACGTGTCGCGTCGACTTCCCCGCTGACGCGAGCCAGGTAACACGGGTCGTGGAAGGTGATCGGCTCGCCGGTACTGGTGCCGGTGCTCAACCGTCCCTCTCCGACCAATTCTGCGAGCAGCGTCGAGTGATGTTGCACTTCGTACTGGCCGCCGAACTGCGGGTATTCATTCTTGAGCGTGTTGTAACAATGTGGGCACGGTGTCACGATCTTCTTCACCTTGTGACGGGTAAGCGTCTCGACATTGGTCTGCGCGCGCTGTTGGAAAAGGAACTCATCGCCGATTCGACGAGCGGGATCGCCTGTGCAACTCTCCTCCGGACCGAGCACCGCGAAACTCACCCCTCCTTCCTTGAGCAACTGAGCCGTCGCACGCGCGACCTTCTGCGCGCGCGGATCGAACGACGCGGCGCAGCCGACCCAGAACAGATAGTCGAAGTGGGGATTCGTTTCGACCGTCGGCACGCCGAGTCCTTTCGCCCAGGCCAAGCGGTCGGAGTTGGGGCGACCGTAGGGGTTGGATTGGTTGCCAATCTGTTGCAGCGCTCGCGCAGGCGGCCCGGAGAGTTTGCCCTCGCCGACTAAATGCCGGCGCATGTCGCTAATCAAGTCGACGTGCCCGATCAACACGGGGCACTCCTGGACGCACGCCTGGCACATCGTGCAGGCCCAAAGCGTTTCGGCCTGGATCGTCTCGCCGTGCAACTCGCCGCTGTGCCCCATCAACCAGCGCAAATCGGTCACGACCTTTTTGGGCGAGAGCGGCTTGCCCGTCGCGGTCGCCGGACACGCGTCTTCGCAGCGACCGCACTCCATGCAGGAATCAAGGCTGAGCAATTGTTGACGCGTAAACTGTTCGATTTCGCTGACACCGATGAGGCCCGTCTGCTCGACCTCTTCCATCTGCAACGGCACGAGCGCGCCCATGGGCCGCTCGGGACGAAGGGCGATGTTGAGCGGGCCGGTGATTACGTGAAGGAACCGATTCACCGGAATCGTGGCGAAGAACGCCGCCACCAGAATCGCATGCAGCCACCAAGCCGCCAGATGCATCGAGCGGGCGCTGTCCACCTCGAGGCCGCGCAACATCGTGACATCGACTAACCAGCCGACGACCGACCAGTGCGCAATCTCCGGCTGCACCTGGGTGTAATGCATGCGCAGCGCTTCCACCAGGAAGCCGGTGAGACCAAGTGACAGGAGCACCCCGAGCAGCCACCAGTCGCGCGGGTTGTGACCGAGGCTCGCCGGCCGTTGGAAGGCGCGGCGATACATTGCCAGGACGCAGCCGAGGCAGAATGCCACGCCGAAAATGTCCAACGTCAGCTCGTAGATCAGATAGTACCAGCCATGATGGAAATTGTACGGCCCATCATGGGCGATCCCCAACAGCGTGGTGCCGATGGTGAGCACGAGGAAACCACTGAAGAGCAACAGGTGAAGCAGAGCGCCGAGCGACTTTTTGTGAACGCGTTTCTGCGCCAGCCCGTACTCGAGGAGCCGCCGCACCCACACCCGCCAGTCACGCTCAAATCCACCCGGTTGACCTTTACGCCAGAGTCGCAAGTGGGCCACGAACTGCCACACGAGCACGCCGATGCTCGCCGCGATCATGACGAAGAACACCACCTGCATCCATGGCGCGATGTTGCCGAACACCTCGCGCGTGGCGTTATCCATGGCGATCGCGATCATCGGTTATGGCTTTTTGGGCTTAGCCTCGGCGAATCGATTCGATGAGTTGCGGGACGATCTGATGCAGGTCGCCCACCAGGCCGTAAGTCGCAATCTGAAAGATCGGCGCATCGGGGTCTTTGTTGATCGCAACGATGATCCGCGAATCCTTGATGCCCGCCAAATGCTGGATCGCGCCGGAGATGCCGAGTGCGATGTATAACTCGGGCGCCACGACCTTGCCGGTTTGGCCGATCTGGTAATCGTTAGGCGCCATGCCGGCATCGACCGCCGCACGGGTGGCGCCGACCGCGCCGCCTAACGCGTCCGCCAATCCTCCGACAAGTCGCTCGAACGTTTCCGGGTCCCTCAGCGGCCTTCCGCCGCTAACCACTACGCGGGATTCAGTTAAATCGGGCCGTTCGGACGCGCGTTGTTCGCGCGAGATAAATTGCACGCCGTTAGGCAGCGACGCAGCGTCGAATAGGAACCGCTCAGTCGGGCATACCGCTACGTTCGCCGCAGGCGCCTCGAAGGCGGTGGCGCGGGCTGTGAGCACGCGTCGGTCGCCCTCCACCTTCACCGTGGCCAGCATGCTGCCGGCGTTGATGGGCCGTCGGTAGGCGATCGAGCCGTCCATTTCTTCGATCGCGAGCACGTCGGTCACCATCGGCGCATCGAGCAGCGCGGCAGCGCGCGGCAAAACATCTTTGCTGAACGTCGAGGAAGTGCCGAGGAGGGTCTTCGTGCCACGCTTTCGTGCCACTTCCGCAATCACGGTCGCGTAACGGTCGGCCAACGGTTCCGCCAGTGCCGGGTCGTCCGCGACGATGACGGCGGCCGCTCCGTACGAAACGAGCGACGCGGCGATCTCGTCCAGGCCGTGGCCGAGCACGAGTAATGCATACTCGCCGCCGAGTTGTTGCGCCAGCGTGATCGCGTGCAACGAGGGACGCTTCACCTGCCGACGATCGTGTTCGATCAGGACAAGGGTCTCGACCATGCTAAAGCACCTTCGCCTCCTGCTTCAACTTGGCCATCAATTCTTCGACCGAGCCGACGCGTGTGCCGGCGGCGCGCCTGGTCGGACTCGAAGTGGAGAGCGTAGTGGTCATAGGCCGCACGGTCACTCCCAGTTGCTCGCAGGTTAGGGTCTCAATGGGTTTGCGGCGCGCCTTCATCAAACCGGGCAACGACACATAGCGCGGTTCGTTGAGGCGCAGGTCGGTCGTGATGATGGCGGGCAGATTGATGGCGACGATCTCGAGGCCGCCGTCGGTCTCACGCGTGCAGCGGGCGCGCGTCTTGTTCTCCAGGAACTCGATCTTCGAGACGAACGTCGCCTGCGGCCACCCCAACAAGCCGGCCAGCATCTGCCCGACCTGGTTCGAGTCGTCATCCACGGCTTGCTTGCCCATGATCACGACCTGCGGCGACTCCTTCTCGACCAGGGCACGGAGAATGCGCGCCACCGCGTAGGGATCAAGCGCGCGGGCGTCGTCGATCCGCACGGCGCGATCGATGCCCATCGCCAGCGCGGCGCGAATTTGTTCGTCGACCGCCGGCGCTCCAATCGTGACGCCCACGATCTCCGTCGCCTCGCCGCGCTCGCGAATCTGCAGCGCTTCCTCGATCGCGATTTCGTCGAACGGGTTGATCACCGACTTGGACGTAGAAGCCGCTGCACCCGCGTACGGGTCGGGTACGCTCTTGAACGGGACCAGGATTTTCTCCACCGATTGGCCTTGCGTCACAGGCCCAGCCACGAGGCGATGATGCTGCGCTGGATTTCGCTCGTGCCGGAGTAGAGCTTGCTGCCGATCGCGTCGCGCAATTCCCGCTCGACCTCGTATTCGACCATGAAGCCGTAGCCGCCGCGGATCTGAATCGCGTCCTCGCAGCATTTCACCCAGCAATCGCTGATATGGAGCTTGGCCATCGCGGCCTCCATGTAGACCGGCTCGCGTTGGCCGCGCAGCCACGCGCAATGGTAAAGCATGTGCCGGGCACTCTGGACGCGCAGCTTCATGTTGACGATCTTGTCGGCCACTCGCTGGAATTTGCCGATCGACTGGCCACCTTGTCTTCGCTCCTTCGCATAACGGATGCTCGTCTCCAACAACCGCTGCATCGATCCGACCGCGCTGGCCAGGATGCAGCCGCGTTCCCAGGTCATCGACTTCGTGAACATAAAACTGCCCGCGCCTTCTTTGCCGAGCAAGTTTTCTTCCGGGACCGCGCAGTCGGTGAAAAACACTTCGGCCATCGGCGATGTGCGCACGCCCATCTTCTCGATCTTCTTCGAGACGTCGAGCCCCGGCGAATCTTTCTCGACGAGGAAAGCGCAAAGTCCGTCTGCGCCGCGCGCCTTGTCCATCGTGACAAATACGACGAGCAGATCGGCGATCGGGCCGTTAGTGACGAAGATTTTGCTGCCGTTGAGAATGTAAGTGGAGCCCTTCTTGACGGCGGTCGTGGAGAGGCTAAATGCGTCGGAGCCGCTATTCGGTTCACTCATGGCGTTGCCGCCGATGAGCGTGCCGTTACAGAGGCCGGGCAGATATTTTTTCTTTTGCGCCTCGGTGCCGTTGGAGAGGACCGGGATGATTGCCGTCCACATATGCGCATTGATGGAGAAGAGAAGGCCGTTGTCCTTGCAGGCATAACCGAGCCGCTCAAGGGCCGCAACGGTAGTCAGTGGATCCATGCCGAGCCCGCCGTACTCGGCGGGGACGGGCAAACCATGGATGCCGAATTCACCGCACTTTTTCCAAGCGTCGTGGTTGAAAACGGCGTCGCGGTCGTTCGCGATCACGTCGTAGTCGAGTTGCTTGCTGGCAAAACGGCCGACCGCGTCCAGTAGCTCTCGTTGTTGCTCCGACCAAGCAAAGTCCATCGCGTTGCTCTCTACAAGTGACCGCCTAAGTGGTCAAGCAGATGCCATGAGCCGCTATAGTCGATCCCTTCCACCTCGTGACGATGGGCTTGGAGACGCCAGTCACGCCCTGACTCAATCACCGGGCTAAGGCAACGCCCGATATTTTTGACCGGCCGTGCCGGACCGCGATCAATTGCGTGACAGCGTTTTGGAAGGGCGTCGCGCGACCGAATTAGGTCATATCCCAATTCGCTGGATCCGCGCACAAGGCTTAACGCTTCGCTCCCCGCAAAATCAGCCGCGCAATCCCAGCAGGCTTGATCCCCTCGGATGTACTAATCTTCGGAGATTATTTGGGAACTTCGCGGGTCAGTTTCCGTAGAGCATCTTGGAACCCGCCGAATCAACCCAACGCGACCAAAGTTCGTCAAAATATGATAATACGAACCACAAAATCTGCGGCTGATCGTGGGGGCTGCTTTATTCGGCAGCCTCACCGCGAGTGCTGACACCGTCTATGTGGCAAACAGAGCCCGGATGGGACGGAGCGGCGAGTTCAAGCAATGGAAGTTACTTCGAATGGAATGTGGAGGGAGGCGGGAAGAGATTTAGTAGCTTTGTAGGATCAGCCCTAACGGCCTGTAGTTGATCATCATAATAAATACGAACGATGTAGCCCAGATACTTCCGGTGAGTGCCCTTGCTGGATAGTTCTTTGGTTGTTTTGTTCTTCACGGTGGCTGACGGCTTGACTTTTTTCTTGGGCCGCAAAGTCACCGCCAGAACCTCCGGGTTTGTGTCCTTCCAATCGTGGTGTGGCGTGAGCCATTCGTAACTGACGTGAGCGTCGGTCAGGACCACTTCCTTGTTGTCCACCGTGTCGTAGAAGAACACCTGGATTTTGACTTTCGTCTGATCGATCACCGTGTTCGGCCGCACCTTCACGCCGATCTTCAACTTCATGTTCTTCTCCGCGTCGGCATCGGGAGAATCTGTCGCAGTCACCTCGGTGATGCCAAAGGTCGAGCCGTCCTCCGATTTTCTGCCGCTTGCCTGAACGGAGCTTCGGCTCGGAATTTCCTGGATCAAGAAAGGCGGTTCGATGTCGAGCGATTCACCAGGATCTTTGGGCGACTCATCCTCCGCCAGCAAAGATGCCGTTAGGAGAATGGCGAGCGGGAATGCGAGCAAACGCATCATCGCGGTAGATTATCACAAACAGTCAGCGATCGCTTAGTGCAAGCGCAGTGATTTCGGGTCGATCGACCAGGCGATGAATGAACTCGCCTCAATTCAAGATGGGCGCCGCGTCGGCGCCAATTCGCAGCAGGGAAAAAATCAGTAGAAAACGGGGAATTATTTTCATCGTCTTGAGGGCAATCTTTTTTGTATGGACAAGTCGGCTGAAAAGAAGGTGAAATCCATCCCCTCGGGGTTCACGCGCACGAGTTCCATGAGGGATTACTATGACATCCTGGACGTTCCACGGGACGCCAAGGCGGAGCAGATCAGAGCGGCGTACCTATTTCACATCAAGGCGTTTCATCCGGACAAGTTTGCCCCAGAAACAGATCACGCCCGAGACGCCCACCGGCGCACGAAGGAGATTATCGAAGCCTACGGCGTTCTTTCGAAACCGCATTTTCGAGCTGAATATGATCGTTTTCGGCAAGACACAGGGCCGAAATATGCAGTGCTGCGGTCTTCAAAGACAGTTGGACCGGGCCGAAAGGACGAAACGCAGCGATCGCGAAATTCTCGCTTTCAAATACGTCGCGCTTGGAAGGCCTTCTTCCAGCTACCCATTTTAGGACCGATCGCGACGCTGATCATTGCCTCGCTCGTCGCTTGGCTCGTGCAAAAGCATCAGCCGAGAACCTACTATACTGGCCCCTGGCGTACTTACGGTGACAACACTCATTTCGTCTTTGGCAAGCGCCAGAGCGAGGTGAGGGTACTCGGCAAAAAGAATACCGGTGGGCAGACGAACGAGGAAAAGGATCGTCGCGAAGCGGCTCGAGTGGGGGAGTTCGAGGCCAGCCGCAAAACTCACGTTGCACGGGAACTGGAGCAGAAAAAAGACTATCGCAATGCGGTTCAGTTCTATCAAGACGCCGCCGCCTATGGCAATCCTGAGGCCGAAACAAACCTGGCCAAGCTGTACTTGCGTGGAAAAGGCGTCGGGCATGATGATAACAGAGCCAGGGCTCCTTTGAATAGGGCTGCCGCGCAAGGCCATGAAGAGGCTCAGAGAATCCTAAACACCCTTTCCGTCCATCTAACGCCGTGAAGTATTGGGAAATCATCGCTGATCGTATGAGCAAGTCAGGCTGGAGCTGGGGATGCGTCGCCGTCATCAATGGACGAGGGGTGCGGGCTCTTCGTTGTTGATGCTCACCGCGACGATGGCAAACGCCTCGTTGTTCGGTCGGATGAAAAACTGACAGCGTTCTTGAAACCCAAAGGTAACGCGAAATACGAAATTGATAGAATATTCTGACAATGAAAACGCTTCTTCTCCTCATCGCTCTGATGTTCAGCGCGTCAGCATTCGCGCGCATCGGCGAGACAGCGAAGCAGATCGACAAACGCTATGGTCAATCGCTGGAGACGATACAAAAGAATGGAGAGAGTCGGCGCTACTCGTTCCGTGGCTTCACCGTCCTCGTGAGCTTCGAGCGAGGAATTAGCCAATGCGAAGTCTATCAAAAGAAGGATAACTCCCGGATGACGGAGGCCGAGATACAAGGGTTGCTTCAGGCTAATGCTGGCAGCTCGGAGTGGGGTAGCGAGCCGGAAGAGAATATCGGTAATTACATTTACTGGAGCAGAGACAGACGAACGCGTGTGGCCATCTATACTTTGGCTACTCACGACCTCATTATCACATCGAAAGCGTTCCTCGGTCGATTTGCGCACCTGGTTAATTCCGACGATCGAAAAGGGATGAAGGGTTTTTGAATCCTACACACCCATTTGAGCCGGTCCGTGCAGGCCGTCTAGAGCGCCGCGTATCGGCACGACCGGCTTATAACGTCGAGTCTCAATCACGTGCCGGCTGCGTGAAGATGCGCAACTCACTTCCGAGTTTCTTGTGATGCACTGCCGGACGCGGTTCAATGTCGTGAAAGAACATCGGTTCCGGCAAATGCCCTTCACGTAGCTCGAAACCATTCTCAACGGGTCGCAGGTCGAATGTGTGCATTTACCGGTTGTAATGCGACCACCGATGCGCGTCGATGCAAAGCGCAAAAGAGGGCCGGTCTCTCGCAAAACGATTCTGGACCGCGATAAGAATTATTCGCTTAAGAGGGCGATCTAGAGGTTTGTGAATCGCACCCTGCCGTCCGGCAAATACTCGAAGGCCCAGCGCTCCCACTCTGCGATCTCTGTTATCCCGTTCAATTCTTCCACGATTGAAACCTCGTTGGGGCATAGCAAGGTCAACTCGTCGCACCCTACGCGACTCTCGCCACGGTGCCGAATCTCGGCTCGTATCTTATCGACTTGAGCGCCAATCCCCGGGTGGTTGGGACTTTGCACGGCTCGATTAGAGCGACCGTTGACTGCGCTGGCAAGAACTTTCGAGATTAATCAGTTTTTGCCCAAACGGGAACTGATGTTCTCTCGCGAATAGAGTCAGCTTGAGCCATTTGATCGTGACCGCTTATCTGTGACCGTACGAGTTCGATAGCTTGCCGAGCCGTCATTTGCGCTTTCACTGCGGCTTTCGCAGGTTCCGCTGCTCGCAGTAAAAGGCCGCCGGCAGTAATCAAAATCGCAAGGTATTTGACCGAGTTAAGAACGATCAGTGCGTCCACTCTGTCGTTGTGTGACAGCGTGCGCGGCGCTCCCGCCGCAAAACTTCTTCGATTGCGGAAAGTGTCTCCCGTTCATCATTCGTCGTGATACAGGCATACAGCACTAAGCGATTGAGAGCTTTGTTCTACTGCTTTCGCCATGCAGCTTCGACCTCGCGCTGTGCATGTTGGGGCAAGCGTAGTGAGATGACTCCGTATGCTTCCCATTTCTCGAGCAAATTCATCGCTTCATCTCAACCCAAAGCGCGGACTCGATTTGCATCGATGAAAAACTGAGGCAGTGCTGACTTGCGAGGAACCATGACCGAAGAGCCCCCGCGCCATTTTAATCCGAGGTCCAACGCGCCCGGTAGCGTTCACGCGAACGAGCCGAATAAACGTGATCGTTAAAAATTATCCGTTTTCGTCTGGCACCCGCTCGGTCCGGGGTCTGTGGGATTTAGCGCCTAGAAGTTTTCTCTTGACCCTTGTCTGCTCTTCCGAGGAGAATGGGCTTGCGTCAAGTTCGTTAGGCGTCTCCCCGAACAGCACCTAATCCTCTTCCCGCATTGGGAAAACGAGAATGAAGGACCTGTTCGCACAACCCTCTTTGTTACAACCTCGTGAAAACGCACGGCACGTTGCGTTGCGCGCTGGCGCCGAGAGCAGCGCGTGGACAATCGGAGACTTGTTTGATGCCTCCCAGTAATCTCGCGGAGATCGAGAGGGCCATAAAGATCACACATGGGTGCGAATCGAAATACATCGGCTCACGGATGGTGACCGAGCAGTTCCTAGGCAATAGCGCATGGACAGGCATCGTCGATATCTTCCGATTAGAGGGACATGCAAAGGCGGAGCGTTGCTATGGCTGGCAGTATCGACACGGCGGCGAGACTAAGACGGTCATCGTCTTGCAAATTCCGCCGGTCAGTTCAGCAGAAGCGGCGGTGAGGGATTTTCGTTGTTGATGCTCACCGCGACGATGGCAAACGCCTCGTTATTCGGTCGGATGCAAAACTGACAGCGTTTTTTGAAACCGAAAAGTTGATGCGAAAATTGAAAAAATATTCTGACAATGAAAACCGCTTCTTCTCCTCATCGCTCTCATGTTCGACCATAGCTTTGTCGATCTGCTCCGTTGTTTCGCCGATCCGCGCGCATGCTGACGCGCTGACTACTTTCCCAACAATCTCCTTAGGTTCTTCACCAACGCACCGTGGAGCCGTACGATGTCTCTAAGGTGGTCCTCTGAAACCCCGAGCTCTTTCGCCCAGCGTTTTCGCTCCGATTTGTCGTAGATATTGATTCGGTCCTGATGGGGAAGATTGCTAAATCGTACGTTGCCATCCGGCAAATACTCGAAGGTCCAGCGCTCCCACTCCGCGATCTCTGATATGCCGTTCAATCCTTGCGCGTCTGAAACCTCGTTGGGGCAGAGCAAGGACAACTCGTCGCGCCCTACGCGACTCTCGCCATGCCGCCGAATCTCGGCTCGTATCTTATCGACTTGAGCGGCAATGCCTTGGGATATGGCTGGCGGCATTCTTTTTCATACGCTCTCTCCACAAGACGGCTAATACCTTTTTCGTTAGGCGGTAATAGCGTGCAGCTATCGCCACGAGGTCCGCGAAATTCGCATTCTCGATCCGAACGGAACAATCGAGAAAACAATTCTCTTCTCGGATTCTATTCCCACACGATTGCTTTAACGCGGAAGCGGAACTCGCTAAAACTCCCGCCCGATGCGCCGCCAAATCCAGTAGCAAAGCGCCAACCGCTCGGAGCCACAGCGCGAAGGCACTCCAGGAACGCGCGAATCAGGGCCGATTCATTGAGAACAGGCACTATGATCGAAATAAATGGTCTGCTCATGACTCAATATTTCTCTCATATCCGAAGCGGGGATCCAGTTCACGCATGACTTCGGCGACATAAGCCATGTCTGCCTCTTCGAGGTAATCGATGTACCCGCCAACTTTTCCGCGCCGCACCTTGAAAGATTCCGGATCTCGGGCATTTCCCGGCCGAAGGATTTTCGAGTCAAACGCTCCAGCCGCCTCCAGTTTTTTCATGTTCTCGAAAGCCGAAAAAGCGAGCGCGTGGGAAAAGGCCACGTCGTCCGCCAGAGATTCCCCAATCGCTGCAAGAAGGTGGCGGAAGTTTTCCTCGGGCGCAGCGTGGAGCGATTCGTAGCGGACGAGCGCAAAATCGGATCGAGCAGAGAATTCCCGCAGCCAACCGTTCATCGTTTTGACAATCGATCGAAGACCGAAGTAGCGATCCCGTAACAGGTCACTGGCACTTTTTTGTCTCAGAGCGTGCGAGGTTTCCGGCGTACGACGCACGAGCTGCACGTAGAGGGAGACAAAGGCGTCGCGTGGATCCCGCACGAGAAGAATAATGGGGAGACGTTTTAACTCGTTCGCCGCGATGAGATACTTCCCCCGCAGGCGGTCCCACAAATCTGCCTTCGTTCGTTGTTCAAAGCGATCATGCGAAAAAATCACGCGGGGGATGCCGCCGTACTTCTCCGGTTCGAGGGTGAACAGGTGTCCATTCCGCTCGCAGAAGTACGCGCAAAGAAAAGTCCGCACCCAGGTTCGGCCGCTTTTCGGAATGGAGACGATGATCACGTCGCCACCCGACAATTCGCGCGCGCGGCTGCTGAAATTCCAGCGCCATTGCCTGAGATTCATGAACGCGAATCAAGACCGCCTCGACGATTTGCCTCCATTTCCTTCGCATCTTCTCCTTCGCGCAAGAGGGATGTCAATGCCTCGCCCCACCCGTGCAAGACTGCTACAATGGCTGAGACATGAGCGTCCCGAAGATTCTGATCGCGGATTCCATTTCGCAAAGTGGCGTGGACGAATTGGCGCGCGACGGCGCGCTCGAAGTCTCGACGCAGACCGGCTTAAGCGAATCAGCCCTCGTGGAAATCATCCCGAATTTCAGTGCCGTCGTGGTGCGCAGTCAGACGAAGATCACCGCGGCGGTGTTGAACTCTGGATCGAAGCTCCGGGTTGTGGGACGCGCGGGTGTTGGAATCGACAATGTTGACGTAGCGGAAGCCACGCGGCGGGGTGTGATCGTGATGAACGCGCCGGGCGGGAACACGATTTCCACCGCTGAACACGCTTTTTCGCTCCTGCTTTGCGTGGCCCGAAAAATTCCGCAGGCCGATGCGACGCTCCGCGGTGGAAAGTGGGACAGGAAAAATTTAGAGGGTGTCGAGCTTTTCAACAAGACACTCGGCATCGTGGGGATGGGACGAATCGGCAGCGAGTTGAGCCGGCGTGCGATCGCCTTCGGAATGCGTGTCGCCGCCTACGATCCCTATCTTTCCGCGACACGTGCGCGGACGTTGCAGGTCGAGTTGATCGAGGAACTCGACGATCTCCTGGCCGCGGCGGATTTCATCACGTTGCACACGCCCCTTACTCCGGAGACTCATCATTTGCTCGACACTGTTCGACTGGCAAAAACGAAGCGCGGCGTGCGCGTGATCAACTGCGCACGCGGCGGTCTCATCGACGAGATGGCGCTGGCGGAAGCGTTGCATTCGGGACGCGTGGCGGCCGCTGCCCTCGATGTTTTCGAAACGGAACCGCTCCCACTTGATTCACCATTGCGGGAAGCGCCAAATCTGATCTTCACTCCTCATCTCGGCGCGTCCACGGTCGAGGCGCAGGAAAGCGTCGGCCTCGAGATCGCGCAATCGATTCGCGCTGCGCTCCTCGAAGGGACCATTCGCAACGCCATTAACATGCCGAATCTCGACGCGAAAACTCTCGCGGTCGTCGGACCGCATCTGCGCTTCGGTGAAAAACTTGCGCGTTTTCTGTCGCAGCTCGCGCCGAAACGGGTCGAGCGGCTGAACATTAACTACAGTGGAAAAGTAAACGAAGTCGATACCACCGCGATCACGCGATCCGTGCTCAAAGGATTTTTGGAACACGCTGGCGGCAGCGAAATCAACGAAGTGAACGCGCCGGCTTTCGCGGAAAGTCTTGGGATGAAAGTCACGGAGACACGCTTGAGCGCTATAGGCGATTACACCGATCTGCTTGAACTTTCCGCCGTGGCGGAAGGGAAAACGGTTTCGGTGGCGGGCGCATTCTTCGGCGCGACGCCGCGGATTGTAAATGTAAACAGCCGCCCGGTGGAGGCGCGCCCGCACGGCGTCGTGCTAGTGCTGGAGAATACGGATCGCCCGGGCATCGTCGGGCGGATCGGAACATTGCTGGGCGACAACGGAGTAAATATCGCAACGATGTCGCTCAGTCGGAACCAGGCGGGCGGCACCGCGTTGACCGTCCTGAATCTCGACACGACGCCGAGTGATGCATTGCTCGATAAGATTCGCGCGAGCGACGACATAAAATCCGCGCAAGTGATTCAGTTGTAAACTCACGCGCAACCAGAGAGTCGTTGCCGTGCGATTCGTTTTCAGAACTTAAGGTCTAATGTTATGGGAGCCCTGATCTGGACATTGGTAATCGGACTGCTCATTGGAGTGGTGGCGAAACTTCTCATGCCGGGCCGCGATCCCGGTGGGTGCGTCATCACCATGCTGATCGGTATCGCAGGATCATTCGTGGCCTCCTATCTCGGGCAGAAGATGGGCTGGTACGAACAAGGGCAACCGGTCGGCTTCATCGCCTCGGTCATCGGTGCGATGCTGTTGCTGCTGCTTTATCGGTTGATCGCTCCGCGGCGAAGCTGATACGATTTCCGCACTGCGTTACCAAAAGCGCGGTATTGGCGCGAATATCGCCGTCATGACACCATAGTCGGTGGCCGCTCCACCAAAAAAGATCGTGATCCTCGCTGCCTTTGCCGCGCTCTATCTGATCTGGGGCTCGACATATCTTGGAATTCTTTTCGCGATCCAGTCGATTCCACCGTTCTTGATGGCAGGCGTGCGATTCTTTCTCGCCGGAATGGTCATGTTCGCAATCGCGCGTTTCACAGGCGCGCCGAAGCCTGATTCAGCGACGTGGCGGGATGCGCTTATTGTGGGCGCTTGTCTGCTGCTCTTTGGGAACGGTGGCGTGACTATTGCGGAGAGGTGGGTGCCGACGGGGCTTGCCGCGCTTCTTGTCGCCACTGTCCCAATCTATATCACACTGCTCGGCTGGGTCACGGGCACGGCGCCGCGTCCAACGCCGATGGTCTGGCTGGGACTTATCGGCGGCTTCGTCGGAGTCGGCCTCTTGGTTGGAAGCGCGTTTACGAACGCGTCGGCTTCACCCCACAATCATCTCGGCTTGGGGATGTCCATCTTACTCTTCGGGTCGCTGATTTGGTCAGCAGGTTCGCTTTATTCGCGCAGGGCGAAGAACGCGCCATCGCCATTCCTGGCCGCGGGCCAGCAAATGCTTTGCGGTGGGGCCTTGCTCATTCTGGCCGGCGTTGCGTTTGGGGAGCATCGCGGGTTTGATCCACGCCACGTCACGTGGCTTTCGGCAGGGGCGTTTATCTATCTCGTTGTCATCGGCGCACTGGTCGGCTTTCCCGCTTACATCTTTCTCTTGCGACACTGTGATCCAGCGAAAGTGGCGACGTATGCATACATTAATCCGGTTGTCGCTGTCTTGCTCGGCACCGCCTTCGCAAGCGAGAGTTTGACCATGCGCACACTTCTTGGCGCAGGATTGATTATCGGGTCGGTGGCGGTTGTAATTACGGCCCAACAAATGACACCCAAAACCGCGACCATCGCCCCGACTGGTACGCCAGATTGCGCAAGATGAAGGCCACCAATCCATCGGACGGATCAAAAGATCGACAAGAGACCATCGAGGTGGTCGAGCGCAATTGGCGCGCGGAAGTGGAAACGGCCCGGGCTTACCGCGATCTCGCTGCGCGCGAGAAGGATGAAAAACGCAAAGGCATCTTGATCCGGATGGCGGAAGCGGAGGAACGGCACGCACAACGTTGGGAACAAAAGCTTCGCGATCTTGGCGGAGAACCGCCGGTTCTCGAAAATACACTCCGCCGCCGTCTTAGCAGTTGGTGGAACAGGATGGCCGGAGCGGATATCGCCATTCGCCGAATGGAAGCGGCCGAAGAGCGGCACGAGGCGGAATTTCGCGACCAGCGTGACCGCGCCCTGGCCGGAGAAGAGGATGTGCGGGATTTCCTGCGAGAGAGTGCCGTCGAAGAGAAGGCACACGCTCGTGCGTTGAGCGCGATGGTTTCGCCGCCTGGACCGAGAACCGCATTAGATGCAATCTTGAAACGGGAACGCTGGCACGGACGCGGCGGCAGTTGGGTGGCCGATGCGATTTACGGCGCAAACGATGGGCTGGGCGCGGTCTTCGGAATTGTTTCAGGTGTGGCCGGAGCAACCAACAACCAGCAGCATTACGTACTCATTTCGGGCTTGGCCGGAATGTTGGCGTCGACGCTTTCCATGGGCGCCGGCGCCTATCTCGCGGCGAAGAGCGAAGCGGAAGTTTATGAGGCGGAAATTTCGCGGGAGCGCGCAGAAGTGGAAGAAAATCCTGAGGAGGAAATCGAAGAGATGGCGCTGTTCTACCAGCTTCAGGGATTCAGCGTGGAAGAATCGCAGCGAATGGCGGAGCGTCTCGCTGAGCAGCCCGAACAGTTCGTGCAGGCGATGGCTCAGAGTGAGCTTGGCCTTTCCGAGCATCGTTTTCCCAATCCATGGACGTCCGCGTTCTCGGCTGGCATCTCCACGGCGATCGGCGCTTTTGTTCCAATCATTCCATTCTTTTTCATGGGCGGCCTTCGCGCGGTGATCGTTTCTTTCGGCATCAGTCTGGTCGCGCACTTCGCGGTTGGCGCGGTGAAGTCGCTGATCACGATTCGCTCCTGGTGGGCGTCGGGGCTCGAAATGACGTGGATCGGCGTGATCGTCGCTGTAGTGACTTACGGACTCGGGCTCGTATTCGGCGCCGCAGCGTGAGGCGGGAAGTCCGCAGTCATCGCCGCGCAGACAGCGAGGGGCTTCACACATGGGAGATTGCGTTACCGGATACAAATCGCGCGTGCCTTAACGTGAACGCGTGAGGTAACGCGGAAATGGAAGAACGCTTGCGAGTTCCCTCGCCGTCTGCGCGGCTCGGGATGACAAGCAAATCGTGCCCGTCAAGCCATCAGTGGCCTATTTCGAATGCGCGTAAATCGCCAGTCCGATAATCAGGACCACAAGCACAGCGAGCGTGATCTTGATCCAGCGTAAGCGATGACGCCCGGCAATTGAACCCGTTGACCACGACTGGAAAAGTCTTGGCGCCGTAGGTGTAGGCGATGAGCCAGATGGAACGAGAATGCATTTGAACGTCTGCCCGGAAAAGTGGAGGCGACATCAAGGTTGCGCTGGCCATCGCCACTTCCGTCGAGCAAAGAGCGCGCGCCTTTCGCTCCATGATCTCGCGCGAATTTTGCGCGGACGCGACCAAGTCAAATCAGCCGTGGTCGGGAACGGCTCGATCTTTCGCAACAAATTCTCGTCGATCCCGGGCGAGGCTGGAACCAATCGTCATCATAAAATGTTCGATCGATGGCTGCCAAAGACCTCGCGATCGGTCGACCGGGAAAAAGCATCTCTGCAGATGAACTGCAAGAAGAATGTCCATCGTCGGCGCACGATGCGGGCGCTCACCGAACGCAACTTATTTCAATCCTGGGCAGAGCGGCTTCAAAGTCGCGCGTTTTGCGGAAACGAGACTAGTGCTGCTGCTCTTCGATAAAGGGACTGGCCGCGTCACGCGCTGCAAGCATTTTTCTGCTTCGGTAATACGCCGCGAGTCCTTGCCTGAGCGAATAACGACGTACTGCCGCTCCTTGAAAAAGAACTCGGCCAGAGCAATTCCCTCGGGAGAAGCAGTCAAAGCATGTTGTGTATCCTGCTCCTCGGCGCCGGTCTGACAAGCGAACATTTCAACTTCGTCCATACAAATTAGCGCGTTACGAAGATAGTTCCTCAACTCGACAATGGAGTCGTACTCATGCTCGTAGTTGAACGCGCACGAGCAACCTTGCTGCGAGCCGGCGTAGTAGATGTATTCGGAACGAAAATGTTTGCGGACGCTTTCCGCACTCTTGGGCAAACGGATCACGTGGAATGCAGGCTTCAAGTTATCCCAGGAGATCACCGGCAATGCCTGCGAAGCTGCCAAATAAAGTGCTAAACACATCGTTGTTTTCCAAGATTTCCGCACGCCCGTCGGACGGAAGATCGATAATGTGAATAAAGCAGCTTGCAGGCCATTTCTATAATTTCCATAATCTGATCGGAATATTACAAAAACGAGCGAGACTGCTCACCGCGATTGCCTTTGCAATGCGCCTGAATGACGAGTTGAGAAGATCAGGCGCCGCAGCAGACGGGATGGAACGCGTTGGCCTGACTCAAGAGTCAATTATCACAAGCGCTCGGACACCGACGCATAGAAGACGTGGCCGGATACCGGACAAGTAATGGCAACGTTTGAGCCGTCATCCGGCAGGTCGGCAAAGACAAAGGCAAGACAGTATGGATCCTGAACCAGTTTCCGGACCGTGCCGCGCCCTTGCACTTCCGGATCCGGCATTTGAGATACGCCGGCCACTCGAGGGCACTGATCGGCATCGTCGACCGACTTTTTCCCGACGAGCGCGACCGCCGGTTTGTTGCTCGGATCAGGTTTCATATGGCCTAAATGGGAAGAGAAATTGCGGCCGCGTGCAAGCATTTAAATATTTCGGCACTCTGCCGGCGCGGTCTCCGCAGGCAGGAGAAATTGTCTATCCGCATCTTCACTTGCCTGACCCTCGTTTGGTTCCATAATGGGGACCGCGCACCTCATGGAGGGTGCGGAATTCGGGGGTATAGCTCAGTTGGTAGAGCGCGTCGTTCGCAATGACGAGGCCTGGGGTTCGAATCCCCATACCTCCACAATTTCGCCTCAGCGAATTTCCTGAAAACCTCCCGCTGAAGGCTAGTTATCGAGCTTGAAAACTTCCCTCAGCCCAATCTCAGTGGCACGATTCAACCCGCCATCAGAACGCATTCAGAAGATCAGCGATATCTCCTCCGATTTGACGTGCCGTTCTGGCAAAGAGTTCACCATATCCGCCGCCAAACGCCCCAAACCCAGACCGTCTTTCCTGCTTGAATCGGATCAGAGTCTTGCGAGAAGAAGCGTCAACAACTTCGCCCGTCATCTCGATCTTCACTGCTCCAGCTCCAAAGCCGCCCCAATACCGGGCGGCCTGAGAGCCTGGATCCAGCTTGGTCAGACGCGCACGGATCACTACGGTCTGCCCTTTGCCTCGCACCGGGTTCGCCCCGCCGGGCTTTCGACGCAGATTCTTCTGGAAGCCTTCGATAAACGCAGGCTTGATCGAGCTGAGAGCCGATCGCACAGCCTCATAAGTGTTGTCTTTCGGGTTGGGCAGGATTACTCCGGCGATATCAAAAGACTCCACCGCAATGTCGTTGTAAGTGTCGAGGCGAAATGGCTGGACGATCGTCACTTCATCTATATCGCTATTCCAATTGCGGTACGTTCCGGGCATCGTCGTCCCTTTCGAGGCTGCAGCTGGGTCAGCGAGTAGAGCGAGCGTGAGCACCCCGGGCAGGAGACAAAATAGGTTGAATTTTCTGGCAATCATTCCGCTATCGTCGTCTTTTTGGACATGCTAAACAAGCGTTTAGGCCACGTGAGAATGGCCGCACCACACGCGCACGCACAGGAAGCGGCCCTGGCCGCGGAGGCTGCAGGTTTCCAGGGCCTCTTTTGGGAGATGCATGATCTGCTCTGTCGCGAGCAAGCCATTTGGAGTAAAGTCGATGATGCTCCGGCGTTGTTCAGGGGTTATGCTGGGATGCTTGGGTTGAACCTTAAGCGCTTCAAGACAGATATGGATAGCCCCGAAGCCAAAGAGCGGGTCGCGTGCGATCAGAAGCGCGGCGCTGCATCGGGTATCAGCAGCACCCCCACCATATTCGTTAACGATCGACAGATCCCTGCCCTAGTGGAGATCGCCAGTGTGCGCACCGCAATCGATGCGGCCCTGAAGTCGAAGTCGCCGCCCTAATGCTTGCCTGTGAAACCCGAAGCACCGAGACAAACGGAAGTAGCGGGGTCGCGCGCCCGAATCGTTCTCAGCACGATCGCGGCATTCATTTCCTTGGCTGGACTGGCTGATGCGACTTACCTCACTGTGGTGGCCATGACCGGTGAGACCGCTGCCTGCGGCGGATCGATGGGTTGCTTCGAGGTGCTCGGCAGCCTGTATGCGAGAATAGCTGGAATCCCCGTGGCGCTTTTGGGAGTTTTCGGTTATTTCGCCGCGTTCAGCTTCGCGACCTTCGCCGGATTCGGCTACAAGCGAGCGCGCGGATTGTTCGCTTTGACCGTATGGGCAATGTTCGCGATGACCTTGTGGCTGCTTTACGTGCAAGCATTCCTGCTGCACGCCTTCTGCCGTTACTGTCTGTTCTCGGCCGCGTTCAATTTCCTTCTGGCTGGCCTTGTCGTCGCGAGCCCGGCGCCACGTGATTCGGAAGATGAAAACTAACCTGCGGACACGGCCTGAATCGCGTTAGAGAACAATCAATCTACTTTTCGTTAGGCCTTTAGCGGTCTCCCACAGCCCTTCACCGCATGCGAGTGCCGCGATCGCTTACGATGTTGACGTACGCTTTCAGTGCGGTGGAAGGATTATCGCCCTTCCACGCGATGCACGATTCAGTCATAACCCTAGGCGTTAACGGGCGAAAGACCACGTTCTCGTGAGGAAGTTTCCTCACCTGATCGGGTAACAGTGCCACGCCCAACCCGGCCGCGACCGCCTGGATAAGAGTCCGCTCAATCTCCACGTCCTGCAGGATTTTTGGGCTGAAACCGACCCGCTGGCATGTTTGCTTAAGCCAGCCACGATAGCCGGGATAGCTGGCCTCGGACATGCCGATGAAAAACAAAGGCTTGAGCTCCCCGAGCTTAATGACTGATTTTTTCGCAAGCGGATTGTTCTTGGCGAGAGCTGCCACAGTCTCGTAGGACGCGATCGAACGAAACTTAAAGCCAAGCTCTTCAACCGCTTCGTGCGGGCCGACGAAACCGCAATCAATCTTGCCATCCTTCAGCGCGCGAAACTGATCCCCGCACGTCATGTCGAAGAGATTGATCGGCACGGCCGGGAACGAGCGTTGAAATGATGCGAGCGTGACTGGAAGAAGATCGTAGAATAAATTGGCCACGTAGCCGATGTTGAACGGGGTTGATTCATGACGACTTAACCGCTGGACTGACTCAACAATTTCTCCACTGAGATGGAGGAGACGTTTCGCATCGACCAGAAACGATTTGCCTTCCGGCGTCAGGCTCACGCCTGTTCTCATACGATCGAGCAGACGCACGCCGATTTCTTCCTCGAGGTCCTTGATCTGCCGCGTGAGCGAGGGCTGCGCGAGGTGTAACTTTTGCGCACCTTTGGTGAAACTCAAAGCGTCTGCCACGGCAACGAAATAGCGCAAGTGGCGAAGCTCCATAGGATCGGATATATCCTGTCCCACAGAATCGCTTCGATAATTCAAGGAGCGCTTATGCCGTGAGCAGGCGAGTCCCAGTATGCACGAAAACCCCCATAGCTGCAAGCTATGACCGCGCAACGAACAAGGTATTAGCCGCTTCGCGGCAGGCCGGTATGAAAGGAGATGCGCCCGGCGATCTCCCGCGAAATTGTCGCCGCCGATATCATGCATCGCGACGCTTCGGTTGTCTGGGAAGGAAGCCTGCGAGAGGGAGCCGGCACGATCTCAACCGAAAGCGGTGTGCTTTCGGACACGCAGTATTCATTCTGCACACGTTTTGCGGAAGGCATCGGAACCAACCCGGACGAGCTAATCGCCGCATCGTTGGGCGGTTGTTTTGCCATGGCGCTGGCCAATGAGCTCGATCTTTCCGGTTTTCACCCTGAGCGAATTGAAACGACCGCAACTGCGACGATGGAGAATCTGGCAGCGGGCTGGACCCTGACGCGCATCCAACTCGAGGTGCGCGCGAACGTTCCAAACGCCTCGCAAGCCCTTTTCATGGATGCAGCCGTCGCGGCGAAAACGAATTGCCCAATCGCTCGTCTCCTCAACGCCAACATCTCCATGATCGCGAGCCTCGACGTTTAAGGAAAATAATTCATGGAACTGGCCATTATGCAAAACGGAACCCTGTACGCCGTGCAACGGACGCCGACCAAGGACTCTCGGCGCAATCGTCGGGAACTTACCAGCGCGGACACGACTGAGACGCTCCCGACTATCCGCACATCTGTTGGAGAGTTTGCGATTCGGTCGACACAGGTCGGCTGTTATCTAGAGCTCATCATGGGAAAGGTTCATCGGGTGCTGGGTCTGTATAAGACAAACGAAGCAGCCCTCGAAGCGCTGATAAATCAGAGGACCGGTCTTGGCTCTTGGGATGCCTTGGAGAGACCGGAGGCCAAAGCTCAGGTCGTTGCGCTGGAGCAATGGGACCCACACAAGCAGGCACCATGAAAGGCACTACACTAGAAGACACTGTAAGTTGTTCCAACCTCAAGTCGGCGACTCCATCTAGCCTGAGACCAAGGCGATCGATCTTGCGCTTACCTCTCGATCGCATCAACTGGATTACCAGTTCCTTTCTTATCGGGACGCTCGCACTAACCCTGACCGGCGTTCCTTTTTACTTATACCACTTCGGTCTGGATTGGTTTCAAGTGGGGCTTTTCTTGGTCATGTTTTTCGCTTGCGGATTCAGTGTTTCGCTGGGGTATCATCGGCTTTTCTCGCATATCGCTTTCCGCGCCAGCTGGCCCATCCGGCTCTTTACTCTCATCTTCGGCGCAGCGGCTTTCGAGAACTCGGTTCTGATGTGGGCGAGCGAACATCGGCGGCACCATAAGCACGTCGATCATGACGATGATCCGTACAACATCTCGAAGGGATTTTTCCACGCCCATATCGGATGGCTTCTCTTCAAGCTGCATCCCGATCATCCATTCGATAACGTGCCCGATCTGCAGAGAGACAAGCTCGTCTGCTGGCAGCATCGATATGTCCAATGGATCGCAGTTCTGGTTAGCTTCGGCCTACCCCCAATCCTGGGCTACCTTTGGGACGGATGGCCTGGAGCCCTCGGTGCTTTCTTGATTGCTGGCGTCGCCCGCATAGTGGTGCTTCAGCATTGCACCTTCTTGATCAACAGCGCCTGTCACACCATTGGGCGACAGCCCTATTCAACGAGATGCAGTGCACGCGACTCCCTTTTTTTGGCCTTCTTCACTTTCGGCGAAGGCTATCACAACTATCACCATGAGTTTCAGCACGACTACCGCAACGGAGTAAAGCCCTGGCAGGTCGATCCAACCAAGTGGATCATTTGGACCCTTTCGAAACTAAGGTTGACTCGGGATCTGCGCCGCGTTCCGAAAGAGAAGATCGAATCCGCGGAACAAGAAAATCGGGAGCGGGGCTCGAACAACCGCAGCGCTTAAAGGTGGATCGAGCGTTCCGCGCTCGATGGCAGATGCTTGCGCGGGAGCCGCCTCAAGACAACGCGTCGCAAAGCGTGCCCTTCCCCCTCGAGCGCAATGTTCAACGTCGTCCGGTGGAGTCTCAGGATCGCGATATCTCTTGCACGAAGTTGTATGGACCCGCTAGAGAGCATCGATTGTCCCCGAGCGCATGAGCATCAACTTCGAAGAGCTGGACTACCAAGAGACAGAACTGGGTGAGCTAATTCTGAGGCGCAGGCGCATGGTGTCTCTGGACGGTGCCGAAGTGTTCGAGATCAAGCTGGGCGACAGCTTTCTCATGTCCAGCTTGTTCACCAGAGTAGAGATCGCGCTCGCCGAATTGGGACTGGCCGAATTGGACGCTGGTGAGCTCGACGTCGTGGTGGGCGGTCTGGGACTGGGTTACACGGCGCGCGCGGCGCTCGAGAATCCGTCGGTTAAATCCGTGGTCGTTATCGAAGCCCTTCCCGCGGTAATCGACTGGCATCGCCGCGGCCTGGTTCCTCTGGGAGCACAATTGAGCTCAGATCCGCGTTGCCGATTCTTGCGCGGCGACTTCTTCCGGCTGGCGGATGGCGCCGCTCTCGATCCCGAGAACCCTGGCAAACGATTTCACGCCGTCCTTTTGGACATCGATCACTCACCACGAGCCCTGCTCCACCCGCGCCACGGATCGTTCTATGAGAGCAAAGCGCTTCGCCGGCTCGCGGCCCACCTGCATCCTGGCGGCGTCTTCGCCATGTGGTCCGATGACCCTCCCGAGGAGGAATTTCTGCAAGCGCTCGATCTAGCGTTCGGGAGTTCCAGGGCGCACATCGTCCAGTTCCACAATCCGTTGTTGGACTGCGATGCAGCCAGCACCGTGTATGTGGCGTGCGGCGGAACAACCACCGCCGTCAGCGCCGCCGCGCGGATCCCTTGAGCAGCACTGCTCCTGACAAACGCCACCCGCGCCGCGCTTAAAGAGCATTGGCCTCGAAGATTCCAACATCGGGGTCGATAGACCAAAGGCAGACTCAGGTTGAGTTCTTCCTCGGCCCTCCGAACGATTGGTGGAGCGTCGAAAAAGTTCGGATACATCTCGAGGCTTCGAGGGAATTTCATTCCCGGCATCAACCACGATTAGTCTTGACGCGTTCCGGCCATCACTCGACGTTCCACGAATCTTCGGCCGGACTCAATAGAGCTTGAAGGCTGGATCTGCGCAGCAATCTCAAACGAGCGCTTTCCATGAAAAAAAAACGCACTTCCACATCTGGTCTCTTCAATCAGCGGGTCTTACTCGCTTTTGCTCTTTGCTCAGTCGGCGTTTTCCTGGCGATATCCAGTTTCACCGGGATGGGGTGGCACTCAGTCGGTCGTCCGGACGGTTCGGACAGCCAAGAGGGTCGCGGCGACACGGATCGGTTGGAACGTTATATGCCAATCCCCGGCGGCGACGCGGACGATCTGAATCGCCTTGAAATCGACTGGAATAACCGGCTGACCTACCCTACCGGCCGTTTCGACCCTGCGTGGGTGCGCCAGGCAGCCGCCCAGGACGCCCGCATCGCCCGCAGCATCCCCTTTGGCCTACAAGCGAACAATCTCAATCAGACCAATTCGGCGCTGACACTTGACCCCAACGCCTTCACCGCGCTCGGTCCGCGGCCCCTGCGCATGACCGGCTGCTCAGGCTGCTTTGACTATGGCACGACCGAGGGCCGGGTGAACGATGTTGTCGTGGATCCGACCACCACAACTAACGGCTCTATCGTCGCCTACTTGGGTAGCGTGGGCGGCGGTGTGTGGAAGACCACCAACTGTTGCAGCAGTTCCACTTCGTGGAGCGCCGTCACTGACGATCCGCTGCTCAGCACCATCAGCATCGACTCCGTTACCATTGACCCAAACGATCATAACACTATCTATGCAGGCACAGGCGACCTGAACTTTAGCTCCTTCTCGATGGGCAGTCAGGGCATTCTAAAATCGACCGACGCCGGCGCCACCTGGACGCTGCAGGGAGCAAGTGTGTTCGGACCCGGCTTCCCACTCCCACCGGGCCAGTTCCCGCAATACCAGGCGGTCGGCAAGGTGCGCGTCGACCCACGCAACAGCAACAACGTGGTAGCCGGCACGAAGACGGGTCTCTACTTCTCGTATGACGGCGGGACTAACTGGACCGGCCCTTGCACCACCAATAATTTCAGCGCGATGCGTCAGGATATTACCGGCCTCACCCTGATCAACACCGGCAGTAGCACGCGCATTATTGCCGCGGTTGGCGTGCGCGGCTTTGCCACCACCGTACAGGCCAATCTCAATCAGAACGGGGCGAATGGTGTCTACGCAGGGACGCTGCCAACGAGCGGCTGCCCAACAGACTTTACCCCAATAAGCACCAACGCCAACGGCTGGACGGGGCTCAATGCGGCCAGCGGCACGGCCTATGTCAGCTCCACGACAGGCAATCAGCTTGGCCGCGTTGACATCGCCGTCGCACCGAGCAATTCGAACTATATCTATGCCCAGGTGCAGGCTATCACGCCTAACTCAAATGGTGGCTGCGGCGGTACGAATGGCTGCCAGCTCGGCGCCTACCGCACAACCGACGGCGGCGTAACCTGGACTCAGATCGCCGGCTCGACCGGCGCTGCGCTCACTGACTGCGAAGGCGACCCGGGCGACTATCCGCAGAACTGGTACGACCAGGGGATTGCCGTCGATCCGAACAACCCTGACCGCGTCTTTTTCGACACCTTCGAAGTATGGTTCTGGGCCAACGGGAATTCCGTTTGGAACGACATCACCTGCGGTTATGGCGCGAACCATGGGGTGCATGTGGATCAGCACGCACTGGCTTTCGTGCCCGGCTCGTCCAGTATCCTGCTGGCGGGCAACGACGGCGGCGTCCATGGGACCACCAACGCCAACCTCACCAGTCCGACGGTTGACCCGACCTGGTTCAATATGGACACGGGTTTGAATACAATCGAGTTCTACTCCGGCGATATTAGCGGCAACTTCGCCACCTCCGCTGCACCGCAGGCGAACGGAGGCGCTCAGGACAACGGTTCTATGTCGGTCACGTTTTCGGGTAGCCCTACTGGCCCCGTGCAGTGGCAGATGGGTAAGGGCGGCGACGGCTTCTACGCCCGCATCGACCCGGTGGGCACGGGATCGAGCCTTCGATTCTGGCAGGGCAATAACAGCGGCCACCTGAGCCGCTGCACCAGCAACTGCACCGCCTCCGGCGCGGGTTGGAGCGATCTGACAGGGGGCTGGAGCAGCGATACACAGTCATTCGTTCTGCCCTACGAGATTTTCAAAGGCGATCCGAACACGCCGAGCAACGACTGCGGGCCGGCCGGCGCCACCACCGGCTGCGGCCATCTGGTCGTCGGCACCGTCAGGGTTTGGGAGACGATCACGGGCGCGGCCTCAAACCCGACCTGGTACGTGAACAGCCCGCCGAACCTGACCAAGCAAACCCTGGGCAATCGCTCCTTTATCAACCAACTTGCCTTTGAGCAGGCCCTTCAATCGACCGTGATCGTGGGCACCAACGACGGCAACGTACAAATCGGCCGCGGGATGGGAACGGGTTCGAACCAGTCCACTTGGGTCAACGTTACCGGCGGCAACGTCGTCGTGCCTAATCGCCCGATCCTTGACGTCGTCTTCGATCCGACGACCACGACCGCGCCCGTTGCTTACGCAGCCGTGGGCGGCTTCAACGCCAACACCCCGACGACGCCCGGCCACGTTTTCCAGGTGGTCTGCACGACCGACTGCGCCTCCTTCAGCTGGAACGACAAGACCGGCAACCTCCCGGACATTCCGGTCGACTCGATCATCGCCAACCCGAAATTCCCGACGCAAGTCTTTGCGGGGACCGACTGGGGCTTGTACTACACTAACGACATCACAGCGGCGAGTCCCGCCTGGTTTCGTTTCGAAAACGGACTGTCTCACGCGATGATCTGGGACATGCAGTATGATCGCGGCTTTACTACACTTTCAGTCTGGACGCGCAGTCGCGGCGCCTATGTCTGGCCGTTGCCCTCGGGCCCAAGCGCAACGCCGAGTCCTACGCCAAGCACGACGCCGAGTGCCACGCCGACACCTTCACCAACACCTTCACCGATACCAACAGCTACCGCCACGGCCACCCCGACAGCGACAACTACACCGGCAGCTACTCCAACCGGTACTCCTGCCGCTACGCCCACGCCTACAGCTACATCGACACCGACATCCACCCCCACGCCGATTCCAGCCGCGCAGGCCATCAACCTCTCGACGCGTATGCTAATTCAGCTCGGTGATAATGTAGGTATCGGCGGGTTCATCGTCACCGGAAGCGCTCCCAAACATGTGCTCCTCCGGGCCATTGGACCTTCCTTAGCACAATCGGGTGTTTCCGATGC
>PNAS01000020.1 GCA_003169695.1 Spartobacteria bacterium
GACCAACACCTCGAGCGAAAAGAGGCCGAGGTCATGAAGATCTGACCGTAGCCATCACCTCCAACCGCGGCAGGTTGTAGGGCGTCTGTGTCAGACGCCTCGCGGCGGACGGCGTTTCACAGAAACGCCCTACAGTCGCACCAGGTCCAACAGAAACTGGCACCAGAGATAAACCATCCCGCGCCAGGAATATTTCACCTCGCCGTCTGCGGTGGATTTCAGCACACCTTTCTTGATATTGTGCGCGATCTGGTCGCGCAAATCATTTTCGACCTCGACCTGGATGCGATCTTCATCCATTGGATCGATTACACTTGTCTCCACCTGGTTGAGGCGCAGAAACTCGCGGTGGCTTTGGTAAAGCTGCCAGAACGATTGGTCCGGCCGCTGCCGGTTGATCCTAAACTGCGGAGTTAATTTTAACCCGTAAGACAGCGGATAGTTCCACGTTGTCCAAATGATCCCGTCGTTCGCACGGGAGGAAATGCGAAGGTAGTAAAACGAAAGATCATTCTGCTCGTTCAGGCAAATTGTCGCCTGCGCTCGATCTTCTTCCTTGTAAAAGAGCCGGAAAAACTGGCGATAATCTTCCCAGTCCCATCCCGCATCATTGATGTGCGCGAATCCTTCGTTCTGGATCTCGCGCGTAATGTCTTCGAGCGTGGGAAAAACTTCCGCGGAGGGCGGACTCTTCGGCCGAAGCGCCTTCTCTTTGGGTAAACGCAGCGCACGAATGCGGGTAAGAATCTCCAGCCAGGGCAGAAAGAGCCAGGTGAGCGCTGCGATCAAACCGAATCCCCAGCTGCCACTGACGAAATAAACCGCCAAAAACGTGGAGACGAGGATACCGATCGCCCCGGCCTTTTGCGCGAACGATGTCTGGAAGCTCCTCAAGGCGACACTGAGAACAGCAACGCCCAGCGTGAGGAAAAGGCCAAACAGCATTAAGGCTCGATTCCGTGCTCGTTCAGAAACTTTTCCAACTGATCGGTATCAAAGTTCGCCAGAACCTCATCGCCGGCGACCAGTGTCGGCACACAGGTCTGATCCGAAAGCTCCGCCATTTCCTCGTACGCGTCGCGGTCCCGGCCCACATCGATCTCGGTAAACTGGTAACCGCGACCAGACAGATAATCCTTCGCGTCCAGGCACCACGAGCACATGGTGCGGCTGTAAAGTGTGAGTTCGGTCGCCACGAGGGGAATAAACAAGCCCATCCCGCCCCGTCAACCGCCCCTCCATTCGAATCGCGTCAGTAAGACTTTCCCCAGAGAACCCGGCCGCGGCTCAGCCCACCACTGAAAATGCAGACGCCTGGTTCAGATGGATTCGCGGTGTCTTCCAGGGGAATGCAGCGGATCGTGACTTTCAGGTCGTCTTTGATTTGCTGTTCGACTTCGCGTGAGCCGTCCCAATGCGCGAGCGCAAAGCCGCCATGGATTTCGGGTTTGGCCGAATGCTTTGGCGTAAAAAAGTCGTAGAACTCTTCCTTGGAGTCGATCACGCGCGTATGTGTGTCCCGGAACTGTTTCGCGCGCTCAAGAAGATTTAGCTGAATGGAATCCAGCAGTTCGATGGCGCGCCTAACGAGTTCTGGGACCGGTAAGAATTCCTTCGTCTTCACAGGTTGATCTCGCCGGCTCACCGCGACAGTGCCTGATTCCAGATCGCGGGGGCCGAGCTCGACGCGGAGCGGGACTCCCTTCTTGATCCATTCCCAGTTCTTCAATCCTCCACCGAGATCACGTTGATCGAGTTCCACTTCGAGGGGCGCGCCGAAATATGTCAACGCCCGCAGTTCACCCGCAAGTTTTTCCGCCGCTTCCAGCACTCGCGCGCGCGTTTCCTCCTTCGTAGTAATCGGCAGAATCACGAGGTGGATCGGCGCGATCCGAGGAGGAAGAACGAGCCCATCATCGTCGGCATGCGCCATGATGACCGTGCCGATGAGCCGGGTGCTCATGCCCCAGCTTGTTGTCCAGCCGAACTCCTGCGTCCCCGCCCGCGATTGGAATTGAATCCCGCTCGCGCGCGAAAAATTCTGGCCAAGAAAATGTGACGTGCCGGCTTGGATCGCCTTCCGGTCCTGCACCATCGCTTCAATGCAAAGCGTCTGGACTGCCCCAGGAAACCGTTCGCTCTCCGATTTCTCGCCGCTGATAACCGGCACCGCGAGATGATCGCGCACGAACGTTTCATACACCTCGAGCATCTGCTTGGTTTCCGCGCGCGCTTCGGCTTCGGTTTCGTGCACGGTATGCCCCTCTTGCCAGAGGAATTCGGTGGTGCGGAGAAAAACGCGCGGCCGCATCTCCCAACGCACGACATTGGCCCATTGATTAATGAGAATCGGAAGGTCGCGATAGCTTTGCACCCACTTCGCGTAGCTTGCGCCGATAATGGTTTCAGAGGTGGGCCTAACGACCAGCGGTTCAGTCAGCGGACTGGCCGGGACCATCTTCCCCTCGGCGTTTACTTCCAGCCGGCTGTGCGTAACGATCGCGCATTCCTTCGCGAAACCTTCCACGTGGGACGCTTCACGTTCAAAATAACTAAGCGGAATGAAAAGCGGAAAATAGGCGTTCCGGTGTCCGGTCGCCTTGAACATCGCATCGAGCTGGCGCTGCATGTTTTCCCAGACGCCGTAGCCCCAGGGACGAATCACCATGCAGCCCCGGACATCCGACGGCTCAGCCATCTCGGCGGCGCGAACGACTTGCTGATACCATTCGGGGAAATCCTCATCACGCCGCGGCGTGATTGCGGTTTTGGCGGCGGCAGTTTGATTGGCCATGCGAGAAAGCGGGAAAATTACGCTTGGCGAAATGAAATGACCAGCGACCATTTCTCGATCCGCCGCCGCAACTTTTGGGCGCTGCCGGGTTATATTATCGAAATAATGAAAGCGAGATTTACCTTCCTCCTCGTTCCGACCTTGGCTGCCGCGCTTCAGTTCGCGCCGACCGTCCTGGCGCAGCCGCCTGCGGACAAGCCGGTGCGACAATTTCAAATGGAGCGCCGCGCCCGCTGGACCAGCCTAAATGAAGAAGAGCGATCGAAGCTGAAAACGGCCTATCAGAAAGCGATGGCCGATCCCGCTGTGCGGGCGGCGCGTGACAGGCTCAGACAAGCTCGGCGGGAATTCCGTGAAGTTATGCGCCCCGCTCTATTGAAAGCGGATCCCTCCATCCAGCCGATTCTCGAAAAAACGCGCGCGGAGCGGCCGGGCAGGGATTAAAGAGCGAGCAGAGAGATTTCATCCCGAGCCGCGCAAGCGGGACCGCGACCATGGGACGAGCTCACCTCGCAAAAACAGCCCGGTCTTCGCGTCATTGCAAAACGGAAGTTGCGCCTGCCTCAGCGCATCCCAATCAGAAATTTCGCGCGACAAGCGCCGCCGCGGACGACTGGCCACGTTCGGCGTAGCCCCCGGCGAAGTCCATGCTGCAAACTGTCCCGAATCTCGCATGCCGACCGAACGCTGCGCCGGCAAAGTTGAAGTTCGGATTGAAAATATTCTTCCGATGTTTCCGGGCCGGCAACCCGTCGTCGATTATGAGCGCGAGCACTACGGCGCGCGCGGTCGATTTGCCGTAGGAAATGTTTTCGCCCCAAGTGCCGCCGCATGTTCCATAACGGCTGATGCGCGCCAGAGCATTGCTCGCATCGCGCCCTGCATGCCCGAATCCTCCGGACGCTTGATCGGCACAATGGTCCGCGGTCGCGCGGCACATTCCAGGCGAGAGCGCCAGCGGCGCTTGCGGTTGAGCGCTTCGCAAAAAGGAAATCGCCTCGTCCAGAGCCCCCATGCCTTCCTTTGTCCGGATTCTCGTATGTCCCGGCAAGACCATGACGTTGCCGCTCATCCTGCCGCGCAATTCTTCCACGAAAGTGGCATAAAGCGCCGGGTTTCGTCGCGCGAGATTCAGCTCACGAATCACCGCACGCGATGATGTGTTGTCTGCATCTGTTGACTTTTCTTCACCGGCCGTAGCCGGATGAATGAGAAAGGCGAGAAACAACAACGACAGAGACGAGCGATGCATTATGGTAATTATAAGCAAATGCGGTGCCAGCCGAGCACTCGGTCGGCGGTCGAAATCCGGCTCGTCAGTCACGCCATTGCCGTCCAAGAAGCTGTTGACACTTTCGAGGCACACTCGTAATTTCCGTGCCCTTTCACCCTGATGAAGACGTTTTCTGCAAAAGCCAGCGAAGTCCCTCGCAAATGGTGGATCATCGACGCCAACAATCAGGTGCTCGGTCAGGTTGCCGTAAAAGCGGCTAATCTTTTGCGCGGAAAGGAAAAGGCCATCTACACACCTCACGTCGACACGGGCGACTTCGTGGTCGTGATCAACGCGGAGAAAGTTCGCCTGACGGGCAAGAAAGAAGAGCAGAAAAGCTACATGAGCTTTTCCGGTTTCGTCGGTGGGCACAAAACCGAGAACGTTCGGGCGCGTCGCGCACGTCACCCGGAGCTGCTTGTCGAACGCGCCATCCGCGGAATGATTCCGCATAACAAACTCGGGCGCGCCGTTTACCGGAAGCTCAAGGTTTATCGCGGCGATTTGCATCCTCATGCCGCGCAGCAGCCGGCGAATGTCTCGCTTGCATCCTAGAATTTTTCCATGGCACAAACTCAGGAATTTATCGCTACCGGCCGCCGTAAGACCTCTGTGGCGCGCATTCGCATGACACCGGGCAACGGCAAGATCGACATCAATGGAAAAAGCTTTGAAGATTATTTTCCGACGGTCCCGCTGCAGAACACGGTGCTCCAGCCCCTTCAGGTGGTGAAATTGACAAATTCCTACGATCTCTCAATCAACACCACGGGCGGAGGTCCCACCGGCCAGGCGGGCGCGGCGCGGCTCGCGATCTCGCGGGCGCTCCTGCTGGTCGACGCGAATCTTCGCGGAACGCTCAAAGCGGAAGGATTGCTCCGGCGCGATCCGCGGATGAAAGAACGGAAAAAATCCGGCCAGCCAGGGGCGCGGAAACGTTTCCAATTCTCGAAGCGCTAAACGCGCAAACGCTAGAGCGCTCTCGCCTAACGATCAGTTCGGCGGGTGACAGCTGCGGCTGCACTCACGGTTTTTGCGGACCTGCAGTCTTCTTAGGCAGGCTCGGAACCGGCGGAGCAGCCGCCGGTGGGGCGGCCGTCGGCGGAGCCGGTGGTCGTAACAGAAGCCTCGGTACGCTCGCGGCAGGCGCCGGAGCCTTGGAGGTAGTCGCCTCTGGTGGGGCCGCAGGCTTTAACAACCGAAGTTGTCGCGTCGCTTCGCTGGCAACGAGACTATCGCGATATTTGGTCAAGATTGTCTCGCAAACGCGTCGCGCTTCTTCGATTTGATTTTTTTCCTTGAGGATGTGCACCTCTGAGATCATGGCAATCGGGGCGATGAAACCTTGCGGATCATCCGCAGCCAGACGCTGATAAACAGTCAACGCCTCATCGCGTTTCTCGAGCGATTCCAGATTCGCGGCCATCGCCATTCGAGCCGTCCCCTTCAGCTGATGCTTCGGGTTCTTATCAACGAACGACTGAAGCGTCGCGTTCGCCTCGTTGAATTTTTTTTCCTTCCTCTGCTCCTCGGCTAGAAAAAGATAGGCGGACCCACCGGCTGCCGTTCCTGGATATTGCGCGATGACTTTCTGAAAATCAGCGGCAGTCTTTGCTGCCGTGAGCACGTTCGCCGCGGTGGCATCACGGCGATCGGAGTAAAGCCGATACCCTCCCCAGGCGGCGACCGCGAGAAGCGCAATAACGAGAGCCGCGAATACTTCTTTCTTGTGCCGCTCCCAAAACACCTGGGTCTCGAGCACTGGATCAGTAGATGACAGAGTCGGCATGGCTTAAATCTTGGGAGGCGTCGGCCCATCTTTGGAGCGCGAGGCTTGGTGTTATGCCACGCGAAAGTTTCATGCGCAAGCGCGAGAAGGGAGTCCAAACCGGAAGACGACTATCGGCGGCGTTTGTTGTTCCGCGCAGGCAACCTGATTTTGGGCGACGGACGCGTGCCCCATTCCACAAATTTGCGCATCAGGGCAAGCGCGTCTTTATTTTCCGCGGCCGAATTCGAGGCGGCGTAATCTGCAGGGACGATCAGATCCTAGTCGCGCATGTGGCGTCGTTCGCGGTAAAGAGCACGCAAAAATTTCCAGCGATGCCGGTGATAATGGGCGTCTCGAGCGTGGTCGGAAAAAAGCCGGAGTGCTTCGGTTTGAGGACAAAAAATCGTCCTCCTCGGGCTGGAGCAACTTGACGATCTCGTGGCCGCGCGATTCTCCACGCAGGCAATGCTGCACTGGCCGGCGAAAGTCGGACTGCCAACGCCCGAAATTATCATTCACATAGTTTTTTGCGGGCATCAGCCGTTGGATTTTGCCAGCTCTTCTTCCGGCTGCCGGATTTCTTGCCGCCTTTTTTTCCGCCCTTTCGCGAGCTCGCTTTGCTACTGATCTTCCCGCGGCCCGAGCCGCTCTTCTTTCCGCCCTTGTCCGATTTGTTTACCGTCGCCCAGGCGCGGCTCTCGGCTTCCTTCTTCGAGACGCCGCGCTTTTCATATCCTTCTTCGATGTGCTCAGCTTTGCGTTTTTGTTTGTCCGTGTATTTCGCTTTGCTTCCTTGTGCCATGTCTTGAACCTTCGTTTTGCGTCCGACGAACGCGTTTCGTTTTCTAGAATAACGTAACCCAAGGTGACATTGGGTTTATCAGCCTCCGCGGCTCGTTTTCGATCCGCCCATTCAGCACTCCCCAAGCGATAAAATTTCAGAATGCAATCGTTCTGGGATTTTGTTGGACCACTTCTCGGTCTTGGTGCCGAGCCGAAGAACTTGACCTTCGCGCAAATCTCGCTGCGCGGCGTAATCATATTTTTGATTACGCTCCTGATGGTGTGCCTCAGCAGCAAGCGTTCGCTCGCCGAGAAGACCGCCTTCGACGCCATCTTTCTCGTTATTCTGGCCTCAGTCCTGTCGCGCGCAATCAATGGCACTGCCGGATTCTTCGCCTCGATCGGGCGGCTTCGTTCTCGTTTTTCTGCGCTCATTCGCCTGGGTCGCGTGCCGCTCGCATGCCTTCGGCAAACTCATCAAAGGTTTCCCCGACACTATCGTCGAAAATGGGAAACCGCTGTTCGACATGATGCGGCGAAATCTTATCTCACAACACGATCTTGAAGAAGACTTGCGCCTGGACGCCAAGGTCGAGGACATTCGAAAGTCCTCCGGGCGCGCATTGAGCGCAGCGGCGATATCAGCTTCATCAAGAACTGAAACGGGCGCGCCTCTTGTCAAAAATCCGCTGAGTTGAGCGTTGGACGTTGGACGTTGGACGTTGGACCTTTCTCCTGTCCATGATTCCACACGATAAGCTCTTCATTCCCGGCCCGGTCGAGGTCTCTGCGAAAACGATGGCCGCCTTCTCTCGTCCCATGATCGGGCATCGCAGCGAAGATTTTAAGAATCTCTACCGCGATGTTCACCCGAAGCTCCAGAAACTGTTCGCGACCAAACAGCCGGTCTTTCTCTCCACCTCATCGGCTTGGGGTGTAATGGAGGCGTCGATCCGTAACCTGGTCGATCGCGGCGTGCTCTGCTGCATGTGCGGCGCGTTCTCGGACAAATGGTTCGACGTGGCCAGGCGTTGCGGAAAAAACGCCGAGCCTTTGCAAGTGGATTGGGGCAAGCACATCAATCCGAAGGATGTCGATGCCAAGCTCGCGACGGGAAAATTCGACACTGTAGTTTTGATTCACAGCGAAACGTCGACGGGCGTGATGAATCCTCTGCCGGAAATTTGCTGCACGCTTGCGAAGTACCCAGACGTCGCCTTGGTCGTCGACACGGTTTCATCCTTCTCCGGCGTTAAGATCGACATGGACGCGCTTGGCATCGACGTCATGCTCACCGGCACGCAAAAAGCGCTTGCCCTTCCACCCGGCTTTTCCCTTTTCTCTGTTTCCGAAAAAGCTTTGGCCCGTGCCGAAAAAATCCCGAACCGCGGCTATTATTTCGATTTCATCGAGTTCAAGAAACAACAAGCCGAATGGATGACGCAGAGCACTCCGAGCATCGGCCACATCCACGCCTTGCAATCCAAGCTCGCCGAGATTTTCGAGGAAGGCCTCGACGCACGTTTCGCTCGACACGCGCGCACCAACACGCTTGTCCACGATTGGGTCCGCCGCGCCGGCTTCGATTTCTTCGCCGAAGAAGGCTTCCGCACCAAGACGCTCACCTGCGTGCGAAACAGCCGCGGAATCGACGTTGCGAAACTAGTCCGCGATCTCCGCACGAAACACCACCTCGTCATTGATGGCGGCTACGGCCCAATTAAAGGCAAGTCCTTCCGCCTTTCCAATATGGGCGACGAAACCGAGGAAATGGTTTCGCAGTTATTGGCCTGTCTTGACGATGTTCTGTAGGTTCGTCTGCTTGCACCACAGCTGAGATGCCTCTAAGCGAGCAGATCGGGTTGGAAGACATTCCCGGTGACCAAGCGATTTGGCGATTTCTAGACCGGCGAAAACTTTCTGATCTCACCTCCAGCGGATCGTTGCGCCTGAGTCGAATGTCCGAGCTGAGGAAACTTGATCAGCGCGAGAGTCGCTTACCATCGGTGATTCGAGAAGTATTACAGCGGTTTTCCCTAAACGAAGATGGAACGGCATTTGTTGATGAGATGCTTAAGGCTTGCGAAGACCAAGCATTCGACACCTTTGCGTCATGTTGGTTTCTTCCTGGCACCCGTGAAGAAGAACTAAGAATGTGGCAAGAGTTTGGTGGCGGAAATGAAGGAGGTGTACGAATTAGTTCAACGCTTCGATGTCTCTTGTCGTCGTTGCCGACTAATGGCCGTCGTTTATTTGGCATCGGCCACGTTCGCTACATTCGAGATGACATCAGTTATCCCGAGGTTTTGGCGCCTGGTCAGTACCATTCGATGCCTTTTCTCCTAAAACTCGAAGATCACATTAACGAACGGGAAATTCGCTTGTTTGAACGCTTTCGCTTGCGTCAAATGCACTGGCACGTTCGACAAGAACAGCCTCCGTGTACTAGATTCAGAATCGCGGACACCAACCTGATCGGGTCCATCGGAATCTCTCCGATGTGCTCATCCGCAATCGTACAAGATATTACTGATGAACTGATGCAATGGCGATTTCCAAGAACACTGATCGAGGTAAACGCTGGAACAAACTAATCTTGGTTGCGGCCATCCCGTTACTTGTCACCGGTGCCCTAAGATCGGCCGATGTGCCGTTGGCAAGCCCCCCAGAGACTCTGTCCCGAGTCATAGTGACCGGACAGTCTGAATCGGAATCGTTGACCTCGCCTTCCGCCGAGAAAGCCGCGGAACAAAAGAACGAGGTTCCGGGAGGTTTCACTCTGAGAAACGCAGAGGAGATGGAACGAGGGCGGGCTTCGAATTTTGAAGATTTGCTGAAACGAACTCCGGGGCTCTTCCTGCAAACGGAGAACGGCGCTGAAGTCACCAAAGTCTCAATTCGCGGATCCGGAATTTTGTCGGAGGACGAGCCGCTGGGAGTGCAATTCATGCTCGACGGTCTCACCCTCAACCAGGGTGACGGCGAAGCCATTCTGGAGGACTTCGATCTTGCCACGGTCAAATACGCCGAGGTGTTCCGTGGCGCGAACGCCTTCAAATACGGCTCCATCACCCTCGGTGGTGCGATCAATCTCGTGACCATGACCGGCTACGATGCCGACCCATTTCGGGTTCGGCTCGAAGGCGGGAGCTATGGTTATTTCCGTAGCCAGGTCAGTTTCGGCGGTGTTGCAGGTTCGTTTGATTACGTCGGCTCGGTCATGGACCGCTATCGCGACGGTTTCCGTGAGCATAGCACCGAGAACACCGAACGGATTTTCGGCGACGTAGGCTATAAGTTCAACGAGCATCTTGAAAACAGGTTCTATGTGACCCTCGACCGCGTTGATCGCCAATTGCCCGGAGGATTGACCAAACAGGAACTGAATGACGATCCGCAACAGGCGAACGAGGACGCGGTCGCCGAAGACTTCAACAAGAAATGGACTCTCCTTCGACTGGCCGATAAGATCAGCTATCGAAGCGACGGATACGAATTCGACGCGGGGCTGTTCTGGTTTCATCGAAACATGGAGGAACGCGGCTTTTTTTCCCCCGATTTTCGGCAGGGCATTACCGCGTTCTATTCGGACAATTATGGCGTCAGCCTGAATTTCGTTACGCACGACGAACTGTTTGGCCGGCAAAACATTTTCACTGTGGGTTTAAGCCCCCAGCTCGAAAAAGAGGTCACACAAAACTTTGAGAATCTTGGCGGTCATCGCGGACAAACCACCGCGCTGAACACAGGAATTTCAATCAACGCGCCGCTCTACGTCGAAAACCAGCATTACCTGACCGACAAGTTTTCCGTTCTGACGGGAATGCAGGCGATTTACGCGCAGCGTCATTTCGAAGACCACTTTCTGAGCGATGACGATGGAGACCAGTCACACGAACAGAATTTTTACGGCTGGAATCCAAAGGCGGGCCTGATTTACGAGTTCGACAAAGAGAACCAGATTTTCACGAACTTCAGCGGGAGCTGGCAACCGCCTTCCTTTGATAACATGGTTGAATTTGAGGACGGCCCCAACTCGAGCGTTGTCTACACGCCGCTGCACCCGCAGCGGGCGCGGACGCTGGAGATTGGCACGCGAGGGGAGCACGGGCGTTTCGAGTGGGAATTGTCCCTTTACCATTCCTGGCTGCGGAACGAGCTGCTTGAACTTAACGACGCCCAAGGAAATGACATTGGAGCCGTTAATGTCGAGCGCTCTTATCATCAGGGAATCGAAGCAAGTCTCGACATCGAATTGTTGAAATCTGTTTTTCTTGACAAGAAAAAGGACGGCGCCGGAGACCGGCTGACGTTAAGTCAAACCTATACACTGAACGATTTTCATTTCGATGCTGATCCCGTCTTTGGCGACAATCGCATCGGTGGACTGCCGATACATCTTTATGAAGCGGAACTGCTTTACGTGACAGAAGCCGGCTTTTACGCCGGACCCAACTTGCAGTGCAATATCACACGCTACCCGGTCGACCAGGCCAACACGCTCTTTGCCGATTCTTACGCCCTGATTGGATTCAAGATTGGATATCGACCGAAAAAAGGATTCTCCATTTTCTTCGAAGCGAAGAATTTGACCGACCAACGTTTTGCATCCGCGGTGGATCCTATTGCCGACGCGCGGACAGCGTCCGACGCGCAGATTTTTCATCCTGGTGACGGTCGAGCTTTTTACGGCGGAATTTCATGGAGTTGGTGACGACGCGTTTAGCAATCTGGGAGGTTCTGTCGGCGCAGTGACCGCTAGATCCAGCGACGGACACGGCGTATTTCTGCTCGCGCTCCGGGGACCAGATCGCGCATGGTTAGCGACCATGAACTGCCGATCTCTCCTTCTCCTGATTCCTGTTACGATGTTTGCGCTGACTGCACGATCAGCCGGACCGGAGGACGCGATTTCGCAGGAAGAACTCGTTCATCGCACGCAGGAACTTTTCGACTCCGTCGCTCCCGGCAACCCCGAGTCCTGGAAAAAATATGCCGATGACTGCATCTTTTTCGATGAAAAGGGACGCAACATGACCAAGACGGCTCTAGTCGCCGACATTGCGCCTCTGCCAACCGGATACTCCGGCAGTATCCAGATCAAAAAAGCGCAAAGCGTGATCCAGAGCGACACCGCGATCCTGAGTTACGATCTGGACGAGACCGAAACGATCTTCGGCCAAAATCTTACCGCGCGTTATCACCAGACCGACACGTGGCTGCGGCGCAACGGAACCTGGCAGATCGCGGCCAGTCAGGCTTTTCGCTATTACGAAGATCCTGCGGTCGGCAAAGGTGACCCGAAGAAATTCGTGGACGTTGTGGGCATCTATGAGATGGCGCCCGGCCAGACCCGGACAGTTTCGATCGACGGCGGGAATTTATTCCTCGAGCGAAAAGGCAAACGCGAACAGCTCCTGCCGGAGGTTTCCGAGATCTTTTTTCGCAAAGGAGTGGAGGGCCGCATCCTGTTTCGTCACGCCGAAAGCGGAAAGGTCGATGCTCTCATTGATCGGCGAAATAACGAAGACCTCGTCTGGCGGAAAACATCGAACTAACTATGCCGCAAAAATGAGGAAGGGCGCCTTCGTTTCAGAAAGCGCCCTCCATTTCAATGGCGATAAGCCGAATTCTGTCCCCGAATTTCTTCGGGGGATGATCATTTATCTCACTCGAATTTTCTCCGAGCGCCCAGTGAACTTGCGTTCGCTGTGATGCGACGATACCCGAGGATCAACGGACCGGCTGCCCTACCTCTGTTCCGTCTTGCACCGCATGGGGTTTTTCCTGCCCCGCGAATTGCTTCGCGAGCGGTGAGCTCTTACCTCGCCTTTTCACCCTTACCTGCGCTTCGTTGCCAAAGAACCGGCGGTGCCTTTTCTGTGACACTTTCCGTCACCGCGCTCTTGCAAACGCGGCGCCCGCGTGTTCTACGCGGCATGCTGCCGTATGGTGTTCGGACTTTCCTCTGGCGCGCATTACTGCCCGCCAACGATCATCTGCCATCGCGATGAGTGTACGACAGCGCGATGAAATTCGCAATCAGACTTGGGCGGGGCACTCTCTGAACTCGCCGTTTTCAGCGGTCATACAGGAGGAAATTCAAAACGGCGCCGGCGCGGCGACCAGAAACCAGCTCACCATCACCAGACCGATCGTCAATTTGCCGATCATGCCGGCGAGGTTGCCCAGCAATGTCCCCCAGCCCGCGCGCCCGGCGCCGACCAGACGCTTCCCTGCCACGAGTTCTCCGGTGATCGCGCCCACGACTGGACCGATGATCAATCCTGGAAAGGGAAAGAAAAGTCCGGCGATCGCACCGATCATGGCACCGAAAGCTCCCCATTTTGTTGCACCAAATCGTTTCGCGCCAAAATAGCCGCTCGCAAATTCCAAGGCGTAAGACAACAGCGTCAGCAAAACCAATGCAGCGATGTTCCACCACCCAAGACTCTTCTCGGTGCCTAGCATGATCTGGTGAATCACGGCCGCGGCGAGAATGATGATCGCACCCGGAACAGCCGGCAGCACGGTGCCGATCAGGCCGACCGCCATCAAGGCGATCGCAAATAACCACCAAAGCAATTCCATGGGAAGTGACTAGTGACGGATGAAAGTAACCACGTTTGCTCCAACTGCCGCTCTAACCCTTCAACCCCTCAACGACTGAACCGTTCGCGGTCGCCCTTAAACCTTTTGACCCTGCCCCTGCCGTTTCTATAGTTGATGTCCCTCGATCAACCTAAACAGGAGATTTCTTATGGCACTCGCAACCGGAACCAAAGCTCCAGATTTCAGCCTCCCGAGCAAAACCGCGGACGGACCAAAGCAGATCAAGTTGAGCGAGAACTTCGGCAAAACGAACACCCTCCTTTTGTTTTTCCCGATGGCCTTCACCGGCACCTGCACAACGGAAATGTGCACCATGAGCAACGGCTTGCGCGAGTACAGCGACCTGAACGCAACGGTCTACGGAATCAGCGGCGACAATCCATTCGCGCAGGAAGCGTGGGCGAAGAAGGAAAGCATCACCGTGCCGCTCTTGAGCGATTACGAACACAAGATCGCGAAAGAATACGACGTGATGTACGACTCGTTCCTGCCGCAGATGAATCTCGGCATGGGCGGCGTGCCGAAGCGGTCTGCCTTCGTTGTCGATCGTGAAGGGGTCATTCAATACGCGGAGAGCAATGACGATGCGCGCGAATTACCGAATTTCGACAAGATCAAAGCGAAGCTCGCGGAGCTGAAGTGAACGATGCGCGAACCCCGCTTGTCATCCCGAGCCGCGCAGACGGCGAGGGACCTCACAAACGCAGGTTCGGCACGCAAGCCAGCAAGAGCCCACAATCACCGATTGAGAGATCCTTCGCTTGCGCTCAGGATGACAGACGTTGCTGTCTGCCTTGAAATGACCTCGTGCCAGATATGAGTGACGAATTCAACACGCTGAAGAAATTTGACGCCGGCAAGGGCCGCGAGGGATTTCTGCATTCGCTGCCGGCGCTCGAAGCGCAAGGCATCGGGCCGATCTCCCGACTGCCGGTCAGCATTCGCATCGTGCTCGAGTCGGTCTTGCGAAACTGCGATGGGAAAAAAGTTCGTCGCAAGGACGTCGAGACGCTGGCGAATTGGACGGCGAAGTCACCGGCCAATGAGGAGATCCCGTTCGTCGTTGCACGGATCGTCCTCCAGGATTTCACCGGCGTTCCACTCGTGGTCGACCTCGCGGCGATGCGCAGCGTGGTGCAGCGACTCGGCGGCGATCCAAAAATTATCGAGCCACTCGTGCCGGTCGATCTGGTCGTCGATCATTCCGTGCAGGTCGATTTTGCGGGCTCGGCAGAGGCGCTGCGTTTGAACATGGAGATGGAATTCAAACGCAATCGCGAGCGTTACGAATTTCTAAAGTGGGGGCAACAGGCGTTCAAAACTTTCGGGCTCGTCCCGCCTGGCATCGGGATCGTGCACCAGGTCAATCTCGAATATCTCGCGAAAGGCGTCCTTTTCTCTCCGACCTCAACTCTCAACTCTCAACTTTTCTACCCTGACACGCTCGTCGGAACTGATTCACATACGACAATGATCAACGGACTCGGCGTCGTCGGTTGGGGCGTCGGCGGGATTGAAGCGGAGGCGGGAATGCTTGGTCAGCCCGTGTATTTTCTAACGCCGGAAGTCGTGGGCGTTCACATGACCGGGCAGTTGCGCGAGGGCGTCACCGCGACGGATCTCGCGCTTCACATCACCCAAATGCTGCGTGCGCAAAAGGTGGTGGGCAAGTTCGTGGAATTTTACGGCGCGGGTGCGGCATCGCTGCCGCTGCCGGATCGCGCCACGGTCGGCAACATGGCGCCCGAGTACGGCGCGACGATGGGGTATTTTCCGGTGGACGCCGAGTCGGTCAATTATCTGCGCGCCACCGGTCGCACCGAAGAGCAATGCGTTGCCTTCGAGAACTATTTCCGCGCGCAAAATATGTTGGGAATGCCGCGGAAAGGAGAAGTCGATTACAGCGTAGATCTCGAACTGGATCTGGCCGTGGTGCAGCCAAGCGTTGCTGGCCCGAAGCGTCCACAGGACCGGGTGAATCTGCCTGAGCTCGGCGCGGTCTTTCGATCGCTGCTCGAAAAACCAGTCAAGGATGGCGGCTACGGGAAAACGAACGCAGACCTCGGGAAACATCATCTCGTCAATCTGAACGGCACGCCGCCGAAGCAAGGAGAAATGGTTTCGACCGACAAAGCCGACCAGGGGATCGAACCCGGCGATGAGCGGAACAAAGTCGAGATGATCGCCAATCGCCCCACCCCCGATTCGGTCCAGGAGATCGAAGCAAAACCTGGGGATACGTTCGCTCACGGACAGAGCCGCATCGGCCACGGCAGCGTTTTGATCGCAGCGATCACCAGCTGCACGAACACGAGCAATCCGAGCGTGATGCTCGCCGCCGGCTTGCTTGCAAAGAAAGCGGTCGAGCGCGGCCTAACGATTGATCCGGCAGTAAAAACTTCGCTCGCCCCCGGCTCTCGCGTCGTCTCCGATTACCTTCAGAAAACCGGACTGCAGACGTATCTCGATCAGCTCGGGTTCAACGTCGTCGGGTATGGTTGCACGACTTGCATCGGAAATTCCGGACCGCTCCATCCGAAGATCGAACAGGCGATTAACGAATTCGATCTGGTCGCGGCGTCGGTGCTTTCCGGTAATCGTAATTTCGAAGCGCGCGTGCACCAGAACATCAAAGCGAACTTCCTGATGTCGCCCCCGCTCGTCGTCGCGTTTGCCCTCGCAGGTCGCGTTGATCTCGATCTATCGACGGACCCGATCGGCAAGGGCGAGGACGGCCGTGAAATTTTCCTGCGCGATCTCTGGCCGAGCTTGCAGGAGATCCGCGACGCGATGCAGTCAGCACTCACACCAGAAGTTTTCCGGCGCCTCTACCGCGACTTCGCTGGCCAGAACCCGAAGTGGAACGAGATCCCCTCGAGTACCGGAGACATTTATCAGTGGGATGAGAAGAGCGATTACATTCATCAGCCTCCCTTCTTCCAGAATTTCTCGATGGAACCGGGAAGGATTGAGGACATTCGCGGCGCGCGGCCGTTGGGGATTTTCGGCGACTCGGTCACGACTGACCACATTTCTCCCGCGGGCGCGATCAAAGCCACATCACCGGCGGGCCAATATTTGGTTTCGCGCGGAATCAGTGCGGTGGATTTCAACAGTTACGGAAGCCGGCGCGGAAATGATTTGGTGATGACGCGCGGAACCTTCGCGAATGTGCGGATCAAGAATTTGATGGTGCCGGGAACCGAAGGCGGAGTGACGAAGTATTTTCCTCGTCGAGAAAAAGTCGGCGCTCGCGTCGGTAGTATCGAGCATGAGCAGAGTGTGATCATGCTCCTACAGGCCGAGCCCGAGACGATGTCGATCTTCGACGCCGCGATGAAGTATCACGCGGATGGTGTTCCGCTCGTCATCCTCGCGGGACATGAATATGGCACGGGATCGAGCCGTGATTGGGCGGCAAAAGGAACGCGATTGCTCGGCGTAAAGGCAGTGGTCGCGGCGAGCTTTGAGCGTATTCATCGCTCGAATCTTGTCGGCATGGGAGTATTGCCGTTGCAGTTTGCGGAAGGAACCAACGCGCAATCGCTCAAGCTCGATGGCTCGGAGATCTATGCGATTACGGGATTGTCCGATGCGATCGAACCGGGGCAGATGGTCACGCTGGAAATCACGCGCAGACACGGCAAGCAGGAAAAGGTTCCAGTGAAGCTGCGGATCGATACGCCGATCGAGATCGATTACTACCGCCATGGCGGGATTTTGCCGTTCGTCCTGCGGGAGTTGCTGGCGCGCCAGTGAATCAAGCGAAGCGATCACTCTGATATTCGAGGCGTATGAAGAAACTACGCGTGGCGGTCCTGTACGGCGGTCGTTCAGGAGAACATGAAGTTTCGCTTCAATCAGCTGCGTCCGTAATTAATTACCTGGATCGTGACCGCTTCGAAATCGTGCCGGTAGCCATCGACAAGCAGGGGCGCTGGCATCTCAACGATATTTCTCTGCTGGAAGGAAAAAAGTCTCTGCCCGTCTTCAAAAACGCGCCGAAAGTCGTGCTTCCACCGAATCCCGCAGATTCGGGTGGCGGTAGCGCGTTGATTCGCTTGGGTGAAAACGGAGAGGCACGAGGCATCGATGTGGTCTTTCCTGTCATGCATGGACCTCTCTGCGAAGACGGAACGATTCAGGGATTACTTGAGCTGGCCGATCTTCCTTATGTCGGATGCGGCGTGCTCGCATCGGCTATCGCGATGGATAAGGAAATGGCAAAACGCGTCGTTCGTGACGCGGGAATTTCAATCGTCCCTTATGTTTCGTTGAAGCACGAAGTTTGGAAAAAAGAAAAGCAGCAGTTAGCGAAAAGCATTGAAGAGCGGCTAGGCTATCCGGTCTTCGTTAAGCCGGCGAACCTTGGCTCCAGCGTCGGCGTGCACAAGGTCAAGGAACCGAGCGGACTCAACGCGGCGCTCGAAGATGCGTTCAACTACGACAGGAAAGTCCTGGTCGAAACCGCCGTGAACGCGCGCGAGATCGAAGTGTCGGTTTTGGAAAATCTGGAGGCAGGAGCCGATCCACTGGTGAGCATTCCAGGTGAGATCGACCCGGCGCACGAATTCTATTCTTACGAGGCCAAGTATCTCGACGAGAAAGGCGCCGCGCTGATCATTCCAGCGAGGCTTGACCCAGAGGAGACCAAACGCGCGCAGGACATTGGAAGGAAAGCTTTCACTGTACTCGAGTGCGAAGGGATGGCTCGAGTCGATCTGTTCCTCGATCGGACAAGCGGAGAATTTTTCTTCAACGAGCTGAATACGATCCCGGGTTTCACTTCCATCAGCATGTATCCGAAATTGTGGGAAGCGTCGGGGATTAGTTACCAGGAGCTTCTGTCAAAGCTCGTCGATCTTGCGATCTCGCGGCATAAGAAAAAGAAGACGCTCGTGAGAGAGTTTCGGATTGAGAAATAAATCCAGCGGTCATAGACCGCCGCTACAACTCTTCCAGCTCCCGCATTCTCCGAAGCACTTCGACCTGCGAGCCTCCGCGATGAAGGCCGATGCGGCGACGATGAAACTCAACATCGTCAGGTAACGCCAATTCGCGGTAAGAAACGGTTTGAGCATGGTGACCGCCAAGGTGAATCGAGCGCTCCGCGCTCGATACCAAAGAATGGCCCCGAAAACATCGCGCGACGGAGCGCGCGATCCACCATTTTAGCGCAGCAGCTTCTCGAGCGCGGGATCGGGTTCGGCGCCCAACGAAGTCGCCTTCACGTAATGCCGTTTGGCCTGCTCTTTGGCGGGAGGCTGGTTTGTGGCGTAGACGACCGCGAGATTGAAGTGCGCATCCGCGTAATCGGGATTCACGGCGAGCGCGTCGAGCATTTCCTTTTCCGCAGCCTCCTGCCAGCCCTTCTGGCTCGCGGTGATGCCGAGATAATTGTGCGCGGTCGCGCTCTTCGGATTGATCCCGAGCGCTTTCGTCAACTCGGTGACCGCATCGTCATACTTGCTTTGGCGATAATAAACAATCCCGAGTGTTGTATGCGAAAATTCATCTTTGGGCGCCAGCGCCACCGCTTTTTTCAGGGTCAACTCGGCCGCTTTTAATTTGCCAGTGCGGAAATAGACCACGCCCAAATTCGAGAGTGAATAGAGGTTGTTGGGACTCTTCGTCAGGATCTCCTGGTACTGTTTCTCCGCGACGCGGTACTTGCCGTTATCAAAATTCTCCTTCGCTTCGCGCGCGATTGGCACCAGTTCGTCGGGCACTGCCGGCTTCGCCGTCGTTTGCACTGAAGGGCCAGGCACCGAGCCAGAATTCTTCGGAGCGGTAAAACTCGCTTTGAGGGTTGCAGGGTTGCCGTCGGAAATTCCCACGACCGGTTGCCGCAATAGGGCGAGCTCGTCCGGGGTGAGTTTCGCAACCGGCTGCGCAAGAAGCTCGATCTGCTGATTCAAGGTGTCGGACTTGATCTGCAACTTTTCGAATTCAGCCAGCATGAGTTTCTTGGCCTGCTCGCGTCGCGCTTCCTCCTGCCGCTCCCGCACCACGATCTTGCGCAACATGTCGTTTTCCTTCGTGAGCCGCGCCGTCTCTTCGGCATTCGCCCCGGTGAGTTTTACTCTCTCGAGGGCAGTGCTCGCTTCCTCTAGCTGCGAGCGCAGATCCGCCACCGTCACCTCGAACTCTTTGTTCTGCTTCTGGCTGGCCGCGAGCTGGTGACGCAACAGTTCGAGCTGACGTTTCACGTCCGCTACCTCCTGTTCTTTCTTCGGCTTGTCCTCGCTGATTTCCCGAACGGTCTTTTCCGCGGTGGCTAGTTTTTGCTTCAAATCGGAATTCTCCGCGACCAGCACCTGCACCCGTTCCTGCGCTTGCTCGGCGTCTTTCAGATCGTTGAGCAATTCGTTGCGCTCTTTCGTGACCGTCGCGACTTGTGTTTTCGCCTCGGTCAATTTTTCGCCCGCAGCTGCCTTTTCCTTTTCCGCTGCGGCGCGGCCTTCCTCGGCCGAAGCGAGCGCTTTTTTCAACTGCGCAATTTCCGCACGGAGCGCCTCTTGCGCCTTCGAGCTACCGGCGGTCGCGGAGATTTTCTGGAGCGATTCCTCCGCCTGGGCGAGCTGGCCACGCACTTCCTTTTCCGCGCCCCTTGTCTTTTCCAGGTCGGCCTGAGCCTTTTCCAGTTTGGAATTGGTTTCCTGCAAACGACCGTTCAGGTTCTCCTTCTCTTTTGCGACAGCATCATATTGGGTCCGCGACTTTTGCAGCTCGCCCTGCAACTGATCCACTTTGTCCTGCAGTTTTTTCGTTGCTTCCTTGATGGCGGAATCCGTCGCAACCGACGGTTGCGGTCCGGCAGGTGGGACTGGCACTAGCACGTCGCTACTCCGTGGCGCGGTTATCTCCACGCTCGGTTCCGCGGGCCCGGATTTATCGGGCAAAACAGGAGCGCTGGAGGAAACGGCCGGAGGCGTCGAAGTTGCCGCCAGATCCTTTTGCGTCCCGAGTTTGTTCTGCACGCGCACGATGTTTTCCCCGATCTTGCGGCTGCGGAAATCGATGATCGCCGGCTGCCAATCCGCGTGGGTTTTGCGCAATTCTTCGAGCAGACTTCCGGCAAACCGGAATTTTGCGAGCGCGCCCTGGAGTTGATTGTCGTGCTCGAGTTTCTCGCCCTGCTGCGAGGTCATGTAGGCTTTGAGAAAGACTTCGCTCGGGTCATCGGATTGAGCGGCCAGTCGCCCAGGCGCGAAGGAAAGACAAAAACCGGCGAACAAAATCAGACCGATTTTCTTCACGGTATCGAGAAGTCGGACGATATGCATGTGCGGTTGGGTTGCAATGCGGTCTGCATCGCCAGGGAAAGTAGAGCGCCTGCCGTGCCACCTTGCCTCGCTTTGCCTTTGCAATCCAGAATCTAAAATCTAGGTTCGAACGCGACGGTGGCCGTAGCTCAATGGTAGAGCTCCAGATTGTGATTCTGGCTGTTGCGGGTTCGAGTCCCGTCGGCCACCCCAATTCCATTTTCGATTTTCGATTGCGGATGCCATTACAACCCTCAGACGGCGTGGCACGTCCGGTTTTTTGGCTCCGCATTCTTCGCGACGAACAGCTCAATAATTGCGAGAATCTGCGAAAGTTGCTCGTTGGCTGTGAAATTATCGCCCCGCTAGATGGCATCGATCTTCTCGCGGCGTAAGAGATTTCGTGTTGGGACAAACGGCCGATTGGGCCGCATTGCCATAGCCAGTCGAATCTTTCATTCGGCAATGGCATGAACCGAGCTATAATAAGGCTCTCCGCAGCTCCAACCGATCGAAGTTGCTCCGGCAGCTGCTTCCGCGAACAGCGCTTCGCTCAAAAATATGATTTCCCGTTTTCCCATCCATCGCATCAACTGGACGACCAGTTCGTTTCTCATCGGCACGCTCGCGCTTACGCTCACGGCGGTTCCACTCTACCTCTGGCATTTCGGGCTCGACTGGTTTCAGGTCGCGCTTTTCTTCCTGATGTTCCTGGGTTGCGGGTTCAGCATCAGCCTTGGCTATCACCGGCTCTTCTCGCACATCACTTTCCAGGCGGCGTGGCCGGTGCGGCTCTTCACGCTCGTCTTTGGCGCGGCCGCTTTTGAAAACTCGGTTCTCATGTGGGCGAGCGAACATCGCCGCCATCACAAGCACGTCGATCACGATGATGATCCCTACAGCATTTCGAAAGGTTTCTTCTTCGCGCACATTGGCTGGCTGATTTTCAAACTGAATCCAACTGAACCCTACGACAATGTGGCGGACCTGCAGAGAGATCGACTGGTTGTCTGGCAGGATCGATACGTCCAATGGATTGCCGTAGGAATGAGCTTTGTTCTTCCGCCGCTGCTTGGTTTCTTATGGAATGGATGGAGCGGTGCGTTGGGAGCTTTTCTTCTCGCGGGCATCGCGCGGATCGTCGCTTTGCAGCACTGCACCTTCTTCATCAACAGCGCCTGCCACGTTTTTGGCCGCCAGCCTTATTCCACGAAATGCAGTGCGCGGGATTCCTTTATCATGGCGCTCGTTACCTTCGGCGAGGGCTATCACAACTATCACCATGAGTTTCAGCACGATTACCGGAATGGCGTGAAACCATGGAACTTCGATCCTACCAAATGGATCATCTGGAGTTTTTCGAAGCTTGGTTTTGCGCGCAATTTGCGGCGAGTCGCCCAGGACAAAATCCTCCTGGCGCAACAGCGCAGGAAAGCCGAGATCGATTTCGACAATGCGGGCGATGCTCCAAGCGGTGAAGAACAGAGCGTTGCGTTGGCGCGGGTGAAGTTTTAGCGCCAACCAACGAAAGCGGCGATGCACCTGGAGCCGGGCGAAGCGCGGCCCACTGTCATCCTGAATCGCGCAGACGATGAAGGATCGCTCAACTGCAAATTTGAGCGTTCACTCATTCGTGTGGCAACGATTGCAACTGAGAGGTCTCTCGTTCGCCGCCGCGACCTCGGGATGACACGTTGGCGACCCGTTGTCACCTCGCGATAGCCTTAAGGTGCTATCGCGTGGTAATCCCTTCGGCGATGTCGACGTGGAACGTCTCTTTCACCTTCGTTTTTCCGTAGCTCAACTCCGCAGTGTAATCGCCGCTGGGGTAAAGCTTCTTCGGATCATCCCCACCATACTTTGTCAGGACATCTTCGGTCGGACGCAGATCCCAGTTTAATCGGGTCATTCCCGCCACGCCAGGAGCCTTGAGATTCGCGACCGGCTGGCCAGCGGCGTTTGCGATTGAGATTTTGATTTCGTCTCCGCTAAACTCCTTTACCCAAACAGTGAAAAGGGCGCCCTCGGGCGGATTCTGGCCACGGTAAACGCCTTTGCCATTCCAGTCGGAGAACCCCAGCGGGGCGTATGAACCGATCGCGGACGGAACGCTGAAAAGATGAACGGGTTTCGCGGCGATCTCGGGCGTAAACTCACGCAGCGGGCGCGTGTCGTCCAGAATACCGATACTTCTGCCGTGCGTCGCGATCACGAGATCGTTTGTGCGCGGATGGATTTGGAGATCGTCCACGCGAACAGCCGGCATGCTCCCGATTTTTATCCAGTGCGCACCTTGATCGAACGAGGCGAACAGCCCGAAGTGCGTTCCTGCATAGAGCAAGCGCGGATTCACCGGATCTTCACGCACCACTTCCACCGGCGCATAAGCTGGCAAACCCTCGCCCACGACGCTTTGCCAAGTCTTTCCGCCGTCCGCCGTGCGGACGATCATCGGCCGATCGTCGCCGAGGCGATATGCGTTTAATGCCACATAAGCAACGTTCGCATCCTTTGCTCCCAGTTCTATTCGCGAAATCCACTGGCCGCGAGCTGGTTCAGGCAGATTCGCCGTTAGCTCGGTCCATTTGCCGCCATCGTTTTCAGTCACCCAAAGCCGGCCATCATCGGTACCGGCCCATAAGAGCCCGGGCTTGACCGGCGATTCCGCGAGTGAAAAGACAACGCCGTAATTCTCCGCGCCGCTCCCATTGGCATTCGTGCGCGCGGGATCGTTGTGGGTGAGATCGGGACTGATGACCGTGTAGTGCTCCGCGCGGTCGGTCAGGCGGAAGACCTGATTGCCGCCAAGATAAAGCACCCCGGGTCTGTGCCGGCTCATCACTAAAGGCGAGTTCCAGTGGAAGCGATACCGCGCCTGGCCTTCCGGGGCTTCGGGCCGGAGCTGACGCAGCTCGCCCGTGCGCAAGTTGAACCGATGCACGGCTCCGCCTTGGTTGTCGCCATAAAGCGTGTCACGATCCGTTGGATCGAACAGAACATAAAATCCATCCGCGCCCGTGAAAGGTGTCCAATCGGAATTGCGAATACCTTCCTTGCTCTGCACCGCGCTCGGACCGACCCAGTTCGAGTTATCCTGGAGTCCCCCAGCGATGCGATAGAACGGACGATTGTCATCCAGGGAAATGCGATAGAATTCGCCCGCGGGAATTCGGTTGAGATGCTCCCATCCCTTGCCGGCTGCATAACTTTGGTAAACGCCGCCATCGGTTCCAAGAAGCAGGCGCTGACAAACCGGCAGTTTTGGGGGCTTGCCCTTATCTTCGGGTTTTGGGGGCTTCGGCACAGGCACACTGCCGGGTTGGATCGCGAACGCGTGACAATCAGGGTGAATTTTTTCGGATAAATCCTCGCGAAAATTCTTGCCGCCATCATCCGAAACCAGCAACGCAAGTCCAAGAAGATAGACGCGCTTGTCGCTCGAGGGATCGATCCGGATCTGACTGAAATAAAACGGCCGCGGATCGTAGTCGCTCATGCGAGTCCATTTTTCGCCGCCGTCCTCGGAGCGAAAGACCCCGCCGCTTCTGCTGTGAATATCAGTAAGCGTGCCATTGCCGCCTGCGTCGCTTTGCACCACCGCCATCACCACCTTTGGATTAGCGGGCGTGACCGCGAGACCGATGCGACCCGTTTGCGCAGGAAGACCGCCGCCGAGTTTCTTCCAAGTCGCGCCACCGTTAGTGCTCTTGAAAATCCCGCCCACGTCCTCGCCACCAGTGAAGCTCGGACCGCAACTAAATCCCCAAGGCGCACGTTGCCGCGCATAAAGAGCGGCGTAGACGATCTCTGGATTGGAGGGATCGAAAGTGACGTCTCCACAGCCGACACGAGCCGCGTGCGGCGCAGCCGCTTGCAATATTAGTTTCCAATTTTTTCCGCCATCCGTCGTCTTGAAGAGTCCGCGCTCGCCGCCATCCGCCCACAAGTGGCCGACCGCGGCAACGTAGGCGATTTCGGGATTCGTCGGATGAACGATGATGCGAGCAACCGTGCGGCTTTCCTTCAAGCCGACGTTCTGCCATGTGCCACCGCCATCCGTCGAACGATAGACGCCATTGCCCCACCCCGAAGAATTTCGATCATTCGCCTCGCCCGTCCCCACCCAGACAACGTCGGAATCCGATGGCGCGATAGCGACCGCACCGATGGATTGCACAGTTTCTTTGTCGAATATTGGATCGAATGAAACGCCATTGTCGCCGGTCTTGAACAGTCCGCCCGTCGCGAGCCCCACGTAGAAAAGAGCCGGATTGCGCGGATCGATCGCGATGTCGGAAACGCGGCCGCCCATCACGGCCGGGCCGATGGCGCGAACCTTTAGGTTCTTGAAGAGGACATCGGTGAGTTGTGGCGGCGGTGGATTGTCTTGCGCCCGTGCGGGCAAAACGGACAAAAGAATGAGCGAGCCGACGAGAAGAAAACGAAGCGAGGCGAGCATGGCGGTCAATATCGCGCCAAGAAGCGTGGAGGCAAAGGTGGATCGCGCGTTCCGTCGCGCGATGTTTATTTACCGCGGGAGCGGCTGTTCGAGATTGGCGAGCGCGTATGCCGTCACCGCGACGACCGCCGCATTTTCGGCGAGTTCGTGAGGAACGATCTTGTCCAGCGTGTCGGCTGCCGTGTGGTGATAATGGAAGTAGGTCCGATTGTCCTGGATCGGGCTGAAGCCGGGCACGCCTTGTTTCGTGAGAGGGTCGATATCCGCGCCTGCGTGTTCGCTGAAATTTAGGATGCCCGCGCCGGAATCCTGCAAAATTCTTGCGACAGGCTCCAGCAACGCCCTCGCTTCCGGCTTCGAACCGAAATTGATTCCCAACGGGTGACCCGCGCCGCCATCGGTCTCCATCGCGGCGAAGTGATTCGCGATCTCCTTCTCATTTTCTCTCGCGTAGGTTTTGCCCCCGGCGGTTCCATTCTCTTCGTTCATCCAGGCAATGACACGAAGCGTCCGTTTCGGACGCAGATGAAGCTGCTGCATGAGATTCGCGGCCTGCATCGAGACCGCAACGCCCGCGCCGTCGTCGATTGCGCCCGTGCCCAAATCCCAGGAATCCAAATGACCTGAAACGATCACGACCTGCTCGGGATGCTCCGTGCCCTTCAAGTCGCCGATCACGTTGTAGCTGACCGCGTCGGGAAGCTGTTGCGGCGTGAGCAGGAGCCGCATGCGCACCGGTCCTTCTGGCGCGAGAAACGCCACAAGGTCAGCGTCCTCGGCCGTCACCGCGGCGGCCGGAATCTTGGGAACATCTTTCGCGTAATCGGTTTGACCAGTGTGCGGTAGCCGGTACTCCGCTCCACCAACCGAGCGGACAAGCGCCGCGACGGCGCCCAGCTTTGCCGCGGCACTGGGTGCGTCGGAGCGATACTTCACCGCCTGTCCGTAGGCCTCGCCACCATGGCCCTGGGCAGCCATGAGTTTATCAAAGTGATAATCAAACAGCACGATTTTGCCCGCCACTTTTTCTCGGCCTAACGACTGTAGCTCGTCGAAATTTCGCACGACGATCACCTCAGCGATGAGTCCGGTCGCGGGCGTCGCGACACTTCCACCCAGCGCTGTGAGAATAATCTTCTGCGTCGTCTTCTCAGCCATCCCCGGATACTCGACCAGAGCCGCCGTCTCTTCGCCGCGCACCCAATGCTGCACGGTCACCTTCTCGAGTTGGACCTCGAGGCCGAGCGCCTTCAATTCAGTGGCCACATATTCGACCGCCTTTTGCGCCTGCGCCGAGCCGGTTAAGCGCGGCCCGATGTTGTTCGAAAGATGCGCGACTTGCCGGTAAGCGTAATCGCTTGTCAGCGCGGCTTGCTGCAGTTTTTTGAGTTCCCCAAGAGTCTGCGCGGAATACGCTGAAGGCGACGGGTTTGGCGTTGCAGTCGGTTCCTGTGCGGCGCAGCGCAACGCGCAGGCCAAAGTGAAGACGGCAAGGCCCATGGGGCGTCGTTTCGAAACAGTTTGAATGCTCATGATGCTTGGTTGTTGTTCTTCTCCCGTGTCTTACTAACAATGCCGTTGCCGCCGCAGCGTGCAATTCAAACCCGAAAATTCCATGCGTCTAACCAAACTTTTAATCACGCCCTTCGTCTTCGCTTTGCTGCCACTGTTTCACTCCGCCCACGCCCAAAGCAAAAATGGTCACTCCGACGCGGGCAAAGCGCTGAACGACTTCTTTGAATCTGAATGGAATTACGAGATGGAACAAAATCCAACCCGGGCTTCCTCGCTGGGCGACCGGCGCTGGAACGATCGGTGGGGAGATCGAAGCCTGGAGGCGATCCGGAAGCGCGAGGAACACACGGTCGATGCGCGGGCCCGGCTGGCCAAAATCGATCGCGCGCAACTTTCGCCGGCGGATCAGCTCAACTACGACCTGTTCAAAAAAGACCTCGAAACCGATATCGAGGGAGCCAAATTCCGCGCCTACCTGATGCCGATCAATCAGCGTGGCGGCCCGCAGACTTTGGACGAGCTGGGAGACAGTCTCCGTTTTGAAACAGTCAAAGACTACGAAGATTGGGTCGCCCGGCTCCGTTCGCTTCCTGCCTTGATCGAGCAAGAGATCGTGCTGATGCGTGAAGGCGCCCGCACTCATGTGATGTGGCCGAAGATCGTGCTGAACCGCGTTCCCGCGCAGATCGACAAGCAGCTTGTTTCGAAACCCGAAGAGAGCCCGTTTTACAAACCCTTCACAAAATTCCCCGCCGCGATCTCTTCCTCAGATCGCGAGCGTCTCACAAAAGCCGCCAGCGAAGCCATCGGTGCCGGAGTTCTCCCCTCATTTCAAAAGCTGAAGAAATATTTCGTCAACGAATATCTGCCGGCTGCTTTCGACCAAGTTGGAGTTTGGCAAATGCCGCAGGGCGTGGAGTTCTACGCTTACCTAACGCGACGGCATACGACGACGGCGCTAACACCGCAGCAGATTCATGAAAAAGGTTTGAGCGAAGTCGCCCGCATTCACGGCGAGATGCAAGCAATCCTGGAAAAGGTCGCGTTTAAGGGAACGCTGCCCGAGTTTTTTACCAAGCTGCGAACAGATCCGCAGTTCTTCTACAAGACGCCGGAAGAATTATTGGAAGCATACCGCGCTCTTGCGAAACGCATCGATCCGAACCTCGTCAAAGTTTTCAAGACACTTCCGCGGGCTCCATATGGTGTGACGCCGATTCCGGATAAGATCGCCTCGGATACCACGACGGCTTATTACAATCAACCTGCCGCCGACGGTTCGCGCGCGGGACTCTACTTCGTCAATCTCTACAAGCCGGAGACACGGCCTAAATGGGAGATGATGGCGCTCTCGCTGCACGAATCCGTTCCGGGCCATCACCTGCAAATCGCCCTCGCGCAGGAGCTCGGAGACATTCCGAAGTTTCGTCGCTACGGCGGCTACACCGCGTTCGTCGAAGGCTGGGGCCTTTACGCGGAATCGCTCGGCCAGGAGATGGGTCTCTACGACGATCCGTATTCAAAGTTCGGCCAGCTCACCTACGAGATGTGGCGCGCGGTCCGCCTCGTCGTCGACACGGGAATGCATCAGATGAAATGGGACCGGCAGCGCGCGATCAATTTCTTCATGGAGAACGCGCCGAAGTCCGAGAATGACATCGTGAACGAGATCGATCGTTACATCTCGATGCCGGGTCAGGCGCTGGCCTACAAGATCGGCGAACTTAAAATCAAAGAATTGCGCGATCGCGCGCGGCGCGAGATCGGAGAGAATTTCGACATCCGCGAATTCCACGACGCGGTGCTTCTCTCTGGAGCGGTGCCGCTGGATGTCTTGGAACGCAACGTCGATGCGTGGATCACGACAAAGAAAGCGGCGTCGACACGGAAGCCGAATACCTCGTAGATGCTGAGAGTTTCCTCACATTTGGAGGGCCGCGCTTCGTCGCGTTCGGCTGCGATGCGGACAACACAGAGGTCGCTCCTCCAGACGTCCGCGAGTATTGTTTCTATTTCACAACCGAAGTGATGGCACGCGTTAGTTCGCTGTAGGAAATCGGTTTGTGAATGATTAGGTCAACTTCGGAGGGGTTTGGTTCGGGGCCAGGTGGGCCGCTAAATCCAGTCAGTAAGATTATCGGTTGGTTGTTGCGGATTTGTTTCAACGCTCGGGCAAGTTCATAGCCGCTCATGCCGGGCATCCCCTGGTCGGTCAGGACGAGGTCGAACTGTTTTCCGTGAAACTTCTCCATGGCTTCACGCCCGGAGGTTGCGGTCGTGACACGATGGCCCCCGGCCGTCAGGTATTTAGTAACGACGTTCCGTGGCACGTCCTCATCATCGACGACCAGCACGTCGAGCGAGACACTGAGCGCTGCCTCTTCGCTGTTTCCCGTCGCAAGAAGGGGCACCAGGCTGGGCAGACGAATGCGGAAGGTCGTTCCGTGACCGGGTTCGCTCTCGATTTCAACGGTCCCTTCATGGCGCTTGATAATGCCCAGGACCATGGAAAGGCCGAGACCGGTGCCTTTGTCACCCTTTGTGGTAAAGAAAGGCTCCAGGCAGCGGGCGCGCACTTCCGGACTCATGCCGGCTCCAGTATCCGTGACGCTGAGAACGACCTTCTCAGCTTCGCGCCGCGTGCCGAGCGTGATCTTTCCGCCGGCGGGCATGGCGTCCGCGGCGTTGCAAATCAAGTTCACCAGTGCCTCACGCAGCTCTGAGCCGTTACAATTAACCGGCGGAATTTTTTCCATATCGAACTCGATCGCAATGGAGCGTCCCTCCACTAGCGTCTGATCTTTCCACCTTGGCTGCGTGAGCGAGACGGCTTGCTCGACAAGCTCGTTGAGATCGCCAGCGGCAAACGGGTCGCCGCCATCACGAGGACGGTAGAAATCGCGCAGGCGGCTCACGACGTGAGCCGCGTCGCGTCCTGCAGTATTCATGGTACGGAGGTAATCGAGGGTGGTGGCGGTGTCCTTTAACGTGTCCGGGCTTTGAATAAGTATTTCGCTGTATCCGATAACCGACATGAGCGCGTTGCTGAAATCATGGACCACGCCCCCCGCCATCTCGGCAAAGGCGTGCAATCGTTCCTGCTGCAACATCTGCCGCTGCGCGGCCTTCAGGTCGCTCAGCGCGTCTTCCAGTTGTCGCGTGCGGTCGGCCACGCGATGCTCGAGCATTTGATTTTGCTCCTCGATTTCCAGGCGAAGGAAGCGTGACTGAAGCAGGTTGCGCAGCCGCATGATCGCTTCTGAGTGGTCGAATGGTTTTGCGAGCAAATCCGCAGCTCCGGCGGCGAGGGCCTTGCGTTTATTTTCCTTCGTTGCTTCCGCCGTAAGCACCAGAACAGGCATGCTTTTATCGTGCGACGGCATTTGTCGGAGCTGCTCCAGGACCTGGAATCCGTTGAGGTTCGGCATTATCAAGTCCAGAAGAATCAGATCCGGCTGAAAGCTCGTGACCTGCTCGAAAATCAGAGTCGGATCATTGATCGCCTGGACGCAGCCGTACCCGAGTCGATTAAGAAAATTTGAGAGCAGACAGGTGCTCGCGACTTCGTCATCCACGATGAGGATATGTGCCTGCTTGAGGGTGCCTTCGTTCATGGCGTGGCGGTCAGTGATTCAATTGGCGGGTTTTCCAAGGCTTGCTTGAACTCCCGTATACAAGGGGTGTCGACTTGCTGTTTGGTCAAGGATCCTGGAGAAGCCGTGCCACGGTCTGGAGCAACACGGCCGGTTCAACTGGCTTCGGCAAGAAATGCGAACCGCCAGAGACCAGTGCACGATCCCCAGCTTCGCCCTTGGAGACGAGACCGGTGAGGAAAAGAATGCGCGTTTGGGATAACGTGGGATCGGCACGAATGTCCTTTGCGACCTCGCCGCCATCCCGGCCCGGCATATCCACGTCCAACAAAACAATGTGAGGCTTGAATTCACGCGCGACGGCCAGGGCGCGCATCGCCTGAGACTCGATTCGAACCTCGTAAAGGTTGGTCTTTTCAAGAATCACGCCCGCCAGACGCGAGAGGTTGGGGTCATCATCCACGATCAGAGCGCGCGTTTTCATCGCTCCCTTTCGAGCAGTTCCAATACAAGCTCGCATTGTGGGAACTACGCATTCTCACTTGCGGGTTCGAACGAAACACAATCAGCCCGGTCTCCTTGCCCATTTTCGGCTTCCAATCTCTAGGACGGGCTGCCATGTTCGAGGAAAGCACGACCCTCGATGAACGCGATTCAAGAAAGCGCAGGATCCGAGCCCCGGTGCACTCATGAACACGTGACCCATTCGGAACCGAGAGGACATTACTCCCGGCTCTTTGAGAGGCCGGCCAAGCCAGTTCCAAGGAACCAGGAGGACAAACTGATCGAGTTAGGTCAGGCCATGAGCTACGAAGTCGAGCGCGAAGGCACACTTACCCCTCGTGTGGGATACACTTATTTCGGTCAGTTTGTCGGCCACGACCTGACCCACGACCCTACGCCTTTAGAAGGACCTTACCCGGAACCGGAACTGACTCCGAATTACCAGACACCCTATTTGGATCTTGATCACATCTATGGAGGAGGTCCGGAGAAATCGCCTTTTCTTTATGAAGGGGAGCGAGGAAAGGAATCTTTCAAGATCGGAGCAACCACGCCAACGGGTTACCTCCGCGATCTACCGGTGGAACATGGAATGATTCTCATAGGGGACCTGCAAGACACACGCAACCTGGACAACCTGATTTTAAGACAACTCCACGTTGTTCTTCTGAAATTCCACAATGAAGCGATCAGACAGCTTGGCTCCAACCCTCCGGCCATAACCGGAATCGATGACTTGGGGTCGGGAACATTGTTCGAACGGGCACAACGACTCGTGCGCTGGCATTACCAGTGGATTATTCGCCACGATTTCCTGCCGCGCATCTTGCACACCGACGTTTGGCGTCATCAACATCGAAGGCCTGCCAGGCATCCTGAATCCCAGGAAAGCTACTCCGTCCCGATTGAATTTTCCCTGGCCGCGTTCCGATTCGGACATAGCATGGTGCGCAATGCCTACCGGCTAAACTGTCGTCGGAAACGCGTCGTTATTGGTGAACTCATGGCGCTCGGGCAAAAGGCGTCGCCCATTCCCGACGATTACCTGATCGAATGGGGAACATTCTTCGATGGCTTGCCCACTTCGGGTCCGCAGGCGTCCAGCTCCTTCATCGATACATCGATAAGCCGGGCCATGCATGGCTTGTCTCCTGGAACCATCCGTTTGTCCAACAGCCTGGAACCGCCGGACCCATCAAACCTTCCGGTGCGAACTCTCCTCCGCGGCGCGCGCGCCGGACTGCCGTCCGGTCAGGAGGTGGCCGAAACGCTTCTGGCCCAGGGAAAAATCAAGTCCGGAGATCGCCTGACAACCTCACAGTTGACTGAAGACACCTGCGATCGTTCGGGAAGTGTTCTGCGCTCGATTGGTTTAGAGCAAAACACGCCACTCTTCTATTATTTGCTGAAAGAAGCCGAGCTTACGGCTGAGGGGCTTACTTTAGGTCCTGTCGGGAGTCACATCGTCTCCGAAGTAATACACGGCGCTCTGGAGGCGGACCCTGATAGCTATATGTGCTTGGTCGGACCGAAATGGAACCTGCCGCTGTGGCGTTTCCCCAGTGGTTCCAGGCGACCTATTAATTCGCTGATCGGAATCGTCCAGGTAGTCGGTGATGATAAACTTCTCCCGGAATGCGAAGCGCACTGGCGGCGCTTTCTGCTTCACCCTCAATCCTAGGACAAGGCAGATGACGCCATCCCGGTGCTCTTCGGTGCTGTTGGCTTGCAGATGACGCTCTCGGAAGCTCAGATTGGTGCAATCGTCAAGGGGGCGACTGAGGGCGACAAACCTTCGGTACGTCCTCTATGGGCAGTTCGAATGCGGCGCATGTTAGATGGCCTGGCGGATTTTGAGTTCCGGCCAGGGCGGGCTACTCCGCTCGTGAAGCTATGCGAAGCCGGCGCAAGTTACGGATGGCGAGACTTGGAAGCGACGAGTAATCCCGATCTACTGACTAGTGTCTCGCCCAAGGCAAAAACCAGTCTAACACGGGATCTTCAACACAGCCTCGAACGATTAACCCGTCCTTGCCTAGACCTGGAGCGGACGAGCTTTGGCCTTGCCCTGAATTCAATCGGCTTTCTGGCAGGACCGACTGACCCGAATTTGACCGAACGGATGTTTCGCGGCGACAAACCAAGTGATCGGCTGTTTTCCGTATTCGAGAAGTTCCCGGTCCTGGCCAGGCTTTGGTGTCAATTGGTTTTCCAATGGCGTGAGCATGTGACGGAAGTCCTCTTGAGATTTGCGAAAGACCGGACTGCTCTATCTCGCGCGTTTTTTGGTGGCCAACCTATCGGACCGATCGCCGCTTTTCAGTGTAACCTGTCCGATTCGCACAACCATGGGCGCACGGTCATCCAACTGCAATTTGGAGCCCGTGCCGTCATCTACAAACCGCGTTCGGGAGATGGCGAATGGGAATGGGGTTCGCTCCTGGAGTGGATGAACGCTCAATCTTTCCAACCTAAGCTGCGAACTGGGCGAGTTCTTAGGCGGAAAGGTTACTGCTGGATGGAATGGATTGAAGCTGCTCCGTGCGAAAACGGCGCGGCAGCACGGCGCTTCCATGAACGCATCGGTGGCATGATTGGCGCAGCTTACCTCCTCAAAGCCGTCGATTGCCACCGAGATAACCTCATCGCTTCAGGCGAGGATCCGGTCTTGGTGGACGTGGATGCCCTGTGGCATGTCTCTCCCGCCACAAAGGCTCAAAGCTCGCTCGATCTCTTGTCTCGCACGGGATTCCTTCCGAACTCAAATCCGCGGAGCTTACGCTCCCGCAGCAGTGTCCTCGGCGGAACCGAGGCTGGCAAACATGTTGCTCGAATTGGGACGAATTCACTGAGCACGGTGCAATACGAGCGCGAGATCGTCGAGGGCTTTAGCAGAGCCTGGCACTGCATTCTAGGGACGAAGGACCGGCGCAAGGTCTTCGCCAGACGGGTCCGGCGGATCCAGTCGCGGAAAAGGCGCTGGATCTACCTTGCGACAGAGAAATACGCAGCGATCAGACGAGCTTCGATCCAAGCAGCCGCTTTGCGCTCTGGGATGGAGCGCCATATGTTAATTGCCCGCCTGTGTAGTCGGAGCACAGTGGGTTCTGGGGTGATTAAGAGGGAAATTGACGCCTTGAAGAGACTCGATATCCCTTATTTTCTCCGAGCCAGCAAAGAGCGAATCCCCCTTGATAGAAGCAACATGCCCGACGACGTGCGCGAAGCTCTCCGACACATGCTGGTCTAACTCGAGTGTCTCGGTTTGAGCGACGTCAACTAACTTCTCCATGAAAGATAGGTACACATCTGGTAATCCTCTGCATGGCGCACTTCAGCAGCATCACTTCCCGCGGGAATGAAGTCCGGCACGGCGAGCACCAGGGTCTTGAGCCGCTCTTCCGGAGTAACAAACTTCACTTGAAAGTCCGGCGGGAACTCGATCGCTCCTACTTCGCTCACCGCCTTCTTGGCCGACTCCGGCGACACAAGGCAGCGATCGCGGAATTTGATATCGGATCCTGCACGGGTCAGGACCGATGTTAACCGATCCAGTTTCTCATCATTAGTCAGTTGCTCCCAATTCTTAGTGTCCATTACCTGTTCCTTCTTAGTGTTTAGTTGTCGCTTTTGGGATTTTTGATCGCATGTCAGCCACTTTGGAGGAGAGATTGCCGACAATCGCCCGGAAGGCCGGATTACCTCGGAGGGAATCAAACCGCGGATCAAGATTGATAGAACGATAATCCATCCAACCTGAAGTGATCGCTCGGCGTAAATGACCCAAGGCGGCCTCCGGCATATCGAGAGAGGATTCCACAGCGGCAAGCCGATAGGCGGCTTCGGGATTCTCGGACCCACGATCCATCGCGGCCGCTTCCCTCTTCAGGCAAACCTCGAGGACTGTTTTTGCTCCTTTGCTGTCGCCGAGAGCTTGTCTCGCGCGGCCCAGGGCTGACTCGTAGGTCACCGCGCCATAATACGATCCACCGCCGCCCGGATTGCTCTCTGCCAAATTTCGATAGAGTTGTTCTGCCGCCAGGAAGTCTCTGGCGAAAAACTCGATTTGCGCGGCAAGCTGGTCCGTATATTCACGCTCGTAGTGATTCCATGTGTCAGAGCGCAACATCGCGCGCGCCCCTGCAAAATCACCCTGAAGCAACCGAACGTGCGAAATCCCAACCACGCCTTCACAAAAATCAGGCCTATACTCCGACGCACGCTTGTAAGCCTGCACCGCTTGTTCGTCGTCTCCCAACTTGACCCAGCAATCTCCGACCAGGGCATCCGCCTGCCCGGGCGTCCGTGCTCTCTGCGACGGAAGTGCATACCAATTCAGAGCTTGATCCGGACGTCCCAACATATCCAAGGTTTGGCCGACGAAATTAACCACTCTTTCCTCCAAGCCCCCGGTTTCGATTGCTCGCAACTCTTCTTCAAGTGCTCCGGTGAATTTTCCCAGTTGAAAGCAGACCCCAGCTTTAGCTTTGTGCGCCTCGCCTGATTCCGGCGCGAGAAGAAGGGCTTTATCCGCCTCATTTTTGCCGAGCTCCAAAAAGCTAAGATCGGCGTTGTAATGAATTCGCGCGGTAGCCGCCATGGCGAGGTACGAATGCGCGAGGGCTGAATCGGGCTCCGCTCGCAAGGCCTTCCTGAACAAGGCGATTGCGTTATCGAAATCGGCAATCGTGTTGGAACGAATCAACTCACGGCCAGCCAGAATCGCTTTCCTCGCAACCTCATTACGCAAGCCCGGATCCACTTTTGATTGTACAATGTCGGACCAATCGTTCGCGCTAAGGATAGGATACATTTTCCCGCATATCTGTTTGATGGTGGCCTCGACTGGATTCTTTTCCCCGTTCTCCTCCCAAAGACTCGTGAAGATAGGATTGCCGGTGGCAGCATCTACCAAGCGAATCGAGATGCGCTTTCTGCCTTGCACAGTTCGGACAGTGCCCATGAGAGCGGTGCGAGCGCCAGTTTGTTGGCCAACCTTACGGAGCTCTTCAACCCACAGCCCATCCAGGGAGGATCCTGGTCTCATCGTCTTTACCTGAGCTGGACCAAAGACATTTAGCTCAGCTTGGAGCGAACTGGTGAGTGACTGCGTCAGCATTGGCTCAGCCGCTGCGTTATCTAGATCGAGGAAAGGTAACACCACGACGGAACGGGAGATCAGGATGTGTTCCTGCATCGCGGATTGAAGCCTCCGCGTGCGAATTTGCCAGGCCACCGACGCGGCCGTGAAGACGAGAAAAGCGGCTAGCAGAGCGGCGAGCCTGCGGTTGCTGCCAACCCAGCGCCGGAAGCGGAGCCATGGTCCGATCTGACGCGCGGCAATGGGGAGTCCTACTAGCCAGTTCTCAAGATCCGTCGCCAAACTGCCCGCGGATCGATAACGAGCCGAAGGCTCACGCTCGAGGCAGAGCACGCAGATTGTTTCCAGGTCGCGATCCAAATGGGGCGCGAGCGTCCGCAACTTCGGAGCAGGCTTCTCCGCGGATTGTTTCATGACCGCCAGAGCGTTGTCGCCTTGAAACGGCAGCCTGCCCGTAAGCAGCTCGAAGAGAATCGCGCCCAGACTGTAGATATCAGCCCCGGTCGTGAGCTGGGCGGCCGGCCCGTCGGCCTGTTCCGGCGCGATGTAGCCAGGCGTTCCGAAACTGGTGAGCGATCGCGTGAAATGGCTCCCAATCTCCTCACACCGGGCCAGACCGAAATCGCTGACGAGCGGTTCGCCCCGGCCATCGAGCAGGATATTTCCCGGTTTGAGATCGCGATGGAGAACGCCTTGGTCGTGAGCGTATTGAACAGCTTGCGCGACCTTCGCCATGAGCAGGACGCTTTGACGAGGTTCCTGGCGGAGCGGACCGCGCGCCTGCAACAGACTTCCGTTTGTTGCATACTTCATGGTGAAAAACGGAGAGCCGTCCGCCGTCTCACCGACATGGTAGATCGGAACGATGTTGGGATGATCGAGGCGTGCGGCTGTCTCGGCTTCTCGCCGGAAACGTGCCAGCGCCTGGTCTGAATCGCCTTGGTAAGCCAGAATGCACTTCAGGGCGACAGTGCGTCCGGAATGTAGTTCCCGGGCGCGGTAAATTACCCCCATTCCGCCACGGGCGATCTCTTCCAGAATTTCATGTTCGCCGATGCGCCAGTTTCCGTCCCGGGATTTTACGGCCGTGAGCGCTTCCTTGAGCGCTTCCGTTTCCGAAGGGACGGCATCGTCATCGAGAGCGCCAAGGAGAAGGCAATTTAGACAAAGGCCGTTGGCGAGACGGGAGCTTGAGTTACATTCTCCGCATAACTCGGGCTCGTCGAGAATCGAAAACGGAGCATCCATCGGGGAAGCGAATTCCGTGGCCTGCTAGCCACCTCTGGTTGAAAGAAGTGCACACAGATAGCGGATTTCATCATCCACGTCTGCCTCGCTTTTGACGGTTTTCGCCACTTCTTCCCGCAAAAGCCCGCGATAGCGCTTGCGAAATTGGTGGAGCAGACTTTTCACCGACGGCTCCGGCACTCCCAGGGCAACCGAAAGATCCTGATAGGAGATGTCACCGCGCTCCGTCGTAAGATAGCCGTTCAGGGCTTCGTAAACGCGTCGGCGGCCTTTGCTTTCGCATTCCGTCCGCAGCCGTCGCAGTGCCTCTTCCGCGATGGCCGCCGCCCAACTCAAGTCAAACAAAGCTTCGGCTGGAGATGTTGCGAACACCTGTGCGGAAATCGATAACTGGCAGGGTGCATCGGCCATCCATTTTTCCAACGAAACAAATTGCAGATCGCCCCCGCGCTTCCGTGTGCGGCGCTTTAGTTGGGCATCGATCAGGAAATTCTTCAACGATTTGATCAACAAGGAACGAAAACGTCCCCGCGCCGGGTCGGCGGACTGCAAGAGCGTGCCTTCCAGAATCACGAGAAAAAAATCCTGCGTCAGATCCTGCGCATCCTGTGCGGAATAGCCACGCCGATAAATGAATGTGAAAATGGGTCGCCAATAAATTTGACAGAGTTCGGCCAGGCCCTCATTGCCGTCGCTCCGTGCACCTGCAGTGCCTCCGTTCCGGATCAAACTCCACCGAGTGGTGGCGAAGTGCGTCAGAGCATCTCTTCCTTCCAGCGTCTCAACGACTGCTCTCACGCCTTTAGCGTGCTGGGATTAAGATTGTACAACAAGCATAAAATTACATAGTTGCACGTACCAGTACCCAAGATTGAATCTCAGCGAAAGTGCAGCTGAACGCTCCTCAATTCTTCCTCGTGCTGCTCGCAGCCTGTCACAGCTGAGGCCTGTGCCGCCGCCGTGCTGCGAAAAGCTTCGACTGAATTTGCTTGCCCAGTCGCTCAAATTGTAACGGCTTCGCGCGCTTCGAGTTTAGTCCCCTTCGTCGCGGGTGGAACGAGTGATGCTGCACAACCGTCAAGCTTCTCCATGTTTCTCCTAAAAGAACCTCATCTGGCCTGGCGCAATCGACTTTTTACGCAGATTGTAAGCATTGCCGTAATCTTGCTTGGCGGCTTGGTGCTGACTGGGTCGCAACTCCAGATTCAAGGGTTCAAGCGCATCCTTCCCGGTCTGGTTTCGATGGATCCGAATACCGCGGCTGGAATGTTGCTTTGCGGCGCTGCGCTCAGTCTTTTGTCCCAAGAAGCAAAGAAGGCGTTTCTTTTTTCGGCATCGGCCCTGGCAATGGCGGTGATTGCCCTCGCTTCTGATTTTAAGCGAATACTTTTTTGGCGAAACGTGAGAGCCAGAGGTCTATGGAATTAGTCGCAAGATTTCTTTCCAAGAACGGGTTTAAGCCGCCGCGTCGCGTTCTCGCCACTAAACGGGATGCACCCGATCTATGTGCTGAGAAAAAGATCCTCCCGCGCGCGTCCGCCTGCATAAACCCGCGAACGATTCAAACTGCGCGGAGTCTGTCGATCATCGCCGCATGTCTTACGGGCGCGTTCTCCGTGGTGGCCTTAACCGGTTGGGTATTTCATACCCAGCCCCTCAGAATCCACCCCGCAATTGTAGCGCTGAATCCCGTAACCGCTTGCTGTTTCATCCTGGCTAGTGTCTCCCTGCTTCTCCTGCAACGTCGAAATCCTGGAAAGACTCGCACACTCCTCGGGCAGATGGCCGCTGGACTGGTCCTCGCGATCGGCGGGTTCAAAGTTTTTTCACTCGCCTCGGGCTGGGATCCCGGCATCGACCGATGGCTGTTCACCGCGCAAGTGAATGAGCTAACCGATCCTTCTTATCGTATTGCACCAAAAACTGCGTTCTGCTTCCTGCTCGGAAGTTCCGCGCTCCTGTTCCTCAATTCGTCCTCCGCTCTCGTTCACCGCATCGCGGAGATATTTAGCGCATCAGTCGTCGCCATCGCGCTGCTCTCCTTGCAGGGATATGCCTTCGGTCTCCTCGTCCTTTACACAACTCCCGGTTTTGTGCCGGTATCGATGGCCACTTCAATTAGTTTTCTGATTCTAGGAACGGCGGTGCTTCTCGCGCGCGTGGAGAGCGGAGCCATGAGTGTCATCAACAGCGATACACCAGGTGGATTTCTCGCCCGGCGACTTCTACCGCTCGCGATAGCGTCACCCATTGTCCTAGGAGTCCTCCGTCTTCAGGGAGAGCGCGCGGGTCTGTACAATGGGCAGCTCGGCGCAGGCCTTTTTGCAACCGCCTTCACTGTCTTATTCCTCGCCGCCATCTGGTGGGCGGCACGCCTTTTATTTCGGACTGATATGGACCGGAGGCTCGCGGAATTCGCCACGCGAGAAAATGAAGAACGCGTCCACCAACTCAATGCTGAGCTTGTGAAACTCGTCGCGGAACGGACTGAGGCGCTTGAGGCAGAAAGCGCCGCAAATAAGGAGCTCGAAGCGTTTTCGTATTCTGTTTCGCACGATTTGCGCGCGCCGTTGCGAGCGATTAGCGGCTTCTCCAGGATTGTGATCGAAGACCACTCGGCGGCGCTGGATGCGGACGGCTTGCGCCATCTGCACCTGGTAGAAAAGAGCGCTCAGCAAATGGGTCAATTGATCGACGATCTATTGACCTTTTCGCGCACTGGGCGCCAGGCGCTCAGGGTCCAGTCGGTGAACACAACTGACGTCGTCAACACCTGTCTCACGGACTTACAGGCCATGCAGAAAAATCGTCGCGTTAACATCAGCGTCGGCGAACTTCCTGACTGTGAAGCCGATCCTTCCTTGCTCAGGCAAGTTTGGTTGAACCTGCTTTCGAACGCTTTGAAGTACACCGGGGAGCGTGATCCGGCCATAATCACCATCGGCAGCCGGCGAGACGGCGGCATAGACGTCTATTTTGTTCAGGACAACGGCGCCGGGTTCGACATGAAATACGCCGACAAATTATTCGGCGTCTTCCAACGCCTGCATCTTGCCGATGACTTTGAAGGCACCGGAGTGGGGCTTGCGCTCGTTCAGCGCATTGTCCAGCGGCATGGCGGCCGGGTGTGGACGGAAGCGGAAGTAAACCGGGGCGCGACGTTCTATTTTACCCTGACAGGAGGCCACGGTGCCTGATTACGCTGAAACCGAGATCCTGCTGGTGGAGGATAACCCGACAGATCTGGAATTGGCGCTCCGAGTCTTTAAGAAGCACCAGCTCGCGTACCGGATCGCAGTAGCTCGCGATGGGGAGGAGGCGTTGGATTTTCTCTTCGGAACAGGCGCTCATGCTGGCCGCGGAATTCAAATTCCGAAGGTCATTCTGCTCGACCTCAAGTTGCCAAAGATCGGCGGCCTCGAAGTGCTGCGCCGAATCAAGGGAGACCCTCGCACGCGCACCATTCCCATCGTCGTGCTGACTTCATCGCGTGAAGAAAAGGACTTGATGGAAAGCTACCACCTCGGCGTGAACAGCTACATCGTGAAGCCAGTCGATTTCGATCAATTTAGCAACTGCTTGAAGGAGATCGGGATGTACTGGCTTCTCTCAAACGTCCCTCCAAAAATCAATGCACCTTAACAACGGAGTTATTGTACCTCTTCGCCTCCTCCTCCTCGAGGATCGGACGTCTGACGCGGACTTGCTGATCTCTGAACTGCGCCGCTCCGGTGTGCAAGCGGACGTGAAAGTGGTGGGGACGAGAGCGGCCTACCTGAAGAACCTGGATTCGGGCTTTGACGTAATCATCAGCGATTTCCACTTGCCTCAATTCAACGCGAAGGAAGCGCTTGCGCTGCTACAGGCCCAACAGCTCGATATTCCTTTTATTGTTGTCTCTGGAACGATTGGTGAAGAAACGGCCGTCGATCTCATGAAGCTTGGCGCGGCTGACTACCTCTTGAAAGATCGACTGGCTCGTTTGCCTCAAGCTCTGGCGCATGCAGTCGCGGCGCGCTCGCTTCGCGCAGAACGACTCACTGAACGAAAAAGCGCGGAAGAGGCTTTGCAGCGCCAGGAGAAACAATACCAAGTCCTGTTCGAGACCTACCCTAGTCCCACTTGGGTTTATGATGCAGAGACACTCGCATTTCTCGCAGTCAATGATGCGGCGGTCCAGCATTATGGTCATTCGCGAGAGGAATTCCTCGCGATGACGATTCGAGATATTCGCCCCTCAGAAGATGTCCCGGCCCTGATCGAATCCGGGACTGACACAGCTGATGAACTGCATGCCGCCGGCGTCTGGCGCCACCTGAGAAAAAACGGCGAACTCATCTTGGTAGATATTTATGCCTCAGCGATCCAGTTTGAAGGACGCGCGGCGCAACTCGCCATCGCCATCGACGTGACTGAGCGCCGACGCGTTGAGGAAGAACTGCACGCGGCGCATAAGCACCTGCAGCATTTATTCGCTCACACGCCAGCGGTCATCTATTCGCTCAAGATAGAGGGGCAAAAGGTCACTCCGGTTTTCGTGAGTGAGAATATGGAGCGTTTGCTTGGGGCAACCGCCGCGGAATCCGAACACTTCGAGTGGTGGCTGGAGAGTTTGCATCCCGACGATCGTGAGCGCGTTCTGGAAGTCCTTTACGAATCGTTGAAAGGCGACGGCTACTCGATGGAATACCGAATCCTGCATAAGGACGGCAGTTACCATTGGGTGCAGGACAATAATCGCGTGTTGCGCGATGCAACTGGTCTAGCCACAGAAGCAGTGGGGGTGTGGACCGATATCACCGAGCGCAAGCGGGCGGAGGAAGTCCTGAGAGAATCAGAGCGTCGTTTCCGTGAGATGTTGGAAAACGTCGAACTCATTGCGATGACTCTCGACAAGGACGGCACAGTCACGTTCTGCAACGACTACCTACTCCGATTGACGGGATGGAAGCGGGAGGAAGTGATCGGCGCGGATTGGTTCTCGAACTTCATTCCCGACCCAAACGTGGCGGTAAAAAAAGTCTTCTTCGAAACTCTCGCGGCTGGAGAGGTTCCGACTCACTACGAAAATCCAATAAAGACCAAGAAAGGCGAGCTTCGAGAGATCGCTTGGAACAACACCATGCTTCGGGATATAGCTGGAAATATTGTCGGCACAGCCAGTCTTGGTGAGGATGTGACCGAGCGCAAACGGTCCGAAGTGGCGGCGCGAGCGGGAGAAGCACAGATCCGGGAGCAGGCCAGACTGCTGGATCTCGCTCATGACGCAATCATGGTCCGCGACATGGAAGATCGCGTCGAGTATTGGAACCATGGGGCGGAAAAATTGTACGGTTGGAATGCAGCGGAAGTTCAGGGCAAGCAAGTTTCCACCTTTCTTCATGACGACCCCCCCGCCACGGCCCTTGCGGCAAGAATGGCTGTAATAGAGAAGGGCAAGTGGTTCGGTGATTGTAAGCACCTTCGAAAAGATGGCGGCATGGTCATGGTCCGAAGTCGGTGGACCCTCGTGCGGGATGAGATGGGAAGGCCGAAATCCATTTTGATCATTAACACCGACGTCACCGAGCAGAAGAGAGTCGAGGAACAATTCCTTCGCGCCCAGCGGCTCGAAAGCATTGGTACGCTCGCCAGTGGAGTGGCGCATGATTTGAACAATATCCTGGTCCCAATTCTGATGGCGGCGCCCCTTCTGCGTGGCGACCTTCCCAAGGAGGAACGGGAGAAATTTCTCACGATTGTCGAATCAAGCGCCGAGCGCGGTGCCAGTATCGTCAAGCAGGTGCTTACCTTCGCTCGTGGTGCGGACGGCGATCGCGTCCTCTTGCAACCAATCTATCTGATCGGAGAGGTCGCGAAGATCGCGGAGCAAACGTTCCCGAAATCAATTAGCGTGCGCACGCGCTATCCCGAAAACCTTCGTCCCCTCGAGGCCGACGCTACGCAGTTACATCAGGTCTTGCTCAACCTTGCCATCAACGCCCGCGACGCGATGCCTCACGGAGGTGATTTAACCTTCTCCGTTGAGAATTTTGATGTCGACGATCACTATGCCAGCATGACGCCAGGCGCCAAGCCGGGTCCGCATGTGATGATGCAAGTAAGCGATAGTGGCACCGGCATTCCGCGTCACATCATTGATAAGATTTTTGATCCATTTTTCACCACGAAGGATGTCGGTCTCGGGACCGGTCTGGGCCTTTCGACAGTCCTGGGGATTGTGAAGAGCCATGGAGGATTCGTGCACGTGTATAGCGAAGCGGGCCACACGAGTTTCAAGGTCTTCCTCCCTGCCGCAAAGGGCGACGACTCCTCTCCTGAAACGCCCTCGCCAGTCGATATCCCCATCGGCGAAGGGCAAACGATCCTCGTAGTCGATGACGAGAGTGGGATCCGGGAGGTCGCCCAGGCGGTCCTGATCAAACATGGTTACAAAGTCCTGGTCGCGGAAGATGGTCCGACGGCTCTCGCCCTTCTGGCCCGGCACTCCAGCGAGATCCAAGTCATGCTGACCGATATGGTGATGCCTTTCATGGACGGACTGACGCTTGTCCGAACGGTTCGCAAAATGGAACCGGACATTAGAGTGATTCTCTCCACTGGGCGGGCCGAGGACCCCCGCACATCGGAGGTAGCTCTCCTGCACGTGCATGGCTGCTTAACGAAGCCTTACACCAGGGAAACATTGCTTCTCATGCTGGACCGTGTGTTGAACACCTCCGCCCCGCTCTCCGCATGAAGACGCGCACTCCCATCCAGGAACCGATCATACCCGCCACACCCAAACTTACCCAATGAATGTTCTCATAGCCGACGATGACGCTGTCTCCCGCCTAGTCCTCGCCGCCGCGTTGACGAGCCTTGGTTACAACGTTCTCGAAACCGAAAATGGCCGCGCCGCACTCTCGGCGTGGGAGCAGGGAGAATGTCACTTGATCATCTCGGATTGCATGATGCCCGACCTCGATGGCCTCGAGTTTTGCCGAAGGATTCGTGCTGAGAAGCGGGCGAACTATACCTACCTCATCCTGCTCACATCGCTTTCCGGCAAGACAAACTACCTTGAGGCGATGAAGGCTGGCGCGGACGACTTCATCACAAAACCGTTTGAAAAAGATCAGCTCGCCGCGCGGGTGCGCGTCGGCGAGCGCATTCTCGCCCTGCACGAAGATTTGCGAATCGCCAACATCGATCTGGAACGGCGTGTGCGAGAACGCACCATCCAACTTGAGAAAGCGCTGGATGCAAAAGGCGAATTCCTTTCGCGCGCCAGCCACCAGTTGCGCACGCCGATGAATCACATCCTCGGGTTCGCGCAGCTGCTGGAGCGCGCTTCCATCACGCGGGAACAGGAAACAAATGTGCAGAGCATCCTGCAAAGTGGACGCCGTCTGCTTCAATTGATCGATCGGATCCTGGAGGTCTCAGTCAGCCGCTCAAGCGATCTCGATTTTCTCGAAACCAAAACCGGAAGTGCACGGTTAGCAACCATCCCATGATTTTTCTCTCAGAGACGACAAACCCACAGGCCAAACCTATGAAGAAATTACGAATCCTAATCGCTGACGACCACGAAGTAGTGCGAGAGGGAGTCCGCGCGTTGGTCGAGCACGAACCTGACTGGGAAGTCTGCGGCGTCGCCGCGAACGGCCGCGAAGCTGTCGCACTTGCCACAAAATTGAAACCTGACGTCGTGATCGTAGACATGACGATGCCGGAGCTCGATGGCCTGCAGGTGGTCCGGCAGATCAAACGGGCTCTCCCGCTAACCGAAATGCTCGTTTTCAGTGCGCATGAATCCGAATCGATCATTGCTGAAGTCTTTGCCGCCGGGGCGAAAAGTTACATTCGCAAGGCGGATGCTGGCCGCCACTTGATCTCCGCCTTGCGGTCACTCCAACAGCACAAACCATATTTCACCGACGAAGTATCCGAGGTGCTTTTCGCGCGATTTCTAACGGGGGCGGGCAAGAAGCAGGATTCCACCGCAAATGAAAAATTATCCACGCGCGAAAGGGAAATCGTCCGGCTCCTGGCCGAAGGAAAAACCAATAAGGAAAATGCACTTGCTCTCGGGATTAGCATCCGGACTATTGAAACTCATCGAGCTACGGTAATGCGAAAGCTCCGATTGGACTCCTTGGCAGGCTTAGTCCGCTACGCGATCCGCAATGGCATCGTGGAAGCATGACCGGCTCCCGCCTACGTAGTATTCGCGCTTCCAAGCAGGTAATCCCCGCAGTCGCCGCGGGTATTAGACCCGCTACTAGGGTACGCGACGTTGCCTTGCTCATCGCCATGGAAAATGCTTATCCGCCATCTGTTAATCGACAGGAATTTCGTCGACGAAACCAGCCATCAGGAACTCGCTCAAGAGAAATTGGGTTGGCGGCGCTGTGCTCGCGGATGATCTGGATCGCCGCCGGATTTCAGGCGTGGCCCGGGAGTGCACCATGAAGCTGCGCCTCACGTCACGGATCGTCCTGATTTTTGTGGTCTTCGTCGCGATGCTCCTGGCTACAGTGGGAGTGCTTTCGTATCGCCTCGGGAGCGAAATTCTCAAGGCCGCCGCCATTTCGGAAATGCGCGCGGTGGCAATCGAAAAAGAGGCGGCTGTAGTTACCTGGATGGAGCAGCGTTTGAGCGATTTCGGACAGCTGGCCAACGATCAGGACCTGACGGAAAGGGCCTCTCTTCTCATCGCCGCCGCTCCCGGATCCGAAGAGGCGCGGGCGGGCCGCGCGGCCCTTTTAAGAGACCTGGATCCGCACCTAAGCGGCTCCCGCACCAGTTACCTCGAGTTATTTGTCATGGAGCCGGAAGGCGGAAAGGTGGTAGCCTCGACAAGTCCGGCCGAAGAAGGAAAGTCCAAGATCGGCTTTGAGTACTTCGACGAAGGCAAGAAAGGTCTGTACGTGCAGGCGCCGTACAACTCCCCCGATCTCAAAGGCCCAGCGATGACCGCCGCCGTTCCGCTGCGCTCGAAGGATGGACGGGTGCAGGCGGTTCTGGCGGCACAGCTGGATCTCGCGGCATTGAACGCCATCGCGCAACGCGGGCCGGGGCTGCACAAAACAGAGGATTCATTTCTCGTCAACACGGCGCGATTCATGGTCACGCAACCGCGACTCACGCGCGAGGCCATGGTGCTGCGGCGCCCGGTCGGGAGCGAGGCCGTCCGCCGCTGCAGCGCAGGAGAGAGCGGTGTGATTCTGGCGCCGAATTATCGCGGAGTGCCAGTGATCAGCGTTTATCGCTGGATGGCCCGGCAAGAGCTCGGTCTGGTGGTCCAAATCGATCAGGCCGAGGCGCTCGCTCCTGCCCGTGCCTTCGGAGAATCCTTGATTTTGATCAGCGGTCTGGCCTTGCTCGCCACGGCCGGTCTCGCTTTCCTGCTCGCCCGCACCATCATCCGACCGCTGCGCGCACTGCACGGGGGCGTGAGGAATTTCGCCGAAGGAAAAATCGACGAGCCGCTGCCGGAATCCTCCGACGAACTAGGTCTGGTGGCGCGCGAGTTCAACCAGATGAGAGCGCGCCACAAGCGGGCAGAGGCGGAACGCCAGGTCATCTCCGATATAGTCCAGGGCGTCATCACGACGACCAACCTCGACGAGTTGCTCGAGCTCACACGCAGTTCAATCGGCAAGCTCCTTTACACGGAGAATTGTTTCGTGGCTCTCCACGACCCAACAACCGACCTGCTGCATTTCGAGTTTTGGGTCGACCAGGTTGATCCCGTCCCCCCACCGGAACTCGTCGGCGAAGGATTCACCAGCTACGTGCTGCGCACGGACCAGCCCCTCCTGCTGACCGAAGAGCTTAAAGCGCGAATGTACGAACAAGGCAAGTTCACCAAGAGCGGGTCAGATTCCGCTTCGTGGCTGGGCGTGCCCTTGCGGACTCCCGCGCGCACCATCGGCGTATTGGCCGTGCAACACTACGAGAAAGAGGGTGCTTACACCCAGCGCGACTTGGAGTTCCTCTCCGCCGTGGGAGATCAGATCGCCCTGGCCATCGAGCGCAAGCAGGCAGAGGAAAAACTCAAACGCAGCGAAGCACGGTTGGCGGAAGCGCAGCGAGTGGCGCGTGTGGGCAGTTGGGAATGGGATGTGATCACGAACGCATTGTTCTGGTCGGACGAGGAATGTCGCCTCTTCGGATTTGCGCCGGGGGAACGCGCGGTGACCTACGATCTTTATCTGTCGTGCGTTCATCCCGACTTTCGAGAGGACGCGGTCGAGTGGGTCGACGCAGTAATTGCGAACAAAAAATCTTCCCGGCTCGACATTCGAATTGTCAGGCCTGATGGTGACGAGCGTATTTTGCAGACTTACGCTGACGTTGTCCTGGACGAGACGGGCGACGTCGTCCAAGTGGTCGGCACGTCGCAGGACATCACCGAGCGTAAGCGGGCGGAAGCGGAACACCACGTCATCTCTGAAATAGTCCGGGGCGTCATCACGACGACCAACCTCGACGAGTTGCTCGAGCTGGCCTGCCGTTCAATCGGCGAGCTCCTTTACGCGGAGAACTGCTTCGTCGCCCTTCACGACCCCACGACCGACCTGGTAAATTTCGAGTTTTGGCTCGACAAGTTTGATCCGATCCCCCCGCCGGAGCCCTTCGGCAAAGGCCACAGCAGAACCAGCTACGTGCTGCGGACGGGCCAGCCCCTCATGCTGACCGAAGAGCTGAAAATTCGCCTGTTCGAGCAGGGCCAGGTCCAGACGAGCGGGTCCGATTCTGCTTCCTGGCTGGGGGTGCCTTTGCGGACTCCGACGCGGACCATCGGCGTGTTAGCCGTGCAGCACTACGACGTGAAAGACGCTTATAGCCAGCGCGACCTGGAGTTCCTCTCCTCCGTGGGAGATCAAATCGCCCTCGCCATCGAGCGCAAGTGGGCCGAGGAAAAACTTAAACGCAGCGAAGCACGGTTGGCGGAAGCGCAGCGAGTGGCGCACGTGGGTAGTTGGGAGTGGGATGTGGCGACGAACGAGATGACTTGGTCCGATGAGCATTGCCGGCTGTTTGGGTATCCCGCCGACGATTGCAATCCCGGCTACGAGCAATATCTGGGGTGCGTTCACCCGGATGACCGGCAATTCACCCAGGATTGGTTCAGGGCAGTGCTCGCGCACAAAAAATACTCCAGTATTGATAACCGCATTGTCTGGCCGGATGGCAGCGTTCGCGCCATCCACAGCCTCACCAATGTGACGCTCGACGCAGCGGGGAATGTTCTGCGCCTGGTGGGCACCTCACAGGACATCACTGAGCAGCGCCGGATAGAGGCTGAGCTTCTTCAGGCGAAGGAGACCGCCGAATCCACCAGCCGCGCCAAGAGCGAATTTCTCGCAAACATGAGCCACGAAATTCGCACCCCCATGAACGGTATCATTGGCATGACGGAACTCACGCTCGAAACGGAACTCAACCGGGTGCAGCGCGAGTATCTCGGTATGGTGCAAAGCTCCGCGCATTCTCTCCTGGGCCTGATTAATGACATCCTCGATTTTTCAAAAATCGAGGCAGGCCATCTGAAGTTGGAATCGATCGACTTTAGCTTGCGCGAGTGCGTGGGCAAAACGCTCGAGACCCTCGGGGTCCGCGCACACGCCAAAGGCCTCGAACTCGCCGTGCGGATCGATCCTCAAATCTCCGACACACTCGTGGGCGATCCGGCCCGGCTTCGGCAAATCATTACTAATCTCGTGGACAACGCGATCAAGTTTACCTCGCGCGGGGAGATCGTAGTGGAGATCAATTGCGAAAGCCGTGATGCCACGGAAATCTGTCTGCACTTTTCTGTCTGCGATACCGGAACGGGGATACCGAAAGACAAACAAGAACTCATCTTCGACGCGTTCGTTCAGGCGGATGGCTCGACGACCCGACACTATGGGGGAACCGGTCTCGGTTTGGGAATTTGCACGAAGATCGTCGAGCAGATGCGCGGAAAAATCTGGGTGGAGAGCACTCCGCGCGAAGGAAGCACCTTCCACTTCACGTCGCGTTTTCCCGTCTCGAAGACTCCCGCACCGTCGATCGAAGTCAGGGAAACTGTGCGTGGTCTGCGCGTCCTCGTCGTGGACGATAACACAACGAATCGGCGCATTTTACACGAAATGCTCTTGAACTGGGACATGATTCCGTTGCTCACCACCTCTGCCAGCGAAGCGATGGCAGAGGTCGAGCGAGCCGCCGCTGCCGATTGGGCGTTCGATCTCGTGTTGGTAGATGCGATGATGCCGGAAACGGATGGCTTCTCGCTGGCGAAACAGTTGCGAAGCGCACCGGGGACCGCAAGCGCGCCGATCATCATGCTTTCCTCGGGCGTACGGCCGGGAGACGATGCTCTCGCGCAAACCGTAGGAATATCGACACTCCTAACGAAACCGGTGCAGCAATCCGCACTGCTGGACGCGATTCAAAACGTGATCGAGCGAAAAACGGCGCCGTGCGCGACCATCCAGGCGACACCAGAGACGCTCCTTGCCAGGAGGCCTGTCTCGCGAGCGTTGCGCATTATTATCGCGGAGGACAATCCCGTTAATCAGGCCGTCGCGATGGGCATGCTCCAAAAACGGGGGCACACACTCACGCTGGCGGGGAACGGCCGGGAGGCGGTCCGGTTCTATCAGCTCGAACGACCCGATCTCATCCTGATGGATGTGCAAATGCCCGAGCTCGATGGCATCGGCGCGACACGAGAAATTCGCGCGGCCGAGGAAGGTTCCGGCCATCATACGCCGATCATCGCGATGACAGCATACGCCATGAGCGGCGATTCGGAACGTTGTCTCCTCGCCGGCATGGACGCGTATCTCTCGAAGCCACTAACCAAGGAACTTTTGCTCACGACCATCGAATCGGTCGTCAAAGAAGGCGGCTCCGCGATTACGCCGGTAAGCATCGCCTCACCTACTTTCAGTCGCGCGATCCTGCTCGACAATCTCGATGGCGATACCGCGCTGCTCGACCGAGTTACGACACTGTTCAAGCAGAATACTCCGACGTATCTGGACCAGATGCGCCACGCGATCACTCAGCGCGACGGCCTCGCTCTCGAGAAATCGGCGCACACTCTTCTCAGCTCTCTCGGGATTTTCGGCGCGCATCGCGCGAGCGACATCACCAGGACCCTACAAGTCACCGGTCAATTGCAGAACTTCGAGGAAGCGGGGGAGCGCTTTACGGAATTGGAAAATGAAACTGATCGAATCTACGCAGCCATGGCAGCTCACTCCTGACGCCGCGGACAGGGCGTCGTTGCCACCCGAGCCGATCTGGATAAAATTCGAGCCGGCTTGGGATGAGTCTCCTCTCGCCACGCCGGTTGAAGTAGCGCCGGCCGCTGCTCCCTCCGCAACAGAAGTACCGATTATTATCGCCGAGGATGATCCGGTCTCGCGGGAATTGATCTCAACGGTGGTCAAAAAATGGGGCTTTCATACCATCGTAACCCGGGACGGGCACGAGGCCTTGGCAGCCATTCGCGCGCAGCAAGGCGCCGCGATAGCGATCCTCGATTGGATGATGCCCGGCATGGACGGGTTGCAGGTGTGCCAGCGCGCGCGGGCCAGCGAGAAAATGATCTACATCATTTTGCTCTCCGCGCGCGGCGGGACGGAAAACCTGGTCGAAGGCTTGGAATGCGGTGCGGATGACTACCTCGTGAAGCCGTTCGACAAAAACGAATTGCTCGCCCGCCTTAAAGTGGGCGTGCGGGTGCTCGACTTGCAGACCTCGCTCGCAAATCGCGTCAGAGAATTGGAACTGGCCTCGTCTGAGATCCGCGAATTGAAGCTCCACATGCCGCTCTAGATGCGCCTAATTGGTGGCTAAGCCTACTTCCCGTGAAAGAGCCAGAAGAACAACGCAGCGATGAGTCTGCTCCGCCAGCCACAGAACCGGCGACAATTCTGGTCGTGGACGACGATGCGTTGATTCGCACCATGCTGGATTTCTATCTTATCACCTTCGGCTATCGAGTCCTCCTCGCCAGCGACGGTGAAAACGCGGTCCAGATTGCGCACGAACATCCAGAGATTCGCCTCGCGATCCTTGACGTAGTGATGTCTGGCTTGTGCGGGCAGAAGCTGGCCGGGGAATTAACGGTCGCACTCCCAGGGGTCGCGGTTCTATTCTCTTCCGGGCATCCGGCCACGGCTATGTCGCATCATGACATCGACCTCCGGTTTGAACACTTTTTACAGAAGCCTTGTCCTCCCCCAGAGCTAAAACGCAAACTTGAACAAATGCTGGCGACTCGTTAGGCTTTCTTCGCGCTCCCGTATCCGCAGCTCCCACCCTGTCGAGAGGTGGTTTTACAGAAAGAGCGCCGTGACTACAATGTGCTGACTGCGCCCAGCCAGCTAGCTGCTCTGTTCACGAAACCGCTCGAGTTCTTTCTCGTAACACTCCGGACAGGCGCCGTGACTGAACTGGCTTCCCGTTTCTTTTTGAATATAGGTCTCCACGCGCTCCCAGTAGTCGTGCTCATCACGCACCTTCCGGCAATAAACGCAGATAGGAATCAGCTCCTTCAGTCGCCGAATCTCAGCGGTGTACTTCAGAATCCTTTCTGCGACACCGAGGCGTATTCGAATCACTTCGCGGTCAATCGGCTTGGCCAGAAAGTCATCGACTCCAGCCGCTGCCGCCAGAGCATAATTTTCAGGGTTCGTGTGGTTCGCGGTAAGAAGAATGAAGTAAGTATAAAGGGTCTGCGACCGTGCCCGCACTTTCTCGCACAAGGCCAGGCCATCCATACCTGGCATCATCCAGTCACTCACAATCAAACGCACCGGCTCCTTGTTGAATTCCTCCCATGCCTCGTTGCCATCTCGAGTGAGCACGGTTTCGTATCCGAACTTCTCGAGAACTGTTCGCAGGATTATGGAGGAGACGGGATCATCCTCGACTACGAGGATTCTGGTCCGTTTCGGCAACAGGACAGCGTCGAGACGGTTTTGGAGCGCCGGGTCTAGACTCGTAGAGATATCGTTAGGTCCTGGCACGGTGATCTTCGAGAGCAGAGGAAACATTAACAAATTCACGCTCAATGGCCGCGACGAGATCGCGCGCCGCGTCACTCTCGCCGGCGGGAGCGAGTTGCTCGAGTTCGAGACAGAGAGCTTCCATCGGCCGCGCACCGAAGTTACTGCAGCTTCCTTTGATCGTGTGAGCGATGGCCGACAACTCGCGCGGCTTGTCGAACGCGTTCCACGCTTGCGAGAGCAGCTTGGGCGTTGATTCCCTGAATGAGTCTATCAGCTCCGAAACGATTCCCGGGGCGCCCTCTTCCAGTTCGCGGAGGTTCGCAAGCGAGGTCGCGTCGACCGATCCAACGCAGGAATTCGGCGCTTCGCCGAGCGCCGACTTCAGATCGGCAATTCGCATCGGTTTACTAACGTAACTGTCCATTCCCGTGGCAAGACATAATTCCCGGTCGCCCTGCATCGCATTTGCGGTCATGGCGATGATATAGGGTTGATGGCCTCCCCTATTACGTATTTGCCTTGTCGTCTCATAGCCGTCGAGCTCTGGCATCTGGCAATCCATCAAAATAATGTCATAAGGAATTCGACTGAGCGCTTCCAGAACTTCGAGACCGTTAGTGACACTATCGGCTGCGTACCCAAGTTTCTTCAGTTGAGCTACTGCGACGCGCTGGTTCACAGCGTTGTCCTCGGCAATCAAAACGCGCTGGGATCGGACAAATCCGCCGTCGTGACCAGGCTCGGTTTTGGGCTCGCCTAGGCTTATTTCCTTTGTTTCTTCCGGAGCGATTCGAGCGAAACTTTTCGATTGTTTTTGGAATTCCAACGTGAACCAGAAGGTGGAGCCTGCTCCGGCCGAACTCTCCACCCCGATGTCTCCGTGCATTCTCTCAACCAGTTGTTTGCAGATCGCCAATCCGAGCCCCGTGCCGCCGTAGCGTCGCGTCGTCGAGCCGTCTGCCTGCGTGAATGCTTGAAAAAGTCTCGCCTGCGTTTCGAGGTTGATGCCGATACCTGTGTCGGTAATGCGAAAACGAAGGGATGCTATCTCCTCGGTCTGTCGATCGACCGAGATGTGCAGCTTTACTTCGCCGCGGGGCGTGAATTTAATCGCGTTGCCGATCAAATTAAGCAGCACTTGCCGGAGCCGCCCACCGTCGCCGCGCAACTCCGTCGGCGCATCTGGGTCAATAGCCGCGCTCAATTCTAGGCCTTTGGATTTCGCCGTTTCCTTTAGAAGGTCCAGCGTTCCCCGCACCACGTGCGCCAGGTCAATATCGACCGTCTCCAATTCCAGTTTCCCAGCTTCGATCTTCGAGAAATCCAGGATGTCGTTCACAACTCGAAGGAGCGCTTCACCGCTGAGCTGGATCGTCTCAGCAAATTCATGCTGTTGCGGGGTCAACGACGTTTCGAGCAGCAAACCCGTCATACCTATGACTCCGTTCATCGGCGTCCGGATCTCGTGACTCATGTTCGCGAGAAACTCGCTCTTCGCGCGACTGGCAGCTTCGGCTACTTCCTTCGCCGCGTGCAGTTCAGTTTGTTGCCGCTGCAGCGCCCGCTCGATCTGCTTGCGCTCGGTTATATCGCGGATGAAACCCGTGAACATCGGCGGTTCTTCAGCGCCCAAACGCGTGATGGCCAATTCGATGGGAAACTCGCTGCCATCGGATCGCATCGCAACGATTTCAATTCGTTTGCCCATGACTTTTGCCTCACCCGTCGTCAGATAACGCATCATACCTTGACGGTGTCGCTCGCGCAGGGACGGAGGAATGATGATCTCAGCCAATTTCATCCCCAAGACTTTGTCGCGCGGATATCCAAAAACTATTTCAGCCGCGGGATTAAATTCCAGAACCTTTCCCTCATGATCGATAGTGACAATGCAATCGAGTGCCGATTGGATAATAGCTTTTGTGCGGGCCTCACTGCTCTGCAGCCTGGCCTCAGCGCGCTTGCTCTCGAAGAACTGACCCAGTTGCGAACCCAACACAGCGAACATGCGCAACAGTTCTTCGTTGGGCTGGTGGATTTCGCGGCTGAAAAATTCAACAATGCCACTGACTTCATTCCCGATCAAAATCGGAAAGGAAAAAGCGCTGTGCAATCCGACCTGTTTCGCAGCAGCCACACGCGGGAAGTTTTCATCTACAACAACATCGGGAATCCAGATGGGCTTCTCGCTCTCCCACACGCGTCCAGGCAGCCCGATGCCGCGCACAAACGTTGTTTGCCGACTGAGCGTAATGAATGCATCTATCTGGGCGTTTGGCGCACTCCACATATCGTCGCATCGCATTACCCCAACCCGACGATCTAGCGTGTAGAATGCGCCCACGTCCCAATGCAGATTCTCGCAAACGGTTTGGAGAATTCTAGCCGATGCCTCTTTCAACGTGTAGGACTCCGTCAGGACCCGACTGACCGCATACTGGATGTTCAACTGCCACTCTGCTCGCTTTCGATCGGTATTTTCAGCCTGCAAGGCGTCATTGGCTTTTGCCAGTTCCGCCGTGCGATCCACGACCCGTTGCTCGAGATCCGACTGGGCGTGCCACAGATTTTCTTCAGCGCGCTTCTGGTCGTCGTTCGCATCTTCCAACGCGGCCTGCCGGCCCGCGATGTGCATCATTTCCCGGACACTTTGCTGCATGGAAATCCAAAGAACGATGTCCACAAAGGCAACCCAGCCGACGTGTTCCAGGGTGCGCCAATTGCTGGTCGAGAGAACGCCGTAGACGGTTTGCGGCCAGAACATTCCGCGCAGCGCGTGGTCGAGACCCGCGACGACCGTCGCCGTCAGCAAGACCCGCCAGTCGCGGTAGAAAGCAATGAAGGCAAGCGAACCGAAGACATGGAAATGCGTTTCAATTCGCCCTCCGCTCAGGTGCACAAAAAGCGAGGACATTAGCATCTGCGCGATCGCGATAACGTGGCGAGTCCACGTCTTTCCGGAGTATGCGCAAGCGAGGTAAACCGGCAGCGCGGTAATCGCGCCGCCCAGGAAGATCGCCGCGATAATGTGTGGGTGAATCTGGCTGCTCGCGCCAGCCCATGTGCGGGGCGAAAGCAAAAGGGTTGCGACGATGCCCGCCAGCCACTGCACAACCATCAGCCGCGCAAAGAGATGATCGGCGCGCTTGTAGTTTTGCTCTTTCGCTTCTGCCAGATGCACCGCGGCGCGGCCCCTCAGATCAGAAGTCTTTAGCGTTATAGCTACTGTGGACATGTTGACTGGGATGGCTGAACTGAATGTCCCGCGAAGAGCCGGCAGCCGAATACGTGGGTCGTCGTCGTGTTGCCCGGCTTTCCCTCAAGCAGCAAAGCAATCGCGGTGCGTCCCTCATTATCTCCGGCATGTCCGCGCGCATCCGTTATTCCCCCATGGAAAAGAAGTTTTCCGTCGCGCGCATACAGCATCACATCGCCCGAAGTAAGCGCACCGAATCGGCGCGCTTCGACTCCAGAATCGTCGCGCAGCACAGTTACTCCCGGGATGGCTTCGGCGCTGCGCCATAGGTCGGTCTCGACCCAGTTGTCGTCGACATCCGCCGGCTTCGTGAAAATGACGGTGGTAGCGACGTTCTTCGAGCAGCGCGCCATGAGCAATGCGAGCTCGCCCAGTGTCGCTCGGGTGCAGGGACAATGCGGATGGGCAAACAGAACTAACGTCGGAAGATTCGCGTTGAGTGGAAGCGTGCTTTGCACCGGCCATCTGCTCAGCGCGGTATTTGTTTCACCGGGTCGGTTTTGGTATCTGAGGAGAGCGAACGACCCGAAGAAAATAACAGCAAGCCAGAGCGCGCTGAAAAAGACGACCTTGCCATTAATATTTACCCTATTCATGTCGTTTAGCTCCAACCCCGAAGCCCTGGCTTTCCCGTTAGTCCAGATGCCGCCACGGACGTCGCAACGACTATCACCAGGGTGCCTACTTACCAGCCACCCTTATACCGGCGCGACCCCGGCCATTACGCGCTTCGGATCGCGGATACTACGTAGAGAATCATAAGCCCCAGGCCAGCGCGTGGTTTGCAATCTGACCTCGTGCCGGAGCTGCTCGAGCCGAGATTATTCTGATCTGAACACTTTCAGTGCGATTTCCAACCGCGTCGCTTCCACGCGGTCGTGCTGTTCCACCGCGCGCTTCTCCAGCGTGGCGTAATCCGGGCCGCGCAGGGGCGGCGCTGTTTCGGATGCAGTTGCCAGGGCGCGCCAGAGTGACTGCTTGCCGTTGATGCCGAGGGCGAGCCCTTCCAGCGCGAGGAAGAGTCCCATCTCCCCTTCCCGCGTTTCGCTCAGTTGAATCTTTGCGCGCGAAAGTTTCTCGACGATCCAGGCCCCGGCTTTTCGCACGGCGCTTTCCTTCTCCCCCAGCTTTGCGATCAACTCTTTGAGAATTTCCTGATCCGCATCGATTTCGTTGCGCAGATCTCTGAAGAATCGTTCGAGTGGTTTCGTCTGGTAGATGTCAATCAGGCGATCCAGTAACTCCAGCGCGCCGACGGAGCCCGCGAGGTGATCGTTCAGATAACTGCTCAAGTCTTCCATGGTGTGTTTGCGTTCCTTCGATTCCCCGTCTCTTTTGGTGCTGCAGGAATGCTTCCTTCCCGATTAAATATAATCAGCGCACTCAAAACGTCGCACAATCTTAAGCAACTCCCTTGGAAACATTTCACGATCCAGTCTGCGGCATGGAGGTGGATGTGGGGTCCGCCGCGGGGAAGAGCAGTTATGCGGGACAGGTGTACTACTTCTGCTCTTCCTCTTGTCACTCAAAGTTTAACGCCCATCCTGAAAAATTCATCGAAGGGGAGAACGCCGGCTCTCGCCAAACAGTCGCGCCGGAGAAAAATTCCCCGAAGCAGGAACTTCACCTCGGGGCGATCTACACCTGCCCTATGCACCCGGAGATCGAGCGCGATAAGCCGGGGGATTGCCCGATTTGTGGAATGGCCTTGGAGCTCAAGACGATTTCAGCCCCGACCACGGAAGATAATTCTGAACTGATCGACATGACCCGCCGTTTCTGGATTGGAGCGACGCTGACCTTGCCGGTGTTCTTGCTGGCCATGTCTCATGTTCTTCCTCACGCGCCCTCTTGGCTCTCGGACGACGTGTCGCGCTGGATTCAATTTGTTCTCAGCACGCCTATCGTTCTCTGGGCTGGGTGGCCGTTTTTCAAACGCGGCTGGCGTTCGGTTCAGAGCCGCAATTTAAACATGTTCACGCTCATCGCGATAGGTGTCGGCGTGGCCTACCTCTACAGCGCGATCGTCATGCTATTTCCGGACGTCTTTCCGGCGTCGCTTGCGCATCAAGGAAAGGTCGGGATCTATTTTGAAGCGGCCGCGATGATAACCGTCCTCGTCCTGCTTGGTCAGATGCTTGAGCTTCGCGCACGTAGCCGGACAGGAAGCGCGATCCGGAGCCTACTAAATCTTGCGCCCTCTACAGCCCGGCTCGTACTGAATGACGAGGAACGAGACGTTCCGCTGGGCGATGTGAAAGGCGGCGATCATCTCCGCGTGCGGCCCGGCGAAAAGGTCCCGGTGGATGGGAGCGTTATCGAAGGCCGGACAACAATCGATGAGTCGATGCTTACGGGCGAAGCCCTGCCGGTTGAGAAAGGTCCAGGTGACAAAGTGATCGGCGGCACGCTCAATAATACCGGCAGCTTTGTCATGATGGCTGAGCGAGTTGGAAGGGAGACCGTCCTGGCGCAGATCGTGCAGATGGTTTCCGAAGCGCAACGCAGTCGCGCGCCGATTCAGCGGCTCGCCGACAAGGTCTCGGGTTACTTTGTGCCAGCTGTTCTACTGGCAGCGTTGGCAACTTTTGTCGTATGGGCTTGGATCGGTCCCGAGCCACGCCTGGCGCACGCCATCGTGAATGCAGTTGCGGTGCTGATCATCGCTTGCCCGTGTGCTCTCGGCCTGGCCACCCCGATGTCCATTATGGTCGGAGTTGGCCGCGGCGCTCAGGCGGGCGTTCTCATAAAAAACGCCGCAGCAATCGAGGTATTGGAAAAGGTGACGACCCTCGTCCTGGATAAGACCGGCACGCTCACTGAGGGCAAACCACGAGTAACTAGGATCATTACCGCCGGCTGGATAAGCGAAGACGATCTTCTCGCCGCGGCGGCGACTGCTGAGCAACAGAGCGAACACCCGTTGGCCTCGGCAATCCTGGCAGGAGCGAAGGATAGGAATCTCCCTCTCGGAAAACTTACCAGCTTTTTATCAACCACTGGTGGCGGAGTAACTGCCATGGCTGCGCCGGGAAGAATTCTTGTCGGCCGACCAGCTTTCCTCCGCGAGAACGGAATCTCCGGACTCGAAGCTTTGGAAGGAAAGGCCCCACCTCTCCAGGAGGAAGGTCAGACCGTGATCTTCGTTGCCGTTAATAACCGTGCCGCCGGAATCCTGGCAGTGGCCGATCCGATAAAGGAGTCGACCCCTGGAGCGTTGCGAGAACTGCACCGCATGGGGTTGAAAGTGATCATGCTCACGGGCGACAACGAGCGCACTGCGCAGGCGGTCGCAAAGACATTGGGAATCGACCAGGTTGAAGCGGGCGTCGCGCCCAGGGAGAAACATGAAAGGGTCAAACAGCTGCGAGAACTTTCCGTGGTCGCAATGGCCGGGGATGGAATCAACGACGCGCCGGCTCTCGCGGCGGCGGACGTTGGGATCGCAATGGGCACTGGGACTGATGTGGCAATCGAAAGCGCCGGCATCACGCTCGTCAAAGGTGACCTTGGCGGAATCGTTAAGGCGATTCATTTGAGCAAGGCAGTAATGCGCAACATTCGTCAGAACCTTTTCTTCGCCTTTGTCTACAACGCCCTTGGAATCCCCATCGCCGCCGGTTTGCTTTACCCGTTTTTCGACCTGTTGCTCAGTCCGATCATAGCGGGCGCAGCGATGAGTCTTAGCTCGGTCTCAGTGATCGCCAATGCACTGCGACTGCGCACCCTGCAGCTGTAGGGCGTCTGTGTCAGACGCCTCCCCGGCGATTGGCGTTTCACAGAAACGCCCTACAAATCCATCTTGAAACCGCTTCACCAAAAAACGTTGAACGACGCTCGCTTGCTGACTAGGCTGACCCCCATGCGCGTCCTCAGCCGTTTCTTCGTGATCTTCGCGCTCTGCTCTGCCATCGGTCTTCCCTGGTGCGCTCTCCAATCCATCGCCTGGACATCGATGGTGATCGAATATTCAAAAGATGCGCCATTCAAGGAAGCGCTTGCGAAAACCTTCGACGGACGGCATCCATGCTCGCTCTGCCACGCAATACAAACCGGCAAGAAATCCGAACAGAAAGACAACGTTCGGGTCGTTACGAAAATCGATTTCTATTGTGCGGCTTCCGCGAACCCGCGCATACACGAATTTCTACCTTTCGATTACCCGGCTACCGCCGCCCCGCTCATCACTCGCGCCGATTCTCCCCTTACTCCTCCACCACGACTCGCGGCCTAACCGCGAACGCGAACAGGAGACTACGCCGTGCGTGTGCACGACCCGCAGTCTCTCCGCATTCTCGTCCCGGAATTGCCGCCCGAAACGGGCCGGCAATTCCCAATACGGAGGAATTCCATGCACAAGTTTACCTTTACCATTCTGTTCATCATCACTCTCGGCACCGCGCCACTTGCTCGCGGTTGCGATCTTTGCGGCTGCTACACGCCGCAGCTCGAAGCATTACCCCAGACGACGGCCGATGTCGCATTCGGTCAGCCCACAGGCGCGACCACAACATCAGGTCGATCCTGGATGACTGGCCTCTATGGCGCGGTCGGAGAACAATTCACTTACTTCGGCACCGTTTTGGTGGACGGACACGAAGTCGCCAACCCCACCGGTCAGCACGAGGACAGCTCGATCACGCAGCTCGTCGCCGGCTATACCTTCAACAGCCGCTTCGCGCTTCAGTTGAACGTGCCGCTTATCTACCGCTCCTTTGAGCGGCCTGAAGGGTTCGCGATCGATCGCGGGACCGAGTCCGGCCTGGGCGATATCTCGCTTCTGGCAAAATTCGTCGCCTATCACACCGAGATGGGCGGCCGGCGCCCACTAAACTTCGACGACTCGAAATTGCCGAAGCTGGAGACACCGGATCCTGACTTTACGTTCTCCGCGCTTCTGCTCGCCGGAATAAAATTTCCCACCGGCGACAGCAGCCGGATCAAGGAAGAGTTCAACGAGGTCGAGATTCCCGGTGCGCCGGTGAGTGGGATCCACGGACACGATCTTACTCTGGGCACTGGCTCCTACGATGGAATCTTCGGCGTCCAAACTTCCTTGCGCTACAAGAACTTCTTCTTCCAAGGCGACGTGCAATTCACGCTGCGCGGGGACGGCCTTCACCAATATCACTTCGCAAACGACCTCTCCTGGGGTGGCGGACCCGGCTACTACTTCATTCGGCGGCGCGACACGGTCCTGGGCCTGCAATTCGTCGTCTCAGGCGAGCATAAGGACGTCGATCGCTTTCGCGGCGAGCCCGCGGAAGACACAGGCATCACCTCCGTCTTTGTCGGTCCCCGCCTAATCGCGTCCGTTGGGAAGATTAGCGCGGAGATCGCGGTAGACCTGCCGGTCTCGATCGACAACACGGCGCTCCAGGTTGTCCCCGACTACCGAATTCGTGGCGGAATCGCGATCCGCTTTTAAGCGCCGCCTACCCTAGTAACTCCTCCACCAGCGAATCGCCTCTCGCAGTCAATCGGACAATTTGGCGTTGCCACCCGACTTGCCAGCTGAAACACTCCTCGACATGCAGCCTTTTAGATTATTTCCTCCTGGGTTGGGCAAGAAATAGACACACCATGTGCGTCTTATTTTACGCCCTTTGTCCGTATACTCCTTGTTAGGCTCCTACCCACGCCCACGGCTTTGATCATTCCATCTCCATACAAGAACTATCCAAAAGGTTACGAGATTCTCGAAACGTTCTTGAAGTCGAAGAACAAACGTCGCCCATCAAAAGGCGAAAGAGGCCGGAAAGGAGCCTATTCAGACAATCGAACATGACGAGATTCTCAGCTTATTGGCAGATAATAACATCGGAATCAATCAAGAACCAGTCCGATACTATCAAGTAGATGAGTCGCAATATGACTTTCTTCGGAAGAAAAGGCCCTAAACCATGCGATGCAGCTCCGAAAGCTTTTGGAGCTGAGGTTGTTCTCCTTAGATCAATGAACGGCCGCCTCCTGGCAGCCTTGGCGTGCGTCTGCATTCTGACTTGCCGTGCCTCGGCCGACCTTCCCCTCGGCAGCACGAAGGTCCATTTCGCGTCTCAAAGCGAGGGCAGGCAGATGCTTGTCGCGAAGGATGATTTTATCCACCGTTTGAGTCCGTTCGATCGTTCTGCGCGGATGAAGACCGATAAGGCAGTTTCGGAAGCTGAACTTTTGGAGTTTATCGGAAGAAATATTGTCGATTGGACGAAAGACGAGATGCAGACGGTGCAGGCTGCCATCGAGGCCATTCAGCCGCTCCTTCGCGATCTGCCGCTTTCGTTGCCTCCGACCGTTCAGTTGATCAAAACCACCGGAGCGGAAGAAGGAAATGCGGCCTACACGCGGGCCACAGCTATCGTGCTTCCAAAGAGCGCATTGGGCAAAAGCCAGGAGGATCTGCAAAAACTCATCTGCCATGAGCTGTTTCATATCCTATCCCGCCAGAATCCCGAGCTGCGAGAAAGACTGTACGGAATTATCGGCTTTACCAAATGCAATGAGATAAAGTTTTCTCCCGAACTCGAACGCCGCACAATTACAAATCCCGACGCACCGCGAAACGACCATTTCATCCGGCTGCAAATACACAGCCACGAAGCTCTTGCTGTCCCAATCCTACTCTCCAGCGCCGAGACGTACGACGTTAAGCGCGGAGGCGCGTTTTTTGAATACCTCCAATTCCAGTTCTTGGTGGTGGAAAAGAGCCGTGGCTCTCAGACCTTTAAGCCCGCATACGAGGGTTCATCGCCAAAGCTTGTTCGTATGGAACACGTCTCGGGGTTCATGGAGCAGGTAGGACGAAACACGGACTACATCATTCACCCGGAAGAGATTCTGGCGGATAACTTCGCCCTCCTGGTTTTGAATGAGCACAACGTAGTTTCGCCGGCAATTCTACAAAAGATGAGGGAACTTTTGCTGCGAAAGGCAACCCCCTAACCATCTAGCCCATATGAGTAAAGAACAAACAAAAGACTTACTTAGATTTCTGAAACCGTTTCCAGACGACGTCACGGAACGGGCTTTATGGTTACGAGAGTTCGTTTGGAACCTATACCCAGAAAGCAACGAACTCATTTACGACAACTATAATGCTTTGGCATTTGGTTGGTCTCCCACTGATAGACTCGGACACACCTTTTGTTCCATTGCGGCTGGGCGGAGCTCCAACAATGTTCATTTTGGCTTTTACTGGGGCTCTCAAATCGCCGATCCTAAGAATATCCTACTTGGGGAAGGAAACCAGTACAGATATATCCTTGTTAAGAACAAGGATGACTTTCCAAAGACTTACATCAAGAAGCTGTTAAAGGAAGCCTATGCCAACTCACTGGCAAAGGTGAAAAACAAGAAGCAACTTATGCATGGCGCAACAATCATCAAATCCATTTCAGCGGTCAAGAGGCCCTCCAAGCGTGTTACGGCAAAGAAGAAACGATAACTTCTTACGACGCTGCGCCTCCGGATGCAGTTGACGTTGGTTTTCCGCCTCGATGCTGTGCTGCTCCGTTCTGCCTCTTCTTTCTCGTCGGCCCCCTCTGCCTCGTTGGCTTGGAAACTCTGTTTCCCTCCCGGAGACCTCGAAACAGAGTTTCGCCGTCAGGTGCGTTCCCAAATAGAGTTTGGGAACGAGGAACGGGAAATTGCTAGACAGGAAGCTTTTCTCTAGCTAGGTCTCCTTTCTGTCTAGGATGTGTTGGGCGGCTATTTTCTACTTCCACTTCTATGGCTGTGAGCTTCAACAAAGTGCGCCAACTCGCCCTGGCTTTGCCCAACGTCTCGGAAGGCCGGGTCTATGGCGGTCCCTTCTTACACGTCGGCCGCAAGTTTTTGGGCCGTCTACGCGAGGACGGCGAGACGCTAGTGCTCAAGATCGACCTCGCCGAGCGCGCCCGGATGCTCGAAAAGGCCCCGGATGCGTTCTTTCTCACGGACCACTACCGGGCTTATCCCTACGTGCTCGTCAATCTATTGGCGGTCGAATCGGCGGTCTTGCGCCGTCTTATCGAGCACGCGTGGCGCATGGTAGCTTCCAAGCGAACGATTTCAGCATAAGATACTTCTCCTCGCACTTGACCCGCCGGCTAAAGCACTCCTCGACACGCAGTCTCCTGTGATCATTCCCGCAGATTCGCTAGGCCATTCATCCGATGCCACCTCTCGCATGGTCGTTGCTGTTCGGACGCCATTGACATTGGGGTTTCCTCCAAGAAATGACGGGGGGTTTGAGCGCCATTCAACGCGTGGCCGTATGTCGTTGCTGCCGCCTTGATTATCCTTGGCGTTGTGACTGCGTTTGCTAGTCGTAAGAAATGATTCCTAACCAGACCGAGCCAGCGAACTGCCGTACACACCGGTTGGCAGCTCCACGAGCGCTGCGCCGTGCCGCGCGCCCCCTCCTTAGCCGAAGATGGATTCCAGAGGAAGACCAGGATTGAGGTAATTCGTAGCCAGCCATTCGATGTTATAAAGCGTTGACTGATACTTGTGCCCGGAGTCGCAGAGAATCGTGGCGATGGCCTGGTCTGGGCCATGCTCCCTCGCGAAACGAACTGCACCGGCGACGTTTATCCCGCTGGAAAGTCCGAGGAACAGGCCTTCTTCGCGCAGAAGCTGGTAAACAATCGTCAAGGCCGTCTGGTCATCAATCCGGTAAGCTTTGTCAACCGTAATGCCTTCGATGTTCTTCGTCACACGTCCCTGGCCGATTCCTTCGGCAACGGAATCACCGTCATTGGTATCGATGTTGCCATTGGTGAACCAAGACCACATGGCAGCGCCATAGGGATCGGGGCAGACGGCGGCAACGTTTGGGTTTTGTTTCTTTAGGTAAAGCGCAGTGCCAGCGAGGGTCCCGCCAGTGCCGACGGAGGAGACAAAAGCGTTTACCTGACCTTTCGTTTGTTCCCAGATCTCTGGACCAGTGCTGCGGTAGTGGGCTTGACGGTTGGAAAGATTGTCGAACTGATTGGCCCAGAACCAGCCGCGCTCTTCAGCGAGCCGTCGCGCAATGTGATTGTAGTTTTCCGGATCGCTATAAGGCTTCTCGGGCACGGCGATCACTTCCGCACCCAGTGCGCGGAGCAGACTTATTTTTTCGGGAGCGCGAGTTTCGGGAATGACGATGACGGTCTGGTAACCTCTGGCGTGACCGATCACGGTGAGGCCGATGCCGGTGTTGCCTGCAGTGCCCTCGACAATGGTTGAGCCGGGTTTGAGCAGACCTTGTTGCTCGGCATCGGTGATGATTCCGTAGGCGGCCCGATCTTTTACCGAGCCGGAGGGATTCATGAATTCCGCCTTTCCAAGAATCTCACAGCTCGTCAATTCGGAAAGCCGGCGCAATCGGATCAACGGTGTGTTACCGACGTGTCCGTCAAGGCTTTGATAGGCTGCAACGCTCATAATGCTCTCGCTACGAAAAGATCAACAGCCGTGATTGCCAAAAGCCAAGCCAAGTTCCCCGCGCAGCCTCCGCCGTCCTAAAGCAGTCACCTCCACCAGCCGAGATTGTCCTTTCCCGCGCTTGAGCCAGCCGCGTTCACACCATCGGGCGAGCAAATGCGCACCGATAGGACCGGCGAGATGCGGCCGACGCTCAGTCCAGTCCAGACATTGCCTTGCCAACCCGTATCGGCCCGGTTTGATCGTTTGGAAATTTACTCCCTGATCGGCAAACCACAGCCGCCCTGCTTTATTTCCGATCTCGTAGCGCTTACCTTCTCCACGAACAAGCCATCCTCGACTTTCAAGAGTGACAGCGATCGCCACGGCCAACTGGCCGGCCAGATGATCGTAACAGGTGCGGGCTTGGCGAAGGGCTCGCGCGGCGGGTGAAGGTTTCGGCAGATCAAGAATTGCTGGCCTTCCAGAAAGCTGCGCCAAATCTTCGATTACCGCGGCGACGGCGGGATTAGCCAACCGGTAATATCGATGCCGGCCCCCAACCTCCACCGCCAGCAGTCCGCCGTTGACTAGCTTTGACAAATGCCCGCTGGCGGCTGTCGGGTTTATTCCCGCTGCTCCGGCGAGCTCACCTGCCGGCAAGGCGCGGCCATCAAGTAGTACTGTCAAAATAGCGGCTCGGCTCGGCTCACCGAACAACGCCGCGACCGGAGCGATATTGGGCTCAAACGCATTCGACCTGCCATTTCCTCCTTCCGCCGTTGTTTTATTCGATCCGATAAAAATACGATCGCTCCTCGACCAGAATACAGTGGGATTTCTCACCTTCCGCCAGATTCGCACGTGCGTCTGAGTCGTCCATCAATTTGCCGCGATAGTTTTCGTAGTCGGCCAAGCTTTCAAATCCGATCAGCGCAAGAGCAACGTTATTCGGACCGCCCAAACCTTTCTTGGGGAGAAAATAGCCCAGAGGCTTGCCGCCGCAGTGGCGGATGATGTCACCCTCCATCCATTTGCGAGCATACGCCTCGAAATCGTCGAGCTTGTGCGGATCAATGGTGTAGCGAATGCAATGATAAATCATGGGGCATGCTACCGGCGCACCCGGCGCGGACAATTCAACCAAGCGTGAAACATGCGTCTCGACCGGCGCGGCAAAGAGCCGCCGCAAGTCGATTCGAGTGGGACCAGGCTGCGCGTGCCAGCTTGATGGCCACTTCGAATGCGACGGCGAATTAGACGCCAGCCGCCGGAGCGTGGGCATCCTAACGATCATGGTGGTGGCCTGCTCCGGCTGACGACGAGAAAACCGTTGCTACATTGGATACTCAATACCAAGCGGCGATCGAAAAGAACGATGCCGATACGATGGATCGCATCTTGGCCGATGACTTCGTGCTCGTGACAGGTCTAGGCAAGACCTATACGAAGACTGATTTGCTTAAGTCAGCACGAAGCAAGGGCACGGTTTACGAACATCAGGAAGACTCCTCTCAGAAAGTGCGAGCGTGGGGCGATACAGCAGTTGTGACCGCTTTGTTGTGGTTGAAGGGCACTGAGGACGGCAAGCCGTTCGACTACAAGCTTTGGTTCAGCGACACCTACGCGCGCACACCCATCGGCTGGCGCTACGTGTTTGGTCAGGCATCGACGCGGTTGCCCAAGACACCCTGAGGGTCCAGCTATTACTTCATCGCCGGCGCGACGCCACCCTCGGCCTGCAATTAGTCATCTCAGTTGGAGCACCAGGACGTCGATCGATTTTCCGCAACAAACTCACGCTTGCATTTATTCCACAAGTCGGCAGCGATGTTTCTACGGAGGAGGGAGTAGATCAAATCGTTGTGATGCTTAAGAACATCAGCCCATGGGAGCGCTTATCTCTCGAAGCACTTCAGGAAGCTCATAAGGCAGTTCTTCGTGGGGTATCAAGCATTGTTTCGACGCAGCGCTCGCGCGCGACGACCCTCCGTTCGATGCCCGCGCAGCTCGAAGCAAGATCCGGAGACGGGCAGCTTCGGAACTTTTTGGATCGGCTAGACAATCCAGAGCGCGAACGGGAGTACCGCGCGATACTCGGAGAGAGTGGATCTATCTCTTAAGCAGAGATGAAGCGCAGCGCTTAATGAATTACGACATCGAAAAGGAACTTCACGACATTCGCGAGAAGCTAGATAGAATCAGGTCCCAATTGGAGGCCTGCTTGGAGGCAAAGCCCTAAATTCGCTCTTTGCCCGAGCGCCTTTCGTGATTATTCTCGCTCTATGAGCGGTGCAGCTTCTGTCCAGGTTCCGGATTCGGAGTTCTTACGCCGCGGCGTCAGCTTGGGCTCAGCCGCGCTTGCACGTGTCGTTAAGCTGCTCGCTCTTGCGCTTCTCATGCCTCTGGCGCCTTCTGTCCGTGCCGACGCACACGCGAGTCGCGCCGCTTCCAGCCTGGCTCAAGAGAAGGCCTTCGCGCTGGGCGGTGTTGGTGTCGCCGGGACCATGTCGCCGGGCGAGAGCGATCTAAGAGCGGTCCTCAAAGAGGCTGACGCTTTGCAACAGTTACAATCGCTCCTGAAGGAGGCTTCTCCAGCTGGGCAGCTTTACGCGCTCCTCGGTTTACGGCTGCGAGATCGTCCTGCCTATGAGCAGGCAGTGCCGGCCTTTCGGAAGCGGTCCGACGTTGTATCCACCATACACGGATGCATCGTGATGGACGAAAAGATGGACAACATCGTCCATCAGATCGAGCGCGGGGACCACGATACTTTTTTGACCCGTGAGTTTCGCTGACGATGCCGGCCCGTTCACCCAGACGGCCGCATTGACGCTCGCGACGATTTTATGGCAGGGCAGGTTGCCCACTCAGGCCGGCCGGTTCATCGAAGGTCAGCTTCCTTCGAAATTCGCGTCGAAGGAGCAAGAGATTGACGCAGGCCTGAAAAAGGACGCTGGCCACCGACAAATACCAGACATACCTGATTTGGAACCCAGGCATGCGCGACAGCAGCGCGGCCGGCAGGGCAAAGAGAATCAAACGTGTCATCGAACTAACCAGCGGCGGCAGAGTGTTGCCAATCCCCTGGAAAACGCTGGACGAGGTGAACACAATTCCCATGGCTACGAAATTCAACGAGATGATTCTTAGATACTCGCTGCCAAAAGCGATCACACCGGTGTCCTTGGAAAAGAGCCGGATGAAAGTCTCTCCCGAGAACTGCAAAGCAATCGTGAGTAGGAGCATCGTGACGGACGTAATCCCGAGCGCAGAATAATAGGACCTGCGAACGCGGTCACCGCGCCGGCCTCCAAAGTTTTGTCCAACCACCGGGGCCACGGCAAAGGCGATGGCCACGACCGGAAGGAACACGGCCTGCATGACTCGCGCTCCTACTCCAAAGCCTGCCTGGGCGGCCGCACCGAAATCCCGAATGATGCCGTAGACAACCACTATGTAGACGGCCATGAGCGCAAACTCGCCCCCGGCCGGCAGCCCGATACGCAGCATCGCCCACCAGGTCTTTACTTGAGGCTTGAGGAGCGGAAGACGGAAGCGCAGGTAATGATAATTGCGCACGTAATAGGCGACCATGAGGATGTTCGCGATCAAGACAGAAATAAAGGTCGCAAGCGCGGCGCCAGCGACCCCGAGCTTGGGAAACGGTCCAATCCCGAAGATCAACAAAGGCGCGAGCACCATGTTGATCAGAACCGTGAACGCCTGGATGGCGACGGTAGGCTTCATAATTCCCGTCGCGCGCAACGCCGATCCGAGGGCCACAAGAGGGAACTGCATCATCAGCGCGGGAATGAACCAGAGCAGATAGCTCCTGGCCAATCCCGCCGTGGCCGCATCCGCGCTTAGCCACTGACAATACTGGTCCCGCAAAGCAAACGAGCAAACCGTGAGAGCCACCCCAACCAGCAGCGACAAGACAAAGGACTGGTTGAAAGCCAACTCGGCCCGCGGCTGATCCTTTTGTCCGGCCGCCTGCGAGATAAGCGTGGTCGTTCCAACACCCAACGCTTGCGTAAGCGCCAGGACGACCATCATCAGGTTCCCGGCGAGACCGACGGCAGCAATCGCCTCCTTTCCAAGACTTCCGACCCAGTAAAGGTCGGCCAGCAAATAAAGCGTTTGGATCAGCATGCTCACAGCGATGAACGCCGACATTTCGAGCAGGTGCCTGGTTACCGAACCCTCTGTCATATCTTTCATGTGGGCGATTTAGCATTTCATAGAGCGGAAGTCTATCCGGGCGATACAACAGCAGTCACCAGCTCTGTAGGGCGGGGTCGCTGACCCCGCCGCGGCCGCAGAATTCAGAAATTGCCGTAGCTGCGAAAACCTGGCGAGGTCAGCGATCCCGCCCTACAGAGCTTGCAAGGGTGGTCGAATTCCCTGAATTTGCATCGCGACGAGAAAATGTGTCGGTAGCTCAACCGGATAGAAGGAATACGCCTATGATCAGCACCAGGGAATTCGTCATTGATGACTATGACAAAGCGGTGGCGCTTTGGAATTTAGTAGAAGGGGTTGAAGTAGCAGAGGGCGATTCAAAGGAGGAAATACGTGCTTACCTTTTGCGCAATCCAGGCCTTAGTCGCGTCTCGGAAGAGAACGGGACGGTCGTCGGCGCTGTGCTCTGCGGGCACGATGGTCGCCGTGGCCTGATTTATCACCTAGCGGTGGCGCCAGCATATCACGGGAAAGGAATTGGAAAACGCCTCGTGCGAGAATGCGTCACGCATTTGCGCGCCACGGGCATTGTGCGAGCGCTGATCTTCGTCGCGGGAGATAATGCCGGCGCGCATTCGTTCTGGCTCCGGATCGGATGGGAAGATGTTGCGGGCGCGATTCTAATGGGTATCGATCTGTGAGAACCCGGGACAGCGGGCTTGCAGGACCACCTGAATTCCCTGAATTTGGACATCGCCGCGAGAGAATGTGTCTGTAGCTCAACTGGATAGAGCAGCTGACTTCGGATCAGCAGGTTGTGGGTTCGAATCCCTCCAGGCACGTTTAATATAATAACCTTATTACCAATCAGTTATGCTACACTCATTCAATAATTTGTTAGTGATGGAATACATACATTGGACACTTCTTGGACGTTTCCTGCGCTCTACAGGCGCGATTTTGGCCCTATTGTCGTCTGGCGAGAGTCGGTTGTTTTTCCCCGGATTCGTCAAGTCATCGCGTGGAAATCACATCCGCCACATTCAAGCAGGGGCGGCGCCGTCTCAGCTGACACTTCTCTTGTGAACTTTTTTTGACCGCAATTGATGCATCGCTATCTCCTCGCTTTCGGTTCCTCAAAGATTGCAAGGGTGCGGCCTTTTTTGAGCGAATTGGGTTCGTCTTTATCAGTTCGCTCGCGCAACTGGCCTAAAAAATCAACCTAAGTTATTGCGAATCGATAACTTCAGTGCCTCTCCCGTGGAACCGGCAGCGCATCAACCGTCAAAGCGCCAGCGCGACGATTCGTCAGTATCACAAAGACCTACCCACGCTCACTCGCTCCTGCCCTCGCCGTTTACCTTCTATGTCGCTCGTCCCGCTCGCTTCATTCAGTTTTTCAGAGTTTCAGCGTTTGCCTCCTTAAGCTCGACGAGGATCAGGTGCATGGTCGTGGTGCCAATATTTTCCGCGGCATGGGTCAAAGGATCGCGGTAGAGCACATCGCCGGTTTTGAATTCGCCCTCGGTCGTCTTGCCATCCGCGGCGTAGTTGCGGTACTTACCGCCGGCCAAAACATAAATCACGTAGGCCGGATGCGAATGCACCTGCCCTTTCACGCCTGGCGGCAATTCGGCTTCGAGAACGCGCACCCGCTCATTCTCGAATTTAACTTTTATCGTCTTGGCATTGACGACCGCTGGATCTTGCGCCGAGACGGACGTTGTCCAGGCGATGAAGCTTAACGCCGCGATAACCGCAGAAATGATGAATCGCATGCCTAAGAGAAACGCTTTTTCGAGAGCGAATTGCAAGCCGTTAGTTCAGAACGACAGACTAAACTGCCGAGATTCTAAGACCGACCGCTTCGCCTCACCTGCTCTGGAAGAAATGCGCGCCGAGTCCGATCCGCTGGCCGTTCACATCTTCGTTTCGCGTCGGCAATACCGGAATATGCCCGACACCAAGAGCGGCAAACCATGCACCAAAAGATGAGGGTGAAGTCCATGTTGGTCGCGAGCGGTCTAACGAGAATAAGATCAGCTACGCCTACCGGGGGCGAGCGGCAATCGGGAGTGCAAAGTTCTAATCATGGAGAATGTCGAGCGCACAGCGGGTAGGCGTTAGCTGCATCGTTTGGTTAGGCCTGGCTTGGCTTATGCCGAAAGAGTTTTACTAGCCATTTGCAACCAGCCCAAAACAGTCGTTCTGCAACAACTACTAACGCCAGAAAAGCCCCTAAGGCTATCCAAAGCTTGCCTTGAACGTGATGCACCACTTGGGAGTAGGCCCCTAACTCATTGAAACTACTCCACTCATCCCGGATCTTGCCGTCGACTATGCGCCATATCGTAATCCCCCTCATTTCGATTGGTGTACCGGTTGCAAGTAGGCCTGCATAACCTCCCGCAGTATGGGTAGCACGAAAGGTCCATAACGCCGTCACCCAATCGCCCTCGGCGATTAGGCGCTCCACTTGAAGCTGCAAATCTGGGAATGCTTGTTTCTCTGCGTGCACCGCATCTTGATCTGTCTTCAAATCAACTGCTCGATGCAGGCCATGATTCTGGAAGTCTGGCGAATATATTTCGTTTGCTACTTCGAAACGCCCCTGATTGAAGATTTCTTCAAACACTCGAGTGGCTATAGCTTTGTTCCGCGTTTCTGTTGTCGGAGTCGATTGGGGCTCGCTTTGGGCGAGCACTGAGGCTCCGGCCAGGAAAACACCTATGATGAAATACTTGGAGAGCATCGAATTCGCCCTGAGTGAACTAAAGTTTATATCGCGTTTGGGGATAGCGCAGGACGGGTTTTCCATGTTTAGCCTGTGATTCAATGGCGAGCCTAACGAGACGGAGCTGAGCCACCGCTGGTGGAAGCGAGCGTGGCAAACATCAGGAACTCTCTCATGAAATCAGAGCGACTCAACACAGCGGCCAGCGGTTGGCTCCAGCGATTGGTTAGGTGACTTGGGGCTCATAATCACGGACGCTCCGAAACGCGCTTCTGACGACCTCGAGAACCACCACGTCATCCGAGCGAACAAGATAATAGCTGCTGTCCACGGCCTCGATGATCACCCACGGGTCCGAACAGTCTGCGTCCATTCCTGTGAATACACCATCGATCACCTGATGCGCGCCATCTGCCAGCTCTCGTAACCGATCTCCAGATATGGCAAGCGATCCATCAAAGCTCCCAAGAACCTCCGCTGAGTCACCTGTCGCCCAAACGCCCTGGACGCGCCATTCGGAAGCAACCGCACGATCGCCAAGAGCCGCGAGCACCTGCCGAAGATCGACCGCAAGAGCGCGAATGTCCGAGCGCATGTCGTCGATCAGCACTGTTTTCATTGTGGCGGGGCTTGTCACCTAACGAGAATAAGATCAGCGACGGCTACCGAAAGCGAGCGCCAATCGAAGTGGAAGTGTTTTGATCATTAGAAAACGTGATCGCGCAGCGGGTAGCCGTTCGCTGCATCGTCTGGTTAGATGCTTAGGGCGGATCTATGGTGACGCGCT
>PNAS01000069.1 GCA_003169695.1 Spartobacteria bacterium
CTGTATGGCTCCGCGGGAAGCGAGAGCTGACTCGTTAGGCCGAGGCGCTTGAATTCTCCGCGATAATAATCCGCTACACCGCGCCGGACGGCGGACCAACCATCGAGAAACGGCAACTTCACCGCCATGATGGCCGCCTGTATTTCATCCAGCCGGAAGTTGCCGCCGATAAAATGATGATAATAGCGCGGTTCCATCCCGTGCTGACGGCAGACCCGGAGACGTTGCGCGAGCGCGTTATCCCGGCATATCACCATTCCGGCATCGCCCGCGGCACCGAGATTCTTCGACGGGTAAAAGCTGAAATAGCCGGCCTCGCCCATGGCGCCCGCTTTTGCTGTCATGCCACCGAAGGGACATTCCGCGCCGATCGCCTGGGCCGCATCTTCTATCACCTCCAGTTGAAAGCGTTCCGAGATGCGGTGGATGGCGTCCATCTCGCAGCAGAGGCCGAAGAGATGCACGGGAACGATGGCCCGCACCGTTTTTCCCTGCGGCTCACGCAAGAATCCGTCTTCTCCCCGGCGGCACGACTCGTCGAGATAACGTTCCAGGGCCGCTGGCGAGATGTTGTACGTTTCGGGATCGATATCGACGAAGACCGGCGTTGCGCCGACCCGCGCGATGCAGCCGGCGGTGGCGAAGAATGTGTAGGCGCTCGTGATAACGGCGTCTCCGGGTCCGATCTCCAGAGCCATCAGGATGGCCAGGAGCGCATCCGTGCCGGAGGAAACGCCGATGGCATTCGGCGCGGCGCAATAATTGCGGATTGCCTCCTCGAATGCCGCCACTTTCGGCCCGAGAATAAAGTTCTGGCTGGCGAGAACTTCGTCGAGCTGCGCGCGGATCGGCCCAGCGAGCGCGCGGTACTGTTCGCTTAGATCGAGCAGGGGCACGCGCATGGCTGGGAAAGGATGGCAGCTTCGCCCGGGCGTTCAATTGGAAGTTTGGCCGCTCGTTCACCCTCGTTGACCTCGGCAGGCGAGTAAGTTACCATCAGTGCCATGGCATTGCTTCGCGGCCTTTTTTGGATTGTCCTATTTGTGTTTTTCACGTTCTGCTTCGTCGTGCTCTTCGAGTACGGCACTCACGACTTCGTGACCGGATTTCAGAAAGAGTTTGAGCGTGTGAAGTCGTTTGCCATGCAAGCCGGCAAGCCTCCGGCCAAACCGAAAAAGTAGTCGCCCCAAACCGAAACTGGGCGCGAGTCCATTTGGTTCTTATTCGACGAATTCGACCGCTGGCGCTCTTTCGAGATAGCCTCGCCGGTTCGCCGTCTGTAAAAATTCGCGAACGGCTCTTCGCCCGATATATCCGTAATCGCGGGTGTACTCGTTCACGTACATGCCGATAAATTTTCTCGCGAGGTTTGCATCCATATCGCGCGCATAAGGCATCGAATGCTGCACAGCCTCATCGCGATGCGCGAGGCCGAAATCGATGCTCTCTCGCATGATCTCCAGCAAATCGCGTTGCACCGCCGGCGCGATGTCCTTGCGCAAAACATTACCACCGAGCGGTAAGGGCAGACCGGTCTCGCGCTTCCACCATTCCCCCAAATCCAGGACCTGGATAAATCCCGATCGGCTGTAGGTGAGCTGACCCTCGTGAATGATCAAGCCCGCCGCGGCCGCGCCGCTTTTCACTGCCTCGAAGATTTGATCGAATGGGACAACGATGTGATCGAATCCGCCGAGATAGAGTTGCAACGCGAGGTATGCGCTCGTCATCCGGCCCGGGATTGCGATCTTTCGATTTCGAAGCCAGAAGCGGATTTCTTCGTCCGCCGCATCGGCGCCCAGGCCTTCCCTACTTGCCGTCACCACTATTGGGCCATAGCCATCGCCCATGCTGGCACCGCAGGGCAGAAGCGCGTACCGGTCGCTCACATACGCAAATGCGTGAATCGAGATCGCGGAGATGTGCAAGTCGCCGCGAAGTGCACGCTCATTCAGCGTTTGAATATCTTCGAGCCGATGCTCGAAACGATAGCCGCGCAGGTCGATCTTGCTTTCCGCCATTGCATAAAACATGAAGGCATCGTCCGGATCCGGAGAATGGCCCAGAGTGAAAACGCTCGATTCAGGTGGCATGGTCGCACGCTAGCGGGGACCGCAGAGCGACGCAATGCGGGGGACGTCCCGCTCTGGAAACGGTTGCTGTTTGCGTAAGGAGAATCGTTCCGATACCCTGCAGTTGCATGGCGAAATCAGCACTCGGTAAAGGTCTCAGCGCGCTGATTGGCACCCGGCCACCGGCCATTCGGTACGAGGCAGAACCTGGCGAGAATGTGCTTCAGGTTAGTCTGGCCAGCGTCGTGCCGAGTCCATTGCAGCCGCGAAAGGATTTCGCGCGTGACGCCTTGAATGAGATGGTCGAATCGATTCGCCAACATGGAATCATCCAGCCATTGGTTGTTCGTGATGTGGGCGGCCGGCACGAGTTAATCGCCGGGGAACGCCGCTGGCGGGCCGCGCAGCAAGCAGGGCTCGGACAAGTGCCGGTGATTACTCGCGTCGCCACTGACCTCGAAGTCCTCGAAATTTCGTTGATTGAAAATTTGCAGCGCGCGGACCTCAATCCCATCGAGGAAGCGCAAGCGTATGCCCGGCTCGCGGATGAATTTGGAATGCGTCAGGAAGACATCGCGCAGAAAGTTGGCCGAAGCCGCGCGGCCGTCGCAAATTCGATTCGGCTGCTTGATTTACACCAGCAAGTGCAAGCATGGTTGACACAAGGTCTGCTTTCCGTGGGACATGCGAAGGTCTTGCTCGCTTTGAAAGAAGCGGAGGAACAGTTGCTGGTGGCGGAGACAATCTTGCGCCGCAGCGCGACCGTCCGCGCCACCGAACGCCTCGTCGCACGCCAGCTCGGCACCGCGCGGTCCCGCCGGAGACGGCAGACAAGCGCGGCGACGGTCACCTCCGCCACAATTGATGATCTCCAAAATCGATTGCAGGAACATCTTGGCACCCGGGTCACGCTGCACCACGGTGAGAAACGCGGACGAATCGAGATCGAATATTACGGCAACGACGATCTGCAACGTGTTCTGGCCGCGCTCGGTTTATCCGCGAGCGAGACGTAACATGTTGGCATCAGGTGGATCGTGCGCTCCCCGCGCGATGTTTATGGCCGCGGCTTCGCCGCTATTCTGTCATCGCGGGCGGACCGCGCGATCCACGTTTGTGGCCATACGATTCGCTGGATTGCTTCTCGCGTTCGGCTTTTTTGGCGCTTGCGATCGGGCGCAGACGGAGACGCAGCCACAACGCGGTGCTCAAAAGAAAATTTGGGAGGAATTCTCGGGCGAAAAAACGCTCGCGCATGTTCAGGCGATGGTGGACTTGGGTCCGCGCCCGCCCGGGACCGAGGCGATCGAAAAGACCAGAAGGTATCTCACAAAACAGCTCGAACTTTTCGGATGGAAGGTGACACGTCAGGTTTTTACGGACGACACACCGCGCGGGAAAATCGAGTTTGTGAATCTCATCGCTACATTTGCTGGAAAGGGTAATGCCCCATCCTTTCTCATCTGCTCGCATTACGACACAAAGATATTTGATACGGCAAGGTTCGTTGGCGCGAACGATGGAGGTTCAAGCACTGGCGTGTTGCTCGAACTGGCTCGGGTTCTCGCCCAGCTTCCCGACCTGGCCCGGAGAGCAGAACTCGTTTTCTTTGACGGCGAGGAGGCGTACGAGGCTTTCTCCGAAACTGACGGTCTCTACGGAAGCCGCTATTTTGCGGGGCAGCTTGCAGCTCAAGACAAAACGAAACAATATCGCGGAGGTATTTTGTTCGACATGGTGGGCGATCGATCGCTCAACATCACGCTGCCACCGGATTCGCCCGCCGAGATGGCGCGCGATATTTTCGCTTCGGCCGAAGCTTTGAACTTGCGGAAATATTTCACCTATTTCGACCGTGATATAACTGATGATCACACGCCCCTGAACGCGGTCGGAATTCCCACGATTGATTTGATCGACTTCGACTATCCTCCCTGGCACACGCCCGATGACACAATCGACAAGCTGAGCGCAGAAAGCCTTCGAACGGTCGGTGCCGTTGCGTCCTATTACTTATCGGAAATAGCGCTGAAGTAATGAGCAAGCTCCGCGTGTTTTGTTTGATCGCAGCCGCCTCTTTCTCCGGAGTGTTTTGTAGTGAATTGCTTTGCCGCTCGCCCGCTTTTCGCGATGCCGGCGGGCGTCTTTTTCGCAAAGGTCGCCTTATCGCCATTACGGATGGCAACGGCGTTTACGAGAAGGATCTGGATGACGAGGACTTTTTCACAGCGGCCGATTTGGTCGTCATGGAAAATCTTCGCCGCGTAGCGCGGAATGAGCCGCCGGATGCGGCAAAAGTCGATCGAGAATTATCTTTGCTGCGCGCGCAATTTGGCGATGAAAAGGCGTTTCTCCGAGGAGTTCGCTCCAACATTCTTTCCATCTCATCCCTGCGCGATCGAATCGAGGATCAAGTTCGTTCGCTCCAATGGCTGGAGAAGCAGATCACTGCAGAAACAGCGGTAACCGAAAAGGAATGCCGGGATTTTTACGAGACGCATCTCGCGCTCCTTACGCAGCCGGTCCGGTTCCGCGCTTCGCACCTTTTTCTCGCTGCCCCAGCCGATACGCCGCCTGAAATTGTCGAATCCAAGCAAGAAGTGATCGACGCGTTCGCCGTTCGCCTATCGCACGGGGAAACCTTGGCGCAGCTCGCCGCGGAAGCATCCGAGGATGAGGCAACAAAGGCGCGCGGCGGCGATCTTGGCTTTTTTTCCTCTGCGCGAATGCCCCCCGAATTTTTCGCGGAAATCGAAAAACTCGCAACGGGCCGGAGGAGCAAACCGTTTCGCTCGCGTTTAGGTTTCCATATTGTCGAGGTGACCGAAATCAGGCCGGCACGCGTGCTCAGTTTCGATGACGCGCGAGAAGACATATTCCGTGCCCTCTCGAATGAAAGACGTGCCTTGATTGCGGAACGTCTAGCTGACATGCTCAGCACCGCTAGGTACGTCCGCTCCGACTGACAATTGTGTGAGTCGGGGAAGTTGGGCATTGCGTCACTGCTGGTTTGCCCTGATTTTCAGCGGTTGCCGGCAAGAAGGCAGTCGAGCTGGGAACTAATCTGGAATGTCAATTCGCACACGAAAAAACGTTGGGGTAATCGGCCTCGGAATCATCGGCCAGCGGGTGGCCGATAATCTGCGGGAACGCGGATTTCATGTCTTCGTTTGGAACCGCACGCCCCGTCCCGTTCCCAATTTCGTCGGATCGCCCGCGGAGGTCGCGGAGCTTTGCGATTTCATCCAGATTTTTGTCTCCGACGATGAGGCGTTGCTCCAGACGACGCAGCGCATTACGCGCGATTTGAGTCCGAACCACATCGTCATGGCCCACTGCACGGTCTCTCCAGACACTATGCGTGCCGCTGCTGAGATCATCGAGCGGCGCGGCGCGCGGTTTCTTGACGCGCCCTTCACTGGGAGCAAGACGGCTGCGGAAAAAGGTCAGCTTGTCTATTACGTCGGCGGTGATGAAGTCGCGCTGCGGCAAGCGCGTCCGGTTCTTGAAGCGAGCAGCAAGGAGATTATTGAGATGGGTAAGGTGGGCGACGCGACCACCATCAAGGTTGCAACAAACATGGTGACGGCGGCCAGTGTGCAAGCGGCGGCCGAAGCCCTGGCGCTTATCTCTAAATCGGGCTTGCCGGTTGAGAGATTCGCCACTGCCATGCGCAACAATGGGAGCAACTCGTCCACTCTCGACATGAAGCTGCCGATGATGATGGAAGGCAATTTTGAGCCTCATTTTTCAGTGAAGCACATGTTGAAGGACGTCGTGATCGCCACGCGCCTGGCTCGCGCCTTTGGCATGGAGTTCGGCGCAACTGACGCTTCCCGTCACGGATTGGTCGAAGAAATGCGACAAGGCCGGGGGGACGACGATTACTCCTCGCTTCTCCGGCAATATTTCCCCGCGGGGGGCTCTCTCAAGAACGACCAGCAAGTCTCGAACGGAGAAGACGATCAACCGCGATTCGCTGGGCTGGATGAAGAAAAGGGGACTGAGCCGGAGCAGGTCACTGAGACGGCCGCGGCCGGGTCAAGCGGACCGACGACGGCCGAAGTTGAAAAGGAACATACGGTGGTAACGCCCGCGCCTGATGAAACCAAAGATGAAGCATTGCAAGTAGCAGCGGCAAATCCAATAGCGACCGCGGCAGAATCAGACGTCCAACCAACCGTTCCACGCGAGTCGCCCGACATAGAAGAGCGAAGCGGAGAGCCTCGTGGAGCGTGGGGTGGCTTTTGGCGGCGACGGACGGACGATTGAGCTTTCCCGAAGCGTCCCTCATGACGCAGCTCTCCAATCCCCAACGCGGCGCGTTTTTTGACCTCTCGCCACGCGTAAAGCTGCGCATTACGGGAGCGGACGCCCTTCGCTTTCTCAACGGTCAAATCAGCAACGATCTGCGGAAAGCAACCGCAGATTTTGCGATTCAAGCTTCAGTCTTGAGCGCCAAAGGAAAATTGAACGCGAATGTTTTCATTTCCGCGAACGCGGATTCCTTCGTGCTTGATGCCGACCCGGAGGTGCGTGAAGAGCTTCCGGCTCGAATCGAGCGATACATCATAGCGGACGATGTGCAGATCGAAGATGTCACCGACAGGTTTGCGATCTTTCATATCACCGGTGAGGTTGCACCAGTTCGTTTTCGGCCATCACGGATTGTGCGGGCGGATCGATTCGGTTGCTCTGGTTGGGACATTTGGTTAGAGCGCGCAGAGCTGGAGCGGGCTCGCCAGGAGTTGTCTGCGACTCTTGTTTTCTGCGATGAGGAATGCGCTGAGGTTTTTCGAATTGAGCGAGGAATTCCGCGCTGGGGGCACGAACTGACGGATCAGATCATCCCGACGGAGGCCAACCTCGAACCCACCTCGATCGACTACTCCAAGGGCTGCTACATCGGACAGGAAGTGATTTCGCGAATTAAGATGTCTGGGCAAACGAACAAGCGCTTGTGTGGTTTGGTTTCGGTTTCAGGAACGCCGCTCCGGCCGGGTATGCGGCTGGCGCCAGGTGAAGACGAGGGCAAGGAAGTAGGCTGGATAACCAGCGCCGCGCGCAGTCCGCGATTGGGAAAAGAGATCGCCCTCGGCTACGTGAAGCGAGGATTCAATTCGGTGGGGTCGCGCTATCAGGCTTTTCCGCCGGAAAATTCTGGCGACGATATTAATGTCCCTGTCGAGCTGGTGGCGGTCCCCTTCGTTTGAGCACCAACAAATGGCAAAAGTAAGTCTTAAGAACGTCACCAAGATCTATCCCGGCAAAAACCGGAAAGACGTCACTGCGGTCAACGACTTGGATCTCGAGATCCAAGACCGCGAGTTTGTCGTTCTCGTCGGGCCTCCCGACTGTGGGATATCGAGCATTCTTCGGATGATCGCCGGCCTCGACGACATTTCGAAAGGGGACATTTTCATCGGCGATCACCGTGTCAACGACATGCCGCCGAAAGACCGCAACATCGCCACGGTGTCTCAAAACCACGCGCCCTACCCGCGGATGTCGGTGTACGACAACGTCGCCTTCGGTTTGAAACTGCGAAAGTTTCCCAACCCGGAAATAAAAAAGCGTGTGCCCGCAGCGGCCGGGATCCTTGGGCTACAGGACCTATTGAAGCGCAAACCGGAATCCCTTTCGGGCGAAGAATGCCAGCGCGTCGCGATCGCTCGCGCGATCGCTCTTCAGCCAAAGGTATTCCTCTTCGACGAGCCGCTCGCGAATCTGGAGGCGAAGACACGCGGGAAAATGCGCAGCGAGATCACGAAACTGCATCAGCGTTTGCAGGCGACGATGATCTACGCCACCCATGATCCGGTCGAAGCGATGGCGATGGGCGGCCGGATTGTTGTCATGAACGATGGCGTCATTCAACAAGACGGAGCAGCGCTTTCGCTTTATGACGAGCCTGCAAATTCGTTCGTCGCCGAATTCGTGAGCCCTGCCATGAATCTCGTGCAGGGCACGCTGAAGGAGGTCCGCGATTCGTTTCTCTTTACTGAGCGGGAAGATGGCACCATCGAGGTGCGTTTACCGATCTCTGAGTTTCCGGCCGCGCGAGATTTTGCCGGGGGGTTGGTAATGCTCGGAATTCGCCCTGAGGATATTGAAGTCGTAGATGTTACTAAAAAGACGGGAAACGATCCCGGCAGCTTCCCAGCGGTTGTCGACCTCGTCGAACCAATGGGTGGGGAGGCGAATTTGTATCTCCAAACCGGCGCGCATGCCGTGGTTTGCCGGAGTCAACGCCGGGTGGATAGCAGGGAAGCCGGTCATCGATTGCAGTTTCGGCTGAACGTTGCAAAAGTGTGCCTATTTGACCCTGTCTCACGGCGGCGGATCACTTAGGGGCCTAATTTCCTTCGTTTCTGAAACTTGCGTAAGTTTTTTATTGCCTTTCCAAACGGAGCGCGGGTAATGTCGCCGCTTACTTACGAAGGGCCCTGCAATTGAACCAACAATTACTTTCTGAAATCGGCCGCACACAGCGGTTAGAAATTCTTAACACGCTCAAGCGCACCAAGGGACTTTCCGTCAACGAGCTCGTTGGGAAGATGAAGATGAGCTACATGGGCATCAAACAACATTGTCTCACTCTCGAGCGCGACGGCTATCTCGACACCTGGCGACGTCCGCAAAAAATGGGCCGCCCGGAAATGGTCTACCGCTTGACGCGCCGGACCCACGATTTGTTCCCCTGCGATAGTAACGATTTTACCCTTGAGCTGCTGAAATCGATCAAGGAAGTCTATGGCCCCAATGGTCCTGAAAAGATGCTTTTCAATGTCTTCGAGCGGAAGACGGCTGCGTTAAAGGCAAAGGTTAAAGGCGACACGGTGGTGGAGCGCGCGAAGTGGCTCGCGGCTCAGCGCGAAAAAGAAGGATTCATGTCGCAGTACGTCGGCGAAGAAAAGGAAGGCGGGCCTCAAATCCTGGAATGCCATTCGCCGATCTTAAATCTGCTCGATCAATACCCCATTATCGGCCGCCTCGAACATGATCTCGTCGCAGGAGCCCTTGGCACCGAAGTCCGGCGCGAAGAAACCCGCACTTCGGGCTTGTACGAGTGCGCGTTCTATTTCTCGATCTGATTTTTCCCCACAAAATTCTCCGCGGAGAATTCCGCTTTCGCATCAGGCGAATTTCGGTTGATTGATGGCCCATGTTACGGGCCTTTCCGACCGCGGTTATCGAGAATCTGCGACCGCTGATCGATGGCGGGCGATATCCCGTTAAACGCGTGGTTGGGGATGATCTTGCCGTCGAGGCGGATGTTTTTAAGGACGGGCACGATGTTGTCGCGGCTGCGTTGAAGTGGCGCCTTCTCGGTGAAGCGCGCTGGCACGAAACGCCGATGATGCACCTCGACAATGACCGTTGGCGGGGCGTTTGTACGGTCTACGAAAACGCCCTTTACGAATATACCGTTGAAGCCTGGACCGATACGTTTCGCGCCTGGCAGCATGAGTTTGCAACGAAGTTCGAGGCCGGCATCACTAACCTGCGCAGTGAAACGCTAGAAGGCGCAGCCCTACTGGACGAGGCCGCTAACCGCGCAGTCGATCCGGCCGACGCGGTTCGACTCCGAGAGCTCGCGGAGTTGATTCGGGCGGGCGAGAGCGCTGAGATCAACGAGATCGCGCATTCCGGCGAACTCGAAGTCCTCATGGCGACGTACCCCGATCGAGCCAGCGCCACGCAATACGCGCCGGCGCCCCGCGTTATCGTGGATCGAAAAGAGGCAAGAACGGCCGCATGGTACGAATTTTTCCCCCGATCCGCGGAGGGTCGCGGCGATCGGGGCTCAACTTTTCGCGATTGTTTGCCGCGTGTCGACGATGCGAAGGCGATGGGATTCGACGTGATTTATTTTCCGCCGATCCACCCAATCGGTACGACGAATCGCAAGGGCCGAAACAACTCCGTCACTTGTGAGCCGTGGGAGCCTGGAGTGCCCTACGCCATCGGCAGTGAGTTTGGCGGGCATAAAGCGATCGAGCCTTCGTTAGGGACGTTCGAGGACTTCGAGTGGCTGGAGCGCGAGATCCGGAGCCGTGGAATGGAGATCGCGCTCGATTTCGCGATCAACTGCTCGCCCGATCATCCTTACGTGAGAGAACACCCGGAGTGGTTTTACAGGCGGCCGGACGGGACAATTAAGTACGCCGAAAATCCGCCGAAGAAGTACGAGGACATCTATCCTTTGAATTTTCGCTGCGAAAACTGGCAGGAGCTTTGGGAGGAAATGAAGAGCATCATTCTCTTCTGGGCAGATCACGGAGTGCGCACCTTCCGCGTGGATAATCCGCACACGAAACCGGTCCCTTTCTGGGAATATCTTATCTCAGGCGTGCGCACTAAGTATCCGGACGTGATTTTTCTGTCGGAGGCCTTTACCAAACCGAAGATGATGAAGGCGCTGGCCAAGGCGGGGTTCACTCAGAGCTACACCTATTTCACCTGGCGGAATACAAAAGCGGAGTTCACCGAGTATTTCACCGAACTCGCCCAGACCGAGATGCGCGAATACTTTCGCGGCAATCTTTTCACAAACACACCAGATATCTTGCCACTGCATTTGCAGGAAGAAGGCCGGCCCGCGTTTATGATCCGGTCGGTCTTGGCTGCGACGCTCTCCAGCGTCTACGGAATCTATAGCGGCTTCGAGTTATGTGAGAACGCGGCGTTGCCCGGGCGTGAGGAATATCTCGACTCCGAAAAGTATCAGTGGAAAGAACGGGACTGGAATGCACCCGGCAATATCAAGGACTGGATCACGCGCCTGAACCGCATTCGGAAGGAGAATCGCGCGCTGCATTTGTACGATAACCTGCGCTTCTACCGAACCGAGAACGACGCCATTCTATGCTATGGAAAGATGACGCCTGCGCGCGACAACATCATCCTGGTCGTTGTGAATCTTGATCCGCGGCGCTCGCAGAATTCGTATGTCCACGTCCCACTGGAAGATTTTGGCGCGATGGACGTGGATGCTTATCAGGTTCACGATCTCATGAACGATATGCGCTACATATGGCGCGGCGGCGCAAACTACGTCGAATTGAATCCGGAGGTGCAGCCTGCGCACATCTTTCGCGTGCGGCGGTGGCTGACCGGGGGAAAGTTTGTTTGAACGGGGGGACGCTCCGGGCGGTCTTTTGAGGCTGATGCGCTGCAGCCGCGTGGCTGGCTCCTTCGACGATAAAGGGACCGCTATTTGCATCTGTTGCCGCCGCTGCCTATCATAACAGCACTCTCGGAATGAAAAATCTCTTCGCGCTGTTCGCGGGCGCAACGCCTTTTCTCGCGCAAACTCCCGCGCCACTAGCTCCGGATTTGCCGCAGCACACCAAGTCGATCTTGGATACCATTATCGGCGCGGGGCCGGTAATGATTCCGCTTTTCGTCCTCTCGGTCTTTTCCGTGATGCTCGTGATCGTTTATCTTTTGACCATCCGGCGCGGCTCCGTGGTCTCGAGCGGATACATGGCAACGGCGGATGCGCTCTTGCGCAAACGTGATTACCTCGGGCTGCTCGCCGTCTCGAATCGCCATGGCGAGGCGATTGCCCGGGTCGTGCAAAAAATGCTCGATTTCACGACAAAAAATCCTAGCGCTGATTTCCAGCAGGTGCGCGAGATCGCCGAAACAGAAGGGACGCGTGTGGCGTCGAGTTTGAACAATCGCGTTATCTATCTCGCGGACATCGGGATGATCGCGCCGATGCTGGGCTTGCTGGGCACTGTGTTTGGAATCATTAAATCCTTCGGGGCGCTCGGCGCCGATCTCGGCACGCAGCGCTATGCCCAGCTCTCCAGTGGCGTCAGCCAAGCCCTTGTCAATACAGCGGCCGGCCTGGCCATCGGCATTCCGGCCATGATTTTCTACGCCTTTTTCCGCGGGCGTGTGCAGAAGATCATTTCCGAGCTGGAGTCTGCCGTGACGCATGTCCTTGCTTTGCTCTCGTTGCAGTACAACAAGCGGACGGCCGAACGCGCGCCGGTGTTGCTCGAGGATGAATTTTGAGGCGTCAGGTTCGTCGGACCTCTGACTCCTGTTTTGTGATATGAACTTGCGAAGGCACGCGACCCCACAGCATCCGGGCATCCAGCTGGCGCCTCTCGTCGACGTCCTCCTTCTCCTCCTCATTTTCTTTCTTATGACCTGGAACGCGGCGCGCAACGAAAACGAGCTCGACGTGAAAGTGCCGAAGGCTTCTTCAGCGAAGGAAAAGAGCGCGCCGATCGGTGATGTCGTTGTGAATGTGAAAGCCGACGGCAATGTCGTTGTGAATCGGCGCACCCTTAGCCCCACCGAGCTAACGGAGATGCTGAAGAGCCTGGTGCAGCTCTACCCCGACCAGGCAGTTGTAATCCGCGGAGATGAAACCGGCGCCTACAAGAACGTGGTGGGAGTGCTCAATATTTGCAGCGAGGCGGGCGTGACCAACGTCGCTTTCGCCACGGCAAAATGAAAACCAGGCGAGGCGTGGTTTGCCTCGTGCATGCGACGCTGATCTTTTCTGCGATTCCATCGTCACTGGCACAGCAGCGCGCCCCGGAAGTGCGCCGAGCTCAGCCCGTGGATGAACCGCCCGTCGCGAAAGCGGTTCCCTTCGATACACCGACACCCACTCCTTCGGTGCGACCGCGCCGCAGCGCGCCGCCGTCAACGCCGGAACCGAACGCACCAGCTTCAAATCCTGAGCAACCTCCGACCGAATCTCCACCTACCGAGACGGAAGTGCCGGACCGCCGACAGCTTGATTACGCCAACGCGCTTTTTTCCAGGAAACTCTATGACCTGGCAGTCCCGGAGTACGAGAAATACCTGGGTCAATATCCCGGCGCCCCCGGTCGAGCGAGCGCCTATTTTTACTTGGCGGAATGTTATCGCGCGCTCAATCGTAGCGCCGCGGCTCGAACCAATTTTCAAAGTGTGCTCGATAATTATGCAGAAAGTGAGTTCGCCGGTCCCGCGTCTTATGGGGTAGCGGAAATTCTCTTCACCCAAAAAGATTATTCGGGGGCGCTCTCGCTTTTCCACCGCGCCGCGGCCAAATCGAAGGAATCAGCGCTTGCTCTCTCCGCCCGGTATTTCGAAGCGCGCTGTCTCGAAAACGTTGACCGCAAAGACGAGGCGCAGAATCTTTATCAGCAAGTCGCCGAGGTAAAAAATCCGAATCCCTATCGCGACGATGCGCGTCTCGCCGCCGGTTCGATCGCGCTTGCGCACGGACGAAAGGCGGACGCGTTCAGGAATTACGAAGCGCTTGCGAATGAAACGCAGAAGCCGGCGTTGAAAGCCGAGGCGACTGTTCGCGCCGGAATGGTCGCGGTGGACCTACAACAGACGGAGAAGGGAAAATTCGACAAGGCAATGGCGGAGAAAGCACTGAGTTTGCTGCAGAAAGGCCGCTCTTTGCCGGAAGCGGGTCGCTGGCGCGTAGTGGCGGAGGTGGGGCTGCTTCGGCTGCAATATCAGTCCGGTCAGTACGAAAAAGTGCTGGCGGAATACAAACGCGGCCAGGACCAGATCCCCGAGGAAGTGCGCGCGGAAATGACGCTAATCGTCGGCAACAGTCAGCGCCAGTTGGGGCATACGAAGGAAGCGGACGACGTTTACCGGCAAATCATCGCAAAGTATCCGGACCGGGAGGAAGCAAAAGACGCGCAGTATCAGCGGCTGATCAATTTCTACAACAGCAACGCACCGACCCTCCTGGCGGAAGTGGAGGAATACCTCAAATCGAATCCCGCTCCCGAACGCGCCGACCAGGCGAAACTGCTCAAGGCCGAACATTTTTACAAAGAACAGAAATTCGCGGAAGCGGCGCCCATTTATGCGGAGCTGCGCGCCTCGCATCTCTCGCCGAAGTTGCGCGCCGAATCTGCCTACAAACTCGGCTGGTGTTTTGTTCAGTTAAAGGACGGACCGCAGGTCATTGAGGCGTTTGGCTACTTTGTGAAGGGCTTTCCGGACAGCCCGCAGCTGCCATCCGCTCTCACGCAGCGCGCGCTTGCTTACCAGGAAAGCAAGAACTACGACGCGGCGATTGAGGATTTGAACACGCTGCTGGCGAAGTATCCGGCCGCGAAGGAACGCGAAGCCGCGCTCCAACAAAAAGCTCTCATCCTCGGCCAACAGGATAATTCGAAAGGAATGTCGGACGCGTTCCGGCAACTGCTGAAGGAGTTCCCAAAAAGTTCGGTGGCGGCGCAGGCAAACTACTACATCGGCAAGGCCGCATTTGAGGCCAAAGATTACAAAGGAGCACTGGCGCCGCTGGGTGCTGCGCGCCAGCTGAACAAGGAGCAGTATTACAACCTGGCCACGCTCAGGATCGTTTCCGCCTTTTTCTACCTGAAGGATCGCCCTGCGCTAACGAATGAAGTGAACGGATTCCTCGCGGCCAATTCCAGCGCGAAGGTGCCGGCGGAAATCCTCGAGTGGCTCGGAGTCGAGTACTACAATGAGAAGAATTACACAGCCGCGGAGAAATATTTCAGCGTTCTCGGACAAAGTGAGAGCCTCGGTAACGTGAAGCCGGATTTCTGGTTTTATCTCGCAGACACCGAAACGAAGCTGAAGAATTTCGCCCAGGCGGAAACCGCCTACGAAAAATATCTCCAGGTGGCGACCGACCCGGCCGCGAAGGCGAAAACATTGCTCGCACTCGGGGCCACGAAAATTGCTGCGCACAAACCCGATGACGCGCAGAAGATCGCCGAGGAGATCATGAGTCTCCAGCCTGAAGGACGCGTGAATGCGGAGGCGAGACTGCTGGCTGGCGACGTCCAGGTCGAGCGCCAGCATTTCGACGAGGCAGGCAAGGCTTTCATGGGTGTCGCCTTGCTCTATGACGACCCAGCGATTACTCCTCGCGCTCTGCAAAAAGCGGCACTTGCCTACCAAAAGGCCGGAAAGAACGAGGAAGCCGATCGCGTGTCCAAACAACTCCGCGATAAGTATCCCGACTACGCGGGCGGGTAGTTGCCCTCTTAAAACTGTAGGGCGGGGTCGCTGACCCCGCCGATAGGCGACATCACAGCATCGAGGCGGGGTCAGCGACCCCGCCCTACAGAAGAAGACAAGCCAGGTGTTGTCATTGCGGAAACCTTTTGCTTGGATGGCGCGATGGAAAAGCTTCGTCCTTGCATCGCGGAATTCATCGGCACATTCGCCCTCATTTTTGTTGGAATCGGCGCCATCAAGACGGCGGGACACGACGTGCTTGCGGTTGCACTTGCGCACGGCTTGACCATCGCGGCCTTCGTCTCCGCGACGATGCATATCTCCGGCGGCCATCTTAATCCGGCCGTCACTTTCGGAGTGGTTTGCAGCGGTCACATGACCTGGGCTGCCGCGATTCGTTATTGGATCGCGCAACTATTGGGTGGCGTCTCGGCAGCATTGATCTGTCTCAGTCTTTTTGGCCGTGATGTTGTCGTAACCGGTACACCGCAGCTAGCGATCAATCTCACTCCGTGGCAGGGCATCCTGGTCGAAGCAATCCTGACGTTCTTCCTCGTTTTTGTGGTGCACGGGACCGGCGTGGATGAACGAGGTCGTCGCGTGGCGGGTTTGGCGATTGGCGCGACAATCACGTTGGATATTTTGTTTGGTGGACCGCTCACGGGAGCGGCGATGAACCCTGCGCGCGTCTTTGGTCCCGCTCTCGTCGCCGGTTTCTGGAAGGTGCATTATGTTTATTGGCTCGGACCAATGATCGGCGGAGCGCTCGCTGGTTTCGTCTACCGGATTTTCATGGAGCGAACGCCAGCGCCTTCGAGCACTGAGCGTCCTTAACCAATCGTTAGCGTTTCGATCGGAAGCGTGGCGAGAAATTCGCTCGCGTCGCCGATCTGCAGCACCGGTTTTGCCAGATGCGCGGCCAGGAAGCTTGCATCGGGCGTCGACGCAATCCCTGCTTGCGCGACGATTTCAGCATCCGTTAACTGCGCGATCACGCGCGCCATCTCCTGAATCAGATTGTTTGTGTGGGTAAATTGGATGGTCGAAATACCGGCACCAGTTGCTTCGACATAGGGCGCGAGCGTGCCGGCAAAGTGAAGTAGGATTTCCTGAAGCAGTTTTTCCTGGGAAGATATTCTCGTTTTCACCACAAGCTGAAGACACCGCGCCAAACCCTGGCTCGGCGTCATTCCGCATCGCACACCGGTTTGTTCGGCTGCTGCATTGAGTTGGATGATCGCCGCCTTTTTTTCTTGATCGTCGATTAATGCCACAGGTTTTCCGCGCAACTCCGGTTGATGGCGCAAGGCGGCTTGGAGATAAAAATCCGGCAAATAAATCGTCGCAAACATCAGCCCGCTCTCGCGATTGCCTGTCTTCCGCCCTGCGCCCGTTTCACGAGAATTTTTAAACGCGCCGTAAGGTGGTCCTGTTCCAAGTCGGCCAGTGTCCAGGCATTATCGAGCGAGAGCTTTAATTGCGCGCTGCTTATAATACTCGCGCGAGTGAGAACGAGAAAGGCGGTGGGCGCTGTCTCGACGAGGCGTTGCAGTCGATACCAATTCGTTTGCGGGATTTTTCGAAGCTCATCCGACGCATTCAGAACGAGATCGAGAACGACCAGCGGGAAATTGCCATCGCGCAGAAGGAGATCGGCGGCATTGACTGCGTCGAACGCCTTCGTGCAACGAACCCAAAGCAGGTTACGCAATCGCCGATTACCTAGTGGTGGGGGATCGAATGAATCCCGTCCATCTACCAAAGCGAGAAAATAGCCATCGCGCTGCGCGCCCTGCAAAAGAGCGTAAAGCAAGAACGCACTCCCGGCGCTCACCTGTGGGCTGCTCAATTCAGTGATAGCGCTTTTAGGTAAGCCGCCTCCGATAGCCTTGTCGATGGCAGGCAAACCGGTCGCTAAACGGGGAGCAGGGGGGGTAAACGATTGCGGGAAACGTTCAGCGAGCAGATTGCGGAGATCGAGAATGGAGCCGGCGGGAGCCGGGCGACATAGACGGGCAGCCCGATAGGGTGACGAGTCGGGGGACGAGTCATCAATCTTACTGCTCGCGGCCATGCTTCAAAACTGGCATGGTCTCGAAATATGTTCAACTGAACTTATCCACGTTTTCGCCGCGGCGCCGCAATTTGTTTCCGTACCAGGGAAACCAGCACTCCCTGGATACGGAGTTCTCGCGCGGGAACCAGATTCGGGTAAAGCGGATTCTCCGCCTTCAAGTAGGGCCGTCCATGTTCCGTCACGTAACGCTTTAACGTCGTTTCGCCGTCGATCAACGCCGCGACAATATCGCCGTTTTGCACATCCTTTCGATCCTCGAGAATCACGATATCACCGTCCAGAATATGAGCGTCGATCATAGAATCGCCATGGACTCGCAGCGCAAAAGTGCGTCCATTTTTCGAGGCGTTGACCGAGCGCGTATCCAGGGAAATGTGCCCTTCAATCGTCTGCTCTGTGAGAGTTGCCATTCCGGCCGGGATCTGCCCGTAAATCGGTATATCAGTGATGCGCACTTTCTGCACCGGTGTGATGAGCGCCCGCGCCTTGCGCGCGTGGCGGTCGAGAAAGCCTTTGCGCTCAAGCGCGTCGATGTATTGCATGACCGAGGTCTGGCTCGCGAAGCCGAAATGATGCTGGATCTCACGTGTGCTTGGCGTTATGCCTTTTTCACGCTGCTCCGACTGGATGAATTCCAGGATGCCTCTTTGTCGCTCCGTGAGCATGCTCTATGATCTCTGCGAGAGGAATGAGTGCAAGTTCAAATGAACACAATGGTACGGCCTCCAGGGTGCGTCGTAGAGTCTGCCGGGCGTGACCTAATGAAGCGACAACTGAAACGACATTTCGTCGAGCTGAGTGGACCAACGGGTCAGATAAGCAACCGCGAAGTAGAGATTCGACAACCCCTCGATCTGTTCCGTCGGATTTTTCCTCCAGGCTGTATTGATCAGGCGCAGTTCAGCGAGCGAAGCGTCGAATAATTTCTGAATTTTCTCTCGCACTTCCTTTACCTCGTTTTGCACTTCCAGGATCTGCGGCCTTAACAACGATCGGCTCAACGCGTTTGATGTTGCCCGAATTTTTTCTAGCAGAAGGTTCGCCCGTTGTGTGAGCGCGCCGATCTTAGGAAACAGATCGTGCAACTGCTTTGGAACCGCCTGGTCTGTGGAAGACGGCGCGGCCCCTTCTAAGCTCAGGAGGTGGTGCAGTCGCCGTTTTGGATCCTGCAAAACTTGATAGGCCTCATTCAGGCTAGCAAAGGCTGCGTCCGTCGCGTCTGCGCCGAGGCGGCTCGTTTGGGCGTCTGGGTGCGCCTGCAAGGTCTTTTGATGGTACGTATTCTTCAGGTTGTCCGGATCGAGCCAGGGTGCGTGTGGCTGATCGAGAAGCGCGAAGTAATCGATCATGCAGCGAAGCTCTCGCCGCAGGAACAATGGGCCACCGCGTTCGGATTCGTTACTTTGAACCCGCCTTTCTGCAGGTCGTCGCTGAAATCCAGGAGCGATCCGCTCACAAAAAGCGCACTCTTTGGATCGACCACCACGCGAACGTCCGACGACTGGACGAGGATGTCGCGATTCGCCGGGCCGTCCACAAGATCCATTTTGTATTGCAACCCGGAGCAGCCTCCGCCGATTACGGCCACTCTTAGGGCTCCCGTTGCGCGGCCTTGTTTTTCCAGGAGCGAATTGAGTTTGCGTGACGCGTTCTCGGTTACCTTGATCAGCCGCTCGTTGCCAATCTTGTAATTGATGGCAGCGGGTTGGGTGGAAGCTTCGGGCACGAGCAAACGTTAGTTTGCGGCTTGATTACCGCAAGGGACCTTACGCGGGCTCCGCGACCAGAGGGAGGTGATCGGCGGCAATCTCGTCAATCTCGGTGAGCGTCGAGACGTGTTGGAATTTTTCGCGCAGCATTTTGCTGTTTGGGAATCCTTTCGAATACGCCATGAGACGCGCTCGCATCGACCGAATGGCCTGGTCCTCGCACCCCCATTCGTCAACAGCGAGCTGACAGTGCCGCTGAATCAGCTCCCATTTCTCGGCGAGGCTGGGCAAAACAAGATGTTCGCCGGTGGCGAAATAATGTTTCACCTGCCCGAAAATCCACGGAGAGCTCATTGCGGCGCGGCCAATCATGGCGCCGGCGATGCCGGTTTCGGCGCGGCGCTGCACCACATTCGCGCCACTCGTCAGGTCGCCATTGCCGACCACGGGGATTGAAACGGCCGCGACAACTTCGCCGATCACGCCCCAATCCGCCGCTCCGGAATAACCTTGTGCGCGCGTGCGACCATGGACCGCGAGAGCGAGGACACCTGTATCTTCGAGGATACGCGCGACCCGCGGAGCGTTGATCGAATCCGTGTCCCAACCGATTCGGATCTTTGCCGTGACTGGGATCGGTGCAACGGCTCGAACAACCGCTCCCGCCACCGCCGCCAGAGTGGGGCAATCTTTGAGCAGGGCCGAGCCGCCATTCTTCGCCACCACTTTGTTCACCGGACAACCAAAATTGAGATCGATAAAATCCGGACGCACCCAATCAACGACGTGTTTTGCCGCTTCCGCCATGTGTTCCGCATTTCCGCCAAAAAGCTGCACGCCGATTGGCCGCTCGTATTCGTCGAAATCGAGATATTCCCGCGTACGCTCGTTTCGCCGGAACACGCCTTCGGCCGAAACAAACTCTGTGACGAGCACATCTGCGCCCCGTTCTTTGCAGAGCTGCCGGAAAATCTTGTCCGAGACGCCCGCCATAGGCGCGAGGTACAAAGGGAAATCGGATGGTGAAAACCAGGGCAATCGGGAAGTCATGGGACACAGGAATATCTCACGAAAATCTGCCTAAAAGCTACGTTGCATTCTTCAGCAGCTGAGAGACCTCATTTTGGACGTGTTCGATTTCGTCGAGCCGCAAGCGCACATCCGGCACAATGAAAACGTCGCCAGTCTTGGCATGTTCATAGATCAGCACGGGACGGTCTTCAGTTTGATCGGCCTTAATTTGTTTCAGGACTCGCTTTCGTTCGAGCATGACAGCGAGAACGTAACATGCGTTCGCGTTCGACGCGTCGTTCTCCGCCAGGAGACGTCGCAAAATGTCTTCGGCCTTTTCCTTCTCCAGCGGCTCCGGCGGCGCGAGAGGCGGCGGCTCATAACGCGTTTTCCAAAAAGAAAATGGCCGGATGTTTTCGTTGCGTTGGGCCCATGCTTCTTCGCTCAGATCTTCGCGGCGGAAACCCTCGCCTTCACGAAAGAGCAAGGTGTAAAATTGCTCGCCCGGCTCAAACGCCCGCTGGGTCCGCGCGCAGGCATCCGCTCGATGCTTGATTGGCCAGTCGTTTGCCAACGAATTCATCGCGCAAACACGCGTCCTTCCCCAAAGAGATTCAGCCTCGGCGGCTCGCGGTTCGTCGCGCGGTAATAGAGGAGAACCAGGCCGAGCGCCCCAAAAAGGACGTTCGGTGTCCAGGCTGCGGCCCAATCTGGGATCCGCGATCCCTCGCCGAGAGCGAGAAAGAGATGCGTCACGAAATTCATCGCAAAAACGATGATGATCGCGGCGGCCACGCTCGATAAGATTCCCCGCCGCGAGTATCCGATGCCGAGCGACGTCGCGATGAAAGCGATCACGAGGCATGTCCACGGCAACGCCAGTCGGTATTGCAAATGAGTGGCAAACGGCGCGAGCAGAGTCGAGGGAAAATCGGAATTGAAGTTTAGGTAGTCACGCAACTCCGGGACGCTCAGATATTCCGCCCGCACGTTGGCACTGCTGAGGCGGAATGGTGTTTCACTCCAACCATCAATCATGAGCGACGCAGATTCGACCATCTTAGTAATGTTACCGGCTTTATCGTAGTGAACGACCTTCACAAGTTGAAGTTCCCAAGAGCTCGTTTCCGGATGATACAAGGCTGTAGTCGCTATATAATTCGTCACGATGTTGTCGTTCGCGTCTTGCTGCACAATGTGCACGGTCGTGAATAGGTTTTCCCCAGGCTTGAACTGCTGAATAAACCAGGTGCGGTTATCCGTCCGATTCCGGAAAATCTGGGCGAGCAAGCCAACTTGTTGACGGCGAGATTTCGGATCGTCCAGGAGCGTTTTGCGCGCATACTCTGCGTGCGGCGCGAGCGAGTAATTCAGAACCGTGCTCGCCACACTCGTGAGCAGACCTACCAGGAGGAGAGGCATGACGACACGGGGCACGCTGACACCGGCGGTGAGCATGGAGACGATTTCGTTAGACCGGGACATCCGGCCGAGACAAAAAAGCAGGGCGAGCAGGAGTGCCACCGGCAGCAAAATCACAAGAATTTGCGGCGCCTGCGTGAGATAGTATTTCGCAATCAGCGACCGCGAAACGCGCGCATCCAGAAACGTCGCGATGTTGTCGCTGATATCGAAGATGAACCAGATCGAGATGAAAGCCGCGATGCAGTAAAAATATGCCTGCAGAAAATAACGCAGGACATAGCGATCAAGCAGTCTCATGAAGAAAATTAAGGATGTTGTCTTTGAACGGTCCGGCTCACTTGGCCGGTCCACCGGCGATGAGCGGCATACAGGTCGCCCAACCTCACCTTAAAACAAAATCCCAAACGACGCATCGGAAACCGGAAATTCTATGATCGCCCTGCGGGACTCTCTTGGCAGCGACCTTATCGAAGAGGTCCGGTCTCTCTTTTCGAAAAATGGATTGCTGGCGAAAGCGAAAAATTTCGAGTACCGGCCGCAACAACAGGAGATGGCCGTGGCGGTGGCGCGGGCTCTGGAGGAAGAACGGCATCTCGTGGTCGAGGCCGGGACAGGCGTCGGCAAATCGATCGCTTATCTCGCGCCCGCCATTCTCTTCGCGATTGGGGAGAAAAAGAAGGCGGTGATCTCGACGCACACGATCAATCTCCAGGAACAACTTCTTTACAAGGACATCCCCATCCTCAAGAAGATTCTCCCGCTCGAGTTTGAGGCTGCGCTCATGAAGGGGCGGCAGAATTATCTTTGCCCGCGCCGTCTCGAGCGTGCATTGCAGCAAGCCGGTGAGCTGTTTACCACCTCGGAAGCGACCGAACTGGCGCGGCACGCGGATTGGGCGGGCACAACGAAGGACGGATCGCTCAGCGACCTTGCCGTCGAGCCCGATCCGAAAGTCTGGACGCAAGTTTGCAGTGAAGCGCACATCTGCACGGCCAAGACGTGCGGCCAGCAATCGAATTGTTTTTTCCAGCAGGCGCGCAAACGCCTCCTCGCCGCGGATGTGATTGTCATTAATCACACTCTGCTCTTCATGCTCCTGGGCTCGCCGGTCGAACAGGAGGAACGGGAGAGTGGATATCTCTTTCCGAACGACTTTATCGTTTTCGATGAAGCCCACACGCTTGAGCAGACCGCCTCCCGGCAAATCGGGATTGGCGTTTCGCAATACGGGTTGCGCGCGACGGTCCAGCGGCTTTATAACGCACGAACTCGCAAGGGTCTTTTCACCGTTACACGCGATGCCGCGGGCGTCACGCTGGCCGCCGCCCTCGTCGACGAGATCGATAGGTTCTTTCGCGCGCTCGACGAACGCTGCGATTTTCGGAAAGGCCGCGAGGTCCGCGTGCGTGAACCCGACTTTGTGCCGGACACGATTTCCGCGCGGTTGATCGCACTTCAAGCGCGCGTCGCTGAAGTCGTGAAACGGACTGAGGACGAATTCCTGAAGGCGGAATTGCAGGAGCTGGGGCGGCGCATTCACGAAGCGCGCATCGGGATCGTGACCTTCCTCGAACAGAGTGCCGAAGGGCACGTCTACTGGGTGGAGCGAACCGGAAAAGCGGCGCAGTTCCTGACCTTGAACGCGGCGCCCATCGACATCGCACCCGTCCTGGAGCGGATGCTTTTCCGGGAAAATTGCTCCTGTGTGCTGACCAGCGCGACGCTTGCCGTGGGCCGGCCGGATCTCGCTTATTTCCGCGACCGGATCGGCGCTGGGTCGGTCGAGCCGTTGCAGCTCGGAAGTCCTTTCGACTTTCCCACGCAGATGAAATTGTTCGTCGTGCGGAGAATGCCAGATCCGCGTGATTCGGGTTATGCCAAAGCACTTGCGCATTGGGTCGCGCATTTCGTGACGGAGACGGACGGGCGCGCTTTTGTTCTTTTCACCAGCTATCGCGGAATGCAGCAACTTGCCGAAGAAATGCAGTCATTCTTTGCGGAGAACGGCATGAATCTGCTTGTCCAGGGGCAGGGCGCGCCGCGGGGAAAATTACTCGAGCAGTTCAGAACGACGCCGCGCAGCGTTCTCTTCGGGACCGATAGTTTTTGGATGGGCGTGGACGTGCCCGGTGATGCGCTTTCGAATGTCATTATCACGCGGCTGCCCTTTGCCGTCCCGGATCATCCGTTGATCGAAGCGAAATTGGAATTGGTGGAGGCGCGCGGCGGTGATGCTTTCACGGAATATTCCCTGCCTGAGGCGATCTTGAAATTGCGCCAGGGGGTAGGGCGCCTGATTCGAACGAAGAGTGACAGCGGAATTGTCGTGATCCTCGACAATCGCATCGTGACTCGCCCCTACGGACGCGCGTTTTTGAAGGCTCTGCCGGATTGTCCAGTCAAAGTAATTTAAACGACCTGTCGGATATGCTCACTTGAACATATAGCAATTCCAAGCTTAAATTATTTCATGCAGCGCTTCGCTCTTCCGATTTTTATCGCGATCACGGCGCTCCTTGCCGGAATTATCATCGGTCGTTACACTTCTTCATCTGCTCCTGGAATTGTTTCGCGTCGTAAAAATATCCCTCTTTCTACGGAGACGGCGGCAAACTCGCTGAACCCTTCTCCGGTTTCGCCGCGCATAACTGGGGTCGCGTCAGATTCCACGGAACCTGCAGTCGCAGCCTCGAGCGAAAATATCATTTCCAAAATCAAAACGGCGCTCACGCACTCCGGCAGCCGTCACACTTACGCCACGTTCAGCAAAATCGCCGAGACGGTGGACGCAAAAAATGTGCGTGAAGTTCTCGCCTTCGTGCAAACTCTTCCGAAACCGCAGGAGAAGAGCATGCTCATTTCGTTGTTCGTTGGGCGTTGGGCAGAGCTCGATTCGCCAGCGGCCATCGCTTACGCGCAAACTATTTCGGCCGGCACGGCGCGAAACTGGGCCATCACCAGCGCGGTCGGCGGCTGGGCGGAACATGATGCGACTGCGGCCACCGCTTGGGCACAGCGGCTTCCGGTGGGCCCGGCCCGCGATCAGGCGATGCAAACTATTGTCTCTGCGCTCGCCGATAAAGATCCGCAAGCCGCGTTCGATTTTTTGCAAAGCCTGCCCGCGGGTCGTAATCGTCAAAGTCTCTATTGGCCCATTTTCAGCCACTGGACGATGACCGATCCGGTCGCGGCTGCGGAGCGCGCAATGCAAATCCCGGTCGGCGCCAATCGCGATACCGCGCTGCAGGTGATCGGTTCAAATTGGGCGAACCAGGATCCCGAAGCCGCCTTCACCTGGGCCAATACGTTGCCTCCCGGCGAGGGTCGCAATATTACGTTGCAAAATATTTTATCGAGCTGGGCCAACAAAGATCCGCAGAAAGCAGCCGCGATTTATTATGGCATTACCGGCAGGATCGGTGCGCGATCAATCAATCGGTAACGTCGCACGGCAGTGGGCTCTGGCTGATGCGCGCGCCGCGCTGAAGTGGACACAAGAATTACCTCCGGGCGATGCGCAACGAAATGCTTTGCGCTCCGTCATTGTCAGCTGGGTGCAATCAGAGCCGGCTGCGGCTGCAGAATATGTTGCGGGATTGCCGGCTGGAAAAGCACAGGAAGACGCAATTGCTTCCGTCGCCCTCCAATTAGCCAACAGCGATGTGCAAAGCGCGATCAGTTGGGCGCAGAAACTTCCGGAAGGCGCGTCACGACAAAATGCGCTGGCCAATATTATCTCGCAATGGAGTGAGTCCGATCCGCAGGGAGCCGCTGATTTCGCTCTTCACTCGAGCGAGGGGGAAGGCCGGAAAAATCTGCTGGAGAATCTCTCTCGACAATGGGCGCGAAATGATCCGCAGGCTGCGCTCAGTTGGGCGGGAAATTTGTCGGAAACAACTACGCGCGATCTCGTGCTGCCCGGCGTGATCGCGGTGATCGCGGAATCGGATCCGCGCGAAGCAGCGAAACTGGTTTCGCGGTTATCGAACGCAGAAGCGCAAGCAAACGCGACTGCTGCGATCGCCTGGCAATGGGCCGGCAGCGACCCAGAGGCCGCGAGTAAATGGGCCGCATCTTTTCCTGAAAGCAAAAGTCGTCAGGAAGCTTTTGAGAGCCTGATGAATCGTTGGTCGCAAAGTGATCCCTACGAGGCCGGCGTCTGGCTGGGGACATTGCCGCAGGGAGAATCGCGTGACGCAGCGGTGACTTCTTTCACCCAGCGGATTGTCTCTTCCGATCCCCAGGCTGCGGCGCAATGGGCTGAGTCAATTGGGAATCAAAATCTGCGCGACAAACAGATCGAATCGATCGTCGTCACCTGGCTGCAAACCGATGCAAATCGCGCCACCGCCTGGCTGGCGAATTCATCCCTTCCCGCGGAAACGAAAGCGCGGCTCCTCTCGACGAAATAAACAAGACAGATGCCCAAGTTATCTCAATCCAGGATGGCAAGGGAACGCGATACCGAAATCGCTCGCGTCTTGGACATTTTACATAGGTGGGGGATCCATACATTGGGTCAGTTCGCCGCCTTGAATAAGCAAGAAGTGGGGGCGCGACTCGGCCCCATCGGTCTTCAGCTTTGGGACCGCGCCAAAGGAAAAACCACGCGTCTCTTGAAACTTGTTTCACCGCCGGAGTCTTTCGAGGAAGCATTCGAATTCGAAAACGAAATCGAAACGGTCGAACCGCTGCTCTTTATGCTGCGCCGATTTCTGCAGCAAATATCGCTCCGGCTCGACGCGCTTTACCTGGTCGCCAGGGAGCTTCGACTGCAAATTACCTTCAGCGATAAGAGCGCTTATCGGCACCAGTTTAAAATTCCGGAACCGACCAATAATGGCGATGTGCTTTTTCGGATGCTGCACACGCATCTGGAGAATTTTAAAGCTGACTTTCCGATTATTGCAGTCGCTCTGGAGGCCGAGGCAGCAAAGCCATCCTATCAACAATTCAACATGTTTGAGACTGCGTTGCGTGATCCGGCGCGTCTTTCAGAAACGCTCGCTCGTTTAACCGGCCTCCTCGGCGCCGATCGCGTCGGCACGCCGGTTCTGGAAGAGACGCATCGGCCTGATGCTTTTCGAATGGAACCATTTGCCTGGCAGTTGAAAGAAACAGTGGGCGAAATAGAGCCATTGCCTTCCTGCGCCCTGCGCCGATTTCGCTCGCCTGCGCCGGCTTCGATGTTGCTGGTGAAAAATAGGCCGTCTCATCTGCGCAGCGCCGAAATTCATGGTGACGTGCTCCGGCAAAAAGGTCCTTACATGGCATCGGGAAATTGGTGGGACGAAAAAGCCTGGGAACGCGCCGAATGGGATTTGGAGCTGGAGAACGGCGCGCTCTGCCAATGCCATTCACGCGAGGGCCGATGGGAACTCGACGGAGTTTATGATTGAACGGGTTTCAAAATCAAACGTGGCATTTTGTAGGGCGTTTCTGTGAAACGCCATCGCATCCGTCTTGGGGGAATGGCGTCTGACACAGACGCCCTACAACGCGCCAATCGACTTTTGAACCCGCTTCTAGAGAACCGCGCGTATGTCTTATGTTGAGTTACATGCGTGCAGCGCGTTCAGCTTTCTGCGGGGAGCGTCTTCTCCAGAACAACTAGCTGAAACCGCAGCCGAGCTCGAGATGCCGGCGATGGCGTTGCTCGATCGCAACGGCGTCTACGGCGCGCAACGCTTTTCCGTCGCCGCCCGGGAGCAAAATGTTCGGCCCATTGTGGGCTCTGAATTGAGCATGGAGGATGGATGCGTTTTGCCGGTCCTCGTGAAGAACCGCACCGGTTACAAAAATCTCTGCGAGCTACTCACGCACGCGCATCTCCGCAGTGAAAAGGGAAGCTGTCTCGTTCGCTGGGATGAACTGGCGGAATTTTCCGAAGGGCTGGTGGGGTTCTTCGGCGCGCAGGCAGCCTGCGTGCCCCGGAATTTTGCGGAAAATGCGCAGGTTTTAATCGACGTCTTCGGTCGCGACAATGTCTTCATCGAGATCCAGCGCCACTTCCTGCGCGCTGAAGATCGGATCAACCGGCGACTCTCTGATCTGGCGGAACATTACCGGCTGCTGGTTGTCGCTACCAATGGTGTGCGCTATGCCCGTCCAAACGGCCGGCAGGCGCTCGATGTTTTTACCTGCATTCGCGAACACACACATCTCGACGCTGCGGGCAAACTGTTAAGCCGAAACGCGGAAAGACATCTAAAGAGCGATGCCGAAATGCGCGCGCTCTTTCACGATCGCTTGGACGCGATTGAAAACACGGGGCGCCTCGCTGAACGCCTCGAATTTTCCCTGGAGAAGATCGGTTACGAATTCCCGGCCTTTCTTGTTCCCGATGGGCACGACATGGATTCGTTTTTGCGCACGATCACACTCTTTGGCGCGCAGCAGCGTTACTCGTCCATCAGCACGGCCGTGAAGCAGAAGCTCGAGGAGGAATTGGGCCTGATCCAAAGGCTCGGATTCTCCGGTTATTTTTTGATCGTCTGGGACATCATTAATTTCTGCCGGGAACACAACGTCATGGTGCAGGGCCGCGGCAGCGCGGCGAACAGCGCGGTTTGTTATTGCTTGGGAATCACGCCGGTGGATCCGGTGAGCAACCATCTGGTCTTCGAACGATTTCTCAGCGAAGGCCGGAAAGGCTGGCCTGATATCGACCTCGATCTGCCGAGCGGTGATCGCCGCGAGAGCGTGATCCAGGAAGTTTACCGGCGTTACGGCAAACACGGGGCGGCGATGACCGCGAACGTCATCACCTATCGGGGACGAAGCGCCGCGCGTGAGATTGGCAAAGCCTTAAACTTCTCGTCTAATATCCTGGATCGGTTTTCGCATCTTTTTGCGCATGGCGACTTTCCACACACCCTCGATCTTGCGGCGCAGATCGAGCAGGCGGGTTTACCGAAAGCGCACCCGCGGATGCCGGCATTCATCTCGTTGTATCAAGCCATCTACGGATTGCCGCGCCATCTCGGGCAACATTCCGGCGGGATGATTATCTGCCAGGGAAAACTCAGTTCCTTTGTGCCGCTGGAAAATGCCTCGATGCCTGGCCGGGTCGTGGCGCAATGGGACAAGGATGATTGTGAAGATCTCGGCATCGTGAAGGTAGATCTGCTCGGGCTCGGCATGATGTCGGTGATGCAAGATGCATTAGAGTTCTGCCGCGAACGCGGGCGGCCACTCGATCTCGCTCACCTCCCCACGGATGATGCGGCGACGTATGAAATGATGCAGAAGGCCGACACGATCGGAGTTTTTCAAATCGAGAGCCGCGCGCAGATGGCAACGCTGCCGCGCATGCAGCCGAAATGTTTTTACGATGTCGTGATCGAAGTCGCGATTATTCGGCCGGGGCCGATCCAGGGCAATATGGTGCATCCATATTTGGCGCGCCGCGCCGAACGCGAAGAGGTCACGTATTTCGATCCGCGCCTTGAACCGATCCTGGAACGCACCCTCGGGGTGCCATTATTTCAGGAGCAGATGCTGAAGATCGCCATGATCATGGCGGATTTTTCCGGCAACGAAGCGGAAGAACTGCGGCGCGCTCTCAGTTTTCATCGGTCGCAGGAAAGAATGGAGAAAGTGAGCGTGAAATTACGGGCCGGGATGACCCGGAACAATGTCGCGCCGGAAGTCATCGAGAAGATCATTCAGTCGATCGCGTCGTTTGCGCTTTATGGGTTTCCCGAGTCGCACGCGATCAGCTTCGCGATTTTAGCGTATGGCAGCGCGTACTTGAAAGTGCATCGCGCGCCGGAGTTCTACGCGAGTTTGTTGAACAATCAGCCGATGGGTTTTTATACGCCGGCCACGATCGTGAAAGATGCAAGCCGGCACGGGGTGCGGATTCAGCCGGTCTGTGTGAGGGAATCGGAGTGGCGTTGTAAGGTCATTTCGGACGATACGGTTCGGTTGGGGTTTTGTGTGGTAAACGGGCTGCGGAAGGAGCATGGGGAAAGGCTTGTCGAAGAGCGGGGCGTCGCGCCGTTTCAATCGCTCGATGATCTGAAGTGGCGGGTGGCGTTAACAAAAGAGGAACTACGGACGCTCGCGGAATTGGGAGCGCTCAATTGTTTTGCGGAGCATCGGCGGGCGGCTATGTGGCGGGTGGAGGAGACGGCGCCGGACGACTTGTTTGCTTCGCGATCCGCAAATGGTAAGCGCAGCCTGTCTATCGCAGAAGGTCAACCGCGGGTATGCGAGGTCCCTTGCTTTGCTCGGGATAACAAACAACGGAAGTCGCCGCTGCAGCCGATGACGATGCCGGAGCGGGTGAAGGCGGATTACGATGGGATGAATCTCACCACAGGGCCGCATCCGATGAAGTTGCTGCGGCAGCATTTGCCGAATATTTGGCGTGCAAGCGATCTCGTATCCGCACGCCATGGCGACACGGTTCAGATTGCCGGGAATGTGATTTGCCGTCAGCGGCCCGGCACGGCGAAAGGCTTTGTCTTTGTTAGTCTCGAGGATGAGACTGGAGTTTCCAATGCGATTGTTACGCCGGATTTATTTGAGCGGGTCCGGCTCTTGATTACCGAAGAGCCGTTTCTGATTATCGAAGGGACGGTGCAGAATTCCGAGAACGTGGTGCTGATCAAGGCACAGGAGATCAGAGCGCTTGCGCACGAACAACTTGTCGGAACTGATTCGCATGACTTTCATTGAACGGGGTAGGCGATGACATTCGACGCGCCTCGGCGCCATTATTTGCCATCGTGCGACGCGCACGACCCACCTTGTTGCGCAGCCTTAATGGCAGCCGCAGCCAGATCCGTGGGAACCGACTGAACCGACTGAGGGACCGGTCGAGCCACCGGGGACGTGAACGCCATAGCCGCCGGAAATCACGCGCCGGACTGGCTCGCCAGTTTTTGGATCCACCCGAAGCGGTTCATCTTTCATGCTCTGCTTCACCTCGAGCCGGCGGACCGGCTTGGAGGGATCGGTGGTTTCGTAAACGTAGATTGGCATCTGATCCTATTCGCCGGCGCGTTGCGACGGTTTTGGCTCCGCTGCTCTCTCGCTCGGTTGTTTACCCGAATCAAGCCACTCGGTGTGAAAGACGCCCGGCTTGTCGACGCGCTCGTAGGTGTGCGCGCCAAAAAAATCTCGCTGTGCCTGAAGCAGATTCGAAGGCAAACGCGCCGATCGGTAGCTATCGAAGTAGGCGAGCGAGGCGCTGAAGGCCGGGACCGCGACCCCGTGTTTGACTGCGGCAGCGACCGCGACGCGCCAGTTATCCTGAGTCCGTTCGATGATCCCGGTGAAGTACTGGTCGAGGAGGAGATTGTGCAGCGCCGGATTGCGTTCATAGGCTTCCTTGATCCGATTCAAAAACTTCGCGCGGATGATGCAACCGCCGCGCCAAATGGTGGCGATGTCGCCGAAATTCAAATCCCAATGTGAACCGGTGCTGGCGGCGCCCAGAAGTTCCATGCCTTGGGCATAGGAGACGATCTTTGAAGCATAGAGTGCATCGCGCACAGCCGCGATCAGGTCAGCGCGATCGCCGGCAAACTTCGGCACTTTTGGCTGCGGCAAAATTTTCGATGAGTCAACCCGTTCCTGTTTTCGCGATGAGATAACGCGCGCTTCGACAGCGGCATTGATCGTGGAAATCACAACGGACTGATTCAACGCCGACTGCAAGGTCCACAGGCCGGTGCCTTTTTGTCCAGCCTTGTCGAGGATGACGTCGACAAGAGGCTTGCCGGTATCCGGGTCGCTTTTGCGAAAGATCTGCGAGGTAATCTCAATGAGATAACTATTCAGGTCACCCTTGTTCCATTCGGTGAAAATATCGGCCAACTCCTTGGCCTCAAGACCAGCGACGTCTTTCAAGATCGCGTAGGCTTCGCAAATTAGTTGCATGTCGCCGTACTCGATGCCGTTGTGCACCATCTTCACGTAGTGGCCGGCGCCATCAGGCCCCATGTAACGGCAGCAGGGTTCGCCGTCGACGATTGCCGCGATTCTGGTGAAGATCGGTGCAATTATTTCCCACGATTCGCGTGAGCCGCCGGGCATGAGTGATGGACCTTTGAGCGCGCCTTCTTCGCCCCCCGAAACGCCGCAGCCGACGAAATGCAGGCCGCGCCCTTCCAAATCTTTGCAGCGGCGTTGAGTGTCGGTAAAAAGAGAATTGCCTCCGTCGATAATCACGTCGTCTTTTTCGAGAAGCGGTGTGAGCTGGTTGATGACCGCGTCCACCGGCGCGCCGGCTTTGACCATGATCATTGCTTTACGCGGGCGCTTGAGGACGCCGACGAATTCCTCCATCGTACGCGTCGGTTGAATGTTTTTTCCCTTCGCTTTCCCCGCGGCGAATTTATCAGTCACTTCAACGGTCCGGTTGAAGACGGCGACAGTAAATCCCTTCGATTCCATATTGAGGACGAGGTTTTCGCCCATGACAGCGAGACCGATCAGTCCGATATCACATTGATTCGTGCTCATTTTGAGTATCTCCTTGATCACGCCGGAATCGGCGGTGGCACACTCTATCCGGTTCTAATAGCGCATGGCAATTTCCGTTTGCGAAGTTTCGATCACCCAATCGCCGCTTGATTTGCCGGCGCGAGAGAATGATTCGGCATCGGGCGCGCTTGTGGATTTTTGGGGAATTGTGCGTGCGCTCGAAGATGGAAGGGAAATCACCGGGATCGAATACGAAGCGCATGGCTCAATGGCGGAACATCAAATGCGAGGCCTCGCAGAAATCGCGATCGGCAAATTTGGCTTAACCAAAGTCGTCATCCGCCATCGAATCGGCTTTGTGCCGGCAGCGGAAGCGTCGATCGTTGTTCGCGTAGCGAGCGCCCGCCGTTCGGCCGCATTCAGTGCAAATCAATGGATCATGGATGAACTTAAGCGGACCGTGCCGATCTGGAAACATCCGGTGTTCCAGGATGGAGACATTTCGGGGGGAACCTCTGCCGAGAAACTGCAAGGAAGTTTGGATCCTTCATCCTCGCGCGCATGAACTGGGCAAATCGCCTAACCATCAGCCGGCTGGTCTTGACAATTCTTTTTGTTGCGGCGCTCAACTCGACCTGGGTCTACGGGCGCACCGCGGCACTGATCATCTTTTTGTTGGCTGGGGTTACCGATTTTTTCGACGGCGAAATTGCGCGCCGCTACGGATCGGTCACGAATTTCGGGAAGCTGATGGATCCACTCGTGGATAAGATCATGATGGCGGCGGCGTTTATTTCGCTGGTGCCACTAAAGGCAATTCCCGCCTGGGCTGCGACGACGGTGGTGGCGCGGGATTTTTTGATCACGGGCTTGCGTCTGATGGCAAGTGCGAGAGGCCAAATTCTGCCTGCGGAACGCCTCGGGAAGCACAAGACTTCGTGGCAGATTATTACGGTTGTCTTTTTCCTCGTGCTGCTTTCTGCGCGCGAACTGAAATATGCTGAAGGCGAAAGCGGCTGGTGGTTTCGCGCGTGGAATGAGGGCGGGCCGTTGCTGGTCTGGATCGCGGTGGGCTTTACCGTGTACTCCGGACTTCGCTACGCCTGGCGCCATCGGGACGTTATCGCGCCGGATCAGTAGAGAAGCCAACGGCTCGCTGAGCAGAGCGAGGCACTGTCTCATTCCCCGGCACGCGGCTGCACGAGGTAAGCGGGTGAAGGGAATCGAACCCTCGTCAGTAGCTTGGAAGGCTACAGCTCTACCATTGAGCTACACCCGCGCGCGAGTAAGCTGATGCGGCTCGCGACAGCTGCCAAGTTCTTTCTGGGTTGCGGTGGGTCGTCCTTCATCTTGCGTTTTCCGGCGACGCGATCTAGCTAGATGGAATCATGAAAATCCGTGGTCTCGGTCTGATCGTCACTGCATTTCTGTTGGTCACGGCGCGTGGCGATCTCACCATTGTTCAAAAGGTTGAAGGAAGCGGTTCGGTCAAACAAATCACGACGAAACTCAAAGGCGACAAAGCGCGAGTGGAGGTGGCTCCGGAAGTCACAACGATCATCGACAGCAAGAGCGGCGAGGTGCTTAGTTTGATGAACGCAAAAAAGAAATTCCTGCGCATCTCGGCCGATAAGTCCAAGGCGATCGCCGAGATGGCAAGTAAGTACGCCGGAGATTCGGCGGGTGCGGCCGAAAAGTCGAAGCTTACACCCACCGGCAAGAAGGAAATGATTAACGGATACCAAGCCGAGGAATATGTCAGGGAGTCCCCTTCGGTTAAGGAAGGCTATTGGATCGCACTCAAGTACCCCGATTCGGCTGCAATCGTGAAACAACTTCAGGCGATAATTCCGGCCGCCTGGAATGACATCGCGAAAGGAATGTTCGATTACCGCGATTTCCCCGGTCTCCCGTTGCGCACGATCGTAAAGACGGGCGGAAGGGAGATCACTAGCACGATCATCTCCATCAAACAGGACCCATTGAGTGAAGCGGAATTCTCGGTTCCGAAAGATTTCGAGGAACTAAAAGTCCCCAACCTCCAGGAAATGTTTTCCGAGAAGCCGTCCGTTACGCGTCCAACGAAACCGTGACGGCCGAGCGTCCGTCGCCGCGAGTGGTTCCACGTTTCGTTCTCGCCTCGGGTTCGCCCCGACGCCGGCACTTACTGGAGAAAGCCGGTTACGAATTCGATGTCGTGCTGCCCGTGGTCGCCGAAGTCTCGGACGCGTGGCTCACCATCCGGGAGGCAACGGCCTGCAACGCGATGCGCAAGGCGCTGGAGGTGGCGCAAAATGCACCCGGCGCGGTTGTCTTGGGCGCGGACACGCTCGTCGCGCTCGACGGCCGCGTGATCGGAAAACCCGCGGATCTCGCCAGTGCAGCAGGAATATTGCGGCGATTAGGCGGCCGCTCGCACGAAGTTTGGACGTCAGTCTTCGTTTGCCATCCCGCAAGCGGGCGGGCGCATAGTTTTCAGGAAGTGTCGCAAGTGCGTTTCCGCAAGCTCAACCATCGCGCCATCGCGAAATATCTGGCAAAAGTGGATCCGCTCGATAAGGCGGGCGCGTACGCCGCGCAAGGTCACGGCGTGGAAATCATCGAGCGAATCGAAGGATCGTACAGCAACGTCGTTGGTTTGCCGATGGAAGAGACTGCGCGCGTTCTTCGCGCTTTTGGAATCACGAGCCGGCGCAATTAACTTATCTCGGCGACTTCCGGTGGCGGGACCGCGGGCGCGTGATGCTTCTCGCGCTTTAGCACGCGGTACAAGAACCAGACGATGAAGCAATTTACCGCCAGGATGACAAAGCCGCCGATGCTGGGCCGGTGATAAACGTGCCGGACCTCGAACGGAATCAACACCCCGGTCGCAAAGACCATCAGGAACTCGGCCCAGCGTTTTTGCAAATAAACGCCGATGCCTTCCGTGAACAGCACCGCCGAATAAAAGAGCGCCAGCAAACCGGGTGCGCGCAGCTGTCCATTGGCCAGCACGGCTTGCAATTTGTTCAGCAGATAGAGCACGGCCTTGCTGTGGACGAGGACAAGTTCATCAGCTGTCCAATCCGAAATTGCGTCGAGCCAACGTGTCCGGCTATTCAAGAACAAGAGAGAAAACCCCAGAGCCAGGGCGAGCACTCCCTTCGCGATTTTGAAAAGGGCGATGAGCTTCAGGTAGCGGACGCGCGTCGGCCGCCGCAAAATCGCCGGTTCAGGCTTGGGATCGCTCATTCCTTAACCCTTCGACGAATGGGCATCAATCCGCAACGGTGGCGCTTTCGCGGCAGCAAACTTCCAGTTTGTTGCCGTCTGGATCTTCGAAAAACACCGCGTAGTATCCGGGGCTGTAATCCGCGCATAACTCCGGGCCTTCCAGATTTTTTCCGCCTGCCCGCCGAACGACCTCGGCAACTTTGTCCACGGCTGCGCGACTATCCGCCCAAAACGCGATGCGATTTCCGTTCGGCTGATGATCGGCCTCTTCCGTGAATCCAAAAAAATCGACGGCCTTCCCGCCTTCGGCCTCAAACAAACCCCATTCTTCGCCGCTCTTGTCGATACCAAAGCCGATGGCTGGCAGGACCTGCGCGTAGAACTGCTGTGCGGTTTCGCGATTCTCTACCCGGAGATCGATGTGATCAAAAAGGCGCGTGCTCATAGCGTAATTCTTCCACGGACTTCTCGACGTTGTCTACTCGTCCCTGTTTCGTGAGGTCCACTTTTGTGCTTCCGCATTCGGATTCCTCCACCGATTATCCACGTCTCATTGAAGGCGATAATTTGCTTGTGTCTCTTCGCCTCCGTAAAGGCGGCGTTTGGTGGGCTAGAAAAATATCCCAACCTGATCAAGGCCGATTCGCCGCCTATCATCTCCGCTCCGTCTCGCGACGGAGTGAAAATTACTTATCTCGGGACAAATGCATATTTGTTCGAGACGCGCGATACGACGCTCCTCGTCGATCCATATTTTTCGCGACAAAATTTGTTCCGGGTCGCGTTGAAGCTTCGGCCCATTCCCGAGACGCAATTGATTGCGCAATGGCTCCGGGATCATCCGAAGATCGATGCCGTTCTCGTCACTCATGGACATATCGATCATCTTTACGATGCCCCGCAGATCGTGCGCGAGACGGGAGCAAAGTTGATCGCTTCCTCCACGAGCGTGAAATTGGCGGAATCGCTCGGCGTGCCCGCGAGCCAAACGCGCCCTGTGCAAGCAGGCCGGACGGTATCTGTGAAGAATGCTGTCATTCACGTTCCCTCGGCCCAGCATGACCGCCTCTTCGGCGTCGTCCCATTTAATGGTCCGCTGAAGCGCCTGCCGCCGCAAAAAATCGATGACTGGGTCACGGGCGATCCGCTTGCGTTCCTCATCCGAGATTGGCGGAAAGCGCATCTTCATCAACTCCGGTGGGCGACCGGACGATCTGATTTCCCCACATTGGCGGCCGGTTGATCTCGCCATCCTCGGGGTCGCGGCCCGCGATTCGATTCGCTCTGTTCCGCACACGCTCGCGCAGTTGCGCCCTCGCTACGTTTTGCCCAGTCACCAGGACGATTTCTTTCGGCCGCTTCGAAGCGGTTTCGTTTTTCTGCCGCTCACCGATTTTCCGGCTGTGCGGCGTGCCGCCGAAGCCAGCTCCGGCCAATTGATTTTGTTGGATTATTTCCGGCCATGGACGCTGCGTTAAAAGTTCCGCGGCCGCGGCGGGCGTTAATGATGACCGCGCTTGCCCCCGTGGTGCCACAGCTGCTCGGAAGCGCGTTCAATATTTGGTATAACCTCGCCGTCGTGGAGCCGCTCCTGGCCACCGAGGCGCTTAAGACCCGTTTCCTCCAAACCTGCGTGATCTACAACGCGATCGTCTATCCCATCGCGATGTTCCTTTGGCTTCGGCAGGTCTTTTCGATCGGCCCTGCGGTCCGAATGCTGGCCTCCGGCCGGCAGCCGGAAGCCGCCGCGCTCGTGCGGGCGCGCCGGCGTGTAATCAACCTTCCCTGGCGGATTGCAGAGATCTCCGGAGCGGCCTGGCTCCTTTGCGTTCCCGTTTTTCTTATCTCACTCGGTGCTGCCTCAGGTTCGCTCGATCATCGGTTGCTCTGGCATCTGCCGATCTCGTTTCTCGTCTCCGCTTTCATCTCAGTCACCCACAGTATCTTTCTCGTTGAATTGGCGACTCACTGGGGACTTTTCCCCGCGCTATTTCACGATACCCGCGCCGATCTGACGCCTGGAGGACGTGCGCTCTCGCTGCGCGGGCGCGGATTACTCTGGGCAATTTCCGCGGGCATCTGTCCGATTGGCTCACTTCTTCTCCTGAGCTTCGCACCTCCCGCTCCTGGAACGGACCCGGCCTGGTTCGCCGTTTTCGTCGGCACCGTCGGGGTGGCTTTCGGCCTTTGCACCGCGGTGATGATAGGCCGGCTCGTCTCGGAACCGATCGATCAATTGCGCGCTGCCGCTCAAAGCGTCTCGGAAGGCCGGCTCGATTCCGATGTCCATTTGCCGCGGGCGGATGAATTCGGATTCCTCATCGCGGAGTTCAACCACATGCTGCACGAACTGCGCGAGAAGGAGCGCTTGCGGCGGACATTCGGTCTCCACGTTGGCCGGAAGACCGCCAACCAAATTCTTGCACGCGATCCCGGTCTCAGCGGAGTCGAGCAATTGCTCACGATTATGTTCGTCGACATCCGCTCGTTCACGCGGCGGACTGCAAGTCCACCGCCGGGCGAAACTGTTCGAATGCTCAATGAGTTTCTGCGCGTCATGGTCAGCGTGGTAGAGACACGCCACAACGGGATCATCAACAAATTCCTCGGCGACGGTTTCATGGCGCTTTTTGGCATCGGTGTGGATGCGGCCAATCACGCGGACGAAGCGCTGGCCACGGGGCGCGACATGCTTTCCGAGCTCGAAGAACTCAACACACGTCTTCTGCGCGAAAATCGGGAGCCGATCGCGATTGGTATCGGCATTCATACAGGCCCGGCGATCGTCGGCAGCATTGGGTCGTCGGAGCGGCTCGAATTCACCGCGATTGGCAGTCCTGTGAATATCGCCTCGCGGGTCGAAGGACTGACCAAGACCGTCGATCGCTCCTTGCTTCTCACCGAAGCGACCGCAAAGCATTTGCTCGATAAAGCCGCGTTGGAAAACTTGCCTCCGCAGACTGTGCCCGGCGTTGAAAAGCCGATACAAATCTATTCAGCCGAGCTGTAATCGGTCACGGAGTCGGGTCGTTAAGTGAATTAGCGTCGATTTTCGCGCCGGATCATTAATTTCAATCCCGACCACGTTTCGTCGACCGCGCAGACTTTCACGTCCACGAACCCGAGCGGCAAGGCGACTTCTCGTATAACATCTTCCGTCACGTTGGTGGCGACGCCTGACGACTTCTTGGGCCACGAGACCCAGAGAGTTCCAGTGTCCGCGATCAGTTTTCGGAGTCGCTTCAGCTCTTTCTCCAGCGTCTTGCGATCTGAAACGAAAAGATGAATGAAGGTCGCGCCCGGTTCGACGTTTGTTGCAAACGAAACCGCGTCGGGCAAAGGAGCGAGCAATTTTCTATAGTTGGCCGGTCCGCCGATCGTCGCCACTGTCTGCCCGGCTCTGATGCCGAGCTTTTGCGCCAGCGGCGTTCCTGAGTAACCAGCCATTTCCTTCTTATCGTATCCCGACATGAGACAGCGCGTGCCGTCTGTTTTCGGAATCAGTCCGTGCGTGCTTGCGATTTGCACCGACATCCCGTTTCCTAGCTGCGTCTGTGAGTCCACGTTGATGCACTCAAATTGTTCCCGCGCTCTCGGCCTCTTCTTAGTCCTGTTGCTCGCGACTGCCTGTAATCGCCAGAACAACGCCGTCTCCGGCACGATTGAGGTGGATGAAGTGCACGTTGGGCCACGCATGGGCGGACGAGTGGAAAAAATCTTCGCGCAGGAAGGTGATAAACTGCGCCACGAGCAGGCGATTGTGGAGCTCGACGCCGCCGAATTGAAAGCACGGCGGGACCTCGCTGCCGCGCAAATCGACAGCGCCACTCACGACGCCGATGCCCAAGCCGCGCAGCTTGAGTTCATGCACGATGATGCGCTCCGTCAGCAGGACTTGCTCAAGCGGAAAGTCGTTTCTCCGAGTGACGCGGAGCGCGCTGCCAGCGCGGCGAGAACTCAGGAAAAAATCGTGGAAGCTGCGCGAACGCGCATAGTCCAGGCGCGCGCCCAGCTTGCCGACATCGATGCGCAATTCGCTGAGATGCAAGTCAAAGCCCCGACCGACTCGATCTTGGAAGTTTTGAGCGTCAAGGTGGGTGATGTCCTGGCGGCAAACCGCGAAGTAGCGACGTTGATTCTCCCGCAACATTTGTGGGTGCGCGTTTTTGTTCCGGAACCGTGGCTCGGATTAATCAAAGTGGGGGATCCGGTTCTCGTCCGCGTAGATTCGTTTCCCGGGAAGGATTTCGACGGCACCGTTGAGCAGGTTAATCGTCAAGCCGAATTTACGCCCCGCAATGTGCAAACGGTCGAAGACAGAATCCGTCAGGTCTTCGGCGTAAAAATTCGTCTGCCGAATAAAGAGGACCAATTGCGCGCGGGGATGTCCGCCGATGTCGCCTTTCCAAACATCCCCAAGTGAGGAACAGAAATTGTAGGGCGTCTGTGTCAGACGCCGTCTTGGCCGCCACGGCGTTTCACAGAAACGCCCTACAAAGCCATGCCTGATTTGATGATCGAGTGTGAGGGGCTGACGAAACGCTTCGGCACGTTTACGGCCGTAGACCACGTCAGCTTTTCTATCGCGCGCGGGTCGATCTTCGGATTCCTCGGGCCGAACGGATCCGGTAAGTCCACGGTCATCCGAATGCTCTGCGGCATTCTCGAACCGACGGAAGGCACCGCGAAGATCGCCGGCCACGACGTTGCGAACGAAAATGACGCCATCAAGGAAATGATCGGCTACATGTCGCAAAAGTTTTCGCTCTACGACGAGCTGACCGTGAATGAGAACCTGATTTTCTCCGGAAAACTCTACAGCCTTCCGGACAAACAACTAAAGCAACGCCGTAACGAGCTGATCGCCATTACTCATCTCGAGCCCTACATCGACCGCCGCGCCGCGCTTCTCTCGGGAGGCTGGCGTCAGCGCCTCGCGATGGCCTGTGCGCTGATGCATAAGCCGACAGTTCTGTTTCTCGACGAACCGACCGCGGGCATCGATCCCGTCGCCCGTCGCGAGCTCTGGGATTTGCTTTTCGAATTCGCGGGGCAAGGGATGACACTTTTCGTCACGACGCATTACATGGACGAGGCGGAGCGCTGCTCGCATGTCGGCTATATCTACATGGGGAAATTGATCGTGTGCGGCGAGCCGGACGCTTTGAAACAAGTGCCTGAAGTCAGCCCGCCCGGCACGCGGCGCCTGGATGTGACGTGCGATCACGTCACCGTCGCGTTGCGTGCGATGCGCGAAGTGAGCGGCGTGCTCAGCGCCACGGTCTTCGGGCAATCGATGCACTTGCTCGTCGACGAGCGCGTCCAGCGCGACGAGATCGACGCAAAACTGCGCGGTGTCGGAATCGCGAGCCCGGAAATTCACGAAATAGGTCCTTCGCTCGAGGACGTTTTCGTTTCGCTCACCGCGAAGCATGCAAACGAAAACCAACAGGGCCGGGCAGCCTGAAACTGAGCCACGGATGAACACGGATAACACGGATGGAAGAAATGGCGGTGATCCTTCTTTCCCTATCCGTGAAAATCCGTGTCTAATTCCTCTGTGACTTTATGAAGCGCGCACCTTTCCGCGGCCTCGGCGCGATTCTGTTCAAGGAGTTCATCACGGTCCTGCGGGATCCGATGACGCTTTTTTTCATGCTCTTTCCGCCGCTCATCGAGATGATCGCGTTCGGCTACGCGCTCGACAACGATGTGAAGCACATGGCCATGGCGATCCTGAATGAGGATCGCACCGTCGAGAGCCGGCAGTTTCTCGATCGCTTCGTCAACACGGAAACGTTTCGGATCGTCGGCGAAGTGCAGAACGTCGAGCAGCTCGCAAGCGAGATTCGCAAAGGCCGCGCTTATGTGGGGTTACAGATTCCGCCACACTTCACGCGCGACCTGCGCGCGGGGCATCCGGCGCAGGTGCAAATGTTGATCGACGGCTCGAACTCCACTACTGCGCTGCAAGCGCTCAACACCGCGCTTGGTATCGCCTTGACGCAATCCGTGGAAATGATGATGCGCGAGAGCGAACGACGCACTGTGCCGATCGAAATCCGGCCGCAGATTCTCTACAACCCGACGATGCGCAGCCCAAACTTTTTCGTGCCGGGGGTGATCGGCGTTGTCCTGCAAATCGGGACCACCTTTGCCACCGCCATGGCCGTGGTGCGTGAGCGCGAGCGCGGGACATTGGAGCAACTACTCGTTAGTCCGCTTAGCCGCTGGGGCCTCATGCTGGGAAAGCTGGTGCCCTACCTTTGCATCGGAATGCTCATGGCGATCCTACTTTTCGCGATCATGCGTTTCGTCTTTGCGGTGCCCATCGCCGGGAGCGTCATCGCGATGATGCTTTCCACGCTCGTCTACGTTTTCGCGCTTCTCAGTCTCGGTTTACTCGTCGCCACAAAGGCGGAGAACCAAATGCAGGCGTTGCAGATGTCTATGACCTTCATCATGCCGAGCGTCTTTTTCTCCGGCTTCATTTTTCCGCGCGAAACGATGCCGTGGATCTTTTACGCGATCGGCGCCCTTCTTCCGACCACCTATTTCATCGACCTAATGCGCGCCATCATTCTGCGCGGCGCCAGCTTTCTCGAATACTGGCCCGCGCTCGGAATCATGTCGATCATGGCCGTGCTGCTTTTCTGCGTCTGCGCGTTGCGGTTTCGGAAGAAGATCGGCTGAACGATCCAGGCCTTGTTAATTCGAATCTCTCGGCAGGAGCCAATCGAGCGCGTCGTGAAAGCTCGTGATGCCCACGCCTTCCACCGGAGAGTTGTGAACCGCGCCGGCGAGCGGGATCACGCGCTTTTCTCCAGCGTACGCATCGACGACTAGGCGTTGGAACCTCGGCGCGACGATTTCATCTTTCTCTGCGAGTAGGAAAATTGCAGGTACGCGAACGGCCCTGGCATTGGCGACGCTGTCCAGATCGGCGGGGAGTTTTTGTGCGAGCGGCCCGGCGAGCAACCACAAGTTCCACCAACCGAATTGGCGCAGGAAGATCTGCCGTAGGGCCGGCGGGTTGTGCAGGATCAAGCCTGCAACCTGTCGGTGCGCGGCAACATGCAGCGCGGTAGTGGTTCCAAGACTCGCGCCAAAAACAATTATCGGGCGATCTCCTGCTACGCGCTTGAGGGCATCGAACGCGGCGAGCGCAGCCGGCCCCAACCGTGCGAGCCGCGCGGGTCCCGTGCTGCCGCCGAAGCCCGGGTAATTCATCCCCCAAACTTCGACTGCCCGGTTATTCCACATCTCTGCTTCGGCCGCGACCCAGCGATCTGCGCGATCGGCGTTGCCATAAAATCGCAACACGTAGATCTGGGGTTGCCCGCGCTGCTGAGTCAACTTGGAAGCGGCCGTCCAAATCTCCAATTCACCGCCCTCGAATGGAATCGGCTTTCGAATGGCTGGAGCGGCATCAATGCGGTCCGTAGTCGGAAACAAGACCAGCCGATCTGGAAGAGGTGCCAGGGCAATCACTGCAAAATACAAAACTGCAATCACAAGCGCGACGCGCCACCGAATCAATGGTTTCCGTTCTCGGGGTCTCACGTCTCGAGGGAAAGCGTCTTCGTTAAGTGGAGGCAACAAAGAAGTGGAATTGCGTCCACGATTCCGAATCTACGCCGGCCGTGTAAGAGCTTCAATTCGCGGCGAGGCTTTGCTTAATAAGCGGAATTCGAAGATATTCCTCGTTAATATGAACCCTCCATTTCTTGCCGAACTGAACCTCTCCTTGATCGCTATCTATGCAGTTCTCGGCCTCATCGCCATCGTGCTTCTGTGTCTGTTTCTGCCGCGACTCCTGGGAATCGTTTATATCCCCCACACCCAGATCGGCATCATTGAAAAAATCTGGAGCGGAAAAGGTTCGCTGAAAGAAGGTCAGATTATTGCCCGGGACGGCGCGGCGGGTTTTCAGGCAAACTTTCTCCGCGGCGGCCTCCACTTTGGACTCTATCCCTGGCAATACCGCATTCACAAGGAACCGCTCGTGGTCGTGGGTGAGGGGAAAATGGCTTACGTTTATGCGCGCGATGGGGTCCCCCTCGAGCCGACGCAGACTCTCGGCCGCAACCTTGATTCGAACCATTTTCAGGATGCGTTGAAATTTCTCGAAGGCGGAGGTCAACGCGGGCGTCAGCGGGGGATTCTGCGTGAAGGCGTCTACGCGATCAACCTCGCGCTTTTTGTCGTGATCAACGATGAGAAAGTCTTCTCAGGACCGGTGCGCGACGCGTCCGAACAGTATGCAACCTGGAGGCAGCAGCTTGCCTCGTTGAACGCTTTCGATCCGGTGGTCATCGGTGCTGCCTCCAATAGCCGGACCCCGCCGCCACCGCCTCGAACGATGCCTGCTTCCACCGCGAGCGAAGGTGGCTTGAGAAATCCACAAGCTGTGGCCGCCGTGCCTGAGTTCGATCCTGACACGGACACGATCGGTGTGGTCAGCATTCAGGACGGGCCAACGATTGGGTCGGGCGAAATTATTGCGCCAGAAGTGCGGGCCGTCTCGGGCGGAAAGGATCACAATTACTTCCAGGACCCGGAAGCATTTCTGGCTTTGGGCGGTCGTCGCGGAAAACAACTGCAGGTGCTGACGGACGGAACTTTTTTCATTAATCGCTGGTTCGGCACGGTGGAGATCAAATCAAAAACGTTGATTCCAATCGGCTACGTCGGCGTCGTGGTCTCATATTACGGCGGGGCCGGCAGCGACACGACGGGCGAGACTTTTCGTTACGGGGAGCAGGTCGAGGAAGGGAAGCGCGGCGTCTGGCGATCGGCCCTTGCTCCAGGCAAGTACGCTCTGAATCCCTACGCTGTGAAGGTTGAGCTTGTTCCCACGATTAACTTCGTGCTGCGCTGGATCAGCGGAGTCAGCGAGGCCCATCAATACGACGAAACGTTGACGAGTATCGATCTGATCACGGCTGATGGATACGAGCCGCGTCTGCCACTCTCGCTCGTCTTGCATATCGACTACCAAAAAGCGCCCTCGGTCGTGCAGCGCTTCGGCGATGTGAAACGGCTCATCACCCAAACGCTCGATCCGATCCTGACCGCGTATTTTCGCGATGTCGCGCAGACATCGCACATGCTCGATCTCTTGACGAAGCGCGAGGAGATCCAGGCGGTTGCGACCAAACAGCTGGGAGAACGCTTCAAGAACTACGATATCAACGTTGTCGCGGTTCTAATTGGGCGGCCTGAATCAATCGAAGCGACCGGGAAGCCCGATCCGATCGACGTCCTTTTCGATCAACTGCGCTTGCGCCGGCTCGCTGACGAGCAGCGTGAAACTTTTTCGAAACAGGAAGACGCGGCTCAGCACCTCGTAAAATTAAACGAGGCCAGAGCGAAGGCTGAGCGCCAGACGGAACTGACGCAGAGCGCGATCGAGATCCAGATTTCCGCCAATAAGGGCGAGGCTCAGCTGGCTGAAGCCGAACGCCTGGCGAAGAAGCAGATCACCATGGCGGAAGGTGAAGCGCGGTCCAAGGAGTTGATCGGCAAGGGCGAAGCATCCCGCGTGGCGAGCGTTGGCTTGGCCGAGGCAGCGGTAACGCTGCAAAAAGTGGCAGCGTTGCGGGACCCGCGTCTTTATGCGCTCAGTCTCGTCAGCGAGCAATTCTCCAAGAGCCAGCAACCGCTCGTGCCCGAACGCCTTTTCATGAGCGGCGGAAAAGATGGAGATTCGACGGGGGGCGGCGTGTTCAACACTCTCTTGAGCATGATCCTGAGCGAGAAGATTGGCATCAATACGAAAGAAAACGAGGCAGCCACCAAGCCACTCCGCGATTTTTTGGAACAACTCGCGACCACGCAAACTGCTGCCTCACCCGCGGCGTCTCCGAAGCCCGATTCGAAGCCGGCTGCTGGAACCTGAGGCGCGTTACAAGCGTGTCTTATCTTGGAGGGTCTTGTTAGCGCGGATCGGTCACTCGACCGATGAATAAGCAGGTGCCGCTGGGCACGTGCTGGATTGCGTAGAAGAAGGGCCGATCGATTTTCACTTCGAGCGGCTCCGGCTTTGGACCCGCGGCTGCGCCCACCGCCATCGCGACCGCCGTCGCGGCGGCTGCTTCGGTGCCTTCTTCGTCCACGGCGATGAAGGTCTTGTGAAAGACTGCCGAGATATAAAGATAATCGTTCGGTTTGCGCGGTGCGAGCCGATCGAAGTTGGCGCTGCCTCGCGGCTGATCAAACGCGGTTTGCATTCCCAGTCCTTGCAAGGTTGCGCCCAGATTCAACGTTGGTGGTTCGAATTTGAATGTCGGCAGATGCAGGTTGATGTCCTGCATCTCAAGCTTCGTGCACTGGGCGAGCAGCGTGGCTGAGACTTTTTTCTCGAGGGCCGGAAGGCCCTTCGCGTCATCCGGAAGCAGGATGAGGAATTGAAGATCCCGATCGTTGTAGGGAAGGCTCACAGCAGTGAAGCCGTCGCGTTTCGCATATTCGCAGTAGCTCAGCCCAGTCATGGTCGGCACATCCACGCCGTCGCCGCCGCGGACATGGAACGGCTGTGGCGCGGTCGAACCTTTTGAGAACGGCTTGGCCCAGGGCGCCTTGAGATAGATCGCATTCACAAGTGCAAGGCGCGTGCTGGCGTTCAGCGCCCCCGCTGGAATCAGATCGCGAATGCGATTGCGAGTTTGCTCGATCACCCACGAGTTTATTCGCTGCGTAGCGCCGCGCGCATCCTTTCCGAAATCAAGCGGCTCGAGCGGCGCCCCGTAGCGTTCCTTGACGAGCGCAAGAAAGGCTGCCCGAAAATCATATCCCTTTTGGGCGAAGAGCCGGTTCGCGATCGTGATGAGTATCGGCTGCTGCGGGCCGCCTACCTTCTTTGACTCCGCGAGGCGTTTCGCGCTTTGCGTCGACATGTCTTCCAGTTGGTGTTGGAGTGCGCCGAACGAACCATGCAGCGTTTCGTCCTTGGTCGAAAAATGCAGCACACGCGCCATCTCCTCGCGAGTTTGTCCGTCCGCGCCGGCGAACGTCATCGCCAGCGCATTCTCGATCGAGTAAGGCGAGAGACAGAGATTGTCTTCGCCCGTAGCGAGTTTCCGGTAAAGATCGACTCCGACTTCGTTCGTAGCGGTCGCCGCCGGGCCGGGATCGGCGGCTGGCAGGGATGTCGCAGCGAAAAGAAACGAACACGCGGACAAGAGAAGGGAAGGAGCTCGTAATTTCATTGCGTTGTGACCATCAGCCTTGTCTGAGGCTGGAATTTCATCACCAATTCGCCGCCAGAAGAAAGGAAATTCAGAAGTAATGGCTGGGGTCGAAGAAATCGTGAACCGCGAAAGATTGCGCTAAATTACCGGCATGAAGTCCGCCGAATCCGACATGGGGGACGACCTTCAGCGTGCCCGAAAAGCGATTACGTCCGGATTCCTGAAAGGGAACGGCCTTGAAGTGGGCGCCGGACATCGTCCCTTTCCGGTTCCGGACCATGTTCGGATTAGGTATGGGGATATTCGGGACCGTGAGTCTCTGGAATCTTATTTCAAGAACAGCGAGGTCAAGACCGGCGACAAAATTGATGCTCAAACATTTGCCGGATTGGACACCGGCAGCTTTGATTTCGTCATCTTAGCGCATGTTATTGAACATCTTCGAGACCCGGTGGGTTCGATCATGCATGCGGTTCGCATCTTAAAGCCAGGTGCCGTGCTTATTCTGGTGGTCCCTGATTTGCTTTGTACGTTCGATCGCAACCGGCCGGAGACAACTGTCGAGCACGCGTTGCGGGATTACCAGGATGGCGGGGAAAGCACGACGCGCCTGGGATATGAAGAGCATCTCCGTTACGTCCATCCCTACCTTACCGGGGAATATTATCTGGAAGATGAAATCCAGCGACAAGCCACAGAATCTGCGAAACGCTGGCGGGAACTCGACGTGCATTTTCATGCATGGACGCGCGACGGTTTTGAAATGCTCCTCTCAGCTGTGGCAGAGCTGATTCCATTCGATATCGAAGTGGCAGAGGCGGCGATAAACGAAAATATCTTTGTCCTCCGCAAGCGTCTTGGGGCCTCCGGCACATTCTTGGCGAGGTGAGGGTATGGGTTGGGCGGGACTTGAACCCGCAACCAACGCCTTAAAAGTGTTTTCCGCTGTTGGTTTAGAGGCTCGTTCCCTACGATAGACAGCCCATAGAAGACTATATCGCCTATTATTTTCTTGAAAGTGTGACATTCGATGTGTGACAATCGTCCGCGATGCGCGAAAAACAGCGGAAAGTGGGTCGTGGAATCTATCTTAGAGGGCGCACCTACTGGCTGAACATCCAAAAAAACGGGTCGCGGTCGTGGATCACGTTGGAGACTTCCGACGCGGCGGAAGCTGTCCGGAAAGCGGAACTTCTCCGAGAAAACCTTCTCCTCGAATCGGGTTCGCCGCTCATTGCCGAGATCGCCCGGTTTATCGCTTACAAGACTCGCCAGCAGGAATACACCCGCTCCACAGCTGTGACCAAGCGCAACAAGCTTCTCCTGTTTGCGGCGGGCCTTCCACCGAATACAACGGCTGCGACCGTGAGCACTCGGCAGATACAGAAGTTTTACGACGCTGCTCTCCGTCGCACGACCGATACGACCGCGCTCGGTTACGCCATGGCGTTGCGAGCCTTCTTCCGTTGGGCCGTGGAAGTTGCTCGAATCGCCCGCCGTAATCCGGTCAAAGAGGTGAAGATTGCCCGGACTACCGGACGAGCGCGCAAGGATTTTTGCACGTACGATCTGCGCAACCAACTCGTTCGCGAAGCGCCAACGGATGAATTGAAATTCGTTCTTTTCTGCGGTTTCCACGCGGGTTTGAGATTCCAGGAAATTGTCGAAGCCCGCCCTTTTTGGTTCGATCTCTCCAACGGGTTGCTGAATCTTCGCAAGACGCCGACGATGCATTTCAAAGATCGTGAAGAACGATCGGTTCCATTGACGCGTGAGTTTCAGGCATTCCTTGCGGCGTATGGCTTGCGCGCTCCGTTCATGCTCCGACCCGACATTCCCCACGGAAAATGGCTTTATCGTTACGATTTCCGCGTGTCCTTTATGAGCTACATGCGCACGCAGAAATGCGCCTGGGTGACGCCACACATCATGCGGCACACGTTCGCCAGTCTCCTGGTCTCCTCTGGTGAAAGCATCTACAAAGTAGCCGTTTGGCTCGGTGATGAGGTCGGCACCGTGCAGAAACATTACGGTCATCTCACCCCAGACGATCATGGTATTGAAAAGGCTTTCTCCGATCGCGAATCTGCCCTGAGCGGCTCAGGGAATTCGCCAGCATCCAAACGCGAACAGCACGCGTCGAGATCGGAGCGGCGGTAGATCGTCATCCTATGGCGCTGAACGACAGGGTTGATCCAACCCGCATCCTTCATGAGCTTGAGCAAGCCTTCGCAACCAACGTAGTCGCCGGCAGCGGCAGCGCGCAGCAACCGAGGTTGCATTAGAAGTGTCGAATATCGCCCCATTTGCAATCAAATGAAGCATACTACCTCCGATATGGGAAGTATTATTGTTTCTTTGGGCGCTGCTTCTTCCGTACTGGCGCAACCGCCTCGGCCACATACTGAGCCCCGTCAATCTGTGTGACGGTTTTCGCGGCGGTCGCGAGACGCTGGCGGAACGTCCGCGGTGGTCGACCTGCTTTTACATCGGCTTCGCGTCGTGTGAGCACTTCCCGAGTTGATACGTAAGTCCTCCCTAGAAAATCAAATCGCGAGAGTTTCCCTAGTTCGACGAGTTCGCCCACGCGCCGACTGCTGACATCCAAAATTGAGGCGGCCTGCACGTGATTCAGCAGTCCGTCCTCACGTTGCGACGCTCGACTCATCTGTTTCAATTCAGCGAGAAGCCGTTTCGTGCGTGACTGCTCAGCTGCAGGGGCAAAAGTCGAGGCAACCGTGGCGTGCGGAACCATCGCTGCCGACACTTCATGTGTCGGAAGGGTTTGTCAACAGCTTTCTGACCGTTAGTGTCCTGACTGGGCCAACCGCGTACTCCAGCGTCACCCTGCACGCCGACTGCTCATAAGTCTCACGGTTTCGAATGATCGGAAAACGTGATCACCCAGCGGGTAGCCGTTAGCTCCTTCGGCACTATATACTTGCCCCCACATTAAAGTTTAGTTTGATTCGCCTGCTGCGGTCGCGGTCGGACTTGGCGAACGCGCCATGTTTTCAATTTCCGTTGTCCATTTTTCAGTTTCCTTTATCTGGCTGTCCATTTTCTTTATCGAGTCTGCTATATGTTTCATAAGAAAGTCTCGATCTACAGCAAGTTGGTCTCTTTCACGCTTCAGGCTATCTCGATTGTCGCTTAACTGTCTTATCTCGACTCTCAATGCGGCGCGTTCTCTATCGAAGTATCCACTAAGCAGAGCCGATAAGAATGCCAGAATAGATAACACGATTGGGAGCGCCACGGCCAAATAGGCGGGACGCAACCACAAAGGCTTATCTAGCTCGGCAATTTCCAGTTCTAGCTTCCGCCGCTCGAGTTCTTCTTTTGAATCCACAATTCGGCTTCGCTCAGTCCTTTTCTTCGCTTCCCTTCTTGACGTTTGCAGCTTGCAGGCGCGCTACCGTGTGTTTTTAGTCATGGAATGCAGAGGCCCTCGCTCATTTCCGGCCCCTATTCAAGTGGCGGCAAGACCTTGTACGCGACGACGAGTTGATCGTCGAGTCTCCCCTGAAGACGATGCCATTCTCGTTTAGTAGCGAGGCGGCAAAACACATAAAACTGCTCAGCTACGTGACGTTGAGTGATGATGACAGCCACCTTTGGTTTGTCGACCATGTCTAGCGGCACTCCTGAGTTCGTGGCCCATAGAAGATCGTAGGTGCTCGGGTCAAAGGCCGGGTCAACCTCAACCTCGACTGTGAGGGTATCGCCCGGCCGAAGATAAAACCGAGGGTCGTCATACATAGCTTTCAGGATCCCACCGCCCGGGAATAGCTGGAACTGGCTTCGCATGTACGTGCTTCCAAACGAGTCAGTGACCCGTAGTATTAGTGGAACGTTGTACTCAGACTGCATACCGGCACCTATATAGAACGCCTTGAGCGAGTCCACAACATCATTGGAATAGCAGATGACCTGCTCAGCTTGCCGCAGGCTAATCGCATTTGCGTGGGCGAGCTGGTTTCTTGGGACGCCTACGCGCTGAAGATAGGTTCGCGCTTCTTGGCGACCCTCAGGGAAAGCTTCCGACAACGGGAGCCGGAAATGAAGGTCAAAGAGCTTCTCATTGCAGATAATAGCAATACAATCGTCGAGCAGGACAGCGTCTATTTTTCTAGGGTAGCGGCTAGGCTCGGATTGGCGCCGATGGTCGATCTGATCTGAGAGGCTTTTTCGTATTAGCCGATTCCCGTGACTATCAACGTACGTAAAGTAGTCGCCATATTGAGGCGATAGCATGTCGTCGATTAATCGACGCAGCCAATGCTCAAGAGATTCGATGCGGTCCTTGCAGACGCTGCGAATTTCTGAGTCACTCATTCGGGGCAGGTTCTCAAGCATGGGACTTGGAGGGGCCTAACGACAGCAATATCAGCTGCCCGGACCGAGGGCAACCGTTGAGCGGAGATGAATGCTTGTAGCCATCGGAAATGTGGAGCGAACGCAGGTGCCGGTCAGCTGCATCGGATGGTTAGGTCTTTCGTCTTAGATCTGCAATCGCCAGATCGATCTCCTGCATCAAACGACTCCTCTTGCCCTCAGGGCCGTAATCCGACCAGTCATGCTTCAGCCCTTCGAATATTCTAAGAGTGACCGGATAATACCGCTTAAATGTGCGTTCACGCAACTCAAAGATAACGGCGATCTGGCGGTCCAGGCGCATCGGGAGATCAGGGTTCTCTCGCTCCACCAATTGCTTGATCAGATCGTGGAACGTTGTGAATTCAACTCTGCGGTCTTCGGCCCTCTTGATACGAATATACTGCACCACAGCCCAGAGAATCGGCAGGGCTGCGATAACCACGCCGAGCGCCGTGTTATTGTCGCTTAACCATTTCCAGAGCGTGGCGAGCATAGACCTAACATGTGATTATGCCGACAAAATTGCGGCCTATCCAGCCGTATTAACCGACAAAATCCGCAACTGTGCAAGGATCGTTACAGCAGCTCCGGCAGCCGTTCACCAAGCATCAGCATGGGCGCTTCATAGCCGCGCGGCCAATTCGCAGATGCGTTCCCAATACGTTGCCCACTGATCGGCGTTGCAGAAAAGATTCAAGTTGCGGTTGTTATTCAAGCGCATTTTGCGAGGGGTGAACTTGAAGCAGTTCATAAATGGCGCCCCTTTTCGCAGTCGGCGGTAGCGGCCCGACAGGTAATCGTTGGTCATGTGGGGCGCGAATTTCTCAGCGTGCTTAATCCGACGAACGCGGTTGCAGCTGCGCATCCAGCGTCGAGCCGTCCTGAGAATGAGCTGATATTCGTCGTCCGAAAGTTCCACTTCGACGGGTTTGCCATAGGGGATCTTTTCGCGTCCGACGACGCCCCAATACCGTCCGACCGATTGACCCGGCCGCGTTTGATCGGTGTCCGAAAGGTAGCCCGCGCAATAACGCATGATCGCCATTTGTGAGCGCATCAACTCCACTGACGTGCCCGCACGCAAGTGCCGCACATCGCCTGAGCCGACCACTTCATACCAGTTCTCTGCCACCCACGCGCGGAACCGTTGCATCTCCTTCCCCGTGCCGACTGGGACGTTCCAGAAGATCGGGTGAAAGTGAGGTGCATCGCGCTTTTGAAATTCCAGTTTCCAGTGAAATGCACCATTTGGGAAATAATAGACGAACCGCTTGCCGAATTTGGCGAGGTGGGCTTTGAACTCGCGGTAGTCCCACGGAAATGCCGCTGGGTATGTGAGCGTCGCGAAAAGGGCTTTGCCTGCTTTGTTCTGATTCACTCGCGCCAGGTCAAGCCGCATTCGTTGTCGAGCTTTGGCTGAGAACTCCCTGATTTTGCCCCGAGGCGGCACTTTCGAAGAGGTCTTGTCAAATTGCGGATCACTTTGCTTCAACTGATGCAACGAACTCCCCGTATGGCAGAGAAGGGTGTTTCGTCGAATATGGCGCTTAGACAAGCCCGGGGCCGCAGCCGGCGCTTGCGCGCCGGCAAACGGCCGGAGGGTATAAACGCGGGATTCCGTGGCCCTCACGGACAGCTCCCTCTAGGGGCGAAGTGTGACAGCTGCTGTGTGACAGCCGCCGCCGATTCGCGCGCATTTCTATAGGGTGGGTTGGGCGGGACTTGAACCCGCAACCAACGCCTTAAAAG
>PNAS01000040.1 GCA_003169695.1 Spartobacteria bacterium
GATCGAGTGATGTGGCGGTGAAACAAAACAACGAACAAAACGAAAGGATAGTTAGTTATGGCCGAAGAAAAAACAGGCAAGAAGCCGGAAAAAGAAGGTGGATCCGGCGCGGAAAAAGAGGTCAGTGAAGCGGGTGGTCGTCACAGGGCGGTTTACACGTGCTTCGCAGACGGCGCGAGCAACATCGTCAATTCAAACTGGTCGTGGTTCACGTGCTGGCGCTGCGGCGCGTTGAATTACATGTAAGCCTGAGGGCTCACAGGAAACGCAGGATTTCCACATCCTGCGCTTCCACCTCTGGTTCCGAAGTTTCGTCGCGAGTGCCGAGCTGGCGTCCGCGATTTGTGGTTTTCCAAGTATGGCGGTCAAGTCAGACGGCGCGCAGCCTGCGGAACATCCCCCGCCGCTGCTCTCGCTTGCGTTTCAGCACTTTTTTGCGGTGTGAGAGATAACTCGCAAAATCCCCAAACTTATCAGTCTAACAAGAAACAACGACGGACGGGCAAAGGCTTGTAACGCCGTTCGAGAATCAGTAAAGATTCACCGCCAGATCGAGTGATGTGGTGGTGAAATAAAACAACGAACAAAACGAAAGGATAGTTAGTTATGGCCGACGAAAAAACAGGCAAGAAGCCGGAAAAAGAAGGTGGATCCGGAGCGGAAAAAGGCGCGGACGCCAGTGAAGCCGGTGGTCGTGGGAGGAATATGCTTTACACATGCTTCGCAGACGGCGCTGGCAACTACGTTGACTCGAACTGGACGTGGTTCACGTGCTGGCGCTGCGGCGCGTTGAATTACACGTAAGCCTGCGGGCTCACAGGAAGCGCAGGATTTCCATATCCTGCGCTTCCATCGCTCGATCTGAAGTTTGATCGGGAGTGCCGAGTTAGTGCTCGCGATTCGCCTTTGCCAGATACGGCGGTCAAGTTTTTCGACATCCTCGACCGCGCGGCCTTCGCCCCGCAGTAATTAAGTGCCGCATTACGAACCCACCTCCCGCCGTCCCATCGCGAATATTTTTCGCCTGACGGCCCAAGGCGTGACGCGCTTCTGCGTCCGGCTTGGTTTCCATCCTGACACGATTTCCTATCTATCGATCGTTGCGGCCGCGCTCGCCGCAGTTTGCTTTTGGAGATCGGGCACACATCGAATCTTGCTCTTGTTCGCACCAGGCTTCTGCTATTTGCGCCTCTGGTTCAACATGCTCGACGGCATGGTCGCCCTCGCTTCCGGCAAAGCGAGCTGGCGCGGAGAAATTCTCAACGATCTGCCCGATCGGGTTTCGGATGTCCTCATTTTTGCCGGTGTTGCGCACAGCGGTTGGATGAATCCGCTGTTTGGCTACTGGGCCGCTATCTTCGCACTGTTGACCGCATACGTCGGGATGTTTGGACAAGCGGTCGGGGTCCAGCGGGAATTCAGCGGAGTCATGTCGAAACCCTGGCGCATGGTGGCCCTGCACGCCGGAGCCTGGATCACGATCGCCTGCCTTTGGTGGAACGATGGATCGATCCGATTCCTGCGCTTGACGGTTCTCGACTGGGCCTGCCTTACTGTCGTCGCAGGCTGTTTGCAGACGATGACCATCCGATTGAAACGAATCATGGCGGCGTTGCGGTCGAAGGCTGCCGCTAATTAATGTCGCCGCACCAAGCGCTTCACGATCCCGTCTTTCACGCGTACCTGCGCATCGTCTTTGGCTCGCTGGCGGCGGGAGGGATCGTGCTCAGCATCTTGCACTGGGGGCTGAAGAAACAACTCGGCTCGATCTGGAGCACCTACCGATCCTGGCTCGTCCTCGCGCCGATTGGGATGGCCGTGATCTTTGCCGGCCGCGTACCCACGATCATCGGCGTCACCCTTCTCGCGATTTTCGGATTCAAGGAATTTGCGCGCGCTTCCGGATTGTATCGCGACTGGTGGATGACCGGTGCAGCGTATGCCGGCATCATGACCGTCGGTGCGGCGTCATTAATGCCGCATCCGCGCGGCGAAGAACCGGGCACCGGGTGGTATGGGTTTTTCGTGGCGGTGCCGGTTTTTGCGATCGCACTCATCCTGATCGTCCCAATCTTGCGCAATCGCGCGCGCGGCGAATTGCAACGAATGTCGTTGGGCATCGTCGGGTTTGTCTACATCGGCTGGATGTTCGGGCATCTCGGCTTTCTCGCGAATACCGTGAACGCCTACGGCTATCTCCTTTATGTGATTTTTGCGACGGAGTTGAACGATGTGGCGGCATTCACTTTCGGCCGGCTCTTCGGCCGTCACCCGCTGCGCAGCGAGATCAGTCCGAAGAAAACGTGGGAAGGCGCACTGGGCGCACTCATAGTCTCCATGATCCTGCCTTGGCTGCTTCGTCTTTCTTTTCCTGAATTCGGTCCGTGGCAGTTGATCCTGACCGGATTGATCGTCGGTATCGGTGGTCAACTCGGCGATCTGTCGATCAGCGTGATCAAGCGTGACATCGGCACGAAGGATATGGGAGGTTTGATCCCTGGGCACGGTGGCATTCTCGATCGGATCGATAGTTTGATTTACGTTGCGCCGCTCTTCATGCACATGGCCGGCTATTATCACGAGCTACGATGAAGAAATGGCAATACGAACCCGCGGCCGATCTCGATCAAACGCTGATCGAGCGGCTCCGGAATTTTCCCCGCGAACCGGACATGCTCGTCTACGGATTGCGCTCACTCGTGGCGTTGATCATCCGGGCACTGTTGCGCACGTATTGCCGCTTCGAAATCCTCGGAGAGGAGCATTTGCGCAGCAATCGTTCGTTTGTGCTCGTCGCCAATCATTCCAGTCATCTCGATACAGTGTGCCTACTCGCGGGATTACCGCTACGCAGACTGCATCGGGCATTTCCGGCCGCGGCGGCCGATTATTTTTTCCAGAGCGTGCCGCGAACCTGGATCGCGACGGTTGTCGTGAACGCACTGCCATTCGCGCGGCAGACACACGTCCGCCAGAGTCTCGCGATCTGCGGTGAGCTCCTTACGAATGCCGGCAACGTTCTGATCATTTTTCCGGAAGGAACTCGCTCCACCACTGGAGAGCTTCAGGAATTCAAGGGTGGCATCGGCGCGCTCGTGGCCGGTCGAGACGTTCCTGTCCTCCCGTGTTATTTGGATGGCGCTTTCCGCGCCTGGCGAAAAGGCAGCCGCTGGCCGAGGCCTCGTAAAGTGCGCCTGATCATCGGTGCGCCGCGCAACTACGTTTCGGTCGCGCCGGACAAGAGCGCGAGTGCTGCAATCGCCGAGGAACTTCACGATGCCGTGAAGGAACTGGCGCAACAACATGCGGGTCGCTGAAGAAACGATGGTGAGTTGGGACGGCGCGGAGCTCTTCTATCGCGCCTGGATTCCGCTGGAAGCCAAAGAAAAGGCGCTGCTGCTCTTTCATCGCGGACACGAACATTCCGGACGCTGGTCGGAAGTTGTGGAAATGCTCGGCTTCCGCGACGTAGCGGTTTTCGCGTGGGATGCGCGAGGCCACGGTCGTTCCCCGGGCGAGCGAGGCTCCGCGGAAAACTTTGGGACAATGGTGAAAGATGTGGACGCGTTCGTGCGCCACATCGCTGATCGCCACCGGTTCGCGTTGGAGAACATCATCGTCCTTGCGCACAGCGTCGGTGCGGTCTCGGTCGCGGCCTGGGTGCATGATTACGCGCCGCCCATCCGCGCGATGATTCTCGCTACACCGGCTTTTCGCGTTCGTCTTTACGTTCCGCTTGCCATTCCATCGCTGCGGTTAAAACAGCAACTCCTCGGGCCCAGTTTTGTGAAGAGCTATGTGAAAGCGAAAATGCTCACTCATGACCCGGTGCAAGCCGCGCTTTACGATGCCGATCCGCTTATTTTTCGCCAGATCGCGGTAAACGTTTTGATCGATCTGCACGACGCCGGCACGCGTCTCCTCGCCGATGCGGGTGCGATCAATGTGCCGACGCTCATGCTGAGCGCTGGTCGTGACTGGGTTGTCAGTCTCGAGGCGCAACGGGAATTCTTTAACGGTCTCTCCTCGCCCGTGAGGCGGATGCACGTTTTTCCCGCCGCATATCACGCGATCTTTCACGAGAAGGAACGGGCGCAGGTCGTGGAACGTGCCCGCGAATTTATCGTCGAACGATTCGCCGAACAGCCGGTCGCGCCCTCATTGCTCAACGCCGACAAATACGGTCACACCTGGGAAGAATATGAGCGATTGAAGCTGCGCGGCGGCCCGCAGTTTGCCGTTGTTCGCGCCGGCATGAAAACCGGCGGGCGTTTGAGCAAAGGCATCGATCTCGGCTGGCGCAGCGGTTTCGATTCCGGACTCACACTCGATTACGTCTATGAAAATAAGGCGCAAGGAGCGACACGACTGGGCCGTTTCATCGACCACGGCTATTTGAACAGCATCGGCTGGCGCGGCATTCGCCAGCGGAAAAGGAACCTGGAGAAATTGCTGCGGAATGTGATCGAGAAAACACACGCGGAAGGCCGTCCGGTGCGCATCGTCGATATTGCCGCGGGTGGGGGACGATACGTTATCGAGACGTTGCGAGCTTTGCCGGAAATTCCGATGACGGCGCTCCTGCGCGATTACAAACAAGAGAACGTCGACGCGGCCACCCGCCTTGCGCAAGACTTCGGCCTAACGAATGTAACGGTCGCATTCGGTGATGCCTTCGATCGAGCTTCACTGGCTGCGATCGAGCCGCGTCCAACCATTGGCCTCGTTTCGGGCTTGTTCGAATTGTTTCCGTCGAATACAGGGGTGCTGACCTCGCTGCGCGGATTAGCGGACGCGATCGAACCAGGCGGTTATCTCATTTATACCAACCAGCCCTGGCATCCGCAGGTTGAATTCATTGCGCGCGTTCTCCGCAATCGCGAAGGTGAACCGTGGATCATGCGACGAAGGACCACCGCGGAGATGGACGAATTGGTGCGCACCGCGGGGTTCGAGAAGGTCACCATGGAAGTCGACGAATGGGGAATCTTCACGGTCTCGATCGCACGCCGCCGCGATGAGTGAAGGAGGTGGATCGAGTGCTCCGCCCTCGATGATAAGAATAGCGGCGGAGCCGCAAACTGATCGCATCGAGCGACGGAGCGCTCGATCCACCTTTAAAGCGCTCCGAGCATCCGCGGGACTCTCGGCGCTCTTTGTTGTCGTCTACGGCTGGTGCAATTGGATTACCGCGCAACGCCACGACGTCGGCACGCTCTACTTCGAATGGGAACGCTTCATCCCGTTCGTGCCGCTGATGATCGTTCCCTACCTCTCGATCGATCTCTTCTTTGTGGCGGCGCCGTTCCTTTGCCGCAGTGAGCGGGAACTGGCGACATTTTCCAAACGCATCGTCGCCGCGATCGTCGTAGCGGGAATCTGCTTCCTCCTCTTTCCGCTGCGCTTTGCCTTCGAGCGCCCGCACGCGGGCGGCTGGCTGGGCGCAGTCTTCGATTGGTTTCGAGGAATGGACCAGCCCTACAACTCGCTTCCTTCGCTGCACATCGCCTTTCGAACGATTCTGGCTCAACATTACGCGCGCTACACCCGCGGTCTCTGGCGAAGCGCGTCGAATATCTGGTTCGTCCTCGTCGCCCTCTCGACTCTTCTCACTTACCAGCACCACTTCATGGATGTCGTGGCCGGTTTCGCGCTCGGCGTCTGTTGCATCTACTTTATTCGCGAGTCCGCGCCGCATCTTCCAGGGCTCAAGAACCCGCGGGTTGGTCTCTACTACGCCGCCGCCGCGCTGACTCTCGTCTATCTGGTCGTTTGGTCTTGGCCGTGGGGCGCACTGCTACTTTGGCCAACGTTGGCGTTGGGCGTCGCAGCGAGTGCTTACTTCGGATTGGGTCCGGTTATCTTTCGCAAAGCCGATGGGCGACTCCACTGGAGCGCGAGGCTGGTTCTCGCTCCCTGTTTGTTAGGCCAGCAGCTCTCTTTGTTTTATTATCGGCGCCAATGCCAGCCGTGGGACAAGGTTACCCCGGAAGTTTGGATTGGCCGGACACTCAACCACCGTGAAGCAGCCGCAGCCAGGCGTCTCGGCGTGACCGCGGTGCTCGATCTCACCGCGGAATTCTCCGAGGCGGAGCCGTTGCGCACCCTCATCTATCGCAACATTCCCATTCTCGATCTCACGGCGCCTTTGATCGATCAATTGCGAGAGATGGCGGCGTTCATCGACGATGAATCTCGCAAAGGCATCGTCTACATCCATTGCAAGATCGGTTATTCACGCACGGCCGCAGCGGCTGCGGCTTACCTGCTTCAGGCCGGAAAGGCCGCCGGCGTTACGGAAGCCATCGCACTTCTGCGCCAAGTCCGGCCTGCCATCGTCGTGCGATCCGAAGTGGTTTCAGCTTTATCAGAGTTTGCTCGGGATTTGCCGCGGTTGGCCGAAGAAATTGCGTAACCGTTTTTCTCCTCGCCTCGGAGAGTCGCTCCTCCATAATCGGCTCGGCTTATGAAATATGACGAATTGATTCAACTCTACTTCGAACGCTCCAACGCGCTGCAAGCGTACTGGACGCTTTACGTTGTCATCGTTGGCGGCCTGCTGGCGTTTTCCTCGCTGCGGAAATTACCGGCCGCCGTGACGACGTTGATTGTCACCTTGCTCTTCTGCTTGTTCGCCTACGAAAATCTGGATGCGATTCTAACTGCGACCAAACAGCGGCACGCCACGCTGGCCGCAATCAAGCAATCTGACCTCGGCTCGACGGCGGCCGAGATTAAGCCGGTGCGCGATCTTCTCGAACCGACGCTTACTCCGGCAGCGGAGAGTTCCGTGCAAAGGACGCATCTGGTGAGCGATCTGCTCACCATTCTGGGCCTTTGGGCGATGGAACTTCGACGACGGAAAAACGCGGGATCACTGCCGCCTTACGGCATTTCACCCGCATAGCACTCCGGGGCGGCAACGGCGAAAGAGCGCCGTAATTGCGACGCGCTGGCGCTCGTGGGTTTCAACTCGCCGCCAGCTCTGCTCTGTCGCAGAATGACTGCATGTTCAAGACACGCTATCCCATTCCGGGCGAGTCGCCGGGCGTGTTGCTCCCGCACGAAGGAGCGGCTAACCGCCGGCCTGTTATTACCCTGATCGGGACTAACATCGTTTATTTCAAAAGGCGCCGATGGCTGTGAAGCGGCGCAAAGGCTATGCGTGAGATCAAAGGATTCCATCATGTAACGGCGATCGCCGGACCGGCGCAGGAGAACCTAGATTTCTACGCGGGTGTGCTCGGCCTGCGGCTGGTGAAGAAGAGTGTGAATCAGGATGACCCCGGCACGTATCATCTATTCTATGCCGACGCGGAGGGACACCCGGGCACGGACCTGACATTTTTTCCGTGGGCGCAAATGGCCCCGAGCCGCGACGGCTACGGTCTCAGCAGCGAAGTCTCGCTCGCGGTGCCGCCGGGCAGTCTCAGTTTTTGGAGTGGGCGCCTGGAGCGATACGGCGCCAGGACAAGCGGGCCGGAAGTGAGATTCGGTCAATCCGCCCAGCCAGTTATCGATCCGCACGGCTTGCGCATCGCGCTGGTGGAAAGCGAGGATTCGTTAGGCCGCGCGTTCACGCCATGGGATGGAAGCCCGATCCCGGTCGAACACCAGATTCGCGGACTCGAAAGCGCGCGCATGGTCGAGCGCGATCTCGTCGTCACGACTTCCTTCCTCTCGAACGCGATGGGCTTCACTCATCTGGGCACGGAGAAGGGCTGGCATCGTTACGGTGTCGCCGACGGAAAATCCGGCGCTCATGTTGATCTTTGGGAAACGCCCACGGCCCGACGCGGTGCGTGGGGTACCGGCAGCGTTCATCATATCGCGTGGCGCGTAGACGATGAAGCGCATCAGCTCGAAATGCGCGGGCGCGTCACGGAAGAGGGCGCGCGTCCGACGCCGGTGATCGATCGCTTTTGGTTCAAGTCCGTTTATTTCCTGGAGCCAGGCGGCGTTCTTTTTGAATTGGCCACCGATGGCCCGGGGTTCGCCGTTGATGAAGACCGCGCGCATCTTGGCGAAGCGCTCGTGCTGCCGCCGTGGCTGGAACCGAATCGCGCGGCGATTGAAACAAGGCTTCCACCGCTAGTGACGCCGAACGCGACCTCAGATCGTTAAGCGCATAACCGAGCGGAGCAAATCTTCCTACCTCGATGGCGGTTTCAAAACACCGTCGAAGAATTCGACAATGCGCGTCTGCCGGCGCAGTCGAAGCAGGGGATCACTCACCATGTGCGTGCCAAGCAGCGGAAGAAAGTTGAACGTCTTTCCAGCGCTGAAGAGTGCATCGGAGAGTTGCATCGAATGCTGAGCATAGACGTTGTCATCCGTGAGGCCGTGAATGAGCAAAAGGGGCCGGCTCAGATCGGCAGCGTAAGTAAGAACATTGCTAAGACGGTATCCTTCTGCATTTTCCGACGGCAGCCCGAGATAGCGTTCGGTGTAATGCGTGTCGTAATTTTCCCACGTCACCACTGGCGCGCCCACCACACCGCATCGGAAAATGTCGGGCTTCCGGATCGCCGCCATGGCTGAAAAATACCCGCCGAAGGACCAACCGACTACACCGACGCGTTTGAGATCCATCGCAGGTTCATGTTTCGCGAGCGCCTGCAAACCGGCGATCTGGTCCGCGAGCGCGACGTCGATTAGATTTCCGCGGATCGCGCGCTCCCACTCGCGGCCGTGGCCCGGCGTCCCGCGTCCGTCGACCACGACGACGATGTAACCCCGGTCCGCCATCCACTGGTCGATCATGTAGCGATCCGCCTGTGCGAGCACCTGTTTGTGTCCCGGTCCGGCGTAAACGTCCAGAATGACCGGGTAATGTTTGTCTTTTGCAAAATCGCGTGGCCGGACAATCGCTGCATCCATTGCGCGCGGGCCATCCGTTCGCATCAACTCAACCTTCGGCAGTGAAGAAGGACGCTCCGCCACTGACGGGAGCGCGCCGATCCTGCCGCCATCAGACGTGCGCAGAATTTCCCATCCAGCGCGGCCATCGAGAAGATCGAAGCGATGAAGAAACTGCTCCTTCGCGTCGCCGAAGACGGCGTCGTGTCGTCCACTCTCGTGTGTGATCAGCTCCGGCTCAGTTTTCGTTTCGAGCCCGAAGCGAAAGAGATGACGTTCGCGTGAATCCTGCCCTCCGGCGACGACGATCGAACGATCGTTTTCGTTGAGATCGATGAATTCGTCGAGATTGAAATCGGCCGGCGTGATCGCACGCATGAGCGCGCCGTCGGCGGAATGCAGCTCGACTTGCCAAGCGCCGTTGCGCTCCGTCGTCCAAAGAAACCCACCTTTCAGCCACACCGGCATCGGCTTCGGATCGAGGTTCAACCAGGCGGCCTCCTTTTCCCGCAGCAGCTCGCGTGTTGCGCCGGACGTTGGATCGACCGCGAGCAACAGTTCCTCCTGCTGCGCGCGGTTCTGCACGAGGAGGCAGAGCGGCGCGGTGGCTTCTTTCCAGACGACGCGTGCGAGATATGGATACTTCTCGCGATCCCACTCCACCCAGCGCGTCGCTCCGCCCGATCGTGCGACAATTCCCAGACGAACCTTTGCGTTGTTCGTGCCGGCGCGCGGATAGAAATTCTTTGCCGGCGGTGTTTCGGGACGCAGGGGATCGGCAATGAAACGGCTTTCGACTCCGCTGTTGTCGGTCTCCTGGTAAGCGATCCACCGCGAATCCGGCGACCACCAGAATCCTTCGTGCCGATCCATTTCTTCTTGCGCGACAAATTCCGCTACGCCGTGCTGGATCGTTTCTGTCACGCCGGAAGTCAGCGCGACATCCACTTGCGTTTCTAGATCGATGGCGTGGAGCTCGCCGTCATTAACTGCGGCGACGGCGCCGCCATCCGGTGAAAAATGCGGATCAATCCAGCTGCGACCGGGAAGTTCGGTCACGTGCGAGTCCGCGCGCGTGATCACATACAATTTGCTCGAGAGCGCGACGAGCAATTTGCTGCCGTCTTTCGACAACTGAAAGCCGGTGAAGCCACGCAAACTCTGGCGCTCGCGTTCGCGCCGGCTCCGTTCCTCCGCCGTGAGCTTCTCTTCGGCGCCTTGGAGCAGTTTCTCGGGCGTAAGGATTTCCCGCAGCGTGGCATCGGCAATTGCAAATTCATAAAGCCGGAGGACCGGATCGCGCGCGCCGCCGCGCAGAAAAATTACCGCTTTACCGTCCGGTGTAATCTTCGGAGAGACGGGCTGGCCTAACGAGTAATTGCGCGTCTCGACCAGTTCGCGAAAGTAGCGCAGATCGGCCGATTCCGGTTCTGCCGCGCGCCCGGAAATCGCGGTAACGCTCGAAAATAGCAGGGCGAAAGCCAGACGCCCGGAAAGGGCATTAATGGGAAATCGCATCCACACGGTTTCAGCCGGCACCGCTCTTTTGCAAATGTTTAGGAGATCTAGAGAGAACAGAAATGCGGCAAAGAGGGACCTCCCTTTGCCGCGTCTAAAGTGTTGGTCCCCACAACTCAACGGGTGCCGATGTGGCCGTGATCGGCCAGAGAAGCGCTTAGAACTCCAGGGTCAGTCCTTCTTCGCAGAAATCGAACTTAACCGGTTTCCCTTCTTTGCCGCTTTCCCACACGGCTTTGAACCACTGATGGCACGATTGGCTGTTGGTTGATTTATTCCAGACCAGGGTCTCGGTGTCTCCGGGCTTGATACCATCACCGATGTCGAAATATCCGTAGGTTTCCCCATCTTCCGAAACCAAGAGTTTCGTAATAGTTTCCTTGGTGTTGTTGTGGACCTTGAATGAGTAATCCTCGCCCCGGACAACGGGAGAGAAAAACGCGACGACGAGAAATGCGCTCGCGAGCACGGCGGCTTTAGTGAGACGGTTCTGAAGGTTCATGATGTGATTTTCGGTTTAATTGATGTTGGTCTTACTTCGCGGAATCTAGCCGCCGAAAAGGTGATGGCAATCCAAATTGAATGCGGAAAACCAAGCCCGCCGCCATCAGTAAACGCGGTAATCCACCACGCGCCATTGGCGGGAGTCGTGGGTGAGGATCACGCGTTCCGCCGCAAGCGCCTTGTGTTGGAACGAGGTCCTGAAAAGAATGCTTTCGTAGCGGCCGTCAGGCGAGCCGGTTAATTTACGGGTGAAGGCCGCGCCGATGAACTTTCGCGACAAAACCCGTCCGAAAGGAGCGCGCCGCCCTTCCATGGAGCGCAAAAATTGACTTTCCGTGGTGGAGGCCCGAAGACGCGCGGATTCCTCTTCGTATGCTTGCGCGTAGTCGCCCGCGTCCACCAGATGAAGCCATGCCAACGCCGCCGCCCGCGCCTCGTTCTCGCGGACACGCTTTTCCGCGAGAACTTTCGAGACCGAATGCATCGCGCAACCCGTGAGCAAAATGAGGCAGAGGCATATGAGAAAGACGAAAGCGCGCTTCATGCACTTGCCGGTCTAACGAGTGCACCGCGAAATCGCAATTCCAAAACGCGGCTTGTCTTCGCTTTAGCCGCTTTGCTGCGCGAAGCGGGCGCCACGGGTGTTCACGGGTCTTCACGCTGAACAGTCTTTGCGCCGCGCACCCCGGAACGGCTACCGGGTGGCAATCACGGCCGTCGCGAACGAAGGCGGCAGGGGATGTTGCTGGGCCTGATTGAATCCAGCTTGGCTCAGCATGTCCTTCAGCTCTGCAAAAGTGTAGGCGTCGCCTGCTGCCGTGGTCGCGAGCATGACGAGGCTGAAGCTGGCCGGTTCCGGAGGCGTAACGCGATCGGGATTGGGAACAAATTCCACGACCGCGACGCAGCCGCCGGGCCGAAGCGCGGCATGCACTCTTTTCAGAAAGGTCACGCAGGCCGGCGGATCGAAGTGATGAAGAAAATTCGGGGCGAGCACGACATCGTAATTTTCTCCCAGATCGACCTCGAAGGCACTGCCCGCGATCGTGCTGAAGCGATCCGCGAGACGTGCGGCGTTTGCGTTTTCGCGCGCCACTTTCAGCACGGGCGCCCAATCGAGGGCGACGAGCTGCGCCCGCGGATTCTTTTGCGCCACCGCGATTCCATACAAGCCGTGCCCCGCAGCGATGTCGAGAATGCGGGATGGGCGCGTGATTCGCGCCGGAGGAGTCATCATCGGCGCCATCCCGCGCGCAAAATCTATCCAGACCGGATGTTCCGGCGCCATCGTGCCTTCTGCCGATTGAGCGGTGCCGCCTTTTCGTACCGCCGCGGCTAATTCATCGAACGCGCCTCGAATCGTGGATGAAAGAAGAAACGCTGCTGCGCCGCCCGCGTACGCGGGAGATGTTTGATCGAGAAAAGTGGCTGAATCGCGAGTGAGAGAATAGCGATCGCCGTCTTTTTCCAGAAACCCGAGGATGGTAAGATAGTCGGACAGAATGCGAATTCCGCGCTCAGTGGCGCCGCATCCCGCGGCCAGCTCCGCGGCCGTCGCACGCGATGGGCCGATCGCGGTGAACAGTTTTAATTCCAACGCCGCCTTGAGCGCGGCGGTATTTTGGTAAGCAGTCAAGGTGTCGAAAAACAAAACGGGCGAAGGCGGCTCAGAGTTGTTCATGTGAGTGAGGTATGGAAGCTCCCCCTGCTTGTCAATTTCCCCTCGGCTTTGTTGCAGGCAAGTGATTGACCCGATCGCTCACGAGCGGTGCGGTGCGTGGCCTTGCCGCTCGATCGCGAAGATGGAACTTTCAGGTATGGAGCAAATCGCGGAGAACCTGGAGAGTGTTCGAGCGAAGATTGCGGACGCAGCAAAAAAAAGCGGACGCTCTCTCGCCGACATCGAGCTGGTCGCGATTTCAAAAACTCACGAGGCCGAAAAGGTTCGTGCCGCGCTCGACGCTGGGCAGCAAGTCTTTGGTGAAAGTCGCGTCCAGGAAGCGCGCGCGAAAATCCCGCTGCTGCCTTCAGGCGTTCGCTGGCATTTCGTCGGGCGACTGCAAAAGAACAAGATCCGTCAGGCACTTCCGCTCTTCGAGCTTTTCCACAGTGTCGATTCTATCGAATTGGCTCGCGAGATGAACCGGATTGCGGAGGAAGAAGGAGTGCATCCGCGCGTCTTGTTGGAAGTCAACGTCGCGGGCGAGGGGAGCAAGATCGGGTTCGCGTTGGATTTTCTCCGCGCGGAAATGGAAACGCTGCTCGCGCTTCCGCGCCTGAGCATCGAGGGCCTGATGGCAATCCCGCCGCTCGCGCCTGAGGCCGAAGCCTCGCGCAAATATTTTTCCGCGCTGCGAGATGCACGCGATCAGTTTGCGGCGCAATTTCAGGTCAAGCTGCAGCAACTTTCCATGGGCATGAGTGGCGATTTCGCTGTTGCGATCGAAGAAGGCGCCACGCTGGTTCGGGTCGGCACCGCGATTTTTGGAAAGCGAACTCCAGCACGACTTCGCCAGGAAACTATTACAGGATCTGCTGACTAATCTCCTTTCTTTCCGCGAGCCGGTCGCATCCGGCTGTCTAATTGATCTTCTGTTTACCCAGACTACGCTCCGAGGCCATGCGACTTGAGCCAAGAAACGTTCAACTCATCGGCGAAGAGTTCGCCGTGCAGTGGAATGACGGCGCGGAATCCTACTTTCAACTTGAGCGTCTCCGCCGGGCCTGCCCCTGCGCTACTTGCGGCGGCGAGCCAGACGTGCTTGGCCACATCGCGCGGCCGAACGTGAGTTACACGGACGCCAGCTTTGAACTCGTTGGCTGGGAGCTCATCGGCGGGTATGCAATCCAGCCGCGCTGGCGTGACGGCCACAGCACTGGTCTTTACTCCTTTCAGTATTTGCGGCGGCTCGCGGCGGCTTTGCCGTAATCCTGCTCCAGCTCAATAGCGGAAACGAGCGATCAGACCAAGATCATAATCAGGAGCACGAAGGGAGTTGACGGGTCTGATAGGCTCTCCTTTTCCATGACTCGAATGATCAAAGCATCGCTCCTGTTCTTCTTTCTATCCTTGTGCGTGGCGGCGATTTTCGTCACCGATCACATCCGCCGGCAGGTCCCGCCGCCGGCGCCGCACGAGCTTTTTGCTGTCGTCGAGAAGCAGCTTGCCGCCTTTCGCGCGGCGGATTATTCGAGCGCCTACCGTCACGCCGCGAGCGGGGTGCAGGAGAGATTTACCGTGCCGCAATTCGAAGCGATGATCCGCCGCGATTACGGCGAGATGACGAACGCGCAGCGCATCGAATTCGGTTTCGTGAAGGTCAGTGGCTCTGCGGCGGTCGTGCAGGTTTTTTTTGTGAGCGAAAGCGGTTCGGCGCGCGCATTTCTTTACAGCCTGATCGCGGAAGGAGATTCGTGGAAAATCAACGGCGTGCAGCCAATGCGAAGTGTACCGCCGGGAAATCGCTGGGCCGGTTTGCATATTTAACCCCCTGTGGCGGCGATCACAGACCGCCGCTGCAGTTTCAGCTGCGTGGGATTGTTACGCACAGCAACGATACATTCTCGCCGATCGGTTTAACCATGCGTTCCTGCGAGTCTCCCGGAACGAGAAAGAAATCCCCGGGCTTGAATTGCAATCCGGCGCATTCCAGCGCGCCCGTCAGGCAGACGACTATCGCGAAGCTTCCGCTCGGCGCGATCTTGCGCTCTTTGCGCAAGAGCCATTTTTCCACCTCGAAGAATGAATCTCTGACGAGTAATTCGCCCTCTTCCTTGAGCAACGATGGTTCCCGATCGCTGAAGTCAATGCACTGCAACGCCTCTGCGATATGCATCTTTCTCGCAGGGCCGCCTTTCGTCACGCGGTCCCAATCGTAAACGCGATAAGTCGTGTCGCTGTTTTGCTGGATCTCGACGATTAGATTGCCTGCGCCGACCGCATGCAGCCGTCCGCTCGGAAGAAAGATTGCGTCGCCGGATGCGACAGAAATTTGGTGAGCATGGCTGTCCGCTTTTCCCTGTTTGAGGGCCTTGACAAAAGCGCCGCGCGTCGAGTTTTTTTTTAGTCCGGCGAAAATCTCGGCCTTGGGTGCGGCGTCGGCGATGTACCAGAACTCTGATTTCGGTTCGCCGCCAAGTTCCTGTGCGATCGCTGCCGGCGGATGCACTTGCAGCGACAGATTTTCCTGAGCATCGAGGAGTTTGGCCAGGATCGGAAAACGCGGCGCGTCCGGGACCGCACCGAAAATCTGCTCACGATGTTTGCGCCAAAGCGCGTGAAGCGTGAGGCCGCGAAAGGGACCATCGTGCACGACACTCTGCGCCTCGGGGCGATCCACAATTTCCCATGATTCCCCGATGCGCACCCCCGGCGGCAAACGCTTGCCATAGAGCGACTCCAGACGGCGGCCGCCCCAGACCCGTTCCATAAAGATCGGTTGGAAGATCAGGGGTTGGGAAAGCTTGTTGCTGGTCATAGTTGCGCGCGCCACTGTAGCGGCGCCCGCCGCGGGCTGCATTGCTTTTTCGTTATGCCGAAACTCGTTCCACTCGTGAAATATTGGGCTCCGGTTATAGCGTGGATGCTTTTGATCTTCGTTGCCTCGGGTGACTTGATGTCCGCCGAGCACACCTCGCGATTTCTGGTTCCGTTCTTGCGCTGGATCGCTTCCGATATTTCATTCGCGACCCTTGCCTCAATCCAGCTTCTCATACGCAAGTGCGCACACCTTACGGAATATGCGATTCTCGCCGCGCTACTCTGGCGCGCGATCCACCAACGTCAGGCTGGCTGGCGCGCAGCGGTCATCGCGCTGGTCGCTGCCGCGATCTATGCATCCTTCGATGAATTTCATCAATCCTTTATTCCCTCCAGGACAGGAACGCCACAGGATGTCATGATCGACTGTTGCGGTGCGCTCCTCGGGCTTTTGATCGGTTCAAGTTGGAGTCGACGCAAAACGCGTGATTCGAATCTGACGTCTTAGGTCTCAGACTCCGGCGTGGCAGCCTTCGCTCTCTGCTGCGCTCCGAGCGAAGGCTGGGCCTGGCTGGGCTCGAACCAGCGACCCTGCGCTTATCAAGCGCATGCTCTAACCAACTGAGCTACAGGCCCGTCGCGCCGGGCACCAAGGGAAGAGAATAGTGATTGGTGATTGCTGATTGGTCAAGATGCGGCCCGAAATCATCCTTTGATGCGTCCCATGATTATTCACGAATTGTGGGCGGCGACGGCGCATTTCGTTCGCGCTGACGCCGAACTTCGCTACGGTATCGGACTTTCGTGAAAACTTCCTTCGGCCTCGTCCTGGTCTGTCTCGCTCTTACTCTTGTTCTATCTCCGGCGTTCCTTCGCGCGGAAAATCCCGCCCCGAGCCGCACGATTTCAGTTCCGCCGCTCCCCTTCAAACACGCGACGTTGGCGAACGGGCTTCAAGTCTACACGGTTGAAGATCACCAGAGCCCGACCGTCGCCGTGCAGGTCTGGTATCACGTTGGTTCGAAAGACGATCCAGATGGCCGCAGCGGCTTTGCTCATCTTTTTGAGCACATGATGTTCAAGGGCAACGATCATTTGACGCCGGACGCGTTTGACGATCTGACCGAAAACATCGGCGGAGAAAATAACGCTTACACCGCGGACGACGTGACCGTTTATCATGAAGTGGTGCCGTCGAATTATCTCGATCCGATCTTGTGGGCGGAAGCGGAACGAATGTCGGCGCTCGCTCTCAACGAGCAGAACTTCGCCGCTGAGCGGGACGTAGTGAAGGAGGAATACCGGCAAAGAATTCTCGCGAATCCATATGGGGAATTCTTTCTCGATATCGACAGAAAATCGTTCGCCGTTCATCCCTACAAACGGCCTGGCATCGGGAGCATCGCGGAGCTCGACGCGTCGAAACTTCCCGAGGTGCGCGCCTTTCATTCGACCTTTTACCGGCCTGACAACGCGACGCTCATTGTGGTGGGCGATTTCAAACAGGAGGAGCTCGACGCCTGGATAAAAAAATATTTCGGCGCCGTCAGCAAGCCGCAGGAAAAGATTCCACGTGTCACAGTAAAAGAGCCGCCGCGGAAAGAGGATAAGCTCGAGACATCTTACAGCCCGAAGGTTCCGCTGCCGGCGATCGCGGTCACGTATCTTGCGCCGTCGGTGCGCAGCAAAGACGCCCCGGCCCTCTCTCTGGTTGAGGAAATTCTGGCGGGTGGCGCGTCATCACGGCTCTACCAGGCCATGGTCTACGAACAGCAAATCGCCCAAGCCGTATCGTGCAGCGCCGATTTGCATGAAGATCTCGGCCTGCTCGTTTTTCGCGTGATCCTGGCGAGCGGGAAGCCGGTCGAGAGCGCAAAAAAATCGCTGACCGATCAGATCGAAAACGTGCTCAAAAAAGGCGTGACGGACTTGGAACTCGCCAAGGCGAAGAACCGCTTGCTCACCTCAAAACTGCTGGAACGCGAGACGACCAACGGCAAGGCGAATGCGCTCGGAGAAGCCGCGGTGATTTATGGTGACGCCGCCCGTGTGAATACCGATTTAGCTATGACGCAGGCGGTGACGGCGGCGCAAATTAGGGAAGTGCTGAACAAATATGTCACGGGCAAAAAGAAGGTCGTGATCGAGTATCTGCCGGAATCGATGAAGTCCGCCAGCAAGGAGAAGAGCGAGAAAAAGTCCTGATGAAAACGCGCACCATTTGCAGCATTGGAGTCGTGCTCTTTGCGGCGGTCCAATTTGCCTACGCCATTGGTGGCATCGACACGGCGCCACCGCCATCGGCGCCGCACGAGATTACTTTCGCGCAGCCGAAGGAAGCCAGACTCGAGAATGGTTTGCGAGTGATTGTGGCTGAGCGGCCCGGGTTGCCCTTACTGGCGGCGGAGTTGCTCGTGCGCACTGGCGCGGAGGTCGATCCCGATGGACGGGCTGGAACCGCGAGCATGACCGGTTCTCTTCTGACCAAGGGCACCGAGAGAATGTCCGCGCCTCAGATCGCGAGCGCGGTAGAATCGCTCGGCGGCGCGATCGATTCGGGTGCGCGTTGGGATGCTTCAAGCGCGGGCCTTGTCGTGATGTCCACGAATGCTGAGCCGGCGTTGAACATTCTCGCCGACGTGATCTTGCATCCAGTTTTCAAACAGGAAGAAATCGACCGGCTCAAGAATCAAACGCTCGATGGTTTGCGCGTGGTGTTGCAACAGCCCGGCGCACTGGCGCGATTCGTGACCGATCGGGTCGTCTACGGATCGGGCGAGTACGGACATGCCGCTGGCGGCACGATGGAGACGGTCCAGGCAATCCAGCGCGACGACCTCGTGAAACTTTACAAGACCTATTACACGCCGGAGAATGCGACACTTATTTTGGCGGGAGATCTCACGCTCAAACAGGGAAAGAAATACGCGCAACAATTTTTCGGCGACTGGAAGGCCGAGCCAGCCGCCAGCGAGGAGTCCGTTCGTCCGAAGGCGGCGGATTGGAAACCAGAAAACGTCGTCGTTGACATGCCGGAAGCGGGCCAAGCCTCGGTCACGGTGGCCAAGCCGTCGATCAAGCGAGACTCGCCGGATTATTACACGGGATTGGTTGTGAATGCGGCGCTCGGCACGGGCTTCGTTTCACGATTGAACCGCGAGATCCGCATTAAGCGCGGCCTGAGCTACGGCGCTCGGAGTGCGATTGATTCACGGCGCAGCGGCGGATCATTTGTCGCTTCGGCGCAAACAAAGAACCAATCCGCGGCTGAAGTTGCGGGTCTGTTACAATCGGAGTTGAAACGCCTGGGCACTGAACCGGTCCAGGGTGACGAACTAAAGTCCCGGCAGGCGGTCCTGACGGGCGGATACGCGCGTAATTTGGAGACGAATCGAGGCTTGGTCGCACAGATCGCCTCGCTCGCGACCTACGATCGCTCGCTCGACACGGTGAACAAATTTATCCCGGCGATCAATGCGATCACGGCAACGGATGTGAGCGCGTTCGCCGCGAAATATTTCGAGACGCCGCCGAGTCTTATCGTCGTGGGCAAAGCGCCGGAATTCCTGGACGCGTTGAAAAAGAATTTCCCGGACGTCAAGGTGATCCCCCAGAGCGATCTCGATTTGAACCGGGCGGACTTGGTGAAGACGAAGCCGTAATCAAGGATTTTGCAACCGCCGACCTAGACCAACGGCGGTTTCAAACCGCCGCTCCTTGGGATTGAAATGGAGGCAAGGGGATTCGAACCCCTGACATCCAGCTTGCAAAGCTGGCGCTCTACCAACTGAGCTATGCCCCCGCTGTGGAGATGAGGATTGTAGATGGAGGATGGAGAATTGCAATCTGCGACGCTGAACGACGGCGTCTGGCACAGACGCCCTACAATTGTAGGCCGTCTCTGTGAGACGGCGGATCCAAAAGAAAATGCCGGAGGGCGATTGCTCGCCCTCCGGCAGGTCTCACGACTTTGCAGCAAAGACTGAATTGTGCGTTACCGTTTCAGAGTTCTTCAAGCCTCGATTTCTTTCGATTTCGAGGGCTTAACGGCATCACCGAAATTCCGAAGAACTTCGGTCTTAGCCGTCGACCTATTCAGTCACTGACCTCCGAGTAAACTCGGAAGGGTGACGAATTCTCCTTAGAAAGGAGGTGATCCAGCCGCAGGTTCCCCTACGGCTACCTTGTTACGACTTCATCCCAGTTACCACTCATACCTTCGGAGGCTGCTTCCATTGCTGGTTGGCGCACCTACTTCGGGTACAAGTAACTTCCATGATGTGACGGGCGGT
>PNAS01000007.1 GCA_003169695.1 Spartobacteria bacterium
GGGAGGCCATCCGCCTGGATCGCTGCCTCCTGCGCGGGATCGTCTCTCCAGTTGTCGTCGATGATTGTGGCAAATCCGTCCGGACCGTGCAGTTCCAGCACCGGGTCAGCCAGCACATTGGTGAGGCCAGATTGGGTCAACGAAGGTCCAATGGCCCGGACAAGCACATGCTTCGGCACGCTCCCGTTAATGATGAAGCCGCCGATGCCAACGTTATCGCCGGTCTGAACTAGCATACGCGTCGAGATGTTGATGGCCTGCCCCACACTCGGGGTCGGAGTTGGGGTCGGTGTCGGTGTTGGGGTTGGGGTCGGTGTTGGGGTTGGGGTTGGCGTTGGCGTTGGCGTTGGCGTTGGTGTAGACGGTGTGGGTGTGGGTGTGGGTGTGGGTGGTGGTGGTGTCGGAGTAGGCGTTGGCGTAGGACTCGCCTGCGGACAATTGAAGATTTCCATCGACGCAACCGGGAGGGCAGTGACGTCATAGCCGCCTGCGAGCCAGATATTGGTGGTGCCGTCGGTATCGGTTGGGAAGTTGCGCCTGCCATCGACAAATGGAATGCCTGTTGACCACGTGTTACTGGCTGGGTCGTAGACGTCCACCTCGTTCGAGGGATTGGGTGCCACTCTGCCACCGCCCATCACATACATCTGGCCATTGAAGTTAAGTGCTCGTGTCTCGCCTGTGGCTCGTGGTATGGTAGCAATGGTGGAGATACTGTCCGCTACCGGATCGTAGGCAAAGGAGTTCGTAGTATCGGTGAGCACGCCGCCGGTGATATCGCTGCCCCCACCCGTGTAGATGAGGCTGCCAATGGTGGTGGTCGGTATATAGCCAAGGGGAACGGGCAGAACCGCACTCTTCTGCACCCAGACGTTGGTCGTAGGGGTAAACTCCCAGATGTCGGTGATCGCGTTGCCTCCGGGGATGTTGAACCCGCCCAGGAGGAAAAGGTTGTTCTGGAAGACGCTGAAGCCACCAGGCAGAGTAGTTCCCGCATTATTGCCTGGCCAGGGAGAAGCAACGGCGGTGATGGCGTCGGTGACAGGGTCGTAGCGGAAAACGCGATCAGTAGCCGACGTCGCACCGGCTGCTGACCCGCCCACGCAGTAGATGTAATCCGTTCCACTGTCGTTGAGCACGCCGCAAGCCATGTTGTTCACCTGGTTATCAGGATAAGTGGCTGACTTGGTAGTCCAGCTGTTAGTGGCAGGGTCGAATTCGAACGGATGGGTGAAATCGCTGCCAGCAGCATCGGAGCTGCGGCCGCCCATTTCATAAAACTTCCCGTTGCCAGGGAAAAAGACGCCAACCAAACGGACGCCGGCACTTGGCATGTCCGGACCTGCTGACCAGTTGCAGCCCGAGGGAGTTGGTGTTGGCGTAGGTGTTCCACCGCCTCCAACGAAATTGAACTTACCGATGCGCGTGTGCCAGTCGCCGCCTTGGGCATATTGGTTGATATGCCAGAAGTCCATGCCGTTGGAGGGATCGATCTCTGTCCTCGTATAATCACCCCAACGAAAGCCGTTAAACGCGGTGACTCCCGGAAACATGATGCCTTCTCCTTGCGCAAGGTTGCCTGGGGGATCAATTTCGAGACGTCCGGCGTACCCAATAGTAGGGAAGCTTGTCGTGCTGGAAATGGAATAACCGATAGCCGTGTTTCCGCTTTGATCGACGCCTATGCTGGGCATCCAGCGCCATAAACCGTCATTGGCATTGGTCCAGGTCTGCTGTTGCACAGGCGTAGCTGGGAAATTGCCGCCTGTCACATCGAATTGGTACCAGCGAACACCCGTTGGCCCGGTGCAGTTGGCGTCGGTACAGACGGTACTATCCGCCCACAGCGATTCTGTGCCGCCAAGGTTCTGGTAAACCACCGGCGTCATTATTTTATCGCCCAAGGTATCCAGGTGCCCGCTCGTTCCCTCCTGTGGCACAAGGTCGCTCGTAGTATTTGTAAAAGCGTCAACGAAGCCGTTGACTGTGATCTCGGCGTTCGGCTGATGGGTTGCGCCGACGCCGAAAACTGAGTTCGTCGGCGTGACAAAATCGACGTGAAAGGACCGGGCGTGGACCTGGGTCACGGTCACACCGCCGGTAGACGGGCTGTCAATAGCCAGCACCATTTCATTCCTGCCCGTGGGCGGCGGATCGCCTGCTTTAAAGGTCGCGGAGACGAAGCTATAGGAAGCGCCTACATCGGCTGCGCTAAGAGTGAAACCGATCGCGTTGGCAGGACCGCCAGTGAGCATGCTTGCCCGGTCGAGAGCATAGGCGCGGACACCGTTAAAGCTAGTGGGGCCGGCAAACAGGTTCATGTTCAGGAAATAGGCGTTTTGAGTCCCGCCGTCGTTCCACAATCCAAACTTGGGATAATCGCCGAGGAACGTCGGGTTCGACGGGTCTACTTGCAGCGCGTAGAAAAACCAGCCACCGGCAACGGGGTCGTTGGTCTGGGACACGGCGATGCATTGGAAGAATGAAGATCCAGGAAACGATGGAAAAGCGAAATCACTGATCAGCCAGCGATCTGCCTGCGCATCGTAGAGAACGTAAGGGTCACCGTCGTTCGCGCTGGTGCAAGGCGTGCCCGTTAAAGAACTAAAAAATGAATTGTATGTGGTCGGACCCGACAGGGTGTTACCGTTTTTGTCAAAAATTTTGATAGTTTCGTTGATCGCTTCGATGTAATGATTCGGGCCGACATCGCCCTCGCTGTCAGAAGGCTGACAACCGCATGTATCGCCTAGCCCCTCAAATGTCAGCAACGGCCCCGGCATCTTTGGAGCTGGCCGGAAAACATTTTTGAGGAGTCTCTGGACGTACGCGGAGGTCCCCGATCCTGCCGGCGCGTCTGAACCCGCCAGCGGGAACGGATATCGCGTCAAACGTCTCTCTTCTTCTTTCTGCTTTGGCGCAACGTAGGGGAGGTTGCGCAAATCCTGGTTCATGGCAACTGGACCGATCATTCGCACCACGTCGGGCCGGCCGAGGGCGTTTTGATTTTGCCCTGGCTTTTGCGCAAAGGCGGACGCGCCCCAGTACATGCCAAACCCAATCAGGGCCAGGAAGACCGAGCAAAGAACAAAACCGAAGAGAATGCGTGGATTAAAGAAACCGGATCGGGAAGGGCGCTCTTTTTTCATAAGGGATTTTTTTCTTTCTGTATTTATGGATGGACAACAACTCGCTATTTTTTCACGAAGCTTCTCGGAATGCCGAACAATGAGCACCGGCGAAGCTGCGGAGGTACGGATAATTTTTCATCGCAGCTGATTCGGACTCGTCGTAACGCGCCAGCTACATTCTGCAAAAACGGCTCCACAAATAATCTGATATCAGAGGAGCGTTTCGCGAAGCAAGGTTTTTTCCGGCACATGACGAAAATGTAATATTAGTATGATCATCGCGGCGATTCTGCGCGTCGCGACAAGCGCTGATGCGAGAATCGCTCCGGCTGCGGTTGGCGGGCCGGCCGCAACCTAATGGCTAAATCCTCGACACGTAGTTCCCCGTGTCCGCTGCGCCCCCGTCACTGAGAAACCGCCGCTGAAGACATTGCCTTTGTAAGTATTGCCGCTGGCGGTAACTACGAGATCGAGGGTGCTGACGAATGCATTGCCGAAGGTTGAGCCAGGCACGTCAGTCAAGGCCAGCGCGATGCGCAACGGCTTCGCGTTATTGCTCACAGTGCCAGTGATGCCGCGCTGCTGGGACGCTCGCGGTGAAAAGGCCGGCAGGCACTTCGTCGTGCAAGATGTTGGCGGTGGCAAAGATGTCGAAGAAGCTGTCCAGGTTGGTTTCACCCATGCCCTGATTGTTCGAAGGCAGCGTATCGTTCACGCCAACACCCGTCATGTAGCGAGCGGAGTTCAAGAACAACGCCTTCATCATCGCAGGAGTCGGCAGCGTCAGACTTTGATTGATGAAGTAGTGCCGTATGAGGGCCGCGGCTCCCGCTGTCGTGGAAGGCGAAGGGCCCGTGCCTGAAGGGGCTGTGTATCACTGTTGTCCATTGGGCAAGAAGTTGCCGCCGCCGATATAGCGCGAAAGGTCATGATGGAGCTTGGCAGGCTCTACGGTGTCCCGCCGCGGTCGTAGACTTCGACGAGACCGACGCCGATACCGTTGTTCAGTCCCGCGAGCAGCGCGGTGTAAAGGCCCGGCGGTAGCGTCGTCGCGATGGCCGCCTCGAGATTACTGCCGGGCGCGAGACCCGCAGCAATGAGTTCCGCCGCTTGAGCCGGGTTATCCTGCCAGTCGTTGTTGGAGGCCAGCAGTGTTCCATC
>PNAS01000021.1 GCA_003169695.1 Spartobacteria bacterium
TTCCTCCGTGCCCGTAAACGCTCTCAAGCAAGCCGCGTCATCAACGATCTACGCCTGATCGACTCCGCAGTCGACCAGTATGCGATCGAAAACAACAAGTCGAGCGGTAACCCCGTCGCCATTCCAGATTGGACGAAGTACCTCAAGGCCGGCACGAACCTCTACCTCACGGCTAATGACATCCTGACCAACCCCTACGGTGCGCAGGTTGTGGACTCGCTGCCGAAGGTGAACACCAGCACGTATAACGCGCTCTCGGATGTGGCCCCCGATCCGTTTTGGTCGCCCTACCATTAAGAATCTGACGATTCATTCGCCTGTCATTGGTTCGCCAGTGGCAGGGAATGAGTTGTGAGAAACAAGACCAAAGGAGTCCTGCCACTCCCAGCTCGCACTAATAAATAATAGAAAGATTCCTTAGTTATGTTAAGAAAACTTACAAGCAAACGCGCCGGCTTCACGCTGGTGGAAATCATGATTGTAGTCGCGATCATCGCACTCCTCGCGGCGATTGCCGTCCCAGGCTTCCTTCGGGCGCGCAAGCGTTCGCAGGCCTCGAAAATAATCAACGACCTTCGTATGATTTCAGGAGCTATTGACCAATACGCGATCGAACACTCAAAACAGTCGACCGATCCGGTCGCGATAGCCGACTGGACTAATTACATTAAGCAAGGCACCAACCTCTTCATTACCGGGCAGGATCTATTTGGCAACGCTTACGGTGACCAAATCGTTGACTCGCTGCCGAAGGTTCCGCTGTCAAGCTACAACGCCCTGTCGGATGTGGCAGACAACACCTTCTGGTCGCCCTACAACCCTTAGAACGGCTCCGGCTTCGAATATGAAGAGCGCCCTTTCGTTCGCGGAAGGGCGCTCGTCTATTATAGGAAGCTGCTCGTAAGGCCAGCCTTACTGGCTGCATCCACGTCAAGAACCAGATATCTCAAACTAACACAGTGTCCCACTGGAGGTCTCTTTTGCGGCAACTGCGTACCTATTACGATCGGCAATGGGTGCGAGTCGCCCTGATTGTTACTTTTGGAATTGGGACCAGGTTGCCGGCCCTCCAAGGCCAACTCCTTTGGGACGACACTCATTTAGTCGCGGAAAATCCGTTCATTCGAAGCCCGCTTCTAATCCTGGAGGCGTTTCGCCACTATTTATTTCCGGACTCACTCGGAGGTCACTACCGTCCGGTCCAAACCGTCTCGTACATTTTCGATTATCTGATCTGGAACGGCGACAACTACGGATTCCATCTTTCAAATGTGCTCTGGCATGTGCTCGGCGGCTGCCTCCTTTATAAACTGCTCCAGCAATTAATCAGAGCCGTGGGTGAGACCTTCCCAAATGGGAATACAAATGGCACAAGTGTGGAGAGTGCGGCAATCCTGGATGCGGCAGCGTTTTTCGCCGCGCTCCTTTGGGTAGTTCACCCTGTCCATAGTGCAGCCATCGATTACATATCAGGACGAGCGGACAGCCTGGCCTGTGTTTTCGGGTGCGGCGGCTGGCTGCTTTATTTGCGTGGACGAGAAATCGGGCGCCCGCTCTTCCGTCGCGCCGCATACGGTCTGGCAGCGTTATCGGCTTTGTTGGCTGTCTGCTCGCGAGAAAGCGGTTTCCTATGGCTATTTCTCTTTTTGTTCCACCTTTTCGTTTTCGATAGAAAGGCGACATTCAGGACGAAGCTCCTCGTCCTGGCATGTTGCATCGCCTTGACCGGCGTCTATGCCGGTTTGCGACAATTGCCAGCAAGAAGCTTGGTCAGCGACGTCGCTTCAAGTCGAACCCATTCGGAACGCGCAGTCTTAATGTTGCGAGCTCTGGGCGATTACGGGCAATTGATGGTCTGGCCTGCAAATCTGCACGTGGAGCGGACCATCATCGATTCGGGTGAAGTGCGTGACAACAAGGAATGGAAGAACGCGATCCCGATCGAATATCTTGCCTTTGCCGGAGTAATTTTTGGCGGCATTCTCCTCTACGGTGCCTTCCGACCAGGCCCGGCGCGAGCCATTCGCATCTTTGGTGCGAGTTGGTTTCTGCTCACTTATTTGCCGACTTCCAACCTGATCGACCTCAACGCGACCGTAGCCGAGCATTGGCTCTATCTGCCCAGCATCGGATTTTTCGTGTTTGTCGTTGGCTGCGCATTGGAACTGCCGCGGCGGGCCTGGAAATTGGCGAGGCTAGCCGCGTGTCTTGCCATTGTCGGCTTAAGCGTGCGTAGCTTCATTCGCAGCAGCGATTGGGTCACGCCGGAAACGTTTTACCGCCGGACCATGCTCGCCGGAGGAGCCACTGTCAGAATGGCCGTCAATCTGGCGACGATTTATTCGCAGCGGGGCGAGAATGCGAGAGCGGAAAGCATTTTACGAAAAGTGCTCCACGTCGACCCGAGTTATTTGGCGGCACGTAACAACCTCGGTTCTGTACTCTCTGGGCAGGGCAAGGCGGCCGAAGCCGAAAAGATGTACGATTCCGCCAGTACGCCTACTGCGGAAGAACGTGAGAACTATCCCCGCACTTGGGCTGCTGCGCTAAACCTCGCTCACGCTGCGCATAATCGAAACGATGACCACAGTGCGCTGGCTATCATTGACAAAGCGCGCCGCGATTACCCTGGAGCCTGGAAGTTGGTTAGCTTTCAAGCCGAACTGCTTCGCAGAACGCAAGGGGCGGCGGCTGCTTTCCCACTGGTGCAGAAGTTTGCAAAGGACAACTGGTGGCATTGCGAAGCGTCAATCGCCCTGGGACGACTCTTTTGCGAAATGGGAGACGTTGCCGGTGCGGAAGACGCGTGGCGCCGCGCCAGCTGGTTGGATGTACACGACGTCGAAGCATTCAACCTCATGGCTCAAATGGATGTGCGGCTAGGCCGTTTTGGTGACGCGATTAAAATCCAACGCCGCGCCTTATCGCGCCAGCCGGGCCAACCTCGGCAATATCTTATTCTCTCGGACATTCTGGAAAAAATGGGCCGCCCTGATGAAGCACGGGCCGCTCTGGCCCAGGTATCCGAGATGAAAGCGATCGCTGACGCCTCTGCTGCCATAAACTAGATCTTCCGATTTTACTGCGAATTTAAACTCCTTGAAATGACTCAAAGCGATATCAAGGCGGCCACCGGATCGTCGTGGTCGAAGCTTGCTTTTTACGCCGAGCGTGGATGGGTGCGATGTCTTGCGCTGATTTTTTTCGGAATCGGTGTCCACCTACCGTCACTCACGGGCGAGCTGCTTTGGGATGACATCTCTCTGGTCAACGACAATCCGTTAATCAAGAGTCCAGCCCTCATTCTGGAAGCATTTCGGCACTACCTTTTCCCTGATGCCTACGCAGGCCATTATCGACCCGTCCAAACGATTTCGTATATCTTCGATTACCTATTCTGGAACAAGGAAGCTTATGGTTATCACCTCTCGAATGTTCTATGGCATGTTCTGAGCGGTATCCTTCTTTATTATCTCTTGCGCCGGATCTTGGGATCTTTTGTGGAGCGATGGCCGGACAAGTCCTTCTGGAAGGGGCGCATCGATGCATCGACCGCGGCATTCTTTCTGGCTCTCCTCTGGGTCGTCCATCCCGTGCACAGCGCCGCAGTCGACTATGTCTCCGGACGCGCCGACAGTCTGGCTTTTTTCTTCGGGTGCGGCGGTTGGCTTCTCTATCTTCGAGCACGGGATCTCTCCCCGTCGTGGACTCGCCGGGGCTTGTTTGTTCTGGCGATGCTGTCCGCCTTATTTTCGCTTTGTTCGCGCGAGAGCGGTGCGCTCTGGATGCTGATGTTTCTCCTGTACCTATTCGCATTCGAGACCAAGCCGCGCCTTCGAGCGAAATTTCTCGTCCTGGCGGTTTGCCTCAGTGTGGTTTCGCTCTACGCCGGATTGCGGCACCTACCCGAGCACCACTCGGAAAACGGAACCTCGACTGGTTGGACGCCCGCAATGCGTGGTATCCTTATGCTTCGCGCGCTTGGCGATTATGGGCGCTTAATGGTCTTTCCCTCCCAGCTTCACATCGAACGCACTGTTTTCGAACCGGCTTTGGGGCGTAGTCAAGCGAGCTGGCGAAACGCTGTTGCGATCGAGTACCTTACCATCGGCGGTGTATTGGTACTCGGGACTTTGGTTTTTGGTGCGTTTCGCAAAGGCGCTGGCCAGCGAGCCCGCTTATTCGGCGCGAGCTGGTTTCTCTTGACCTATCTGCCGACCTCGAATCTTTTCGATCTCAACGCCACGGTCGCCGAGCATTGGCTCTACCTTCCCAGCGTCGGCCTCTGTATTTTTTTGGCCGGCATTCTCTTCGATTTACCCGCGCGTTATCTGCGCTCCACAGTCGCTTTCGCTTGCGTCGCGGTGGCGGGATTGAGCGTGCGCAGCGCAATCCGGAGCAGCGATTGGGTGGATCCCGAAATTTTCTTTCGACGAACTTTCGCCGCAGGCGGATCGAGCAGCCGCACCGGAGTGAATCTCGCGGTGATCTACGCGGTGCGCGGCGAACATGCGAAAGCGGAAGCTATTCTGCGAAAAGTACTGCAGATCTTCCCGGACTATCCACTTGCGCGCAACAACCTCGGAATTGCCTTATCTCAGCAGGGCAAAACGAAAGAAGCTGAGGCTATGTTCGAGACGGCCAGTAACTCAACGGCGCCAGGGAAAGGCGGCTATCCGCGAACTTGGGACGCTGCGAGAAATCAGGCTCGTTTGCGACACAAAGCGAAAGACGATGTCGCGGCGTTCTCAATTCTGGAGAGAGCGCGTCGTGATTATCCCGGAAATTGGGAATTGATTAGTTTTCAGGCACAAATGATCCGCGAAATTGAAGGCCCTGCGGGAGCACTTCCAGTCGTGAAGAATTTTGTTCGCGAACATTGGTGGCATGCCGGCGCATCGATTACACTGGGCGGCCTCTTCATGGAAATGGGCGATTTGCCGCAGGCCGAAGAAGCCTTTCGGCACGCCAGTATCCTCGATGTGCACGATCCCGCGGCGCTCAATTTGATCGCATTACTCGACGTGCGCCAGAATAAACTCGAAGACGCCTGCAAAACACAGCGCCGCGCCGTGGCCCGCCAGCCCGATCAACCGCGCCAATACCTGATCCTCTCGGACATTCTCACCAGGATGGGTCGCGTCGATGAAGCGCGCGAAACGCTTGCGCACGTCAGCCGCTTGGAATCGATGGCGCGGCCGCAGGTGGCGGTGAACTGATTTCCTCGCGATCGCATCCGTGTCAGGCACCGCGCGTTGACTTCGCCCAGTGCGACAGTACCATCGGCTCTTCCCGCGTCGTATGTCCGCGCGCATTTATACCGATCGAGACGCCGACCTGGAATTCTTGCGCGGGAAAACCTGCGCGGTGATTGGCTACGGCGCGCAGGGTCGTGCACATGCGTTGAATCTAAAAGACAGCGGCATGCGGGTCCTCGTCGGACTTCCTCCACGGAGCAAATCGCGGCGCATCGCACGCGCACAGGGACTTGAAGTGGTCTGCACGACGGACGCTGCCGGCCATGGCCAAATCATTTTTCTCGCCGTGCCTGATACGCAAATGCCGGCGATTTACGAGAAGGAAATCGCGCCCTCCCTTTCTGCCGGCAAGACGTTGCTTCTCGCCCACGGATTTGCAATTTTTTACCGCACGATTGTTCCGCCGAAAGACGTGGACGTTATCATGGTCGCGCCAAAGGGGCTCGGCCCGATGGTTCGTCGCGAGTTTGTTCACGGGCGCGGCGTTCCGGCTCTCTTTGCCGTCAGCCAAAACCCAACCAAGCGGGGGAAAAAGACCGCGCTCGCCTGGGCGAAAGCGATTGGCTGTACCCGGGCCGGGGTGATCGAAACGACTTTCCGGGACGAGACTGAGACGGATCTCTTTGGCGAGCAAGCGGTTCTCTGCGGCGGGGTCAGCGCGCTCGTCCGCGCCGGATTCGAGACCTTGGTCCGCGCCGGCTACGCGCCGGAGTTGGCGTATTTTGAGTGTCTGCACGAACTAAAATTCATCGTCGATCTCATTCACGAAGCAGGGATCGACGGTATGCGTTCACTCATTTCAGAGACGGCAAAGTGGGGCGATCTTTCCGTCGGTCCGAGGATCATCGACCGCGCCGTGCAAAACAAAATGGAGACGGTGCTTGAGGAAATTCACAGCGGAAAATTCGCCCGGAACTGGCTGCGTGAGACCAAGAGCGGTCGCAAACGTTACGCGAAACTGCTTACGGAATCACGGGACCATCCAATAGAGAAGGTGGGGGCTCGCCTTCGCGGTCTCATGTCCTGGAATGCGAAAGCGAAACCGGCCGCGCGGCGCGACAGAAAGTAGCGAGCGTTCTGTTTCGCCCTATTGCTCCCAGAGAAAATGTTCCAGGCGCAACCGGCTCAGGCGCGACTTTGCTTCATCACTGCGCGCGCCGCCCGCTGAAACGAGCTTTTGGTAAACAACGGCGGCAGGCTGCCACTTCGAAGCATCCTCGAGCAGCCGCGCCGCGTTGAAGCCCGCTTTGTAATACCAGAAGAATTCTCGCTCCCGGTCCGGCCGGCTTTCCTCCTCGATGATTTTGTAAAAGGTCGCGAGCGCATCGTCCCGGTCGTCCAATTTCTCCAGACAAATGCCCTTCTTGAAAAGCGCCTGATGGCGCCAATGCGGAGGAGCGTCCTTTTGCGACGCGAGCTGATCGTACACTTCGATGGCTCGAGTATAATTTTCGCGATCCACTGGACCCGATTCGTATAAGATGTCGCCCTTGCCGCACAACGCTTCGCGCTTTTCTTCCGGTCTGGCGGTCCCCTGCAAAACTTCGTCGTAAAGTGTCGCGGCGTCCTGAGGCTTGCCGAGTTTACGCTCGATCACGGCTTGCTCGTTCCGCGCGGCCCATTTCAGTTCCCCATTTTTTTTGACCACCTCGTCGAGCAAAACGAGCGCGCGGTCGAGCGATTGGGCGCCCATGCTTTGCATCGCGGACTTCGCGGCGAAAAAGAGGGCCTTCTCGGTGAAACCGGCCCGCGGATTTTCCTGCGCGATAATTTGAAACTGCGTTTGCGCATTCGGAAAATCCTGTTGCCGGTAATAGGTTTCCGCCAACTTCATCCGGACATCCGAAACGAGTGGCGACGCCGGGTACGTCTGGAGAAAGTGACTGGCGAATCCAATCACCTTGGCAGCGTCAGCGTTCGGCGCGGTGTCTTGGATCCAGATGATAAGATAATCGGCCCGTTCCCGGGCAGCGTCATTCGGCCCGCTTTCCGCGGCGCGCGCCAGGTTCTTTCGCGCTGCTCCGAGGTTGGGTGGAGCGCTGTGAAACGCCAGTTCCGCGAGCGCGACCCACGCTTCGGCGCTGCGCTTGTGATGGGGAAATTCTCGCAGAAACGTTTGCAGTGTCTCCGTCGCCTTTTTGTTTCCCTGCGCGGCCTGGGTGAGACCTTCCTCGAGCAACAAATCGCCGCGCGCATCTTCGTTCCCGCCGCTTTGACCCACTTCACGATAATCGGCCAGAAAGCGCGCTTGATCGCTCAACTGGAGCCACGCGAGCGAAGCATTAAAGAACGAGTCGGCCGCGAAATGCGGTGAAGTATGCGCCACGGTTTCGAATGTTTGTGCCGCTGCCTCGAAATGCCTGGCGCCGTAGTGGGCGCGACCGGCGAGCAAATTGATTCTCTCCAGCAACGCAGGATCCGGACGAAGCGCTCGCGCATCCTCGAGGATCGCCAGCGCTTCATCAAAACGCCCACTGTCGAGCTCGAGCTGCGCAAACTCGAAGAGACCTCCGGCCAGCACTGACAACTGAGGGTGAGCGCCCTGCAGCTCGCCGAATATCCGCAACGCGTTCTCGCGCCGCCCCGCGCGCAGTTCACTTCTCGCGAGATACCATTGCGCAAACGCGCGGCGCGGCTGGACGGGATCGTTGGCCCACCTTCGGAGCTCCTGGTTCGACGGCGTTCGTTCGGCGCGATAGAGTTGATCGAGCTTTTTGAAAATCGTCGGCAATTCCGGGTCTGTCGGATGATGCTCCACGAAATCCTCCAGCGGATCATCCCCCGTCTCCGGCGTTTTCAATCGCAAACTGGTCTCGCCCGATGCGCATAAAGTCGCGATAAGCACAGCGCGGCTCGCGCCCTCAGGCCTTCTCAAAATCGTCTGGAAAAGCTCAAGGGCGCGCTCGCGATGGTTTAGTTGTGCCTCGAGCCGACCCTGGAGGAAGCGCTTCTCTTTCTTGTCCGCGAGGACGATGGGCCTTGTCTTGTCGAGGATGCGGCGCGCTCCCGCGGTGTCTTGTTTATCGAGCAATAATTCCACCGAGCGAAGTTCGGCCCGGTCCTTTGCTTGCGGATCGGAAAAGAGAAGCGCGAAAACTTGCAGCGCCTCGTCGGGACGTTGAAGTGCCCTCAAGGCCTCAGCCTGTCCGAGGATCGCCCGGGAACGAAATGGCGAAGCTGCTTCAGCCGCGACTTGTTGGTAAAACGAGAGCGCCTCCGCCCAACGTTCCAGAGTGGCAAGAGCTTGCGCGCGGCAAAACCGGGTCGCCGGCTGAGCCAGCAAAGTCGGATCTTGCAGCACCGTCAAAGCTTCTTCGGCGTCACCCGACGCGAGAAGCGCTTCCCCCAGCTTCGCGCTGGCCATTTGTCGTTCTTCCGCGGCGAGATCGCCACTGAGAAGCGCGCGCAATCGCATTACCGCAACCTGCGGGACTCCCTCTTCCATGGGCCGGACCGCCGTTTCTAATTCCGGAAGCTCCGCGCGCGCGGGACCAGCAAACATGAAAATGCCTGCGAAAATCGCAATCCACCCCTCCCTCTTCCAGGGGACGTTAAACGCCCGGCCGCCGTAGCCACTTCGGCGGAAAAGGTTTGGACGTTGAGCGTTCGACGTTCGCTTCATCGCTTCAGCAACGGCTCCAGATAACGCCCGGTATAACTTCCCGCCACTCCTGCAATTTTTTCCGGCGCTCCCACCCCGACGATCTTTCCCCCGCGCTCCCCGCCTTCCGGCCCCAGATCGATGATCCAATCCGCGCACTTGATCATCTCCAAGTTATGCTCGATCACGACCAGCGTATTGCCCGCGTCGCGGAGTTTCATCAGCACCTGCAGCAGTTTTTCGATGTCAGCAAAGTGCAATCCTGTCGTCGGCTCATCGAGAATATAGATTGTGCGGCCCGTCGCTTTTTTTGCCAGCTCGGTCGCTAATTTTACGCGCTGCGCTTCGCCCCCCGATAGGGTCGTGGCCGCCTGCCCGAGCCGGAGGTATCCGAGGCCGACATCCAGCATGGCCACGAGCCGATCAGAAACCGAAGGCACATTGCGAAAAAACCGCGCTGCTTCGTCGACCGTCAGATCGAGGACATCGGCGATATTCTTTCCTTTGAAAGTGATCTCGAGCGTTTCGCGATTGTATCGCTGTCCGTGGCAGACTTCGCATTCCACATAAACATCCGGCAGAAAATGCATCTCTATCTTGATGAGCCCGCCGCCTTCGCAATTCTCGCAACGCCCGCCTTTGACATTAAAGCTGAAACGCCCGGCGTCGTATCCGCGTATGCGTGCCGCGGGCAGCTGACTGAACAACTCGCGGATCGGCGTAAAGGCGCCCGTGTAAGTGATCGGGTTCGAGCGCGGCGTTCGGCCAATCGCGCTCTGATCGATCACGATTGCCTTGTCGAGCTGGTCGAGTCCGCGGAGGCCGCGATGCGATCCCGGTTTGTCTTTCGAATTATAAAAATGCCGGAAGAGCGCGCGCCGCAAGATATCATCCACCAAAGTCGATTTGCCGCTGCCCGATACACCTGTCACGCAGGTGAAACAACCAATCGGAAACGACGCGGTCACATCTTTTAGATTGTTCTCGGCGGCTCCGGTTATCGTGAGCCAGCCATCTCCCGTCTGACTGGGTCGCGGCGTGATGCGCGCCCGCGGGATGGCGATCCGCGCCCGGCCGGAAAGGTAATCCGCGGTCGGTGAATTTTTTGCGCGCAACACTTCTGCGATCGTTCCTTGCGCCACGATCTCGCCGCCCCGCGGGCCCGCGCCCGGCCCGAGATCGAGAATATGGTCCGCGGCCCGAATTGTTTCTTCATCGTGTTCGACAACGATCACTGAGTTTCCGAGATCGCGTAGCCGGCGAAGAGTGGTGAGGAGCCGCGCGTTGTCCCGCTGATGCAGCCCGATGCTTGGTTCATCGAGAACATAAAGGACACCGGCCAGGCCCGAACCGATCTGCGTGGCGAGCCGGATCCGCTGCGCTTCGCCGCCCGAAAGCGTCCCGCTCTCGCGATCCAGTGAGAGATAATTGAGCCCCACTTCGACGAGAAATTGTAGTCGCGAATCGATCTCCCGCACCACTTCGGAAACGATGTGGCGTTGTTGGTCATTGAGCGCGAGCCCCCGAATATACTCCGCCGCCGCATCGATCGTCAGCTCGCTGAACTGGTGAATATTCAGCTCGCGCCCCTCGGAATCCTTGATCGTGACCGCAAGAATTTCTGGCTTCAGGCGCGCGCCGAGACACGTCTGGCAAGGCACTCGCGTCATGAAGGCTCGGATGCGATTGCGGGTAAACTCACTCTCGGTCTCTTCGTAAAGCCGCTCCATCTGCGGGACGAGCCCTTCGAAAGGTCGTGTCGTCTTGGGCGATTTTCCATTGGCGCCGACGTTCATTTGAATCGGCACATCGCCCGTTCCGTAGTAGAGCGCCTCCTTGAACGACTCTGGCAAATCCGCGAACGGAATGCAGTCGTCGACCTCGAAATGTTTCACGAGCGCGCTTTGCAGACTCCGGTAATAAGCCTGCATCGGTTTGGTGCCGCGGCGCCATGGAGTGATCGCGCCTTCCGCGAGTGACTTCTCCGGATCCGACACCATCAAATCGGCGTCGCAGACGAGTTGCGTTCCCAATCCGTGGCAAGCGGGACATGCTCCCAGGTGGCTATTGAACGAAAAATGTTTCGGAGTCAGCTCGCCTAGCGAGAAGTTACTCTCCGCATTCCCATAATCCGTCGTGTAGCGAACAGTCTCCCACCCAGGTAGGGACGGATCTCCGAGCCGTCCGTCGCTTTTGTTTTCATTCGAATTTTTCGGACCCATCGGAGACGCGTCCCTACCTGACCGCAGCACCACGATCCGGTTCCCGCCCCACTTCAGCGCCGTCTCCACCGAATCGGCCAGCCGCGTCCGCACCCCTTCGCGGATAATCAACCGATCCACCACCGCCTCAATCGTATGTCGTTCGGTTTTCTTCAGCCGAATCGGCTCCGGTTTTCCGAGCTCGATCATTTCGCCATGGATGCGGATTCGGACAAACCCTTCGCGCTTAACCTTCTCGATCACATCGCGGAATTCGCCCTTCTGATTCTGCAGGAGCGGTGCCAGCAGGATGATTTTGGTCTCAGCCGGGTAGGCGAGAATCTGATCGACGATTTGCTGCGGCGTCTGCCGATGAATTGGTTGACCCGTCGTTGGATCATGCGGTTGGCCAACGGCCGAGAACAGTACGCGCAGATAGTCAAAAATCTCGGTCGTGGTCGCGATCGTGGAACGAGGATTCGCTCCCGCGCTTCGCTGTTCGATCGCAATCGCCGGTGAAAGCCCTTCGATGAAATCGACGTCCGGCTTTTCCATTTGATCCAGAAACTGCCGGGCGTAGGCGGAGAGGCTTTCCACATAGCGGCGCTGACCCTCGGCATAAAGGGTGTCGAAGGCGAGCGAGGATTTTCCCGACCCGCTTAAGCCGGTAATAACGACCAGCTTTTCCCTCGGAATTTCCACGTGGAGATTCTTGAGATTGTGCTGGCGTGCACCGCTGATCTTGATAGTTTGCGCAGGCATCGGACGACAAATGTCGAACCTGTCAGTCAAGCACAANNGAAGAACTCGTCGAATTGCAGAAGAAATTCAGCGAGATCAAACACGCCATCAATAACGCCCTCGCCGTGATGATGGCACTCTCCGAGATGTCGCAGCGCCGCCCGGATTACTCGGAAAAGCTTGCGAGCACTGTGCTTACGAAGGCCCCGCAGATCGTCTCCAGTCTGCAGGAATTCACCCAGGCCTTGAACGACAAAGCCGGTCCGAAGCCGGAAGTCGTTCCCTGACCAACGGGGACATCTTTCTTAGACAGAGGATAAACTGAGCGGGCTTCCGCTGAATTTATCGTTTTGGCCTTCGCTTTGCGCGGACGGACGGCGTGGCGCTGGGCGCAGGCGAACTGAGCGGGCTTGCAGAACTTATCGGGCTTGAGATTGGCGCCACGGAACTGGTCGTGGGCGGAACGGCTCCGACCGCGAGATCTGCCGGCTTCACCGAAGGCGCCGGATCGGTCGAGGCGGGAGTTGGATTCGTGACCGTGCCGGGTGGGCCCACGGCCGATGATGGACCCGGGCTAGGTGTGGGCGAAGTGGTCACTGCTGCCGGGGGCAGGTCTTTCATCAGCTCGCGGCGAAGTCCGCTTTGGGTGTTACCCTTATGCGCGTAAAGAATCGAGAGAACAAACGTCAGAAGAAAGAATAGAGCCGCGAGCCAAGCGGTGATTCTTGTGAGCACATTGGTCGTTTGCGCGCCGAAGATGTTTTCGGTCACGCCGCCCCCGAAGGCGGCGCCCAGGCCCTCACTTTTCGGGCGTTGCATCAAGATCACAAGGACCATGAGCAACGCGATGAAAACGTAGAATCCAAGCAGGATATTAATCAAAATGGTCATCGGGACGGGCAATATCGTCAACCGGCGCAATTTGTAAACGGGGGATTGGCGCCAAGCGGAGAGGCGTCGGCGCTGGAGAGTGGTGTCATCCCGAGCCGCGCCGACGGCGAGGGACCTGCCCTTGTCCCTTGGTGTGCTGATTACCAATATGCGATGACTTCGCAGTATGCCTCATCGGTCCGGAAATCGACACTGCGGACGTGGGGTCTCTCGCCGTCTGCGCGGCTTGGGACAACAGGCGGACGAGGGCCAAACTTTAACTCGGCGTCCCGTGTCGCGCTTCGACTTTAAGCGCGTTCCAAATATCGTCGAGCTCCTCCAACCCCACTTCGCCTAGTTTTTTGCCACGCGCGCGCAATTCATCCTCGACCCCGCTAAACCGCGAGACGAACTTGTCGGTTGCAGTTTGCAACGCCATTTCCGCATCGAGTTTGCTTTTGCGCGCGAGATTGACAACGGCAAAGAGCAGGTCGCCGATTTCATCCCCAATCGCGCTGGGATCGCGCGACGCGATCGCCTCTTTCGCTTCCGCTAATTCCTCATCAACCTTCGCGACGACATCGGAGATTTCGGTCCAGTCAAAATTGACCCGCGCCGCTTTCTTTTGCGCTTTCTGCGCCCGCATCAAGGCGGGGAGTGCCGCGGGAAGATCGGCGAGGTAATGGCGGCCGGCATCGCTCTTCTCCTCGCGCTTGATCGCCTCCCACTGTTTTACCACGCCATCCGTGTCACGCACTCCGCTCTCGCCGAAAACATGCGGATGCCGGCGAATAAGTTTTGCCGTCACGTTCGCCAGCACCTCGCCGATATTGAACCGGCCTTTTTCCTCGGCGATTTGCGCATGCATTACGGCAAGCAGAATAAGGTCACCGAGCTCTTCGCACAGATTTTGATCATCACGCGCGCGGACGGCGCCCGCGACTTCGTACGCCTCCTCGATCAGGCCCGGAAGCAGCGTCTCATTAGTCTGCTCGCGGTCCCACGGACAGCCATCGGGCGCGCGGAGCTTGGCGACGATATCGCATAGACGCTGGAAGAGGTTGATGATCGATGGTTGATGGTTGATCGAGGTGGCATCCACGTCTTCTCCATCAACCATCAACCACTCACCATCAACCCTTCTGCTTCAGATCCGCCAAAGCGACCGGTGCGTGCGGAATTCGGAAACTTCACCCGTCGTTTTCTTGCCCACGTAAATCGTGATGCCGATAACGATCGCCAAAGTGCCCACGAAAACAAAAGCGACGAGCCAGGAGGGAATATGTCCCACCCGCAACGCGTGGTAAAAGGCCGGCAAACCTTGCACAGGCGCGCTGGCATGGAGAAAGATTTTCGTGATCCACGCCAACATGATCAGGATGAAAATGAAGACATAATTGCGTTTCAGACGCCGCCCGACTGCTTCCAAGATTGTGATCTTGAACGAAGGCAGGATAAGATCTTCGCAGACGAGTTTTTTCCATTCGCCCTGCAGCATTTCGCGGTTTTCCATTACCATCGGAACCAGAAAATGAGCTTCGAGCATGCGGACACGCGCGCGGAAAGCGTCATAAAAACGGTAACGCCGCGCTTCGATCCAGAGCATGCCCCAGACGATCGCGAGATTGAAAAAGAAGATGATGTGCGGAACTTCGCGGTTCGAAAAAGCGATGGTGATAATCGCCGTGCTGCTCGTGATCGCCCAATTCGTCGTAATATCGAGCCGCTGACGCCAGACCATGATGCGCCCGAGTTCCCCCCGGTAAAAGTGCGACATCGCATTGACGTAGCCTGGATCGTAAAGGCTCTTTTGGAGCGAGATGGTCGCTTCTTCACTTAGCCCGCCGGGATTGTTTTCAGTTGCCACGTGTCCCTGGATAATTCGATAACTCGGATTAGCCCGTCAATCCAATCAATCGCTTAGGTATTCTCCGATGTCTGCGCTGCTCTCTGAAATTCTTGATCCCAATCTGGTCGTACTCGAGCTGCGCGCTATCACGGAGGGCGACGCGATTCTGGAAATTGCAGAGCTGTTTCGCAAAAATGGGCAGGTCCAGAAGTATTATGAATTTGCCGATGCGGTCATGGAACGTGAGGGGCGAAGTTCGACCAACACGGGCGAGGGAGTGGCTTTTCCGCACGCGCGCACGGATCTGGTGGAGCGAATTGTCCTGGGTATCGGTCGCAGCCAGGCGGGCATCCGTTTTGGCGAAGCGAAAGAGCCGGCGCACCTGATCTTTTTGGTCGGCGTTCCGCGACGGATGGTGAACGACTATCTCGTGTGCGTTGGCGCGTTGGCGCGTATGGTGAAAGACAAAGCGAGACGAGACGCGCTCATGGCGGCCACGAGTGCGGAGGAACTAGTCGAACAGCTCCGTGCCGGGGCGCTCCTGGTCGAGTGAGAGGACGCGTCGCGCCTGTTTGTGCTACAAACGAGTTTGGCGAAGCAGGCCGAAGTGGCCTCGCACTCGCTGATAGATCACGCTTTTTGAAGAACTCGTGTGGTTCGCGTGGAATTGGGGAGGTCTTTCCGCGTCTGCGCGCGTCAGGATGACAGCACTGCGTCGCGCTCCGGATCCCTTTTCATGGCGCCGTAATACCAGCGATGGAGTCGATGGGGTGAGACGCCGAGGTTGTAGAGAACAATGAACAAGCCGTTTTGAATGCTCGTCCGCCACGCACCTTTGCGCAGGTGACGACGGGCAGATGATCGCACGGGCGGGTCGAGCACCGCGATCTTTCCGGCTGCGCGCAGCCGACGCGAAAACTCGACGTCTTCCATAATGGGAATTTTCGCGAAGCCATGTAGCGTCATGAAGACGTCGCGCCGGATGAAGATGGATTGATCGCCATAGAGCGTCCCGCCGTGGCGGGTCAAAAAGCGCGCCACCGATTCGAGCCACATCAAGCGCGGATGGCGGCCATCGAACTTGCGAAAGAAGGCGCCTCCGATGATTTGCGGATCGGACAATGTCGCTTCGATTGCCGCGAGGTGTGCATTTTCCAAATCGGTGTCGGAATGTTGGAAAACGATCACGTCGCCGCTGGCCGCTTCCGCCCCGAGGTTCATCTGCTCACCGCGATTCGGCGCTGGAGAAGCGATGAAGGTTGCGCCGCAGGAAAGGACGATGCGTTCCGATTCGCCATTGTCTAAAGCGTCCACGACGATTGTTTCAGCTACGCGATCGAGCCGGGACAACACTGGCAGCAGCGCCGCGAGATTCTCCGCGTCACGCCAGGAAGGAACGACAACACTGATTCGTAAACGGGTGTCGCGACCCTCCGCGCGCCCATTCACTGTGACTTTTTCAAGAGGCGAGCTCGCGCCCGGTCGAGCGCTCGCCGTTCCGACGCGGTCAAGCTGTTGATTCCTTGCTTGGAAATTTTTTCCAACACCGGGTCGATGGACTCATGGACGTTCTCCGGCTCCACGACGCGACGCGGAGCTGAGCGAGGGACCACGTGGAATTTGGCTTTCGGCTGCCAACGCGACTTCAAGTTACCCCACCAAACCAGTTCGGGACCGACCCCGCGCAGCCGGATGAAAAAAAACGCCGCAGCGATGCTAACCCATAGCACGGCCATGGCCGACCAATCGCGATAGGCGAGCAACTGCAATGTGGAAATGGCTGCGAGGGCCAACGCCACCCATTTCGCCTGAATCCGCAGGAGCAGTTCGATATTTGGATAAATGGTTGCGAACGCTATGAAGATTCCGAAATGCAGGGCGGGGGAGCCGGCGAGGCCGGCACGGTCCCAGAGTCCCCAGAGCGAGAGGAGCACAGTCGGCGCAAGGAGAAGAAAGAGATAGAGAACGATGAAGGCGCGGCGGCCGATGAAACGTTCCACTTCGCGTCCGAAAACAAAGAGCATGTACATCTCGACCGCGAACCAAAGAAGCGCCGACGGCGAATGGACAAAGGCGTAAGTCGCGAGCTGCCAGAATTCTCCGCGCTGCCAGACGAGCGCGCTGTCAAAAGCGAGATGTCCCAGAATGCCAGCGCCACCAAGGAAACACGCCACGATGGCGGCAAATACGTGCACCGCGACGAGCAGCGTCGTGACATGAACGGGATGACGTCCCACCCATGTTACCGGCTGGTAGTCATCGGAGGTGGTGACTCCGAACATGCTTCAATTAAGTGCGCGCGTTCATTCCGCGCAAGCACCGTTCGCTTCCTCGAACCTACGACCCCGCGAAAATTTGCTTGGAGAAGCGACCGAAGCGTTGAAAATGACCATCCTCCCTGCGCCACTCGGGAATGACGCGGAGGGCCGCACTTTTATGGATAACCTCGCGCCAGCCATTTTGCCGCCGGGCGGAATCGGGAATTCGAAGCCGTCAAACCAAGCGGTGCTCGATTGGGTGCAGGAGGTCGCCCGCCTGACCGAACCGGAAAACATTTTCTGGTGCGACGGTTCGGAAAACGAGAACGCCTGGTTGCTCGACCAAGCCCAACGCCAGGGCGTGTTGATCAAACTAAACGAGGAAAAAAAGCCCGGCTCCTATTTACACCGCTCGAATCCGAATGACGTCGCGCGGGTCGAACAATTCACCCTGATCTGCACGCCGACGAAGGAAGAAGCCGGCCCCACAAATAACTGGGCTGCTCCGGCTGAGACGTACACAAAACTCCACGGCATGCTCGCGGGGGCAATGCGCGGGCGAACGATGTTTGTCGTTCCCTACATTATGGGCCCGCCGGATTCGACCCTGACGAAGGTCGGCTTTGAAATCACCGACTCGATCTACGTCGTCTTAAGCATGCGGATCATGACGCGAATGGGATCCGTCGCGGTCAAGCGCCTGGGTGCTGACGCCAAGGCGGAATGGAACCGAGGCGTCCATTCGTTGCTTGATGTGAATCCCGACCGGCGGTTTATCTGCCATTTTCCGCAGGACAACGCGATCATCTCAGTCGGCTCAGGTTACGGCGGGAACGTTTTGCTGAGCAAGAAATGCCTCGCGCTCCGGATCGGTTCTTATCTCGCGCGGAAGCAAGGCTGGCTCGCGGAGCACATGCTTATTCTCGGCGTGGAATCGCCGGAAGGCCGGAAGCATTACGTCGCGGCGGCGTTTCCAAGCGCATGCGGCAAAACCAATTTCGCGATGCTCATTCCGCCCGCGCATTTCAAGGGCTGGAAGGTCACAACAGTCGGCGACGACATCGCGTGGATGCAGATCGGCAAGGACGGACGGCTCTACGCGGTCAATCCGGAAAACGGATATTTCGGCGTCGTTCCGGGGACCAGTTACAAATCGAATCCGAACGCGATGAAGTCGATCGAGCGCGATACGCTCTACACGAATGTCGCGCTGACCGATGATGGCGACGTCTGGTGGGAAGGCACGGACGGCGCGCCGCCGGCTTCGTGCATCGATTGGAAAGGAAACCGTTGGACGCCGGAGTCGAAGGAAAAGGCCGCGCATGCAAATAGCCGCTTTGCCGTTCCGATGCGGAACAATCCAGTGCTCGATCCTGACGTCGAAAAGGGAGAAGGCGTGCCGATCAGTGCGATCATTTTCGGCGGACGTCGGAGCGACACGATGCCGCTCGTTTTTGGTGCCTTGGATTGGACTCACGGCGTTTATGTCGGTGCGACGATGGCTTCGGAAACCACCGCCGCCGCGACGGGCACGGTCGGTCAGGTCCGACGCGATCCGATGGCGATGCTGCCGTTTTGCGGATACAGCATGGGCAAGTATTTCCAGCACTGGCTTGAGATCGGTCCACGGCTTTCGAATCCGCCGCTCATCTTCCACGTAAACTGGTTCCGCAAAAGCGCCGACGGAAAATTTCTCTGGCCGGGTTTTGGCGATAACATGCGCGCGCTGAAGTGGATCATCGACCGCTGCGAGGGCAAAGGCGGCGCGAAGAAAACTTCCATCGGTTGCATTCCGCAGTCTGAGGACCTCGATCTCGAAGGACTTGGGAGCGTTTCCAAAGAGCAATTGAAAGAATTGTTCTCGGTGAAACCTGAAGAATGGAAAACGGAGCTCGAGGGCCAGAAAAGGTTCTTCGAGACGCTCCAGCCCGACATGCCTGAGGCGCTGCTCGCGGAACGCGAAAAGGTAGCGCAACGTTTCGCCAGTTGACGACGCCCGCCAGATTGGGGCACGATCCGTTTGGGTGGTGCCGCCGCTTTGTCATTCCCAAGCCGCGCAGACGGCGAGGGACCTCATATAAGATAATCAACCCTTCTTGCTCGGGAGGATGATCAAAAGCTCCGGAGGGGAGTCAACGCTCCTCCCGAGGTCGCGATCCCGTCTGCGACTCGGGATGACATGTTTATTGCGTGCAAAATTTGCGAACTGCTGCGCTCAACCGGATAGTCTCCGGTGGGTTCAAAGACCGCCGAAAAGCCATGCGTCACCGCTCCTCCTGACCCGCCTGAGGCGGGCCGCATCGAGATTCGCGGCGCGTGCCAAAACAACCTGAAAGGGATCGATCTCGATCTCCCGCTCGGAAAGTTAACCGTCGTTACCGGGCCCAGCGGCAGCGGCAAATCGAGTCTGGCTTTCGACACGATCTACGCGGAAGGCCAACGCCGTTACGTGGAGACCTTCAGTCCATACATGCGGCAGTTCCTCGACCGTATGGACAAGCCGCGCGTCGACGAAATCCGGGGCATTCCCCCAGCCATCGCAATCGAGCAGGCGAACCCGGTGAAAAGCTCGCGTTCCACCGTCGGCACGATGACGGAGATCAACGACTACCTGAAACTCTTGATGCCGCGCATCGCCCGCGCCTTTTGTCCCGGCTGCGGCCGCGAGATCCGCCCCGAAACCGCGCGCTCGATCGCGGACGACGTTGTGCGCGAGTTCGCCGGCGAAACGGTCCTGCTCACCTTCTGGGTCGGAGTGCCGGCGAAGACCGATCCGCGCGAGTTCTTTGAATTTCTGCAGCAGCAAGGATATCTGCGCGTTTGGTTGAATGATGAAATCGTCCGTGCCGATACCGACAAAAAAGTCGGACGACTCGGCGCGCGCGTGCAGGTCGTTCAGGACCGCCTGACGATCGGAGAGGAAACACGCGCGCGCCTGGTGGAGTCGATCGAAATCGCGCTTCGATTCGGCAAAGACCGGATCAATTTTGTCCTCCTTAAGACCAAAAAGGAATCGCCCTTCTCGACTGGCTGGCATTGCGCGCATTGCGACCTCGATATCCGCCCGCCGACTCCTGGACTCTTCAGTTTCAACAATCCGCTCGGCGCCTGTCCGACGTGCCGTGGCTTCGGCAGGACGATCGCGATCGATCTGAACCGCGCGATCCCCGATCGCAGTTTGAGCATCGCCGGCGGCGTGGTGCGCGCCTTTCAAGGCCAGCAATTTGGCGAATCGCAGAAAGACCTGCTGCGTGCCTGCGCCCGCGAAGAGATCGACGTGCGCGCACCGTTTGAGGATCTGCCAAAAGCCGATCAGGATTTTGTCATCAACGGCGAGGCGCGGGAGGCCGACACCGATGTCGAAGAGCTCGCGGAGAACGACCGCTGGTATGGCGTGCGCGGCTTTTTCAAATGGCTGGAAAGCAAAACCTACAAAATGCACGTGCGCGTCTTGCTCAGCCGCTACCGCGCTTACACCACTTGTCCTGATTGCAGGGGCGGACGCTTTCAACCCGCTTCGCTGAACTATCGGATCGTTTCGCGCGCACGAGGCGAAACCAGGGAAACTGCGCGGACTCTGCCGGAGATCGCGCTGCTTTCCGTTGCCCATGCCCGGAAGCTTTTCGCTGATCTGGTTCTGCCGCCTAACGACTCGACCGCTGTGATGTTGCGTAGCGAAGTCGTCACGCGGCTCCGTTATTTGTGCCAGGTCGGGCTGGGCTATCTGACGCTCGATCGCTCCACGCGCACGCTCAGCGGTGGCGAAGTCCAGCGGGTGAATCTCACCACCTGTCTAGGTGCGTCGCTCGTGAACACACTTTTTGTCATGGACGAGCCAAGCGTCGGGCTTCATCCGCGTGATATCGGCCGCCTTGTGCGCGTCATGCACGATTTGCGGGACAAAGGCAACACGCTGCTCGTCGTCGAACACGAAGAAGCGATCATCCGCTCGTCCGATCACGTGATCGATATCGGCCCGGGCCGAGGCGAGCGTGGAGGTGAATTGGTTTTCACCGGAGCGCTCAATGAACTTCTGCAAGGCGCGCGCAGTGGTATTGGAAGGGAAGCCCGCGCTCCCCAATCACTCACGCGCGATTACCTCGCAGGACGGAAAAGGATTCCAGTTCCGAAGTCGCGCCGGAAATCAACCGCTTCGATCAGAATCACCGGCGCCCGCGAGCACAATCTCAAGAACCTCGATGTCGAAATTCCGCTCGGCATTTTCAACTGCGTCACCGGCGTTTCCGGATCTGGCAAGTCAACGCTCATTCACGAAGTTCTTTATCGGAACCTGCTTCAGGCGAAAGGACAGCCGAGTGAGCAGGAACCCGGGGCGTGCAAGTCGGTCACTGGCGCGCACCGCATCGACGACGTGGTGATGGTCGATCAATCGATGCTCGCGCGCACACCACGTTCGACGCCGATTCTTTATCTCGGGCTCTACGATCGTGTTCGCGAGCTTTTCGCCGCGCAACCGGAAGCGATGGCGCAAGGACTGACAGCGAGTGCGTTCTCCTTTAACTCCGGCAGCGGTCGCTGCGAGCGTTGTTGCGGCACCGGCTTCGAAAAGATCGAGATGCAATTCCTGAGCGATCTTTACGTGCGTTGCGCCGAGTGCGAAGGGCGCCGCTTTCAGCCACATGTCCTGCGCGTGAAACTGCACGAGAAGTCAATTCACGACATCCTCCAATTGACCGTCAATGAAGCGATCCAGTTTTTCGCGCAGATTGGCGAATCCGAGAAGCTCGGCTGTCCGCTCGACGTTCTGGACGAGGTCGGCCTCGGTTATCTGCGACTCGGTCAGCCTTTGAACACGCTTTCCGGCGGCGAATCGCAGCGGCTTAAACTCGTCCGGCATCTGGCGGACGAAAGTGCCGACACGAAGCAGAATGGCTCCGCCCGCGGCAATCTCCTTATCTTCGACGAACCGACGACGGGGTTGCATTTCGACGATGTCGCGATGCTGGTGAAGCTGTTTCAACGACTCGTTGAAGCCGGCAACACCATCATCGTGGTCGAGCACAATCTCGAGGTCATCAAGTGCGCCGATTGGGTGATTGATCTCGGGCCTGAGGCTGGCGACGAAGGCGGAAAACTCGTCGCCGGCGGAACTCCGGAGGCTGTGGCGCGGGTAGATGCGTCGCATACGGGCATGTTCCTGCGCGAAGTGTTGCGGAAGGTTCACGGCATCCTGCCGCGAAGCCTTCAGGCCCGATACGAATTGGACGATTCTGATTTGGCTTTGCGCGCGGCGGAAGAACCGTCCCGCAAGGCGCAGGGCGGAACGGGCTGGAAGCCCGCGCTCCCCAACGGACATCGCAACGCGGCGAATAACGCCATCCGCATTCATGGCGCTCGCGAACACAATTTGAAGAATATCTCGCTTGATATTCCGCGGGACAAAATGGTGATCATCACCGGCCTCAGCGGTTCCGGAAAATCGACCGTCGCGTTCGATATTCTGTTCGCAGAAGGGCAGCGCCGCTTTCTCGACAGCATGTCGCCGTACGCGCGTCAATTCGTCGAGCAACTCGAAAAACCGGACGTCGATCTCGTTGAAGGCGTACCGCCAAGCATTGCGATCGAACAACGTGTCACACGCGGTGGCGGCAAATCTACCGTCGCCACTGTGACCGAGGTTTACCATTTTCTCCGGCTCCTTTTCGCCAAAACCGGAACGCAGTTCTGCCCCGATTGTGATCTCCCGGTCGAGAAACAAAGTCTGGCCGCGATCGTAAAACAACTGGAGACCGCGGTGAAGCGCGGCCCGCTCAAGGTTCTGGCGCCACTGGTCAAAGCACGCAAAGGATTTCACACGGACGTCGCGCGCTGGGCGGAGCGGCAGGGCTTCGACACGCTTTTTGTCGATGGAGTGCTCGTGCCGATCGCTCAGTTCCGAAAACTCGAGCGCTTCAAGGAACACACTATCGACGTCGTGGTCGGAGCGATCGATGCGAAACGAATTTTGAAAGCGCGGAATTTGGTCCAGCGCGCGCTCGATATCGGCCGCGGCACCGCGCACCTGCTCGACGCGAAACACCGCCTCACGGTCATGAGCACGGAGATGAGCTGCCCGGGGTGCGGACGCGCCTTTGAAGAACTCGATCCTCGCTTATTCTCATTCAATTCGCCGCACGGCGCCTGCCAAGAATGCGGCGGTTTCGGCGAAATTTGGAATCGCGCCAAGCAAACGGGCACGGAGGATACCGGCGATTCCGTTCTGGAAAATGAGCTGGCCGCGGATCGCGAATTCGAGTGGGTCGATGAAGACGCGGCGGCACCCTGCCCGGCGTGTCACGGATCACGCCTGAATCCGATCGCGCGGCACGTGCGGCTGCAGAATCAGACGATCGATAATTTCACTGCTCTTTCGGCCGGCGAATCGTTGCAGTTGATCGGCAAGCTTCGTTTTCGCGGCAACCAGAAAACCGTGGCCGACGATCTCGTTCCGGAAATTTCGCAGCGTCTTCGGTTTATGGAAAACGTTGGGCTCGGTTATCTCGCGCTCGGACGTTCCGCGAAAACTCTCAGCGGTGGCGAGTCGCAGAGAATTCGTCTCGCGGCGCAGCTCGGCTCGAATTTACGCGGCGTTCTTTACGTTCTGGATGAGCCAACGATCGGTCTCCATCCGCGCGATAATCTTCGACTGCTCGAGACCCTGACGGCGCTACGAGAGAAAGGAAACTCGCTCGTGATTGTCGAGCACGACGAGGCGACGATGCGCCGCGCCGATCATATTATCGATCTCGGTCCAGGCGCGGGGATGCACGGCGGCGAAGTCGTCGTGCAAGGGACACTGGGCGACATCCAAAGGCACGCGAGCTCGGAGACGGGCCGTTGCCTGAAAAATCCTTTGTGTCATCCCACGCGAAAGACGCGGCGTTCGTTAGGCGAGGTCGAGCGATGGATCGAGATTCGCGGAGCGCATGCGCACAATCTCAAAAACGTCGACGTGCGTTTTCCGGTCGGCCGGCTCTCGGTCATCACCGGCATCTCTGGCTCTGGAAAATCGACGCTGATGCGTTCGGTTCTGCTGCCGGCGGTGAAGGAACGTTTGACAAAGGAACCGGGCAAACAGCGGGAATTATTCTCAGCGATCACCGGTGCCGACTCTTTCGAGACTGTCTACGAAGTGGATCAGTCGCCGATCGGGAAGACGTCGCGCTCCACGCCGGCGACTTACATCAAAGTTTTCGACGAGATTCGCAAGCTCTATGGCCAACTGCCGGTGTCGCGCGTGCGCGGGTATTCGGCGAGCCGCTTTTCCTTCAACGCGGAAGGCGGCCGTTGCGAAACGTGCAGCGGCCAGGGCGCCATCAAGCTGGAAATGAGTTTTCTGCCGAGCAGTTATGTGCCGTGCGAGGACTGCGGCGGCCGTCGCTATAATCCGCAGACCCTCGAAGTGCTCTACAATGAAAGGAGCATTGGCGATGTCATGGAGATGACGATCGAGCAGGCCGCCACGTTCTTCGCCACGAACCAGAAGATTGCGCGCCCCCTTTCGCTCCTGGTCGATACCGGATTGGGATATTTAAAGCTGGGACAGCCGAGTCCGACGCTGAGTGGCGGTGAAGCGCAACGGTTGAAGCTCGCGACGGAGCTAACGCGCGGAATCGCGCGTGCGCAGAACGAGCGCATTCGCAAGATGCGCAAACCGAAATCGACGCTCTATCTCCTCGAGGAGCCGACGATTGGCCTTCACATGGCGGACGTGGAGTTGCTCTTGAAAGTGCTGCACCGGCTCGTGGATGAAGGCAACACGGTGATCGTAATCGAGCATAATCTCAGCATCATCGCGGAAGCTGATTATATCGTGGATATCGGACCGGAGGCTGGGGTGGGTGGCGGGGAAATTGTTGCGACCGGTACGCCTGAAGAAGTCGCGAAGAGTCGAATCAGCCGAACGGCACCGTTCTTGCGCGATGTGTTGGAAGTGACGCGCCACAGCGTGTCATCCCGAGCATAGCGAGGGACTTCTCAACTACGAAATGAGCGCATTCCATTTCCCGCGTGACGCAATTTCCAAGAGAGAGGTCCCTGGCCGTCTGCGCGGCTCGGGATGACAGAGCGTCGCGTTTTTATTGCCGCTCGCGTGAAGATCGCTGAGTATCGCTCGCCGCATGCTCTCCTATTACCTCCACAATCTCGATCCGTTTATCTTCAGACTCTGGGATAATGTCGGCCCGCGTTGGTACGGCATGGCATACGTGCTCGCGTTCGTTTGCGGTTTCGTGCTGTTGAGCTGGCTGTCCAAGCGCGGCTACCTGGATCTGAGCCAATCCGCCGTCGGCGACTTCGTTACCTGGGTGGCGCTTTTCGGAGTGATGGTCGGCGGCCGTCTTGGTTACGTCATTTTTTATAGGCCCGAAATGCTCCGCGAGCCGCTCTCCATATTGCGTGTTTGGGAAGGCGGAATGTCGAGTCACGGAGGAATGCTCGGGGTGGTGCTGTTCTCGCTCTACTACGCGCGCCGGCATAAGATTTCGTGGACGAACCTCGGTGACAATCTGGTGGTCGCCGTGCCGATAGGTTTATTTCTTGGCCGCTGCGCTAATTTCATCAATGGCGAACTTTACGGCCGAATCGCAAGCGTCGCGTGGGCGATGCAGTTTCCGAAAGAATTACTCGAGCCGGCGAATGCTGCGGAAGCCGAGCGCGCGCTCGCCGCCTGCCAGCAAGTCGATCCGTCTCTAAGTTCTCCCGAAGCGATCGTTGAGGCGGTGCGGAGAAATCCGCAGATCGCAACAGTTTTGCGCGGGATCCTCACACCCCGGCATCCTTCGCAGCTTTACGAGGCGCTTCTCGAAGGGATCGTATTGTTTGCGATCTTGTGGTTTGTGCGCACTCGCGCGCGCACACCAAACGGTTTCCTGACGGGACTATTCATGATCTGCTATGCGATCTTCCGGATCGTTGTGGAATATTTCCGGGAACCGGACGCGCCTTTGATTGGCTCATTTACGCGCGGCCAATTTTTCTCATTTTTCGTCGTCGCCCTTGGGATCGGCTTCATTGTAGTCGCGAAACGGCGCCTGACGTATCCGCGGCAAGAAAGGTAGGGACGGTTTTCCGAAGTCCGACTTTCCCTTTCCCGGAAAGTCCGGTATTACTCCAGGCAAGCTGGCGCACATGCTACTTCCGAAGATTCTCGCGGCTGGCGGTCTTCTCTTCGCGTTCGAACACTCGACTGTCGCCGGCAAGATCGTTCTCGCGCTGCTTGGCATCGTCTCCATTTTCAGCTGGTCGATCATGATCACGAAGTTGCGCGTGATTCAGTTCGCGCGAAAACAGACGGCGCGATTTCGCTCGGCCTTCCGGAAAGACCGGCAACCGCTGCGCTTGTTTGAGAATCATGCGCGATTTCCGGGCGCGCCCCTCTTCAATGTCTACCGTGCCGGCTGCGAGGAAATGACTTTTCAGCTGCTCGGCTCGGCGGAAGTGGATGAAACATTTCGCGCGCGGCTCGGGATCGCAGACAAAATCACGCCTGCGCAAATGCACGCCGTGAATGCCGCGATGGAGCGGGCGGTGGGTGAGGCCGCGCTCGGGCTGGAGTCGCAAATGATCCTGCTCGCGACCGCCGTGAGCGGCTCGCCGTTCCTGGGATTGCTCGGAACGGTCTGGGGCGTGATGGACACGTTCACGGATGTTGCGGTCGCGGGCTCACCGAATCTGGCGACGATGGCGCCCGGTGTTTCGGGTGCGTTGATTACGACGGTCACGGCTCTCTGCGTCGCGATCCCGGCGATGTTCGGTTACAATTTTCTCGTCACCAGTATTCGCGGGATGATTGTGGAGATGGATAACTTCGCCGCGGAGCTGGCATCGGAGTTTGAGCACAAATACGTGGATCACAATGCGCGTGATCCAGAGTTTCGCCGATGAGCACAGAAGAGGGGAAGCGTCCAACGCCTAACTCGGAGAGCTGAGACATGCGCCGCTACTCCCAACGACAGAGTCTGTCCACCCTCTCCGAAATCAACATCACACCTCTGCTCGACCTGGCATTCGTCCTGTTGATCATTTTTATGATCACCACACCACTGTTGGAAAACAGCGTGAGTTTGGTCATCCCATCAAGTGGCGCGGCGAACGCACCAGTCAATCCGGCGCAGGTCCAGACGATTTCCATCGATCGTCAGGAGACGATCCGGTTCAACAACGAACTGGTCGATACTCAGACACTCGTCGCACGACTCACGGAATTGAAACGAGCGAATCCGGATGTGGCTGTCGTCATTCGTCCCGATCGCGAGCTGCCGGTGCAGAGGTTGATCGCGTTGATGGATGCTTTGCAACGCGCGCAAATCACGAAAGTGGGCATTGCGACGAAAGCTGAAACGAAATAGTCGATGCCGCGAGACGCACGCTTTTGGCGCAACGTCACGATCATCGCGGTCGCTCACCTCGCAATTATTATCGGGCTCGTTCGTTGGAGCCGCGAGACGCGAAAAGTGAACCTGCAGAGCATTGTGTGGATGAGCGGTGAAGTCGCCGCGATTAGCCCACCGTCGCGGGCTGAGACTGCGAGTGAGGCAAATCCTCCGCCGGAAGTCCCCCCGTCCGCGCCCGACAAACAAAACGAGCCGCCCCTCCAGACCTCCGCGACGAGCGACATACAGCTATCGACTCCTACTCCCTCGCGAACTCCAGTCGCTTCGCCGTCTACGAAGCGGACCGTCACATCGACGCCCATTCCGAAAGCGTCAGCGAAACCCACGGCAAAGCCGACGCCCAAATCGACACCGAAGAAACCTGTAGAGGCAAAAACCGCGCCGAAGCCTTCGCCGAAAAAGAGCGCCACGCCGTCGGAGCAGGAAAAGAAAAACGACGAAGCCCGGAAGGAGTCGGTGAAGGTCGCGCCCGCCAACGCGGAACGCGCAGGTGAAAAATCGGGCTCAACGGAAACCAGCGGGGCGGCACGATCCTCGGAATTCAGCTGGTACGGAAAAATGCTGCACGACCGATTTTACAGCGAATGGATCCAGCCAACGACCAGCGTCGCCATCGGAGCCAAGATGTCCGTGCTGGTCAGAATTCGCATCGAGAAGGATGGCCGCGTCTCGAAGTTCACCATCATGAGACCCTCCGGCAATGTGGTGGTGGATGAATCAGTCACTGCGGTTGCGAAGCGGGTGACGCAAGTTGATCCGCTGCCAAAGGGCCTTGGTGGCGGCGCCTACTACGAGGTGAATATCAACTTCGAGTTAAACCCTGAACAGTAGATTACCAAAGCGTTGACCAAAAAATTCGAACAGATTCGCAGCGCCGACTGCGTGGTCGGTCGGCCGTTTCCATTATGCCACCGCCTCGCGGCTGCTGGGCAGCGGAATCCGTCCCACTTCGGCTCGTATTGCCAGTTTTCGCCGACGGGAATTTCATCGATGGAACGCCTCCATCGGCGGGAGCGGGAGCTTTAGTGAAAGCGGCATGATTGTATAGGTAGGGATGCATCTCCAAGGGATCCGTCGAATTTGCTTTGCGCCGGTACATCAAGAAGTCGGACGTTTCCGAGAAACGTCCCTACCTGTATATCTTCGCGGCTCAAGTTTAGCCGGACGTTTTCCTTTTCGGACCGCACCGGCTACCGAGATGTACGGCAGTTCCATGCGATCGACCGCGCAGCGCTGCAATAGTCCGCCGCGACTCATGTCCCCGCGCCCAACGAAATCTGCCGGAAAGCGAAGCCGTTTCCCAAAATGCGCGAGGAGAATATCGACATATTTTCCGGTGGCAACGCTTCCGAGCAGGACGACTTCGCAATCCGCCGTCAATTCCTTGGCCAGCTTCTTCACGTCGCGCTCGAGCGGCCTGCGATAACGAGGATCATCTTCGTCTATGTCCACCGTGCCGAAGTCGCGAAGATCCTCGATCCCGATCCGTGTCGCGGCGGGGACCAGGCCGCGATTGGGCGTGATGACAAGCACGCCGGATATCTTGGGCACCGGTTGCGCGAAAACATTCGCGTAAGCGAGTTTTCCGCGAAAATAGAGGCCGCTCAGAAAAGCAAAGACTTCGCCGAGGGTCGGACGGTTTTCGCCGCGCAACCGCCGCGCGAGCTCAAACTGCGCCCGCTCGCTCATGATCATGCGTGCGCGCTGGCCGCCTGCATAAGCGGGCGACAAGAGGAAAATGCGCCTCATCCGGGAGCGAAGCCAAAAGGCCGTTACTGGCCGAGTGCGAGGTTCCTCGGCGTCTGTGCGACGCGGGATGGGGGTTGCTCGAGCATGCGCGCGCGAGTTCGGTTCTCTTGCAGTTCAGGCAGATGTCTCTCCGACCATCGGCAAAGCGCGTGCAGAGGATCGATCAACGTGCGTCCGAGGCGAGTGAGCGAGTATTCGACTTTAGGCGGGACGACCGGATGAACTTTGCGCAGGACCAAGCCGTCGCGCTCCAGGCTGCGGAGTGTTTGCGTGAGCATCTTCTGAGAAATCTCACCGATTTCCCGTTGTAACGCTGCGTATCGCTGAGTCCCGTTCGCCAGGACCTGGATGATGAGCGCAGTCCATTTATCCGCGATCCGGTCCAGTACGATGCGCGAAGGACATTGGGGTTTTAAGACTGAAGCGCGCGAAGATTTCATCCGCCATCTTTAGAATCAATCGGGCGCGGCGCAAGTGGAGAGTAACGAACCAAAAGGGTGGTATAATCTGGCGCCTCTTCACCGTTGGACTCAAGAGTCACTGACGGCTTGCGTTCACTCGATTTCGCTAGGACGATTCGATCGGATATGTCCCACCGAGGCACCCCACCGCTGTGAAAATTCTTGTAGTCGGCAGCGGTGGCCGGGAACACGCGCTCGCATGGAAGTTGAAGCAATCCTCCCGCGCTGACCGGATTTTTTGCGCGCCGGGGAATGCGGGCACAGCGGAGGTGGGAGAAAACGTTATGATCCCGGCGAACGATCTGCCGGCATTGGCCCACTTCGCCAAAGAAAACCAAATCGGATTAACGGTGATTGGACCGGATGATCCGCTCGCGGCCGGCATCGCGGACCTTTTCGAGGCCGAGGGGCTCCGTGTTTTCGGCCCGGCAAGGTCCGCGGCGCGCCTCGAATCTTCGAAAATCTTCGCGAAAGAATTGATGCGGAAAAACAAGATCCCGACGGCGCGCGGCGCCGCTTTTTCCAAGCGCGAGGCGGCGTTTGCCTTCGTGGAAGAGTCGCGATTTCCCCTCGTGATCAAGGCCGACGGGCTTGCGCTCGGCAAAGGCGTGATCATTGCCCAGGATGCGGCAGAGGCGCGAGTGGCGATCGATTCGATGCTGACGAAACGCCGCTTCGGCGATGCGGGAACGCGTCTCCTGATCGAAGAATGCCTCGCCGGCTCGGAGTGCTCGTTGCATGCGCTCGTGGATGGGAAGAACTATCGCATGCTCGCAACGGCTCGAGATCACAAGCGGGCATTCGACGGAGATACGGGGCCGAACACCGGTGGAATGGGCGCGTTCAGCCCGGCGAATAATTTCGGCACCGAACTTCGGGCGCAGTTCGATCGAGAGGTCATGCGTCCTTTACTGAATGGCTTGAACGAAGACGGCGTCATTTTTCGCGGATTGCTCTTTCCCGGTCTCATGGTTACGGGAGACGGGCCACGAGTTCTGGAGTTCAACTGCCGGTTCGGCGATCCGGAGACGCAAGTAATCCTGCCGCGCTTGAAGTCGGATTTGCTGGAGCTCCTCGAGGCGACGATCGACGGAACGCTGGATCGCCGGGTTATCGAGTGGGATGAGCGTGCGGCGGTCACTGTTGTGCTCGCTTCTGGCGGTTATCCGGACAAGTACGATATCGGAAAACCAATCCATGGTTTGGAGCTCTCGGCGAGTGCAAAGGACGTTCATGTTTTCCACGCCGGCACTCGAAAGAAGAACGGAACGGTTATAACAGCCGGCGGCCGGGTCCTGGCCGTGACCGCACTCGGCGAGAGTGTGGCGACGGCGCGCGCGCGCGCTTACGAAGCGGTCTCGCAGATCGATTTCGAAGGCTGTCATTACCGGCGGGATATTGCTCTTGGCGCAGTTGCGGCTAAGGTCGTGGGCCACTGATGTCCCGGCGCGCCCTTCAGTTTATTGTCGTCCTCTTGGGTTGGAGTGCGGTGGCGAATCTGTCTGCACAATCTCCGGCAAAGCCGGGCGTCGCGTCGCCATCGCCAGTCGCATCGGTAACGCCGCAAACTGCACCGACGCCCACGACGACGTCGCTCGTTGATTCGATGGATTCCGCGGACCTGAAAGAAGCGATCCAGCTGCTGAAGAACAACTATATCAAGCCGGAGGCGCTTAACGAGACCGAACTGAATCGGGCAACATTTGAAGGAATCCTCACGCGCCTGGGGCGCGGTGTGGTTCTGCTCTCCGATTCCGCGGCCGAACCGACCGAATCCGCCGCCCCGTTTTTCGGTGAAATCCTCGAAGGTCACATTGGTTATCTTCGGCTCGGTGCTCTCATCCGTCCCAACCTCGACGCGCTCGATGCGAACCTGAAAACTTTCGCAGCGAAGAAAGTGGATGCGCTCGTGATCGATTTGCGGGCGAGCACGGCAACGAACGATTTTGCGACAGCGTCGGAATTCGCGAAGTATTTTTGTCCGAAAGGGAAACCGCTCTTTAGCCTGCGCAAGACAACCGTCCGACAGGAACGGACCTTCACCTCGGATCGCGATCCTTCCTATCAAGGTTTGACGATCATCCTGGCGGACGGTGATACGGCCGGAGCGGCTGAAGCGATCGCGGGCACGATACACCTTTATGACAGAGCGCTCGTCATCGGTCAGCCAACCGCCGGTCGTGCCGTGGAATATTCCGATCTGAAACTTCCCAGCGGAAAGGTTCTCCGCGTAGCAGTGGGTGAAGCAGTCTTGCCCGAAGACCGACCGCTCTTTCCCGGCGGACTCAAACCGGATGTGCCTGTGGAGATGCCGGCGGCGGATAAGCGTGAAATCTTTCAACAAAGCCGGGAAAAGGGGATGACTCCTTTCCTCGTCGAGAATGAGCGACCACATCTAAATGAAGCCGCTCTTATTTCCGGAAAAAATCCTGAGCTCGAAGCTATGGAAGCGGCGCAACGGCGGGGCCGTGGTCCCGAAAAAACAACGGTGCGCGACCCTGTGCTCCAGCGTGCCCTCGATCTAGTCACCTCCATCGCGATTTTTGAGAAGCGGTAGAGTAGCGCGAGCTTCCAGCTTGCGTCGTACTATTCGCAAGCTGGAAGCTCGCGCTACTTAATGGAAAAATCGCTTTGGGGGCGTAGGATGCCCTTCTCGGTGAGCCCGCTCGAAGACCGCATTGATTACAAGTTCCGCAACCCGCTCTTGTTGGCGGAAGCGCTTACGCATCCGAGCGTGAGACATGAGACGCAGCAGCATCATTTCGATAATCAACGTTTGGAGTTTCTGGGCGATGCGGTTCTGCAACTCGTGATGACGGAGCATCTCTATGGACATTTCAAGGACGAGGCTGAAGGAAAGCTGACGAAGCTTCGATCACGGCTGGTTTCGCGGGAGGCACTCACAGTTCATGCGGCGGCGCTCGAACTGGGACGCTATCTGATGATGGGACGAGGCGAAGAGGCGAGCGGCGGCCGCGAACGCAATTCAACCCTCGCCGACGCTTTCGAAGCGCTCGTCGGAGCCATCTATCTCGATAGTGATCTGGCCACGGTGCGGCTGTTCATTTTGGCACAAGCGGCCGGTGATCTTGCGCAGCTCGTGGAGGAGCCGATCGATATTAACCCGAAAGGTCATCTGCAGGAATTGCTCCAATCGATTTCACCGCGCAGTCCTGCTTATGAGGTGATCTCGCGAAGCGGGCCGGAGCACGAGAAAACGTTTGTTGTTCGCGCCGTTTGGGAAGGCATCACGCTCGGAGAAGGAACGGGACGAAGTAAGAAACAAGCTGAGACGGCCGCTGCGATTGAAGCGATGCGGGAGAAGCGCTGGGAGCAGAACGAAGCCGTAGATGTAACGATGCGAGCGTGAGCAACGCATGCCGAAGGTGGCGCGCTCGATCCGTCGGTAATCGCGAGTTCCTATTGCCAGTCGTTAGGCGAATGGTTGAGGGCGTGCAGGGACGGCCCCGACGCCGTTTCCCAATTGAGATATTGCGTGATGGTCGCTGTCACGAATTTTTTTGCGCGTCGCACTGAGCCTTCGAGTGAGAGCCCGCTCGCCAAGCCGGCGGCGATCGCGGCGGAGTAAGTGCACCCCGTCCCGTGTGTGGCTATCCCGCGCGAGAAGGGAGCCGAGAATTCAACGACGTTTCCTGCAACGAAAAGAAGATCGATCGCATTCTGGCCGGAGAGGTGACCACCTTTTAATAACACTGGGATCCGATATTTTTCCGTCAGTCTCGCGCCAGCAGTGCGCATGGCCTGCAAATCGCCAATCGGTTCTCCCAGTAACCGGGCCGCTTCGTCGAGATTTGGTGTAACGACCGCCGCGAGTGGAAATAATTCGTGCTCGTAAGCTTCCACCGCATCATCGCGCAGAAGAAGATCGCCGCTTGTTGCGACCATAACCGGATCAATCACGAGAGTTGATGTCGCTCTCGTCGCATGCGCGCGAAGCGTCCGTGCGACCGCCGACACGATCTCGCCCGAGAAAAGCAATCCCGTTTTGATCGCGGCGACAGGAAAGCTTTTGAAGAGAACCTCCATCTGCGCGCAGACCATCTCCGCGCTCACAGCGTCAATTTCCGATACAAGCCCGGGCGTCTCTGCCACGACGCAGGTGATCGCGGTCAGTCCGTAAACGCCAAGCGCGCTAAACGTTTTCAGGTCGGCCTGGATGCCGGCTCCGGCGCTGCTGTCGGATCCGGCGATGGTGAGAGCAACCGGGACTTCAGGGTTTGCCGCCATTTTATCCCAACGCATGGGCCCCGGGCCCGTGACTACATCAGCGGGCCGCGCTAAGCGCCGTCGCTGCCGATCGCTTCCACTGGGCAGCCTTCCATGGCTTCTTTGCAGAGCGCTTCTTCTTCGGGAGTCTCCGGTTGTTTGTAAACGAAGGAATGTCCGCCGTCATCGTTCCGTTTGTAATTGGCGGGCGCGGTTTCCCGGCAAAGGTCACAGTCGATGCACTGATCATCGACGTAGAACTTTCCCTCTACGTTTTCCGGATACTTGTTTGCGACGTCGGCCATACTTTGCCCGTAAGCGAAGTGGAAGGTAGGACGAAACACCTCTGGCGCAATCGGATTTTTGTTCGTTGACGTGCTTTTGCGCAACCGGCAGAAAGGTCAACGGCGAACAGTGTGTAATGCGCGCCGCAGTTTACGATGAAAGCTGAAGTTTCCAGGACGTTGCGAGCGTTTCTTATCGAGCTGGCTCTCTACGCCGTGCTCGTGACCGGATATTTTTTCCTCGTCCTTCATTTTCTTTCTGGATGGTTGCAAAATCTGCACCTGCATCATGTGAAACTCTACGCGCTGATTGCGATTGCGCTCATCATCGGACAAGCCGTTGTCCTCGAATCTGTCACGACGTGGTTGCTGCGGTTGCTCCGAGGACGCTCGGAATAGTTTTATGTTTTTTCCGATCTCGGGCGCGCACATCAGTCCGATCTATCTCGTGATCATCGGATTTTTGATCGGCGTAATGGGCGGATTTTTTGGCGTCGGCGGCAGTTTCATCGCGGGGCCCGCGCTCCGGGCCGTTGGCCTGGATTGGAATTTCGCCGTCGGAACGGACCTCGCACACATTGTGGGAAAATCTGTCGTGGCGGCGAAGCGGCATCGCGCGCTTGGCAATGTTGATTTGCGCCTCGGGTTTATCATGGCGATCGGAACGATGGGCGGCGCGGAAGTCGGAGCGCAGTTAATTCAAATGTTAAAACGCGCGGACAACGTGAATCTCGTCGTGAGCGTCGTCTCGATCGCAATCTACGTGAGCATTTCCAGCTTCATGATCTGGGAAGCCTGGCGGACGCTGCTTTTTCAGAAAAGGCGCAGGCCTCGAAGCAAAGTGCCCGGCACGGCCGCCAAACAAGACGAGTCCTCCTTCAGCCACAGGACGGAAGCGATTCAAAGTCTTCGTTTGTGGCCAATGATTTCTTTGCCCACGTCCGGCGTGAGGGCCATCTCACTTTGGGTTATCATTTTGGTCTCCTTTATCGGCGGATTGTTCAGCGGTTTTCTCGGCGGAGGCGCCGGTTACATCCGGATGCCGATGATGGTTTATGTTCTCGGAATTCCCACGCATCTCGCGGTTGGGACAGACCTCTTCGAAATCATCATTTCCGCCAGCTACGGCACTTTCAGTCACGCCCTCAAAGGCAACGTCGATATCCTGATCGCGCTGGTCATGAACACGGGCGCGGCAATCGGCGCGCAGATCGGCGCGATCTCCACTCAGTATTTTGCGGGCCCCAAAATCCGGCTCGCGTTCGTGCCGCTGCCGCTCATTGGCGCGGCTATTGTTATTTACACCATGTGGACAGGCCACAAGATTTAGCTCATGCGCATTTTGATTTGCAGCGACGGGACCGACCCGGCTGACAAACCGATACGACTCGGTGGCCTGTTGGCAGGCCCGTGTCAGGCCGAGACGACGCTGCTCGGAATTGCGGAGGTACCGGGCGACGAGGGGCCGTTGCGCGGGGCGCTCGAAAGCGAGGCGGAGAAGCTTCGTGGCTTCGGTGTTTCGCCGGAACTTGTCTTGCGAACCGGCGAACCGATCCGCGAAATCCTGCACCAGACGATCTCCACGCAGTATGATCTCACGATCATCGGCGCGGAGCGCAAAGGGACCACCGGCCTTTATTGGCGCGCTGAAAAAAGCTATGAAGTAATCAAAGCGATCCCGTCCCCCGTTTTGCTCGCGACCGGCGCGTGCGAAACCCTGAAGAGCTTCGTCGTTTGTACTGGCGGGAAAAATTTCATCGACGCAGCCGTTGAGTTGACGGGCAAAGTCGCGGTGGCTGTGGGCGCATCGGTTACACTTCTGCACGTCATGGCGGAACCGCCCGCCATCTACACCGATCTCGTGCGGCTCGAGGAAGATGTTGATCAACTCTTGCGATCTGGCTCCGAGCTCGGTCGCAACTTGCTTGCGCAAAAACAAAGTCTCGAGCGGCTCGGAGTGGCGACTGAGGTGCGCGTGCGTCATGGACTCGTCCTCAGTCAGGTCTTCGCGGAAGTGGACGAAAGAAAACACGATTTGATCGTAACCGGCTCTTCCCCGACGCGCGGCCCCCTCGGGCACTACATCATGGGTGATCTGACTCGGAGCATCGTGAATCGCGCGAACGTGCCGGTGCTGGTGGCAAGGGCTGCGAAATCGAGTGAAGCCAAGCGGCCGCGCTTTTGGACGGCACTCAAACAGATATTCGTTTCCCGGAACGCCGAAGAAGCGCGCGAGCCTTAGCCGGTGCTCGACTCGTTGGCCGAACTCGCCGTGAAAGCGATGCCCAACTTCTGGATCTCAGCATAGGGCAGCAGCCAGACCAGCGATTCATCGTGGAGATCGACCACTTGGATGCGATTGCCAAATGGATCTCGGAAATCGCAGCGAAACCCGGGGATTAGCTCGATCCCGTATTTCGTGGTGAGTTTCTCGCGCACCTCACTGAGTTGCTCTGCATCGCGCACGATCAAACCAAAATGACGCATGCGGTCGGGCCTTAGTTCATCCACCTTGAACATCGCTAAAAATTGGTGCTCTCCGAGTTTGAAGAAAGCGTCACCCTCGCCCTCGTCGAGTTTCTCGAGGTTGAAGACGTCCTGGTAGAATATCGATGCCTTGTCCACGTCATCCACCTCGATCACGACATGGTTGCAGCCATACACCTGGACACCCATACGCTTGCTTTTTATTGTATCAGCTCGCGTGTGTGCAAACCCAATCGCAGTGGAGAACCGATTTTTTGGGAGCGCCGAGTTCGAGGCGAATTGGGTTGGGCGGAACAGTTTGACGTGATGCGCGCAATGGTCTTAATGCAGCGAAAACCGGTGAGCGAGTCGCCGCTGGTTTTGCGCGACCTCGCTGAACCGCAGGCGGCGGCCGACGAAGTGCGAGTCAAGGTGAGCGCTTGTGCGGTGTGCCGGACGGACATCCATATCGTCGAGGGCGACCTGGCGCCGCATCGAACTCCGATGATTCCTGGCCATCAGGTCGTCGGCCGGATTGACCAGGTGGGAGAAGGCGTCACGCGATTGCATGTTGGGCAGCGGATCGGAATCGCGTGGCTTCGTCACGTGGATGGGTCCTGCCCGTTCTGCCGGCGTGGGCGCGAGAATCTGTGTCTCGGCTCACGCTATACCGGCTACGATGTGGATGGCGGATATGCGGAATACGCCGTGGCGCCGGAGGACTTCGCTTACGAATTACCCGATATTTTCGACGATGAGCGCGTTTCCCCGCTGCTCTGCGGCGGCTTGATCGGGTATCGCGCCCTCGAGCGGGCGGAGGTCCCGGAGAAGGGCCGATTGCTCCTCGTCGGGTTTGGTAGCTCAGCCCGTATCGTCATTCAAATCGCGCTTCACCGCGGTTACGAAGTCCATGTCGTTACGCGCAGCGAAAACCACATCCGTCAGGCGAAAAAACTAGGCGCGGCCTGGGCGGGCGCTGATTTCCGTGATCTCCCAGGCAAAGTGGATTCGGCAATTCTCTTCGCTCCGTCGGGCAAGCTCGTTCCGCCGACGCTGGAAGCTCTTGATCGGGGAGGAATCTGCTCCATCGCGGGCATTCATCTCAGCGACGTGCCAGCTATCAACTACGACCGCCATCTTTATCAGGAACGCCAGTTGCGAAGTGTCACGTCCAATACGCGCGATGACGCTCGCGCATTGTTCGCCGAAGCGAGTGCCGCGGGCATTCGATTGCGAACGACCGCCTACCCATTGCAAGACGCAAACCGCGCCCTGACGGACATGAAACACAGCAACGTCGATGGAACACCGGTGCTGATAGTAGCCGAGAACTGAGGGGTCGCTGCAGTCGGCGATTCGCGGGAGTTGTTCGCCTCGCACCCTCGACACGCCGAAAGCGGACGTTGCCGATGACAGATGTCTCCTTGCCTAACGAGTAAAGATGCGTTGCAAGCACAAGAACGCTCATGCATTGCAAAACTACCGCACCTGCTTACGCTTCTGGTTGAAACGCTCTCTCTTTTGCCTCTCACTCGCCGCTGTCGCGAGCGCTTCGAAACTGCGCTGCAAAACGAGCCGCAACGCATCGCGCTCCGCGAGATCGGCGAGACATATGTGCTGCCGCTTTAGCTGGTCCGCTCGCACCGGTCGCCGAAGCAGCTTTGGCGCGGCAGGAGGCTGACGGGGCTTCTTCGGAAACACTGTGGGTGCATGCGGCCATTGCCGCAGCTTGCGGCTTGGCGACTGGATGGCATGTTCCCCCGGGTTCTGCATTCAGGCCGAAGTAGCTCAGCTGGTAGAGCAGCTGATTCGTAATCAGCAGGTCACGGGTTCGAGTCCCGTCTTCGGCTCCATTTATATACTATTGGTGTTGAGCATATTACATTTCATAGCCAAATTGATTCTGCGCTAAATATTTTCTTACTTGGACAGATATTGGACGCTTTATTTGTTCGACAATGCGCAAAACCCCGGATTTCTGTAGATGGCAGGTTGACGGAAAATCGAATCGCTAGAAGTCGCGAACTCAGTCAGCGTGGATACTTTGCCCCTCGGCCTTAACTACGGCGAGTATCGCGGGGAAGTTGCTCGAAGACTTTTCGGATGAACAAAGGACGAGAGAACCGACGCGAACGGGAGTCGCGGGGGATTGGCGATTACGTATTGCCGATGTTGCTCTCGGCGGCGGCAGGAGCGGCGGTGATGTGGCTGGTGATGTCGCAACGGTCCAGCCCGGTGGAGAAGCCGGCAGCGTTCGTTACCCCGAGCGCGGCGCAGAACACAACGGCGGCGCCCGATCTGTCCGGATTATCGGCCGCGGACGCGGGGGTGGTGCGCGGGAACCTGGCTTACGATCATCAACAGTGGGCGGAAGCGATCCGGCAATACCAGGAGGCGATCGCGCAAGGTCGCGATAACGCCGATGTGCGGACCGACCTTGGGAACGCGTTCCGGTTTTCCGGGCAGCCGGAGAAAGCGCTCGAGCAATATAGGATCGCGCAACGGCAGAATCCCCAGCATGAAAACAGCCTGCTCAACCAGATCGGTCTCTTTATCGAGGTAATGCACGATCCGATCCGTGCGATCCCGGTCTGCGAAGAATTCATCCGCCGTTTTCCTTCCAGCGACAAGGTAGCGAAGGTGAAACAACAGCTTCAGGAAGCGAAAAGCCTCTAGGGGGAAAATGCTACCGTAACGGATGCGCAGCAACGGCCGGGCTTTCAAAAGCTGAAACGCTGAAATTATTTTAGTTTTTGAAACTCGTTCGCTGCCCGCGCTCACTCGCTCCTGCCCTCGCCGTTTTACCTTCTATGTCGCTCGTCCCGCTCGCTCCATTCAGTTTTTCCGTGTTTCAGCATTTGCTCCCTTAAGCTCGACGAGGATCATGTGCAGGGTGGTGTCGCCGATGTTTTCCGCCGCGTGGGTCAAAGGCTCGCGATAGAGGACGTCGCCGGTCTTCAGCTCAGCTTCGGTGATCTTGCCATCGGCCGCGTAGTTCCGGACCTTCCCGCCCGCCAGAACATAAATCACGTAGGCTGGATGGGAGTGCACCTGCTCTTTGACGCCGGGCGGCAATTCGGCTTCGAGCACGCGCACTTTCTCGTTCTCGAACTTCAGTTTTACCGTCTTCGATTGTACCACCGCCGGATCCTGCGCCCAGACAGAGCTCGTCGGGACGATGAAAGTAACCGCTGCTGCTGTAACTGCAGAAATAATGAATCGCATGCCTGCGAGAAAGCCTTTCTCGAACGCGAATTGCAAGAAAATGTCGAGATTCTAGGACTGACGCGGTTGCCTCACCGCCCTTTTGCGGGATGAGACTCTCCGAGCGCTTATTTATCGGCCGTGCAGTCGGCGACGATGACTTCACAGTCTTTGCCTTTTTCCTTGCAAGACTTCATCGCGGTCTCTTTCGCTTCATCCTTGGTCTTCGCCGCGCCCCAGCCGAAGTAACCATCTTTTGAGACGGCGAACGCGGCGCAATTATTCCAGTATTCGAGCAGAACCTCACAATCTGCCTTCTCACAGAACTTGATGGCGTTCTTCTTTGCTTCTTTTTTGGTATCACCAGTACCCACATCATACTGCCCACTCTTCCATGAATAGGCGATAGCCCCAAAAACGTTCTTTTCATCCGCCCTGGCGCCGACGAGCGGCAAGAGCGCGATCAAGGCTGCAAGCAGGCAGATGGACGCTAAGATAGTTTTGTTCTCCATATGATTAAATTCGTCGGTCCTATTAATCGCGGATGCCCAAGCTTGACTAAACTGCCGAGATTCTAAGACGGACTGCTTCGCCTTACCGGGTCAATGTGGCAACGCTCTCGTGAGATTTTTGGCGGCTACATTCGCCGTCTCCACGAGGACAGCTTGCTGCTCTTTGGAGAGCTTCTCCAAGCTCTTCGACGAGATCACAATCCCACCACCGCTGCCTGGTATCTCAAAGCGGTGAACCGGTTGAGAGACCTGGCTTAGACCGCTTGAGGTCAATAAGGCGCCGTCCAGACTACCGTCCTTCAAACGCTTAATAAAAGAATCTTCATCGCCCCCCTCCTCGTTCCAATCGAAGTCGAGTTGAACAGCGCCATTCGTCCTAAAGTCCACAGCCTTCACCCAATTCCGAAAGACCCTTCCCACACCACTGTCGGCGGGGTAGAGCGTGGCGATCTTGATGACCGCCGAATCCTGCGCCGAGATGGAGCTTGTCGAGACGATGAAAGCAAACGCCGCCATAACCGCAGAAATGAAGAATCGCATGCCTACGAGAAAAGCTTTCTCGAGAGCGAATTGCAAGCCGTTAGTTCAGAGCAACAGACTAAACTGCCGAGATTCTAAGACTGCCCCCTTTTTGCTTCCTAACGAGACAAAGCTCAGTCACGGGTTCGAGTCCCGTCGTCGGCTCTCTCGTTATTGAATTTCGTAGGCCGTCCGGCCTGCTTTGCCAAGGGCAGTTGTCCATTCTCGCACTCGATCGTTTTCAAACGAATATCCATGCTGTTTGCCAACAAACGCAAAAAGCCGATCGGCCATTGCATTTTAGGCTCGCTCTCGCCAGCGGTGGCTGATCTTCTTCTCGTTAGGACTTCGCCGCCATGGATTCTAAATCTTCGCCCAACCGAAGTGACGCACCGAACAAAAGGAAGGCCGGTTCCAACGGTGACGACGACAGGCAGAATGCTGTCGTCAGACCCGCGGCCGAGCTCCTTCTCGTTAGGGGTCACATTCTCTCACCTATAGCACCCTATGAATCAATCCCAATCCGCAGGCTATCCGTACACCACTTACCTCAACGTGCAGTTTGCGCCCTTGGAGCTAGTGGACGTGCCGGCCCTGGTGGCCGCTTGCACCGACCGCTGGTATAACCAGACACTTTGCCGGGTCAACGGCTCGGTGGTGCGCTTGGGCGTGATGCAGGGCGAGTATCACTGGCACAAGCACGACAACGATGATGAGTTCTTCTTTGTGCTCACCGGCCGCTTTTTCATTGACTTGGAAGAGCAAGGCACCGTGGACTTAGGCCCGCAGCAGGGCTTCGTCGTGCCAAGAGGGATTGTTCACCGCACGCGCGCCCCGGAGCGTACGGTCATCCTGATGGTGGAAAACGCCGGCATCATCCCCACCGGCGACGCTTAACCCAGCGTTGCAAAGATCACTTCATTGCCTACGATCCCGCGCTGGCGCTTGTCTGCATTGCAATCAAAGCGGCAGTGGAGGCCATCGAGGAAAGTAATTATGGCCTCGTGTTGCCGTTGCAGTTTGTGCTGCGCTACATACCCAAAAACGGACTTCCCGCGATTAATCCTGCCGCCATGGAAATTAAACCTGGGATGCGCGTTCGGGATTTCAAATCACAAGAACTGCGATTGACAGTTGACGCCAACTAGGATCGACTGAAAGAATGAAAACCCAACGATTCATCATAACACTGTTTGCGTTGGCGTTTACCTTCGCTCCGCAATCGTTTAGAACAGCATCCGCGGAGCCTAAGGGATCCAAGTACCATGTCGAACTGATTTCGCCAAGGGCGGGAGAGGTTTTAATGCCTGGACAGGTTGTCAGGGTTGAATGGAAGTCGGTATTTCCGGACGTGTACGTGGACCTGTCGTGGTGTGAGACGGAGATTCGCCTGTCGCTCGATGGCGGCACAACATTTACGTGGATTACAGGTGAGCGTGACCCGAGGGAGAAACATTTCGATTGGACCGTCCCGAATACGCCCACCAACGCGGCGGTGCTGGACATCCGCTTCGGGTGTCTGGGATATTACCCGGAGACCGAAGGTCTTCAGGTTCAATCCGCTTTTGTGATCAGCGCGCTGAAGTGATTCTCCGCCGCCGGGACTCGCACTAAAATGAAGAGCAAGCTGGGAGAAGTCGCCTTTAAGTAAGCTCTTTTGCGTGCCACCATCCCGAGTTATTTGTTCTCCACTTTCGGCGCGCTCGATGCGAGTTTTTGGAAACGCGGATCATTCCGAAGCGGATCAAACATTGGGTCGAGCCGGAGGAGCGCAGGGGTGATCGGCGCGGCTTCACCCAGCGCGCCATAGCAGGGCATCGAGAGTAGTTTCTGTAAAGCGGCGGCGGCGCGGTCGGGTTCCCCCATCTGTGCTGCCACTCGGGCGAGGACCTCGATCGGAATGGGACCATCTATCGCGTCTTTCTCGATCGGATTCGCGGCGATGGCCCGTTCCGACAGAGCGAACGCGGCGGCTTTGTCACCGAGACCCATATTGGTTAGCGCGAGGTCTCCAATGAGGATATAATTTTCCGGCTGTTCTTTGAGAAAAAGTTCCAGTTTGCTGCGGGCCTGTCGCAAACTTTCTTGCGCGGTGGCATGGTCGCTGGCGACTTACCGGAACATGCGGACACCAAGAGCGGAAAACGGAGCGATATGGCGGCTCCCTGAGCTGGCAAGTGGCGTGCACCCTTGGCTTTCCTGTAAGCCTCGGAGAATGGGAGCGGCTGATGGGTGCCGCGGCCAAACGGTGATTCTGAATCGCGCTCGAGAAGCCAACAAGTTCGAATAAAGCGTTGAAGGTTTCGTCTGTTTTAGCTCGAAAACAATAAATCCGCTTGAGCCGGACAAAGCGAATACGAGGCTGATACGCAGTATGCGATTTAAAACTTGGCGACAACTGTTCAGGGAAACCTTCTACCTCTTTGGGGTAATCGAGGCGTGAGTAAACGGATCGAGGATATCTGCCTCATCGTCGAAGTGAGGTACGACTGCGAGGCAAAGCACGAATGCTCCGTTCCCGTCATTGAAATGTACGGGAAGGACGAGATTTGGGAAGGCGTGGTGGAAATGTTTGCCTTAATAGGACATCCGAAAGCCAAGCGCTGTTACGCTTGGAGTTTTGCGGATGACGACGCGCAGCCGCGCTATGTCGCCGTCTTGGAACTGCCGCCTGTTTACTCCCCGCACACTGCTGTTCGCGCCGCTATTGCGAGCGGCCAGCACAGGTGATGACCGGTGTTAGCAACCTGCCCGTTAAAGAATTCGGCGCGTGGCTGTGCGATATCGAGCAAGGCAGCGAAGCACGTCCTCCCGTGTCAAATGGCGGGGTTCGTGGACTCTTGCTGCCCTGTAAAATCTGACAATCAATTTCATGAAACGCTGCCGCATGGATCAGTTAGCAGCAGGGGGACATGTCCCGTCAATAGGGTCCTTCGAAGGAGTCATAAACGTAATCTGCCGTTAATCCCAGCGTTAGCTTTGGCGGAGATATTTGAAGTGTGAGCGAACGAACACGGAAGCTGAACCCTCCGCCGAATCAGCGGTTCGGGTGAGCCATTGCGAGGGGCCAATAGCATTGAAAAATGCCTTGCGGGCGTTAACCGCTTTCTTCACCCCTTAGAGAGTCAACTGACCGGGGGAACGTAAATGCCAGCGCCTATTCGTGACGAGTTTACGGACCTCCCTCTTACTCGACAGCGCAAGTGGCAGCTGTGCAGGATGAGTGATGGTCTGTGTTCGATCTTGCGGGTAGAAAGGCTGCGGCTCACGTTTCCGGTAGAGATCGCGGCAGCGCAAACAAAATCGAAACCGATGAACGCAAGCGCAACTGCGCGTGCTTCATCCACATCATGACTGAGGAAAAACTGAGAGAATTTCAAGAGCGTCACCGTGCTGTGCTGGAATCCAGCGCGCAATCCCTGTGTGACGTTGATGAGATGGCAGCCCTCTCGCGCTACGGCGCCCCGAGGTCGTAAACTTCAACCAGGCCGATGCCAGTGCCGTTGTTTAGTCCCGCGAGCAACGCGGTGTAAAGCCCCGGTGGCAGCGTCGCGGCTATGCCAGACTCGAGATTGTCTGTCGGCGCGAGACCGTCGGCAGTGAGTTCCGCGGCTTGAGCCGGGTCATCCTGCCAATTGTTATTCGCGATCAGAAGCGTTCCACTACCGTCGCGCAGCTCCAGCGTTGGATCTGCCAGCGTGTTAGACCCACCAAAGGCAGGGAGGCTGGGGCCAAGACCACGAACCACGATTCTGTCAGCGCCGCCACCGCTGCCCAGGATGAAGCCCGCAATGACGATGTTGTCAGCCGTGCTCACAAAGGCGCGCGTGCTGATATCGGCCAGTGTCGAGGCAGCTGATGGACTAAGGTCGTAGACTTCAATCAAGGCCACACCGTTAGGGTCAGGCGTCGGCGTCCTCGGCGGCGGCGGCGCCGTATTGCCTCTCACAATAGCGGTATACGCTCCGGGAGCTAAGGTGGCATCAATCGCTGATTCGAGATCATTGGTCGGCGCGAGGCCGTCTGCTATGATTGCGGCCTCCTGCATGGGGTCGTCTCTCCAGTTGTTGTTCGTGATCGTGACAAATGCGCCCGGACCGTGCAGCTCGAGCACCGGATCACCCAGCACACCGGTGAGGCCGTTGCGCGTCAACGACGGTCCAATGGCCCGGAGGACCACATGTTTGGGAGTGCTTCCCGTAATGATGAAGCCGCCGATGCCAACGTTATCGCCGGTCTGAACCCGCATACGCGTCGAGAGGTTGATGGCCTGTGCCGCTGGCGTCGGAGTTGGAGTCGGTGTTGCTGTTTCTGTCGGCGTAGCTGTAGGTGTCACTGAAGGTGTCGTTGTCGGCGTAGCCGTGGCGGTAGCTGTTGGGGTCGGTGAAGGTGTCGGCGTGGGTGCAATTGTGGCTGTCGCTGTCGGGGTGGCTGTGGCGGTAGCTGTTGGTGTCGGTGAAGGTGTCGGCGTCGGTGCTCCCCCCGGAGCGACGCGAACGTAATAAATATCTTCCTCGAGATTGAACGTTGCCGCATAGGCAACATTGCCTCCGGTATTGTCTGAAACCATTGTGATGTAATCGCCCATCTTGTTCTGATTCGGATAACCGAGGAAAGGATTGAACGGATTGCTCACCGCCACGTTGGGCGACCACGTATCGCCCCCGTCCGTGCTGAAAGAATAGAAGAGCTGCGAATCGGTGTTGTTCGCCGCGTTGCGTGTATCCAGCCAAACGGAATCTATGCGCCCATTGGGCGCTACCGAAAACGTGCCGAGCCAGTGCCATTTGTTGTGATTAACGGGATCGTCGTTGATACGCGTAGGGGCGCTGAAGGTCTGTCCGCCGTCCGTGCTGCGCACGAACATCACGTCGGTCCCGGTGCCGAAGCCGGTCGGTTGCACGCTCGCCAGCATGTAAATATTGTTATTAGAATTGGTGCCCGAACGGTCCACCGCTAAGAAAACCTGCCCATCTAGTCCGGCCGGATTTATCGCGCCGGAAGTTATGCTGCCGCCAAGGTTGACTGGGGTGCTTTGGTCAAAACTTGGTGTAACGCCCCCGTTCTTCGCATCGGTCGAACGAATGCACCAAAACACGCCCGTGTTATCATTTACCCCGCCGATGAAGAGGTTGCCGTTCGTGTCCACATCGGGCGTTCCAAATATGGGAGAGTTGGGAATGAAGACCGGGTCTATCCAGGTGACCCCGCCATCGGTGGAGCGGCTGAACTGCCGGCCGCCGTAATTGTTGGCGGTGTCCCAACACTGGTATTGGAATCCGTGACCGGTGCTACTTGTGTTATCTACCGTGAACCACTGCTTGTCGCCTCCCGTCGCGGGTCCAAGGTTCGTCCAGGTCTGGCCGCTGTCGAGCGAGCGCCACATGTTGTCAAAAAGTGTCTCCAGAAGGCTGAGATAGAAAAAGTGCCCCGTGTCATCGGAGCCCAGCACCGGGTCGCTGCGGAAGACATTGCTCTCGAGAACGCCGGGGAACGTCCATGTGGCACCGCCATCGCTGGTGTATCCCCAGCCGGCCTGCCGGAAGTTGGAACTAACGCTGTTGAACTGTCTCCAACCGATTACCATCCTGCTGCCGTTTGTTGGGTCTACGGCGATGGACGGCTCGTTCGCGGCGTCGCCGAGGATATTCATGCCGCTCGCATCGACGTTAACCTGATGACTTGTGAAGGGGCCTTCCCGCGAGAGCATTCCCGGCGAAACCCCTATTCCCCACAAGGGGACAGGGGCAGGCGGGTTGTCGTATTTTTCCAGTGGCACGGTCGGAAGTGGCTTCGGTAGCTCGGTCTGGCTCGAAGCCACGGCAACGACAGATAGCAAAACCAGACAAGTGAAAGAGCTCGCTTTTGACACTCTAAAACACCTCAAGCTGAATAGGGACATTGGGCAAAATAGACGGGGCGTGCGTTTTGACAATAACGAGTCCGCGCCTGCCATCAGGCGGATCATCTTGCTCACCGGCCAGTAAGTGTGTCGTTTACGTCATTTCCGGCTGTAGCTACGCGTGAACCCGAATCCCTGGCATTCGAACAAATTCGGACACAAAAAGTGCGTAATGCTGCGCGACTCCGGCATATTGTCCATTTGCTCGGGTCGCGGTTTACGCGAAGTTACGAGATTGGGTTCGAGTCCCGTCTTCGGCTCCAATAGTCCCCGTGATTCCGATTCGGCGAACTACTTGCATTCTACAAAAAGGCATCACCTTTTTTTGCACCGGCGACACTACGTGAGAGCAAAACAAGAAGCCGCCATGCGCTGAACCGTGACTGCTAATTGAGAAATGCTGCTGTTTGTTTACGCTACGCTACCTTACTGATTGGAGTGCTACATTATCGGCAAGACAAACGTCTCGCCGATTTCGCGGAGCGCGAGGCGTTCCGGCGTTTTCTGCAAGGCCGTTTCGAAACGCTCGATCGGTTCCCGGAGCGGCTCGAAACTCAGGCGGAAGGTCTGGTGATGCACTGGCATGATGAACTGCGCACCGGCGTCATTGGCCATTTGCACCGCTTCTTCCGGATTACAATGAGTCCGGATCCAAGGGTTGTAACAACCAATCGACATGATCGCTAAATCGATGGGACCATGGCTGCGCAATTCGGCAAAGCCGCTCGTCATCGCCGTGTCCCCGCCGAAAATAATTCGGCGCCCCTTTCTCTCGAGAATGTAGCCGTTGTACCCGCGATGATTATCACGTTGCATGCGCGCACCCCAGTGCTCCACGCGAAACGCGGACACATTGATGTTTCCGGCGAGCGTGCTGATAGATTTTTTTTCTCCCCAGCGGAGTTCGGTCACTTCGCGCAATCGCGACCAGCGGAGCAGATCCTTGGTGTGCGGCGCGGTGACGACTTTGGTCGCAAAATCAAACCGATGAAGCGTTTGCAGATCAAAGTGATCGAAGTGTGCGTGTGAGAGAAGGACGAGATCGATCCTGGGCAGTTCATGCATCGACAAGGCCGGTGCAGTGAGGCGCTTCGGCCCGATCGTGAATCCAGGCAATCGGATTCCGACGCGCGCGAAGAAGGCCGGGTCGGTAACAATCCATACGCCAAAGAAGTTGATCAGAACGGTCGCGTGCCCGAGCCAGGCCGCAGTAAGTCGTTCGCCACTCCATTGCGTCGGTTTCGGCTTGGTAAAGGCCGGGGCAATCGTTCGCCGGCCGTCGAATATCGCTTCGCGCCAAAGATAGGCTGACCAACGGCGCACGCGTGAGCTGCGAAAGCTCGGCTGTCGAGAGGCATCCTTCATTGTAATCTATTAACCCCGAAACCGTTCGAGTGCTGCGCTTTCACCGGATCCCGCTACGCAAATTTCGTTCCGCAACCAAGGATCCCCCCAGATGAATTCATGCTTCAAGTAAGGCGCAACCCTACATTTCGACGCGTGGCTTCTTCGAAGGGCGGCGGTTGAACGGAATCGGCCTTCTCATGTCCAACTTGCACGCGGGCCGTCCGGGATATTGACGCTGAAAGAAATTTTGAACTTCCATAAGCGAAAGCACGCCTCGCGCGACACCGCGGAATTGCCCATTAATGCTCTTAATTTTCGGATTTTAATAGGCTTCCGTCCGGCAATTTTTTTGCTCCGATTTTTCCGGTTCTCGGTCCCACGTCTTTAGTGATTAGAACATGGGCACCGAAAGCGTTGGGATTGTCGGAGGAGGAATTGGCGGAATCGCCACTGCGGTAGCTCTTCATCAAGTTGGCATCAACGCGGTCGTCTACGAAAAGGCGGCGGGTCTGCACGAAGTCGGCGCAGGGATGATGTTATGGCCCAACGCCACCCGCGTGTTACGCGAAATGGGCCTGCTCGAAAAAATGTTGGCTTGCAGCGGTCCGAACACGCACTTCCTAGTCCGGGCGACTTGCGGTAAAGTTCTGATGAACATTGCGCTTGGAAAATTTGACGTCCCCGCTGTTTGCATGCGGAGGTCCGACCTGTTGGCCGTGCTTCTGATGGCTCTGCCGCGGGAACGTGTCCGCCTTGGATACGACCTAAAGTGTCTAAAGCAGTCGAGAGGTAAAGTGCGACTTTTCTTTAGCGATGGCCTTGTTGCGGAACACGACGCCGTGGTCGGTGCCGACGGCATTCGTTCGCGCGTGCGGTCGGAGTTATTCGGGGATTCCTATCCGATTTACCGGGGTTATACCGTTTGGCGTGGCCTGGCGCGATACGATGGCAATGCAGTTCCGCCTGGCTCCAACAGCGAAACTTGGGGAGTTGGGAAAAGGTTTGGAATTCTCAATACCGGCCATGAAAGGTTCACCTGGTACGCCACCGCGAACGTGCCTTCCCGCCATCTTGACGCGCCTTGTGGACGGAAACGAGAGCTTCAAAATATGTTCGCCGGATGGCACGAACCCGTTGCGGATCTTATCGATGCGACCGCGAATGACGGAATCCTAAAAAATGGCGCCCGCGACTTTGCCCCACTTCGGCGATGGGGTGATGGGATGGTCACATTGTTGGGCGATGCGGCGCATCCCTGCACTCCGAATCTGGGACAGGGCGGATGCATGGCACTGGAAGATGCGCTCGTCCTGGCTAAGTGCGTCGATCGGGAGGCCTCTCTGCAGAGCGCGCTTCGGCGCTATGAGTCGCTGCGATTTCACCGCACCAAGGGAATCCAGCAACGCTCTCTCTTGATGGGGCACATCGGACAATGGCAGAACCCTCTGCTGGTGACGGGACGCCGGGTTGTAACAAGGCTGCTTTCTCCCAAGCTGATCGAACGCAACTTGAGACGCGTCTACTCTTACAAAACTTAGTTGTGACGCGCATTGTTGTTCCCGTTCTCCTGAGTGTCATTACCTGCATCTCGCCGATCGTGGCGGCGGACTCGATCCTCCTTCGATCCGACGACATTTATCAAGGCTGGCTCAAGATGTATGACTTGGAGTTCGATGAGGCGCACCGAATTTTCGGGCAATGGATCCAGAGCCATCCTGCCGATTCGTTGGGACCCGCCTCTGATGCAGCAGGCTACCTTTTCTCCGAGTTAGCCCGTTTGGGAGCGCTCGAATCCGAGCTATTTGTCGACGCCGCACGATTCGCGGACCGGAAGAAGCTGCAGCCGGATCCACAAGTAAGGTTGCATTTCAACCAACAGATCAACCAGGCAGATAGCTTGGCCGATTCCACCCTTCAGAAATCACCCAATGACGGGAATGCGCTGTTTGTAAAAACTCTCACCTACGGCCTGCGCGCCGATTATGCCGCGCTTGTGGACAAACAGAACCTCGTCGCGCTGAGCTACACGAAAGAAGGTCGCCCTTATGCCGACAAACTCCTGTCGGTTGATCCGGGCGCATTTGACGCCTACCTCGGTTCGGGCGTTGAGAATTATCTGCTGAGTCTAAAGCCAGCCCCGTTGCGCGTTTTGCTCAGACTGACGGGATCGAGAATCGATCGTGAAAAAGGACTCGAACACCTTCGGATTACCGCCCTCCACGGTTATTACCTAGAGCCCTTCGCGAAGCTCTTACTGGCGGTTGCGGCGCTGCGCGACAAGAATCTGGAACAGGCCGCTGAACTTTTGAGAGGACTGCGCGATCGCTTCCCTAATAACAAACTGTATTCACGTGAGCTGGACCGCATCAGCTCGAAAACTCCGGTAAATCGTTAGGCCGCTCCTCGCAAGAATTATCCAACATGCCCCCATCACCACAATTCCATGTCGATCTCGATCACATCCGAAAACATTACGACCGATTGTCATTCTTGTACCGGCTGTTGTGGGGAGAACATCTTCATCATGGTTATTGGGACAATGATCAATCTGTCCAGCAAGCCCAAGTTCGACTGATGGAGCGCCTGGCCGAACGGGCCGGTGTGGTTCGTGGCACTCACGTGCTGGATATTGGGTGCGGCCTCGGGGGATCTGCCTTCTGGCTGGCTGATCAGTTCGACTGCCAAGTGACTGGCCTCACGATAAGTCCAGTTCAGGCAAGAATGGCGACCAAGAAGGCAAAAGCACGAGGTCTAAGCGATCGGGTTCAATTTCAAGTCACGGATGCAAATCAGTGGCAGCCCGTGCCCGAGAGCGTGGACATGGTCTGGATCATGGAAAGCAGCGAACACTTTCAGGACAAGAAAGGGTTTTTCAAACGTTGTGCTTCCGTCTTGAGACCCGGGGGGATCCTGGCCGTCTGCGCCTGGCTTCGACGCGATGGACCGATGCCGGAAGATGAACAGAAACTGGTGGCGACCATCGCAGAGGCCATGCTCAGTGCAAGCCTCGACAGTCTTAGCGATTACCAAAGGTGGATGCGGGAGAGCGGCCTCATGGTCGCGACCGCCGAAGACATCACCCGTCGCATCGAGCCGACGTGGACCCATTGCTCGCGTATTGCCGATCGTTTGGCGATGAGGTGCTTGCTGCGTTTTGCTGATGCTTCCACACGTCGTTTTGTGAGATCTTTTCCTCTAATGACACAGGCCTACGCCCAGGGAGCGATGGCTTTCGGGCTCTTTATCGCAAAAAAATACAGGTCAAGCTAATGATAGAGTTCAATAAGACACCCCGCCTGTTCAATATGGTTCGAGATCATGGCGGTTAAAATAGTTTCCACTACCGCATACGCGACTGCGACGACGATCCCCCAACATTCGCAAAACGGCGTGGCGAGCTAAATCACTCCAGCTCGGGCGAGCAATCGGCGTCGGGAGAGTAATTTCGTTTTCTGCGCCAGAGTGTCGTGAGGATGACGCTCCAATTACGATTCCGTTATGATCTGAACGCACTAATCCAAAGACGATAGGGATCAGAGTGGGGTTACCCTGATTTGACGAACAGTGGGCTTGGGACCAAACCCAAGGAGAGCCCACATGAAGACGCAATTATCGAAGCCTGCTCGCGGCAGAGCGAGCTACCCTGCACTCCAGTCTTGCTTATCGCAGCCCCGTCACCTTTGAATCAGCACTGAACTAAATAATCCCTAACTCACTGCCCGAACAATTGGGGCAACCTCAGAGCTTACTCTTGACACTGGATAGCCAGCTTTGAGGACAGCTTTGCCGCAGATCGCCTAACGACCAAGTAGAAGTAGTATCAATAGTAAGCTCTGCCCCCTGTTTCTGCTGTTCCAAGATTTTGATCTGGGAAGATGCTCAGGGAAGAGTTTGGCTTACTTATAATAGCCCGGCCTATCTGCAGGAGCGGCACGAGCTGCCATCGGGAGTGCTTCCGAACATCGCGGTAATCGAATCGCTGGCGGCGAAGGCTGCGGAATAAATTTTCCGAACCTCCCGACTTCAACGGCAGGCGAAGCAATTCCGATGTTGGATTTTTTCGTTGTTCGCCACGCCACTAGATGGCTATCCTCCGATTCATCGTGAAAAAGCAAATGTCTATCAATGATTGTGATGGATCCGGAGTTTCGGTTCGAGCGTTGGCAGCCTCAGGCGGAATTCAGTTTGAAGACCTTCAGGCCGAAGTGTATCGACTGCGCGGCAAGCTTGGGCCGGACCGGAAGAAAGGCTACAACGAAGCCATTCGCCGAATGGTCCGCGGCGGAGCCATGTCGGAGAAGGAACAGCGCACGCTGCTCGAACTGGGAACGCGCGGCTTCGCCGTGGGAACGGACGCCGAGTTCGAGAAGTTTCTCCGTTACGCGCAGGCCTTGCATAAGCGCATGTTAGGCGATCCCAAGGCCAGTCCGGTCGCGCTGGCGATCGTCGGCGTGATCGCCAACTACGCCGTTCCTTCGCCGACAAAGGCTGGCCGTCGCGGCCAGATCCTGGCGAAACAGTCAGGACATCCGGTCCGTGATATCCTGCTGGGTGTAGCCGGTGGTGCCTTCGGTGGTCTTCAGATGAGCGGTTGGAACCCGATCGGTGGCATAGTAGGCGGCGTGGTGGGTGGCGTCATCGCTGGGATCAAAGGGCTCTGCTAAGATTTCGAAGAATCTGCGCACTAAAATAAAAAGGGATTCGCTCGTGGTTTCTCTCTCATGAGCAAAGAGCGAGCGACGCGATCTTTTCGCCGTGAGCATGAAGACGAACTCAAGCTCGATGGGACTGCCAGGGAAATTTCCGGCAAGCCGGTTGGCGACGAGATCTTGTCGTCCTTTTGAACGGACCAGCTCGATATTCTCATCAACAATGCCGGCATCATGCCGGTGTCTCCCTGGACGACCTGTGGGTTGAGGATTGGGGGGACATGATCGACATCAACATCAAAGGTGATGTTCGTGGCACGTGAGGCTGCGAAATATTTGCTAATGGAAACAACCAACGATCTCATATTAAATGTCCCCATGAATCCAAACAAAGCACTCTGGGAAAAAGGCGACTTCACGCGCATTGCCGCGACCATGCGCGAGAGCGGCGAGGCGCTCGTGCAGCGACTCGGAATAAAAAAAGGGCTTAAGGTCCTGGATCTCGGATGCGGCGATGGCACCACGGCATTGCCCGCGGCGAAACTCGGAGCGGACGTGTTGGGCGTCGATATCGCGGGCAACCTCGTCGAGGCTGGGAATAAGTGGGCTGCGGAGCAGGGCCTGACTAACTGCACGTTTCAGGAAGGCGATGCGTCTAATCTGGGGCAGTTGCCGGATCAGGCGTTTGATCTCGTCGTCAGTATTTTCGGGGCGATGTTTGCGCCCAAGCCGTTTGAGGTCGCGAAGGAGATGGTGCGCGTGATCCGGCCGGGAAGTCGGATCGTGATGGGCAACTGGATACCTAACGACCCGACATTGGTGGCGCAGATTTTAAAGATCAGCTCGAGCTACACGCCGCCGCCGCCGGAAGGTTTCGTCAGCCCGATGACTTGGGGGATCGAGAGCAACGTGATCGAGCGGTTTGCCGGCGCAGGAGTGCCGGCAGAGAAGATCTCCTTCGCGCGGGACACGTTTACCTTCAACTTCCCCGGCGCACCGTCAGCCTTCGCGGATGAATTCAGGAAATACTACGGGCCGACCATGAATGCATTCGAAGCCGCAGAAAAGAACGGCCGAGCGGCTGACCTGCAGAAACAGCTGGAAGAGCTGTTCAATAGCCAGAACAAAAGCCCGAGCAGGGATGCCACTTCCATTCCTGCAACCTTCCTGCGCGTTACGGTTGCACTCTGAAACAATTTTAGTCCTCGTGCCCAAGTTGCACTTGGGCACGCGCTTGTCCTGAAGCTGAGCTTCCTCCATCTTAAGAATATGCGCAGCTGCTATCACGTGTATGACAAGGAGCGCGCGCACTTCGTCACCTCCACTACCGTAGCCTGGGCTGCCGATCTTCACTACGGCGTCGCGATGCGACGTCCTTGTGCAATCGCTCGGCTACTGCCGAGTGCATAAACAGCTGAAGATTCATGGGTGGGTCATTCTCGATTCTCACTTCCATGCGATCCTCTCTTCGCCCGATCTGCCGCAAGTCATGGCCGATCTAAAACGACACACTGCGCGGCGACTGCTCGAGTTACTGAAGGAGGAGAAAGCCGAATGGCTCTTGAACCAGCTGCGGTACCATTGTGCTTCGCACAAGAAAGAGAATGAGTATCAGGTTTGGCAGGAGGGGCTTTCACCCGCAATCGATTCCGACAGATGAGATCATGCTGCAGAAACCGGAATATCTGCATAATAATCCGGTGAAGCGCGGCCTTGTCGCTTCCCCGGAGCATTGGCGATATTCATCCGCGCACGAGTGGCTGCCCGGAGCGATACAATTGCTCGGATGCGATGACTGGCGGCAATAGAAGCTCAGCTTCAGAGATAGCGTGCGTCCCCAAGTCCAACTTGGGAACGAGGATCGGAACCTTGGGCAAAACGCCGCCAGACCGGAGTCTCGGGCAAATGGCGGAAAGATGAGCTAGTTCGCGGCGGCAGCTTAACCGCGATCGGCCGATGCGGCGAGGGCCACTTGGACACCCGCGATGGCCATGCCGCCTTCACCGACAGCGGCTGCGCAACGTTTCACCGAGCCGGACCGGACATCGCCCGCGGCAAAAACGTTCGGAAGGCTGGTCTCGAGCGGCCCCGGTTGACGGTTGTTCTCTTTCCAAGCGGGCGAATCCGTCACGTCGGATCCCGTTTTGATAAATCCTTTTTCGTCGCATTCGATTTCGCCCGGCAGCCATTCGGTACACGGATTGGCGCCAATCATGGAAAAAATCGCGGGCGTTCGAACAACGCGCCGTTCGCCGGTCTTCGTGTTTTCCAACTCGGCTTCTTCCAGCGTTTTTCCGCCAGACATTTTGCGAATCTGAGTGCAAAAGAGAATCTCGATGTTCTCTTTCGCTTCCACCCGTCGCGAAAGATAGGTCGACATTTTGGAGAGATCGTCGCCGCGGATGACGAGCAACACTTTGTCGGCGCCATCAGAAAGGAACATTGCGGCCTGGCCGGCCGAATTGCCACTACCAGCGACGATGACAGTTGCCCCCCGACAAATCTGACCTTCGAGCGCGGTCGCAGCATAATAAACGCCCATGCCTTCAAATTGTTCGCATCGCTCCGCATCCAATCGGCGGTAATTCGCGCCGGTCGCGATCAGGACGCTCTTCGCTCGCAGCACGGCCGAGCAACCATCGACTTGAAGACAGGCGGCGTATTCATCGGCGCCGTCGTAATGGAGGGAGAGCGCCTGTGCCGGCGTGGAAAATTTCGCACCGAACCGATAGGCCTGAAGCTGGGCGAGCCAGGTCAAATCGCCACCACTGATCCCGGTCGGGAAACCAAAAAAGTTTTCGATCAAAGAGGAGGAACCAGCCTGGCCGCCCGGAGCATAACTTTCCAGCACGACTGTTTTTAATCCTTCGGAGGCGGCATAAACGGCCGCGGCAAGACCCGCCGGACCTGCGCCGACGATAGCCAGGTCCGACATGATTTCGGTTTCGTCCTCGAACGCGAGTGGACGAAGCAACCCCACCACTTGCGCGACTTCGCGTAATGAAGGTCTACGCAAAGGAGCGCCTCCCGGCGTAATCAGCGCGGGCAAATCGCGACTGGTCAGGTGCAGACGTTTGCCCAGGAACTGTCCCTGTTCGCTCTCAAAGTCGATGAGCCGATGCGGGATATGATTCTTGTCGAGGAAATCATCGAGCTGATGTCCTTCGCGGGCGTCGCGCGCCGCGAGAACGCGCAACCCGGCAAATTCCGGATCGCGTCGCAGCCGGCGGCGACGCATGATGAGTGCATTCACGATGGTCCCGCTGACACCGGGCAATTCGGCAAACGCGCGCCGAAGTTTAGCCGCAGGCACGTAAAGTATCTCGCATGCCGGTGAGGTCACACGCGCGCTGGCCAGGGCTGACGTGCCCTGTAACATGGCGACGTCGCCGACGAAGTCGCGCTCGCGTGCGGTGGCGAGAATTTGTTCGGTCCCATCGCGCTGCTCGAAGGCCTGGATCTCGCCGCGCAAGACAATGGTCAGGCCAAGATCGCGCTGCCCGGCCTTGTAAACCAGCTCACCCTGCTTCAGGACGCGTCGTTCCGCCAATGGCTCCAGCAGAGAAAGCTGGTGATCGTCCAGCTTCGGGAAGGCGATACTTTCCGTGTCGCGATAGAACTGTTCGTCTCGCTGTTCGTCGGGCGTCACTTCCAGGACTTTACGCGCGGGAACGCGCGGTCAAAACGCGAAGATTCCGGTAACGAAAGAGCGATTGGGCAGCGGAGGATGGGGTCGCGCCTAAAACATTTTAACATTCAATCCGGTGAGCAGCAACGTTACCGACGGTGGCATTGGACCATCGCTTACCGGTTTCGGCATTAGCGACGCGCTGACCGACCCAACACTTGAGCTGCGCGACGGCAGCGGCGCGTTGCTCACGGACAATGATGATTGGCGGAGCTTCCTGCCGCATTGCGACGATCTTCTCCACTGTCGCCCTGTCGCAGACCAGCAACTTGTTGCCATCGCCCTGGACGAGCGACTGATGAGCGCCCGGTGTCTTGACCTTCGCCGGCATATGGGCCCCGCAGGATCATCGTCATGGTCCTGGCTCGTAGGAACTCTCGCGCAGATTCAAATTCTCTTTGAGGGGCGTTCACCGGACTGCATGTCTGGCGCGGTTGAGAGTGAATTTACGAAGGAAAATCGGACAAGACATGCCGAAACTTCAGCGGTAGGATACGAGCGAATCAGAGAGCGACCAGGGTGGCGAAATTGGCAGACGCGCCAGACTTAGGATTGCGAAATCATCGATTTCACAGCATCGCTTTTCGTTGCAAAACGAAGCGTCTTTACGTAGGAAAAACATCGATTTTGGCGAAATCCGGCAATGCGGCGAATGGCCAGCAGAATGGCGCTCATTCTAGCACAAATCCTAGCACACTGACGCTCCAGACTTAGCCTGATTCGTGTCCGGTTTCTCCTCGATTGCGATTGAGAGCACCCGCACGAGCAGGAAATTGAGGAAGCGCGAACCTTGGTTGGCTTGGATTTTGGCGAGGCTGCAGCCCCGGTCGATCGGGCTTCGGACCGCAACTTTCACTCGGCTACGATTCCGGCGCAGGTAACGGGCCTTTCGGCATTGGCTGGCACCTTTCGCTCCCCTCCATTACGCGCAAGACCGACAAGGGCTTGCCGCGTTATTTTGACTCGAATGATTCAGATGTTTTCATTCTGTCCGGCGCAGAAGACCTCGTACCACTGCTGGTTCAAAATGGTGTCTCCTGGTTCCGCGAGAGATTGCCAGTTCGCCCCGTGAATGGCGTTAGTTTCCGAATCGACCGCTACCGTCCGCGAATCGAAGGGCTCTTTGCCCGCATTGAACGCTGGTCAAACGTTGCAGACCCGACCGATGTTCGCTGGCGCTCGATTTCCAAGGACAACCTCACCACTTGGTATGGAGCGGACGCGACATCCCGTATCGCCGATCCGACTGATCCGAGTCACATCTTCAGCTGGCTCATTTGCCAAACCCATGACGACAAGGGCAACGTCATGGTTTACGAATACTTAAATGAAGACTCACAGGGAGTCGACCTAGCCCGACCGCAGGAACGCAACCGGTCCGACGCGGCGCGAATCACCCAACGCTACCTCTGGCGCATTCGTTACGGCAACCGGACATCCTATTTCCCAGATTTCGACCCAGCCAGGCACGCAACGTCGCTTCCCGGCGACGAGGATTGGATGTTTTCCGTAATCTTGGATTACGAGGAAGGCCGATACCGGACAGTCTCCGCCGCAGGCGACGATCCGGAGATTGTTCAAATCAATTACGACGCAGCAAAACCGTCGGGCTGGCCGGTCAGACAGGATCCGTTTTCCACCTACCGGTCTGGCTTTGAAGTGCGCACTCAGCGGTTATGCCGGCGGGCACTCATGTTCCATCACTTTCCTGCCGAACTGAGGACAGCGGCCTGCGTGGTCCGCTCAACGGAATTTAACTATCAAGATGAACCCGTGGGGTCGTTCATCACTTCAGTTGTGCAGTCGGGTTATGTTCGCCAAACGGAAGGCGTCTACCGAAAGAAGTCCCTTCCGCCGCTGGAGTTTGAATACTCAGCCGCGGAAATCAGTTCGGTAATTCTCGACGTCGATCCGTCTTCGCTGGAGAATTTGCCAATCGGCCTCGATGGAAGCACCTACGAATGGGTGGATCTCGACGGCGAAGGTCTCAAGGGGGTCCTCGCAGACACGCCGGGGCCTGGTACTATAAACGCAATCTTAGCGCGCTGCCACAACTGACCGCCTCTGGCTCGTCGGAGGTCCGCGCGTGCTTTGCTCCCGTTGAGTCGGTGGCACGACTTCCCGCGACCGCTGGTGTCAGCGGACGCCACCACCAGTTCCTCGATCTCGCAGGCGATGGCAATCTCGACTTGGTGGAGTTCGGCGGACCGACTCCCGGTTTCTACAAGCGCACCCCCGACGAAAATTGGAGATCGTTCGCTCCATTTGGGTCCCTGCCCAACCTGCCTTGGGAGGACCCCAATCTGCGTTTCGTCGACCTCACCGGCGACGGGTTTGCCGATGTCCTCATCACAGAGAACAACGTTTTCACGTATTACCGTTCGCTAGCGGAGGACGGCTTCGACCAAGGAGACCGAGTGAATCAACCGTTCGACGAGGAGACTGGCCCGCGCGTCGTGGTCGCAGACGCCGCTGCATCGATTTCTGTTGCTGACATGTCCGGCGACGGTCTTGCAGATCTCGTTCGCATCCGCAATGGCGAAGTCTGTTTCTGTTTATTGGCCAAATCTCGGCTACGGCCGATTTGGCGGCAAGGTAACGTTGGATAACTCACCGTGGTTCGACCTGCCCGACCAGTTCGACCCCAAGCGTCTCCGCCTCGCCGATATCGACGGCTCGGGTACGACCGATGTGATTTATCTCGGACGCGACTGTATCACGATCTACCTCAACCTCGCCGGAAACAGCCTGAGTGACGCCGAGCCGCTGGACCTTTTTCCTCCGGTCGATAATCATGCCGCGGTCCAGACCTCGCGGTCGCGATCCCTATCCAGAAAGCTTGTTCTGGGGGGAACAAAACGATTGGGCACCGCGAATCATCGGTTTTCGGTGCCAACCGCCGCGCGATCACACTTCCCACATTTCTGGTTGGCGCTTGCCCCGCTGGCCGTCGCTCATCTTGCTCTCGTTAGCTTCGTGTTCTTGACCGGCTCAAAAGCGCGCACTCCTCTTCCGAATTTTTTTCTTTGCCGCGCGGCATCCATTTGATAAAAGGCCCTCAGGACAAACGTGAGCAGCGCCAGAGCGAAGCTCTTGAGAAAAGCCTAAACACCCATAAGCCCCCTCCCAAATGAAACTAGTTATCTCAGTAATATGTGTCGCGGCTTCATTGTGCTTATTATCTCTTGCACTTGGCCAGACGCCAACCCCTTCGACATCGCAGCCGCTTGCACCAGCGACGAACAAGGCTGGACCGGATAGCGAGCCGAATCAATCTCCAAACACATCAACAAGTCCGCCATCCAAAGACCGCTCTGGTGAAGTAGGCAAACCGGCTTCTGCCTACGCAGCCGAACGAACACTCGCAAACGAACGGGCTGCCGCGGTAGCCCAGGTTTTGAAGGCGATCGGAGAGTTTCATCAGCAGCACATCGTCTGGGCGGTCCTCTTGGATTTTATTGCGTTCTGCCTCGCTTTCGTCGTTCTCGCCAACGTCATCGCCAGCTGTGGGAACTACACGTGGTACCCCTTCATAATCCTTACTGTCTGGTCTTGGACGTGGTTCTCGGGGCAAACGGATTACTTCTGGGTTTTTGTCCTTGGGATGGCGACAGCCTTGGCCGAAATCATCGGCAAGTTTCCCGATGAGCCGCTGAAGTCGGTTAAGACGGGACACGCTGTTGCCTATCACGTTTTCAACGGCGCAGTTGCGGTCTTTGCGCTCTATGTCCTGAACCTCTTCACCGCTTACCCGACAGATGCCGGCGGTCATTTAAAGAACGTTCTTGCCGCTGGCCTGGGTGCAATGCTGGTGATGCGGTCGAAATTGTTTAACATCAAAGTTCAGGGAGAGGATGTCTCCTTTGGTCCTGAGCAGGTCGTAAAAATCTTTCTCTCATTCATGGAGGAGGCCATCGATCGAATCCGGGCACGTAATCGCATTAATTTGCTCAAACCGCATGTCGAACTACTGAATTTCAGCAAACTCACACAATTCAGTGAATACATGAAAACGATGATGCGATCGTCCCAGACTCGCACGATGGAGCAGGAGAAAGCCTTCTTAGCCAATATCACAGCGATCAACGATTCTACCAACGGAGTCGTGACCGAGAGAAACAAGGCGTTTGCGCTCGGTTTTGTGCTTCTCAATGCGATGGGCGAGAACTTTACGATTGAGGTGTTTGAGAATATGCCCTCGGATCTGCGGCAGATCGCGCCACCCGCGACGGCAACGCCCACGTTGATCGACAAGCTGTTGTTCAAGGCTTCTTCGCCGGCCGAGGCTACACAATATTATATGACATACGGAACAGACATGTCAGGTGCGCGTTTTCGAGAGCGCCTCAGGTGGTCCGAAGAGCAGTTTCGTGTAATGCCAGCCCCGAGTAATGGTGTGCTAAGTAAATATCGAATTATCTTCAACAAGCCGGAGGACGCTCGACGCACCGGCTGTGCAAACATTGTTCCGGACGAAAATGAAAACGTCGAGGGTGTCGTGTACACCCTTTCGAAGGATCAGATCCACTTCCTCGATAACCAGGCCCCAGGTTACCAGCGCAAGACAGTGAGCGTAATGGTCGATAACAAACCTCTGGATGCTGAAGTATATCTGGCTACGACAACTGACGATACACTGACGGCGGATCCGATTGCACTGAACGACGTTATCAAGGGCGCGGAGGAGCATAAGCTTAGTTCGGCCTACATCGCCAAACTGCAAAAATTCGCTGCTACACAGCACGTGGACGAGAGCACCAGCTCCATTTAGGCTTCAAACGGCTCATCAGCCTGCTAGCGAATAACGCATACATCACAGCTAGTCCGATAGCTTTCGCCCACGGCGACGGGCTGGCTGAACAGGCTGACTACCTGTTGCGCGACCACGTTTTCCGATGATTAAAACACCTCCACTTCGATTGGCGCTCGCTGCCGGTAGCCGTCGCTGATCTTATTCTCGTTGATATGGCTGTGTAGTTGTCAAGGGGCAAAAGCAGGATGGTGCGAGTGTTTGCATCGCTCGGAATTCAAAATAGGAGCGGGTTTGAGGCGGCTGATCAGTCGGGGTGAGTTAGGTTCCCGGCGGTTGGTGATGCTGATATTCGCGGGCTATCCCGCCGCAAGGCGGGACCTATCCGGCATTCTTTTTATTCACCGCAGCCTTTGTCCGACAGTCTAGATGACGCGTGCTCGGGTCGAGCCGCCCTGGGCCAAACCTTAACGCTAAACGAGGGTCGTGGATTGGCTACCGTGATCTACCGCCTCAGATCCGCTCCTTAGGTATAACTGGGTGAGTTGAGTTACGTTAAGACGTGTCCTCCTGGTTGGTGGTGGTCCGCTGTTTCTCCTTGCCTTCTTAACAAGACGCCGGTCGCGCTTCCTGGTATCAGTGTTGTGTGCGCAGTAGTTCCCACACAAAACCGCACAACTCCCGGGCTATGGCCACCAGTGCTGCGCGAAGCAATGAATAGCGGCTTAGAGAAGGATCGCGCAGAGAGTGAATCTGTGAGGAATTCTGAGGAATGTCGCCGATCGTTCCCGTGGAAAGAAGTCATGTACCGCGATTATTTTGACCGCCTTTTCGAGTATTTCTCCCAGAGCAATAATTGCCTGCGAATGGAAATGCTTGAAGCTAACGATTTGGAGCAATTGGGGTATTGGCTTTCCAAAGTGTTAGAAGAACACAAAGACATTTTCATGCCATTCTTAACGAAGTACAAATATGATCAGGTCTCTGAGCTGTTTGAGAAATTGAACAAAGCCAGGCCACGAGCGCGGAAAAGGAATTTGGCAAGATCGACAGCGTTGTCTTGACGCCGGCATTCAGGTTTAACTCGCGATGGCGCGGATGAGCGAACCGCAATGGAAAGACGTTTTCGACATGGCGGCGCGTGAATGCCCCTCACGGCTTAGACGGTTGAAGACCGGACGGAGTTCGTGAGCAGGGCGCTGGCGACATGGAGAGCCGATGCGATTGTGGGGGGCAGGGAGGGACGGCGATTGGGCGAAGAGTTTCCCCGCGGGGGGGGTAAATCGTGGCAAGGACTGCGATGCACACAGCAGGAAAAAGTTTCTTGTGTTCACAGATATTTTCTGTGGATTTAGGTTGATGGAACCGCCGCGGTCTAGGGGGTGAAGAACGAAACGCGCGGATTGTGAGGGGAGCGGCGTTTTTCTGTCTAGTGGGAGAATTCCATTCACCCCGGCTAAGCTGCTAGGCGGGTGATGGTTGTACACGCCCTTTTTACCGCAGCCAACGGTTGTGTTCATATTGAATCTATACGTTATTTGCGCGGCATTCTTGCTTCCTTGATCCGACGTGAAATCGGCAGCTGAACCGTCCGAGTATTTTTAGCTGACGAAATATATTGCCTTCGCTTGCGCTAAGTTTCATAAGCGGTCTATGCGTATGAATCGACGGTTCCAGTTCTGGCGCCGCACCCATACGGCACTGAATCAACGCGTTGTGGGAAAGATTTTTATGTTTGGGATACTCCGGCTATCTGTAGCCTCCTGTTTTTCTGGGGACATTGTCGATGTCAAGACTCCCATCCTCGTTTCTCATTTTTCTCAGAGGATAAAGGAACCGCTCTGTGTCAGTTACACCCTGTGTAAAGGGGGCGGAGATTGTTCGCGAAGCGGAATGAGGTTCAAGAACGTACCGCAGACCCATAATCTCAATCGTGGAGTCAGCGCCACAGCCGGAGTGATCCCCGAATGAATTTCCTTCGAAACGGACAGACACTGGCGCAGCAAGACTTTACACCCGCTAAAGTTGAAGTGGCTCAATAGCTAGTCTCCGCCTCTGACTTAATCGAATGAGACCAACGGTTGCTGAAATGACATATCCCGACATCAGCGATTTCCTCCAGCACAGGATGCAGGTGTCGCACAGATGCCTTTCCCGGTCGACTCTGTGAAGAACCCCTAAACTAAGACGGTAAAGCTAAATGAAAATACTAATACTGACCCTAAGTCTCTTGTTGTCGGTGTATCGGTCGACGTTTGCTTATTCGCAGCCCGGGCACCAGGCAATAGCGAAAGCCGCCTTCAAGATGCTGCAAGGGACTTCTACTGCAGCAAAGCTCAAAAATATATTGGGAAGCGAGCAGGAGACTTACGCTGCCGTGTGGTTGGATAATGTTCGAGAAAACACGCTTACGACAGTGGCGGAGAAGGCCGAGGCGATGGAGTTTAACCAAAATTTCCCCCAGAATTCAGAATGGCATTTCACTAACTTCATAGTTGGATCCACCACATACAGCTTCCACAGCACATTCTCCAAGACTGACGATGTCGTCCACGCTCTCGAGAACGCCATCTCTGTCTTGGAGGGTGCGTCCTCTACCATGACACAGCGTGAGGCGCTCCGGACAGTTATTCACTTGGTTGGCGATATCCACCAGCCGCTTCACTGCATCACAGGCTATTATGATTTAAGTGATATGGCCCACCCCAAATTGCTAACCAGCGTGTCCGATCCGGCTAATATCCCGGAAGATCGCGGCGGAAATCAGCTTTATTATACAAAAACCGAAGAGCTACATGCTCTCTGGGATCTTGGACTGCCTAATATGGTCTCGCCGAATGTAGATCAGCTAGCAGTCATAATCGCTGGCAACGGGATAAGCTCAGAGCAGGCGACTCCGGGCGATTACCATCGGTGGGCAGAAAGCTGGGCGAGCGATTCCATGAAGCAGGCGAACGCAGCATACCAGGGAATCTCTTTCAATAACGCTGAATATGTCCCAAATCCTCGGAAACCTGGGAAAATGCAGCTGAAGATTTACATCGCTCTACCGAATGGAACTGTTGGTTATAAAAATAGTCAAAAGAATCGAACGCAAATGCAGTTACACCTAGCAGCTGTTCACCTCGCACAACTTTTAGCGAATATTAAGTACCAATAGTTCCAGTTTGCCCCGGTAGAATCAATTAACCCTCCGCGAAAAATGAGAACCCTAGCTATCAGCGTAATCCTAATCATCAGCGTTTTGTCGAGCTTGGCTAAGCCGCCCGCGACACCGCCAACTAAGAATGGGGAACTGACAAGGCTGCTTCCGCGGTTTCCAGATTTCGGTTCCCTGCCGCAGCCGGGAGAGTACAACAGTCGAATTTTTAAATTGAGTCAGGCGTTCCCTACGGAGAAACCGCCCATGGAGCCCGCCATCCAAAAGATTCTATTAATTGATTTTACCAAAGACTGGCAACGCTACATGGAAGCGGTGCGCGACTACATTTACGAGGGAAACATCGAAGCGGAGGGTGTTGCCAATGATTTCTATCTTGAGGATAACAAGGTTCGGCGCTGGTACCATGTGCCGTGGCAGCATTACGGACCATTTGGCAGAGAAGGCATTCACGGGTTGACAAAGGAGGGGCCGGTGAATCCTTTTGTGCTCGGTCCAGCTCAACCGAGCAATTGGCAAACCTACGCTGTCGGCTTTTACAACCCCCCCGGAGGTTACATGATTGGAAAGGTGTGGGCGGATGCCGAGAATCCGAATGTGAAGGTGATGCAGGAGGAAGGGTTTCCAGTCGGCACGGTCGTCGGCAAAGTGCTCTTCACGACCGCGACCCCGGCCGAAGCGCCATTTCTTACCAATCCAATCGAATGGCTAGCCTACACGACGCCGACCTTCGGCGAGATGAATAAGCGGGTCATGAACACGGTGCGCTTTATTCAGATGGATATCATGGTGCGCGATCCTCGCGCCAACCCGACAGGCGGCTGGGTCTTCGGAACCTTTGTCTACAATGGGGCGCTCGCGAAGCCAAACCTCTGGCACAATGTCGTGCCCGTGGGGTTGATGTGGGGCAACGACCCAACCGTCTCGAGCCACGCCGAATCGAATCCGAAGCCGATCAAGACGCTGATTAACGATGACCTTACGCACACCATAATCAATACCTCGAAGGACATGCCAGCGATGCATTTGGGTTGGGGGCTCCGGCTCAATGGCCCTGTCGATAATGTCTATTCCTCGTGTATGTCGTGCCACTCGACGGCACAATATCCTGCCATCACCCCAATTCTTCCGTTCATGGGATCGAAAGACGGCAAAGCTCTGACCTGGAACGACCCGGAATGGAAGCGTTGGTTTCGGGATGTGCCGTGTGCCACGCCGTTTGACGATCAGGCAACGTCGACGGATTACTCGCTTCAACTCGCGGCCAGTATCCAACAATTCTTGAAAGCCAGATCCACGTCTAACGGCGGCTTGTATAACGTCCAATATTGGAATGGCCTACCGCTCAAACCAATTCGCGGTTTGCGGGGGGCGGAACCAGAAGATGCCAAACAAACAGAAGGAGCAGAGTAAGTTTATGTCGCAGGTGTCCGATTCTAACAAGTCCCTTACGGTCAAATTGTTCGAGCAGGTCTTCAACCAGCAGAACTATGACATCGTCCCGAGTATGCTCAGCTCGGATTACAAATACAATGGAAGCTCGACTTCCGCGGCCGAAACCGTAGCGTGGGCGCAGGGGCTCCATCAGAAATACCCAGACTTACACTTCATCATCGAAGCGATTCTTGGCGAGGATGAGAAAGTAGCCCTCCGGTGGCGGATGACAGTTACGGACCCCGCGCTCAAGACAAAAGGTTATATGAGCGGCACAAACATCATCGTGTTCGTGGATGGCAAGGCTCTCACGAACGACCAAGGCGGTGGAGAGCAATTTATTCCCAATCCGACGCCACCGGCGAGCTAAGACGGTGGAGCACGCGGCGATCCCTTTTTTAAACAAACGGCTGGCAGCCTCGCGGGCACAGAGCATGCCATCCTCTGTCACATGATCCGAAAAATATGCAAACCTTCACTATTCCATTCCAAGGCGACCCAGCGGGGCTGGTCAAGCGCGCAAAGCAGATTGCGCAGAATCAAGCTCAATTCGATGGCGATGAGCACTGCGGAAATTTTTCCGGTAGCGGGGTGGCGGGCGTTTACACTGTCGAAGGCCACAATGTTACCGTCACGATCAATCGCAAACCTTTTTATATACCGATAGCGATGATCCTGAAACAGGTCAGAAATGTTTTCGCCGCGTAAACCGCGTCGTTACATCCGCGGTATCACACGTTTGCCTCCACCCATGCGGCAATCGTGCGTTGATCGTGCACGGCGCCGAAGAGTTTGTCCGGGCAACTCGTGCCGCCGGGGCGACTGTAACCCGGAGTAAAATCATGACCGTAAACGTTGGTGCGTGAGATATCGTATTGCTCCAGCATCCATCGAATCAGCTTGGCTGAAGCTTTGGACTGCGCCGGTATCAGCGGATCGGTTTCGCTGGGGTTGGGGTAGGCGTCGGAGTCGGGGTTGGCGTTGGTGTTAGGGTAGGTGTTGGGGTCGATGGATTCCCTGGATTGTCTTCATTCATAGTTTAGGTTCGGCTCGGATTTATCGAGGAGATGCCGGCAGCCAGCGCGCCCCACTCTGCCTGTAGCTTGTTCTGGTTAGATGGCGAGCGCACGTGATGGTCAGAGATTTACTGGTCTTCTAAATTCTGCCAATTGGCGTCGCTGTCAGCTCCGCAGGTTTCTCCATCCGCGCAATACTCCAGCTTGAGAACAGGGTGTATTTCCCAATTGGTGTCTCGTTTTAAGGGATTTTCGAGAAAGTGTTGCGAGTCAAACATCAGCAGGCCGGTTACACGCACTAACAGTTTTCCGTTAGGCGCGGTTTTCCCAGAGGACTTCCATGCGGGATCAATTAAGCGATTTAACTTCTCCATCGTGAAGTTCGGATGGTCCAGGCGAACACGTGGAGTAAATTCTGCCGTTACAGAACAACACTCGGCCGCGGTAAGTGTCGGTTTCTTCAGCGTGGGATCAACCAACACTATGTGATTATCGGTATCCTTTTTGGTTGTAAGTCCGCAATTGCAGGTCTCAGCGCCTTCTTGTTTAGCGAAGAGGGCATAGGCCACGACAGTGATTTTCTGCCCTTCGCCTAGCTGTTTCAATTCGTCACGATTTCGATTGTCCTTGTTGAAATGTGTCGGATTCTCGAGACCTTTCATCCACCGGTAACTTCGTAGGACTGGCTGTTGATCGTCGGATCGAATATTCTTTCGTCTATTCAATTCGGGGTCAAACGGGTGATCACCGCACCCTTCATCCGTGCATTGGGTAATGTCGTTGATGTCGCCCGAGCAAGGCTGCTGCGTGTGAACGGTTGAACTGACGGCAAAGAGAACGGCAAACAGCACTATCAGGGATCGTTTCATAAATATGCTCCTATGGACTTAGTCGGCTTTGAGGAACTTGATTCTCCGCCCTTGCTTCCCATGAAGCGCCCTCTATCAGTAATTACGGGAATAGTTGGGCGAAGTTGTCAAAAATCTGCGGTTTCTTCATCCGAGGCCGCAAGATCGATGTACGCGCACTAAGGACGCTATTTTTCAACACTTTCAAAAAGATGCGTCAAGACGCTTGTTCATTAAACGAATGTTTTATGAACCAGTTGATTGGCAAAGATTTTGCTTCGGATCAGTTTTACCCCCTTTTCTGAACATAAGGCGACGGACCGATGGGAGTAAACGCGTTGCGAATGTCCAAGCATCGTTGCCAGTTATTATTCTCGACGAGGAGCTCAGTTTACATCACCCTGGCGTGACCTTCGAATGGTCAGCCCAGCATCCTCATCGAAAGCCGCTAAATCGGAAGTCTGTAGCGCGGCAAGTTTCCGAGAACCGGTTTTCATCCCTTTCAATGCATCCCCCTCGATTCAAGTGTTTTCCTTTCTGGTGGTGCTGTTTTCTTTTTGGAGGCGGAATCTGGTTCCTGCTGGGTCTGTGCATGGCTGATATGGTACTTCAATAGGGAGCGAACTGGTCCCCATATGGAGCAACCAGGGTCCTGGCACTCACATAGTCTCGTCATCGCCTGTCGGGGTGACTCCTCCGGCGCGTGGTTAGTCAAATGCGAGTATTGATTTACAACTCTAGCGCCAGAGGTTCGGGGCAATACGTTAGATCCCTGAAACTTGCGGGAATCATCACTGACTCAATTACCGATTCGCATTGTCTCATCCTTGCTGGCAACAGCATTGTGGAAAAGCCCTTACCAGTGCGCACCGAAGTGCGTGAGTTGCCACCGATTCACAAATCCATTGTCGGCGATTTTGTCATTTCCACTCCTTCCAGTGGACTGGAAAAGCAGGCAAGCGACTTACCCCAAGCTTTTGCGGAGCGGAAGCGGATCATTGATGACACGATAAAAGCATTCGACCCCGATGTCTTCCTGGTGGACTCGAGACCGAGCGGCCTGAATGCCGAGCTAATGGATGGCTTGCGCCGCCTTTCATCGTCGCAAAAGTGCAAGACGGTTCTCATGCTTCGGGACATCGTTGACGATCCTGCTCGCGTGCGAAAGCGCTGGGCCCACGAGGGTACCTACGAGCTGATTGATGCATTATACGACGACGTCATCATCTTTGGTACACAATGCGTGTATGATGCGATTGAGGCGTATCAGATGTCCAGATCAAAGACCAAGGTATCTTTTCTTGGCCTGCTCGGCGATCCGTGCGTCGACGCGTCGGAGTGCAAGACCTCCAACACTGATGCAGCACTCAGGCGAATTCTGGTGACGGTTGGAGGAGGATTTGACGGTGACAGGATCGTTGACGTGGCCTGCGAATACGCGTTGCGTGCTGGGGATGAACAGCGAAATCTCGAGTTCGACATCGTCCTAGGGAGCAACTCACACCTCTGCGCACAGGATCTCACTGCGCGATACGTCGGTCTCACGCGAAACACCAGGATCATCGAGCATACCCCCGACTTCAGCGCTTTGATGATGAACGCTAACGTCGCCATTTCGATGTGCGGATACAACACGATTTGTGAACTAGTCCAGAGGAGGAAGAAGATCATCGGGATCCCTCGATCACATCCCGGCCGAGAACAGACTATCCGGGCGGAGTTCCTGACCAAAACATACAACGGTATTTGGGTTCTCCGAGAGCCCGAACTAACGACGGCAGCGCTTGCCACCCTAATCGATACCGTGTTGGCCGCACCTGAACCGCAGGTGCGCCTTGAGATGAGCGGCGCATCCAACCTCGTTGCCTTCCTACTCACACCACGCTGATATGAGGACCAAGGAACTGATCAACTGGGGATCATATGACGTCGACAATTTCGGCGACTTGTTGTTCCCGTTTCTTGTCGAGCACTTTCTCGGACGCGAGTACAGCGACATCCTTCATGTATCCCCCACCGGCACTCCATCGATCTGGCCCGATGCAAAGCAGAGCCTTACGATAATCGAGGCGCTTGGTCGGGTTTCTCAGCCAGAGCTGATTGTGGGTGGTGGCAATCTCATCAATACGAGTGCATCTAGCTCCATCAATTACGTCGAAAAGCCCGCTTTCGCAAAGATCGTTCATGAATCGTTTGCCTGGGTGCCATACGTACTCCTCGCGAATTACGGAATACCATACGCCTACAATTGCATCGGAGTCGCGAAGTCTATCCCCCCCGCGAAGCGGCAATTGATCAGATGCGCGCTCGAGGCGGCGTCCTTCATCTCATGTCGGGATGAGGCGAGTCTTTCTCACCTTCGATTGGCAGGCGTGAGGTCACCGATTGTGGTTGCGCCTGATTCCGCGGTTGATGTAGCTCGCGTCTTTCCGATAGAAGCGATGCGAGTGCATTATGCAACCGAGGTGAGGCTCAAGTATGCACTTCCCTCGGATGGGACCACTGCAGTCATCCATGTGAAAGAACGGTACCTGAAGGACGACTTCCCAGCGTTTGTGATGGTACTCGAGCTTCTCTGCGCTTCCGGAGTTCATCCAATCCTCGTTCCTCTTGGGATGTGCCACCGGGATGACCGAGTGCTGACGGAGCCGCGACTCCGGGACCTTCGTGTGACATGCATTCAGAAGCCTGAACGGATACTCGATATTCTCTCCATGCTCGCGGTGTCGCGATACTACCTTGGCTCGTCGCTACATGGGGCAATCACCGCGCTCGCATACGGCAATGGAATTGCTATTGTCGCTGACGAGGAGGCCTCGCGATTGAAGAAGTTCTCCGGATTCCTTTCCCATGTGAGTCTTGGCCACTGCCTATTCGATAGTTGGAAGGACGCGTGTGCGAGTTTGGCCGTTGCCGGGATGGACATCTGCGAAACGATGTCCGATGCGACGGCCAGGGCGATGGCCACGAGGCCTGATCCATGGGAGGCAATTATTCGAGGCTTCCGCACGGAACGTCCAGCGCTGCGACTGACCGTCGACGTTGATTTGGCGCGAACCGCGCGAGAGCATTACCTAATCTGAGGGGCCAATGCGATTCAAGTCACTTAGCAACCTTAGTGTCGACATTCAAGTGAAGCTGCTGCCGCAACTGCCTAGAGACGTCGGGGTCGTCTACGGAATACCTCGTTCCGGTATGATCCCCGCCACGATCATTGCAACGGCGATTGGAGCGAAGTTGGGCACGCTTGGCGGTGCGTCCTACTTCGGGAGTCGGCAAAAGCACCGGTTGCTCCCAGCGGGTACGAAGGCCCTCCTTGTCGACGACAGTTCCCATACGGGCAAGGCGATGGCTGCAGCGAGCGCGGCCCTCCGACGAGAGCGGGTGGATCACTACACCTGTGCCGTCTACGCGCATACAGATTCATCGAGCGGGTTGGACTTCTACGCTGAAGTGCTCGATGGCGGTCGCATCTTTCAGTGGAACTTCACTGGCGTGAAGGCCACCGAGCGATTCTGCTGGGACATGGACGGGGTCATTTGCACGAATCCAACGGTGTTCGACGACGATGGTGATGGCTACCGGAACCACATCCTGAACGAGGTACGCCCATTGTACCTCCCGCAAGTCATGGTCAAAGCGATCGTCACCAACCGGCTCGAGCGATGGCGGAGCGAAACGGAGACATGGCTACGTCGATATGGTGTCCAGTATCGGGAGTTGCTTATGCAGCCATGGCCGACGGCGGCTGAGCGCCGACAGAAGAGCAGTGCAGAAGAATTTAAAGTCAAACATTTTATTGATCGGGATGGTTCCATATTCATCGAAAGTCATGATCGCCAGGCCGAGACGATTGCGGCGCTTTCGAGGCGACCCGTACTGAGCGTGGAATCGATGCAACTATTCGGCGGCGAGCGCGTTGAAACAGGCCTGTAGGATGGCCTGGATTTCGACCCAGGACACAGCAACACAGATGTGTTCGCAGGGCGGCTGGGGCTTGTGAGGAGAAGCACAAAAAAGCACGCGTTTAACCCCTCTCGCTTCTTCCGTCGGCCCAAGGTGGCGGATGTCATCGTCCACAAGGGCGCTCATGTTGCCTGCCTGACACCAGGCAAGTTTACTGCCCGATGGCCCCAGAAATACGATTTCAGATACCTGGTCAATCAAGCCGTGCCGCCTTAGCCAACTACGTGTGAGCGCGCGCTGGGCGTCGGTGCGCGATGTAAGAATGAAGATACGAAACCGTCTCGACAGGTTGCTGCACACGCGTCTCACCCCGGCCACTGGTCGACGGCACCTGACGTTAGCATCATTGTACACTTCGGCGGCCATTCGTTCGTACAACGCCTCGTCTCCGTTGATTTGGTCGATGACCTCTCGTCGCGAGCGTGGCCATCGTCCGAGATCGAAACCCTGCGCCGCGAACCACGACCGCTTGCTGCCCCAGCTATCCTCGATCGTGCCGCCCAGATCAATGGCGATCCCCGGGACTGTCATTTGGGTAGAATCCGGTCCCGAACGAACAACAGCCCCAGCTGTCATCGCGCACGTCTGCGACAGATATGACTGCCTCGTTGATTTGCCAATCGAAGGGGCGCGTCCGACACGACCGTTCGCGTCCCGTGCATCTACGCCAAAGCCGGAAAATCGACACCTCGCCATGATTGCAACTCCGAAGGACTCCTATTTTGGGAAATTAGTGGTGTTCAAAACAAGCCTTTTCCGGTAACAGCTAAATCCCCAGTAGAACCCTCTCTTTTTGCAAGCCACCAATGAACATATTTCCGGTAAGGTCACCACGACGGGTCGTTCCCCGCGTCCGGGCGTCGAAACACCATTTTGCAGTAACAGCGCATCCCTCGATCACTATTGTTAGGCAGGCAATCGCCTTACATTACTACCTCAACAAACATACTGGACTTGTTCTGTAACTAGAAGGAAGGCCAAACAATGCTCCATCTTATTGAAGAAACCCTTCGTGCATCCGGCGATCTCTTGCTCCATGATAGTGAGAAGCGTACCCGCTCAGTCTATCCGCGGACGCCTCAGATAGTCGCCAGAGTAAAGGAGCGGATAGTTACGGACGACGATTTAAGGCTAAATGATTTTATCATGCGTGCGATCCGGACACAATTTCCTCACCACAACATTGTATCTGAGGAGAATAACGACAAGACCTGGAATCTAATGGAGCCCACCTGGATAATTGATCCCATTGACGGTTCCCTCAACTTCTCACGTGGAATCGACTACTACTGTATTTCCATCGGTCATTGGAACCAAGGTGCCCCAGTCGTGGGGGGGGTTTATTGTCCAAGAAACCAAGAGCTCTTCCTGGCGGAGCGAGGAGCAGGCGCGACGCTCAACGGACGTTCGATTGCAGTTTCTCAAACGCGGGAACTCGAAGCAGCTCTAATCCTCAGTTCAGGCTGGGAATCCTTCCGACATGCCAACCAAGAAACAGTTTTGTTACGTGCGCTCAAGAATATTGGCAATTTGCGCATCTTTTCCGCTTCGGCGCTAGATATGTGCCAGGTAGCCGCTGGCCGAGCTGATGGACGCATTTACGCTGACTGCAGGCTGTGGGACATATCGGCCGCTATGCTAGTCCTTTTAGAGGCGGGCGGGAAGGTTACAGACTGGCGTAATAATCAATGCCCTACTGCCGAAACATTAGTCGCCTCAAATGGTCTACTCCACGAACAACTATTAGCCCTGGCGAATGACACTGACAATTCCTGAGGAGATAAGGGACGCTATTCGACAGGATCGTCTCGTGCTTTTTGTAGGGTCTGGTTTCTCCCGCCCACTCGGTTACCTAGATTGGCGCCGCCTCGCTCTCAAGGCAATTGCAGAGTTTTTGCCCGAGTATCCCGTTGTGGCGCCACTCGCCGAATGCCTCCGATTGGGCGCGCTCAGTGAGGTTCTGGTCTTTGATGCCCTAAAAGAAATCAACGAAGACAGGGTTCACGGTATTATTAAGCGAGCGAATAGTATTACTGTTTCGAAAGATTCTTTGGACAGCCATAACACTTTGTGGGCAATCGCTAGGAAAATTATTACGACCAACTACGACACGTCATTAGAGGGCGCCCACGGCAACATTATTCCAATATGCGTAGATCACGAATTCGAACTAAAGCAAAATCTCAAAAAGCAAGAGTGGCTATTTAAGATTCACGGTACGGTGGACAACATTCGTGGCTGCGTAATTTTCAGCTCCGATTATGCGAAGCTCTATTCTACAGAAAGTCTTGCCACGCATCAACTGAAGGCCATCGCCGCCAATAATACCATATTGTTCTTGGGATTTAGCCTCAAAGATCGTTATGTATCGACCCTTTTTGAAAACTTGCAGAGATTGCTAACAACCGACGTTAATAACGATTTGTTTATAGTACTCGAAAAGAGTGCACCTTTTGCCTTCCGCTTCATTCGTCGAATTGACATTCCCAACTATAAATCGCTTCCGTTGCTCCTACAGGAGCTCGCTGCGATCAAACGGGCTACACCAAAGGAAGCGATTCGCGTTACTCGTTTTCTTAGACGACGGTGCAGGACGTTTGAAAGGGGCTCGGCGAGCTTTAATTCTCTGGTAATCAAAGCGGCATCGGAGGAGGTTATGGAGGATGAGTTTGATGCGTTAGAAGCGAAAGTAGGCACTTTAGTGGATTCCTACGAACGGTGCGTAGCCTCAGCAGCACTACACGAGAATTCCGGAAATATCGAAACGATGGTTAAGGTGTTGGAGAGCGCGCGCTTTTCTGGCAACAAGGAGCTTTCGCGCCTTTTGTACCTTGCATTGGGCTTAGAGAAACTCGACGAACTAAGAGCGGCGATAGGGTACTATGAAACAATTATCGAAAGACCGGTAATCAATGAGTTTACGATGTCCGCACGGTTCAATAAGTGTATATGCCATGAGAAGCTCGAAGAATACAGCCATGTGGACTTCGAGCAGTTCATTAGGAGTAAACGCAAAGTGCTTTTTGGGCGGGAACGAGTGGCTCATAAGGCGCTGTCCAACCATTTAATCGTGTGTCATAAACTGGGTAGCCAGTTTCTCTACACGAAAGAACTTGATGCATTATTGGAGTTTGAGGTGCATAACTCCCCAAAATCTTTTGTGAAATCCTTTATTAATTATTTGACCTATAAACACGAGGCGATTGACCGCAGCAAATACGACGAGATTTTGGGGTTGGCAAACAGCATGAGCGTTCAGGCAAGGATCGCAGGAGTTTGCAAGCTTCTTAAACACCTGGACCAGGAAACCCTTGCTTTAGTGAAAGGAGAGGCGTTGGCGATGGTGGAGCGTCTTTACACCGCCGCACCATCTTATTCGAGCAGGAAGTATATTGACGAATTTCGGGAGAGTGTCTAATGTTGTGAATCAAATAGCGTGCGATGAGGTGTGCTTTTTGGGAGCAGGATTGAGCGCACGAATCGGCGCGATTCTTGCGAGGCAGACAGGGTTGCGACCGCTAGTTCTGGAGGAGGCCCCTTCGTTCGGCCAGTTTGCATTGCAACTCTCAACTGGACCTATAAGCCCGATTCCCATTTTTCCATTGACGGATGGCTTTCTTTCAGCCCGGTTGGGATTCGCGAACGGTCGCGGTGAAAATGTTGAGGTCCATCGAACCGCCGTTAGCAAATGTAATTGGAATTCGGTAGATATTCGAGACGACTCTCTTGGAGCCTTTCTACTACGGCGGCATCATTCGCCTGATGAGGCGTTAGTACTAAGTATCAAGCAATGGGGATCCAAAGTTTGGCGTGAGCCATTGCTCCAGATTCAATACAAAATTATTCGTCACTATTTAGGAGGGCACGTTAATACTCGTTGCGGATTCCATGCTGGGCTTTCTCCATATCATCGCTTGGCTCAGGCAGCAACTGAAGGGCTGCTGCATATTGGGACGCTGCAGTGTGTTGATTTGAAGAAACGCGCCGTCGTAGGAAGCAAACAAACTGTACACTTCAGGAAACTCGTCTCAACAATTCCACTTCCGCGTCTCTTACTGCTTTGTAATTGCGCGTACGGTGGCTTTGGGGAAGCGGCACCTGCGTATTTTCAGTATTATCGGCACACGGCTGCCCTGCAGGAGAACCATCTCCTATATGACTGCGATCCCGACTCTCCGATTTTGAAGGTGTTTTCCCCTACGTGCAATGTGCTGATGGTACAAGTGGCAGATCGTGGACGGCAGCCATCGACATATGAAGTTTCCCAAAGATTGCCCGTTTTGTTTCCCGGACTCTCGGGATTGTTTTTCGAACGGGAGTTGCGAATACCTGCGGCCTATCCGCTTGACTTTGTTGACCAAACGGGCTCTCGCCGCGGCTTTCTAAGGGAAATGGACATCCTCACCTTCGGACGTCTTGGCGACTGGGAATATCGCGATCTTCATGAATTGGACTGGAGCGGTATGCTTTCATTCATTAGGAGTGGAAGTTGCATTCTTGGTTAGCTTTGGATTATGGAACTTGGCCGGCGAGACCATTACTTCGTATTCGGGAGCAAAGCGCCGAATGGTGGCGAGGGGATAGGCATCGCCTGGATTTACTACTAGGAGCAACTTATCGTATAGGCCTCCAACACATTTGGCGATAAGTCCTTTAGCAAGGAGCATTGAGACCAAATCGGAGCAAACAGTTGAATAAACGTGTAAGCTCGCGAGGCGCTGCGAGTAATCGTACAATGCGTCGAAGTCGATAGAACCAGAGCGCAGTACATGACTATTTAGATGCTTGGCGATTCGAATCAATCGGCGTGAATCGCTGCAAATAGTTGCTTGGATTTCTGGAAGGGTCTTGCTTTTTTCTTTTTTAATATCCACTAACCAGAGGTCAAAGGGAAGCACATCGACTCGACGCCACTGTCCAGCGTTGAAAAGACCTGCAGTCTGCTGTAAGACGCACTCTGCGTCAAAACCACTGGAGGAAAAGCCATGCAGAATGTCTTCGCTGTGGCGTACGGCCGCTCTAAACGCTGCTGTTCCGGCCATTCCTAAGTGCACTCGGGCCAAGACAGCACTGCTGCCAAGGCCCTTGCCAAGCGGCAGCGTACCTGAAATGTGCTTTGCTATGGGAAGACCACATAGTTGCAAATTACTAGCAACCGTGTCGAGCTGCGCACTATAATAAGGGTGGGGTTCCGCCAAATCATCGGGGTCGGACGTCAGGTATGACTCTGTCGGCACGGCGAGTCCGTGAACACTTCCATGCATCAGATACTCGCCATAGATACTAATCCGGCCGTGTATTCTCATCTAAATGGTGATACAATATTCTGCATTGGCAATTCGAAGGTTGAGAACTGATTCGTGTAAATGGATGATGAGTTCTGAACCGACGTCATTTCTAGATTTGTAGTAAACATACCGAAGTGAAGCACCGGGACTGGGTAGGATTATTGAGGTTGCGTTTAGACACTCGTAGATTTTTTCGGGAAAAGAAACATCGGCGGGAGATGCGGAGAATTTAATGAAAAAAAAGTCGTCGGTGTTAACCTCACCGAGATAGGTCTCGCGGGGTACAATAACCAATGTCGCTTTTCCCGAAGATAGACGCGGAGAGGAACAGACAAGGCCAGAAGGGCAATAGATAATATCGTGAAAGAATAGATGACTGTGACCGCGGTACGAACCGGCTTTGCCGACTCCCATTTCATATCCCTCAGAGGCAAAACTTGTAAGGTAAAGTTTATTGTCCGTTAGAGGCAGGTTTGCAATGGTGCGTCGGATACTTAGTATGGTCATCGACGAAGAGCGTTTTCTCTCAAAGGAGTTACATTTCGGACGAAACTATTGTCAAATATCGTCGAGTAGAGGCCGCGCTATAGAAGGCCTGAGACCTGGCCCCAGAAGCTTGACAGGTTAAAAACGTATGGTCCGGGCAGTATGAGCATCACTGAAACGTGACGTTGTGTTCGGGCGCAGCAACTGTTTGATTTCTCCAGGGGGGCCAAAGGGAAATGTGACCCACAGAACTACGGCGGCGCTTCATGCAGGCCGGAAAGATAACGTACAATGCGGAATTTCGCCTAGTGGGAAAAATCCCGCACTCCGTTGGTCCGAAATTCACGTCCCCTTCATCTGCCGGCGTTCGCGGCGTGGGCAAAGCAGACGGAGGCACCGCGGCTGCTCGATTCGGTGCGAAAAAGCTGCGCGACAATAAAGGTACCGTACTAGCGCACCCTACGCAGAACTTGGACTATGGGAGTTCCGGCGCGCGGTGATGGGGTGGAGAAAAGCGAGTTGGATCATCTGCGCACAACCGGGCAGATTCCGTGGCAGTGGGCATCCGGGCGCAAATCAACTGACTGGGCGTCAGCCGTGCGTGCGGCCTTGCTTATCGCCAATAACTGGAGCAGCCAACGTCAAGTGATTCGGAATCACGCGGTGGCCTGAACCCAGCCGCGTCGAAGCGACATGCGTCTCGCTCCCTTCCGCTACCGATTCAACGCAGCTTCTCTACGTGCTCGGACAGCAACCTGGGTAGGAGCAAATCTTTCCATCGCGACTTGCCACTGCCGTTCGGCATTTTGCACCTCATTGCCCTCCGTTACCGCTTCCAGTCCGAGCATCAACAGCTGCAGCACTTCATCTCGTCGCAAGAACGATAGAAAAATGCCGGCGGGTTCCGGCGTCGTGGCAGGTGGGGAGGCCATCAGCTAAAAATGACTACGAGATTGGCCTTGGGAAGTTGGCACAAAACTTTGGCTATTTTCTGTGTTGTTCTCGCGATCCTGTCGCGGCGCCAATAATTGAAAAAAAGAGCTGGCATTGCCGTTTCGAAATGTTTACATCGGAGCGTGAACCTCCCCAGAATCATCCTATGGTTGGCACCGGCACTTGATGCGTCCAAGGCCGCCCGTACTCGCGCGATGGTCATTGAAGTGTCACCGCGAATGTGGCCATCACACCCGACTTGGAGCCGTGCAGCCACGTTTAGAAAAGTGATTAAGGACAAGACTAAGGTGCGCGTAACGAGTTGGCTGACTTGGGACCAGGAACATGCAGCGCATCTCGGGAAGTACAGGATGACGTTGCGGGAAGTCCATTTTGGCATCGCATCGAAGTACAATCAGGAATCGGTGGAGTAACCTCTGATACTTTCCTCGACTCTACGATTCTAACGAATGCCCGATTTAAGGTCCAAAGCACTCTCGTCAAACGGAAAACCGCACAGTCATGAATAAACTTCTCAGGTTCGATCGACCGCCCGAAACCACGATGGGGAACGGCCGTTACTACGCTCGTTTCAGCCAAGCAGAAGTTTTTCCGGCACCGGTTGAAGGCGGAATCGCATACACCTGGTTGTTTGAGGCATTCGATGCCGATTGGTTCGATGACAATTCCGAGCCGGTGAACACAGACTTCTTCGAGAGCTACTATGAACGGGCTGAACTCTTTCTTTTGGAACTGCATATTCAGCCGATGGAGGTGCGTCGATTTGAGCCGCTCCCTTCGATAGAACAGGAAGTATTGGAGGACGACGAAGGAGACGAATGGTTGATTTTCGAAGCTGCGCCATCGCGGGACGGAATGCTTGGTGAAGGCGAGCTGGGATTGACCGTTTACTCTAATCTCTATCAGCCGGGAATCGAAACGAGCGCCAAGGATATTCGACGGGCAGACGCTTCTGTGCAGGCGAAATTGCGCAGGGTTGTAAGTACCGATCACATTCCCGATGCTTCTGAAAACGACATAGACGGTGCTCTCGCAGGAGTCGAGAACACGCAGATCGACTGGGCTGTCGTCTACGACGTTGGACAGGGCAACGCCATTGGATTCTGCAATGTACAGGGTTCAGTCCAAGCGTACGTCGACCTCGGTGGAGGGACACTCCAGAATGCACACACTTATCCCTCTGCTCTTCAAAAGTTCTGTTTCACCAAGTCCCCTCCCATAATTCTTTCGCATTGGGATTTTGATCATTGGTCCTCAGCCAGTCGCGACAAACAATCTCTGACAATGGCGTGGGTGGCGCCCAGGCAATCGGTGGGACCAACCCACGCGGCCCTGATGACGGCGATTATGTCTTCGGGACGCTTGTTGCTGGTCCCCAAAACGCTTCAAGCCAGATGGAGAGGACAACTGTACTTGGAAATCTGTACCGGTCGCGGGCGAAACCACAGCGGCATCGCCCTCACGTTGTCCGAGGTGCAAAAAGGGGGTGGCAATCTTATCCTCTTCCCCGGTGATGCGCGCTATTCTTGCCTTCCGAGTTTCAACTCCACCAACAAGTATTCATCGGTTGTTGCTCCCCATCATGGAGGCGACATGCGCAATCACACCGCTCCCTGCGGCGTTCTTCAGCGTTGTTCGCGATTGGCATATTCTTCCGGTCGAGGTAACAGCTACGGACACCCAGCGTTTATAACGCGCCAGGACCACGACAAGGCAGGATGGCCCGATCCGTCTATCACGATGAGGGCATCACACTATCCAATACGGGAAACACAAAACCGTGTTTCTAGACCACTCGGTCATGTGTTCCTCGGTTGGACAAACCGTACCACTGCGCCCGCTCTTCCCTGCGGAGGGGGATTTTGCCAATTACAAGCTCAGCAATTGTGAGTGGGATTCCCGAGAGCATCGAAGAGGCCGTGTTGCCATCGGTCGAGTCCAGTGGGAGCGCGCAACCCAGAGAGGGTATCGGTATCTGCCTTTCCGGGGGCGGCTACCGAGCAATGTTATTTCACATCGGAGCACTGTGGCGGCTCAACGAAGAGGGCCTTCTGACCAAGGCCGCACGCATTTCGTCGGTTTCGGGAGGCTCAATCACCGCAGGCTGGCTGGCATTGTGTTGGGCACGGCACGGGTGGGCGAATGGCATTATTCCGAAGAACGAATTCTGGGATCATTTCGCCGCCGGCCTACGGCGGCTTGCAAGCCGGCGTGTGGATGTGCCAAGCATTCTCCGTGGTTTTCTTCCGGGTCACAATGTCGGACAGGAGGTAGCCCGGCTCTACGACGAAGTTCTCTTCCAAGGTGCCAACCTTCAAGAATTGCCGGACAGGCCGCGTTTCGTTTTCAACGCCAGCAACCTGCAGTCCGGCGCCCTCTGGCGTTTCTCAAAGCCTTACATGGGCGACCACAGGGTGGGCCTAATCGATAATCCAGAAATCCGCCTTGCAGTCGCGGTCGCGGCATCATCCGCATTTCCGCCGGTTCTTTCTCCCATGGAATTGCACCTCACCCCTGAGCAATACAAGCTCAGGGGTGGGGAAAACCTTCACCGTAAACCTTTCACGACCTCGCCTGTCCTTACGGACGGCGGTGTATATGACAACCTCGGCCTGGAACCGGTTTTCAAGGAATATCGCACCGTGCTTGTCAGCGATGGTGGTTCTCCATTTAGTGAGCAGGATGCCCCATCGCGTGTGTGGCCGTTTCAGTTGAAACGAGTGCTCGACTGTATTGACAATCAGGTGCGTTCGCTCAGGAAACGTCAGCTAATCGAAAGCTTTACTAGCGGACTACGCAAAGGCGCTTATTGGGGGATTGGAACGGGATTGGAACGTTATCCCATCGGGTGCGGGCTAAAATGCTCGCCGGAAAAAACTCAGAAACTGGCCCGCGTTCCAACTCGTTTGACCCCAATGGAGCATTGCATCCAGGTTGATTTGATTAATTGGGGATACGTTGCCTGCGCAGCATCTTTGGCGAGCCATTTTTCTTGCAACACAACTCCCGCTACATGGCCCTACCCCACGGGGGGTCAATAATCACAGATCCGCCGCAAGAGGGAGCAAAATGGCTCGGCATCACCTGTCAGGAGCCGCTGCCGCTAGTGGAAATCTACGGAGCCACTGCGCAACCCGTTATCAGGCGGTGCCGCTAGATTAGGATGGGACATGCCAGCGAACCCCTGGGTGGTCGAGCCCGTATGGACAGCGTTCTCCTCGTTCCATTGCGAAATGCGATTAGCCGAAGCAGCGCCGAACGATTTTGTGCGAAACCACCATCGCGTCGCCGCACTTTACTTTGCGACTATGGCTGCAGAGGCACAGATTAACGAGAGTCTTCGGGAGTCGATGGAAAAGGCGGGCGCTGATGGCGAGGAAGTCGGCGCAGAGCTGAGGCGGTTGCGATTTAAGGCAAGGCTCATAAAATTCCGCCAGTTGTTTTCCGCGATCACCGGCAATTCTCAGCCCCACCGGCAAAAGCAAATACCGTTCGCAATGAGCTAACCCACCGAAAGGACAAGGACTACGAGACGTACGACGCGCTGAGCGCGATCGACTTCTTAGAGGTAAGGTTGGCGGTCGTCGAAATTTGCATCCTAGCCGCGGGAATAAATTCGAAGCCGTACCCGTACTGGTTGACTGGGTGGAACTTTGTCCAGCGCGCAAAACCACACGAATTCTGCATACGCTTGGACAATTATCAGCTCAAAGTATGCCTTCACCAGTTTGGATTTCCGGGGTTGCCGGCGAATGACCCGCTCGGACACGGATTCTTCGACGCGTATCTGCGAAGTGTTGCCGGCTTCAAGGCATTGGTTCAATTCATGGACAACCTAAACCGCTGCCGGCCGTTTGATTTCCGTTTTCCATTCACGCCGGTCCTCTGTCGAAAATGGTGGGACACTGATCACGTCGCGGCGGGTTGTATCGATTGAGGACACCGAAGCGGGCGGCGACGAATACGTAACCCTAGTTGATTGATCTTCCCGGATAATTCCGGCTATTTCCGGTAATTTTCGAGCTTTCCTGCGCCTGTACAATAATCGCCACCCTCGATTCGTCTCGGTCCAGGATTTAGTCACGTACAAGCTAACGATTGAGTTCACCTAAGCAAAAACTTCTCGAGCCTCGCATACGCTTCGGGTGGAACGGGGAGTGAGCTTCCGCTACCGTTCAGACTGAATGGAGACTCTTCTTTCGCTCCCGCAGCGATTTATCGCGTTCTTCGATATCTTGGGATTCTCGGAGCGCCTGCAGACTATGCCGCTGAAAGAACTCCACGCTTTTTATGCGCGCCTTATCGATGACGTGCGAGAAACGGTCTTTAGCGGAAAAATCTTGGACACAACGAACAATTAGCGGAAGCCCAACTTCGATCGGGCTAACTTCCTGTTTGATTCGATTGTCCTGGTCTCCCGCGACTTGGCCAAAGAGCCCACCGCGAGGGTCATTCACGATTTCCTGATGTCGTGCGCTTTGCTTATGCAGAAGGGTTTTGCAACGCGGCTTCCTCTCCGCGGCGCCATCGCGTTTGGAGATTATTTAGAAGACACCGGACGGAATATCTTTTTATCACCCGAGTTTTCGAGTCTCGCGCACGCGGAAAGGGACCAAGATTGGTCCGGTTGCGTTGTGCTGCCACAAGCGGCGAACAGAATCATTCCGGTCGTTTTTCCAGGCGAGCAAGACGCAGCAGCGCCTGACGAACATCGCGCAATGGTTCTTTCGCACTTTGACGTACCCTCCAAGTCAAGCAAGCCGTCAAGCCTGCAGTGGTGTCTGAATTGGGTGTATTTTCTTAATCCAACCGACCTGGCTGGTGGCCTTCAATTCCTGAAATCCGCCAAACGCGAAAACACTTTGAAGTTCATCGACTTCATCAGAAGGCTGCCTGACGAAGATCGGCCACTACCCGAAGGCTTCGCTCCGGCGGTCCGTATTTTAGCACAGTACACGCTCGGAGGCGTGACTCTCAAATTCGTCGATTCCTCAGGGAACGGTGTAGAGCTCCCAGGTTCAGCTCCACGACTGAAACTTAGACTAGAAATTGGCGGTAAGACGATCGCCTTTCCAGGACCACCGCGATATCGACCGTGATACCACTCCAATGCCCTATTTTACTAGATGATTCGGACCAAAATAGGAATGGGAACAGAAACGGGAACCTTTTTCCGCAGTTGTTCGCCACTCGCGGGGGTTCCCCGGGAGAGCGCGGGCAGAATCAGCTGGAAGCCCAGCCCACAGTGCAAATTGCAACTCTTCGGAAGAACCCGAAAGAAAACCTAACTTCTCTTTGCTTCATCGCGTCGCTTCATCCGCAGATGTGGTCGCCCGGTTAAAATTGGTTTTGTCACATCTCATTGGGAAACGAGATTCTGAGCGGGTAAGATCGATTTCCGACGTGTCCGCCCCGGTGTCAGTTGCAGGTTTCAGTTGAGCGGCCCGCGCGGTCCAACGCTCGTTCCACTGCCGGCGAAACACGGGATCTCTGCGAAGATGCGCGTACATCGAGCTGCGCGAGATGTTCGCAGCTTTACAGGCTCGGCTGATGTGCGGATCGAGCCGCAGCGCGTCCAGCAGTGGCCGGCGCCAAGCGAATATCCTCCTGGTTCGTTTAAGCGTGCTCATGAGAACGGCTGGAATTGGTCGCTTCCGCATTTCGCGCATGGCGGCGCGACTTCGGCGCGCATCGGGCGGGTGTTCGTCTCCACGCGGCGCTCAGAGCGCATCTGAAAAACCTAGAGTCACTCTGAGTCTGAAAACTCGACCGGGACCCACTGAACCCCGCCGGTAATCGAACTCAGTTCCTGCGGGACAAGTGAGAATCCGAGCGGCTCCGTGGTGCTTGTGAAACGACTAGGCAAAAAACTGTCGCCCGGACTTGAAATCACGATTTGGGTTGTCCCGGCGTCCGCCTGCAAAATGACTGCTCCTGTTGCGCTCATAGACCTGCCTTGGGAGCGTCGCACAGGAGGGCGTGCGGTGTCAACGTGTTCCAACATGAGCATGAAAACCGGGGTCATGGTGTTTGCAGAACGGGCCGAAAACAGATTTGGGCAATTTGTGGGGCAATTCCCATGCCAGGGTTACGGGGTTGCGGGTGTGGCAGGCGGAGCCGTTGGCGGGGTGGCAGGCGGAGCTATTGGCGGGGTGGTATCAAGAGTCCACCTTTGGCTTAATTTGACCAAACTAACCTGCGTTCCGCCTCCGGGATTCTTAGTGCCGGTTAACTCGTAACGCATTTCCGATGAGTCCGTTCGCAGCATGCTTTCGATGATGGCTAACTTTGCAATTCGGGGCGGAGTGGTATTTGGAGTCCCTGCCACTTGTGCCGGGAAGGAGTCCAAGAACTCGGCGCCCGCATCGAAGGGCGTTTCCATCTCCATTTCCTCCTCATAGTCGAGGAAAAGGTCCCACATCAGTTTTTCAACCACTGGCGAAGGCAGTTCAACAGTCCCAAGACCGATTTCCTCCTTGGCCTCTGTTCGGTTTATGGGGTGCCCATGATAATACAGTTTCGACGTTAGCTTATCCACAAGCTCATCAATCTTGTGATTGTCGCGGACCGAGTCCATGTGGTGACTCAATAGTTTTCTCGCCATCATGCGCGATTGAGAAATGGATCGTTTTACGTTCCCGAGGGCGAGCGGATGAACCTTGTCCGCAAGCACCTTGATTATCTCCATAAGCTGATCCTCGTGCTGGATGCCGGCCTCTTCTTTAATGAGCGCAATGAATGCGGTGACATCCTCAACGCTGATTCCGATATTTCGCGCGGGATTGCGAGGGTCCGGTGGGTTAAACTCGTTGCCAACGGTCGCATCAGTCGGTCCCAGCATTCCCATCGGATGCATTACGACCGCGTCGGCGCCCAACGCAGTTAACGTAGCAGCACTAAAGGCGTGGAAGGGTACGAGGACCGTAAAGCGGTTCGCATATTCTCTGATTAAGGTGACGAGACGCCACGGCACTGTGCCGTCGCCGCCATTACTGTGCAGGAACAGGTCGATCTTCACTTCCTCCTTGGGTCGCTGAATCGCGGCCACATGGTCATAAATCCGTCGGATCGAGTCCATCGCCATCTGGACTTCGAGATTTGGACGGGTGCTCGTCACGTAGGAAATCACGCGCGAGTGACGTGCCTCCTGCAATTTATGTATCAGGGATAGTCTCTGGGGGCGCGACATACTCCGCGAACGATGTTGGTTATCGGTCTGACAGGCAACCAAAAAATCACGGCAATGGCGTTGCCCGACCGTGTTCCCCGTGCGCGTCCTGGACACTGGGGGCCTCGCAGCAAACGTCGAACGGTCCGCGATGATTTCCCAGGCATCCAGCGTTCGTCAGTTTGTATCAGCACGAGTTGGAGCAGGAAGGGCCTGTTCATCGAGACGATAGATGTTGAGCACGTCCCGAAAACAACGGTCAGGATTTTCGCGGATAAGAAACATAAAGACCTCGTTGCGCTAAACGTGCGGCATAAGCCCACTCAGCCGCGGCTCGACTGATTTGGGGCATCGACGCTATAAGTTTAAGGTGAAGGAATCATCTTGTCGACGCACCCGCGCCAGCCGCCTGCGACACCAGATTGAACCCTGACAGAACTGACGGGATCCAGTTGTGTCAGTTCTGTCGGTTCCAGCCCGCGGACATCGGTGCGACGAGTTCGAGGACATGCGGCTAGGCAGGAAACCCTAGGCCGGCCCAAAAAGGCTACAGCCCACTGCCGCGGTCATAGACTTCAACCAGGCCGATACCACAATTAGTACTATGACGGTCGCGAACCGCATCAGCGCGCGCTTCCGATCTCTGCCCCCTCTAACTCCGGATTGCTACGCTTATGCCGCTGCACCGTGCGGACCGTCACCCGCGCTGCCCTCGCCGTCGCGGCCGTCATTTGGCCTCAGTTGTCGGCCACGGCCATGCCCCTCAACTATGCCACACGTCGGCCTCGTCGACGAGAATTCGGCAATTTCGCGGCAACCAATCTAATTGAGTTCACCGCTCCCCGCAGAACATCACGATCCGCGGTGACGTAATTTGCGTGCGTTGCGTCGTCCGCATGTCCTGTGATCGCACGCGCAACCTCTGCTCGTACACCGTTGGCTGCCAATTCGGTTGCAGCAAATGACGAAGTGACTGAAATGACTTGCGGCTCATCGCTCTGCCGCGCCCTAAGCGTTCGCCGACTGTTCCATTTCCAATCCTAGCGCGCTTCATAAGCGCCTTGAGCGCCATACTCAACCCTACTTCCCGGCAACCGATTTGCCAAACAGGTCGAGAAACGATGGGGGATTTAGGTAGCTACGCTGGCGAATTTTCCTCGGTAGTCTTCGAGACCGATTACTCCGTTTCCCTCAAAATGCATTTTGAATATTTCGTTTCGACCGATTGCGTTGCGCACAGCCGTCATCCGGTTATCGTCGTCAGCATTCGAAGATACGTAGCCGTTGTTATTTCTCTCGTGCAACCTTGGCGCGAGCAAACTAACTTGGCCAACTCCCTGTTGGGTTAAGGTGAACTCTTCGTCTACATCCCATTTATCACGAGCCGCATACACGTTCTGATCGTTTAGACTAACAGTGAGAAATTTTCCTGATCTCAAGCTCAGGATTCCATATTTCTCGTTGTGGTTCAGGATAAAAAAGAATCGCTCATCACCTTGGATGCTTTCGCCCCTGAAATGAACGTCTTGCCCGGGACCGCTGCCCGGCAAGGGGATGATTTTCTTCAAAAATTCCACTATGACCACGCCCGGAGTTACAGAGGCGATTATGCTTTCGATCTCCTGAAGTGTATGAACCAGCCCCCCCCAAATTCCCTTACCTGCTGGCAGTATAATGATCTGCGTTGAGCCCACAGTGCCTGAGATCTCAACGCCGTTGTTTCCACCGATTAGATCCATCGCTGTGATCTCCGCGGCTACGAGATCGATTGCCGGTGCGATCGGAGGCCAAACACCAGAGGCAATCGCACCAATATTTGTTACTTGTTGACATTCGTCATGACTTAACGTCAAAACAAAATTTTTCCCATCCTGCCGAATATTCATGCTGTGTGAATTACAACTCAGGTCGGACGATTGCAATCACAATCCTGCGGCTCGTAATCCAAGGCGGACTTGCTTGGCGAGATCAAGAAAACGGGTCTGCGCACGTCGATTGTCGATCTGGCGACAATGGCGCTCTATAACGCGTTTCGCTATAAATACAGCGACTTGAGCGGATGATCGTGCCTTCACGTGTGCCTTTATATGTCGTGCGGAGTGGCCCTCCGTTTGGCATTGGCTCAGAGTTTCTGATTTCACGTCGCCTGATTAGGCCTTCATGACTCCTCGTGGCGCTCCCTGACTATATATTTTGGTTCGTTGAAGAAGCCTAGCGCCAAGCGTTGCGCAGAACTTATTGTAGGCGACGGATGATTCCGAATGAGATGTAATCACAGCCACGACAGTCTGCCATGCTTCCTCTTGTTCAATTGGAGTCAGGTTGCTAATAGCTCCGGACAGCGAAAGATATAGATCGTCTGCCATTTGGTTAGCGAGATGCGATTGCCACGGGTTCTCTCCAAGCAGACCACCCAGATTCCAAATGGTGAAGCCGCAGACGATCAAAATGAGCAAAACGACAATAACGATAATCGCCCAAACAAGTGTCGGTCTCTGGACGGAAAACTGCCAAGCCATGCCGCCCAGAAGTGCTTCCACAACTAGCATGGTCAACACAAAAAATCCCAGAGGCGTCGTGACGGCCTTGATGAGTCCGATCCGATCTGTGGGATTCGCGCCGTCGCTCATGACTTATGCTGGGGTGCTGGGTTGCCGTGTTCCGAGATGAGCGCCGTTAGTGCGCTCAATTCGGTATCCGAAAGGAGAAAATTTGTACTTTGAGGGGCTCTCAAGATGAGCATATTTTCAAGAGTGGGTTGGCTTCGTATCTGTGACGCCAACAAGGGACGGTCGAACTTGTACTCGCAGACAACATCAACGCCGTGGGACTCCCAAGCAGGTTTAAAATAAGCCGTCGAAGTCAGCTTTCCCCAGCCATACAGGCCACGAATTTGAGGATCGCCAGCCATCCAGAAAAATACTAAATCGCCGGGTTTCATAAGACTCCGATAGCGCGTCGCATACCAGGTGTCCTTATGCCGAGGTTTCAGTTCACGTCGCAGGTCAAACCGGTCTGGAACACATTGGAAGATAAAAGCACTCATTGGCATTAATGTAAGCAGGGTTTCGGGAAAGTCCTCATAAGAGCAACATCAGGCTGCATCGCAAAGTCGAATAGATTCGTCATGAGCCAAGCTTGGCAGCGATGAACAGCGCGAGGAAAGCCAGCGAGAAAGCCGGGAATTTTTTTCATTGTCGCGAAAGAAGCCCCTTTTTATACGAAAGGCGGCTGAGAAGAAAGTGAAATACTTGGGTCTAGGAGGAGGCGATGACATGACCGACCCTCAGTGCACTGTTTTCGACTGCCCCCACTGCCGGTCCCGCAGAGCGCATTCGTGGACGGAACTATGCCTTAACCGGGAACGCCTCGCGGTAGAGGCAATGCGGCGCATCTGCCCCAACGTTCCTTCTGGATTCTTAGCCTCTTCGATTGGAGCGAGGGAATTACCATCTCTTTTGGAAGATCCCCACGCCACCTGGGATTTCGACAACGAGATTTTTTCTCGGGAAGTTATTTGCGTCGGTGGAGTATTGGCCGCGAATTTTTGTTTCCCTGGCTCTCCTATTTGCGGTGAGGCGCGCGCGGGTCGCGGACCTGCCAAAGATTGTCGAATCGCTGGCGAAGGCCCTCGAAGCGAGCTCAATCCTTGGATGGGCGGTAGCGGCATGCGTGCTGCTGTTCTCTCTGATCACGATTGCTTTTCTCCTCTGGTGGTATCACCGGGAATTTGACAGAGTGGCAGGGCAGAGGGACAAATTACAGGAGGAGCTGATGCAGCAGAAGGTTCAGCGATCGACGTTGCCCTAAATGAACAACCTCTTTCCGGCACTACTCGCATTCGCGTGTTTTGCGTTGCTCTACCATTTTGGGATCCGGCGCGTATTGCTCGACTGCGTACGCTTTAAGATTTTCGCACTGCGCGACGAGCTGCGAAGCAAGGCGATTCACCACGAAGTTAAAGGGGAGAGTTTTCAGTTTTGCCACTTGGAGCGGGCGCTCTGCAACCTTGTCGTGCTGGCGCCGCATCTCAATTTGTATCGGTTCGGTCAGTTCGTAATCTGGCGCCGTGAATTTAAAGAGCCTTCGCGAGAAAGACGTTTCAAAGAGGTGGCAACGCCAGAGCTGCGGAACCTCGAACAAAAGGCCGTGAAGGCACTGTTTTGGGTTTTGCTAATCAACTCTCCGACTGGTGCGTTCGTCCTTTTGTGGGCAATCGCGATCGCTGCGCTCACCGCGGCGATTAATACGAAGATAAAAGCGTGGATCAAGATGGTTCGCGTTCACCTTGAAAATAAGGGTCGCGAATTTCTGGAACAAGATCTCGGCGCGCTCGAACCAAGCTTGGTCGGCGCTCATGCTTAGCCAGCCCTGGCGCATATTAAGTCGAGGAATGCACACATTCGAGCTGCGACCTGTAGAGAATGGCTTTGAGCTCCGCGGAGGGCAGCTGCCAGAGCCGCTGGTCTTTCGCGACGTTGAACCGCGTCCGGCAGTCGGCCTGGCGCTAGCGCCGGACTGGACCGTCTTGCGCTGCTACAGCGTTGTGGCGCTGGGGAGCTAACAGCGCGCGAGTTGCGCGAGACAGCAGACGCAATCCGGCAATTTGGACGACACGATCCGCTCGACACCAAAATCGGCATCGCAGCATTCGATCTTTTGCAACAGGCTTCTTCAGCCGGGCACGCCTTTGGTTCGGCGACAGAAACGTACCAGTGGATCGTATCCATTGCCGTCTCTAGAAAAGCGAGTTGATCTATGAACCTGCTGAGGACTTTTATCGCCGCAATTGGTCTCGGCGCATTTCCTACCACGATGCTCGTCGCGTCGATCAGACGCCGCGAACTCTGGTCACTGTTCCTCGGCGTCGGTATCATAGCTTGTGTCATCGTGTCGTTTTGGAACGATGATCTAGGCTTCTGGATTTACGCGGTCACTCTTGCGATTTCTCTCGCATACTATTTTCTCCGTCGAGCAGTACCGCAGTCGGACTCCATGTTCATGCGCACCATTATCCGCGAGCGATTCCACTACATCGTTATCAGCATAGCTATTATCGCTGCAGCACTGATTTACGCATCTCTGAACCGATATTACTTCGTACAGGATTCCGCGACGCAACGGACGCGCGTTTATGATCGATTTACCGGCCGTCCAGTCCCTTGATGCAAATCATCTAACCAGGCCATGCCGCTGCGGCATCGCCGAGCCTCGCGAGCGCCGCGTGAGAGACGCCTTCCAGCGAATCTGTCACCCCGCGATTGCTTCTTTGCGCGCATCGACATTTTAAGAAGCCCCGCCAGGAACGCGAGACGCTCGGGATTCATTAACTGCTCCCAGTACAGGCGATCTTGGAGAGCCCGCTCTTTAGGGGAGAGATGGAGATATTGATCCAATGAGGGGGAAGTCACGTCGGGGGAAACGGGTCCGAAAATTAGCGACGAGCCAAAGGCCCAGCGCTAATCCTTCGAGTCTTTGGTTGAGGATTTCTGAGGGTTCACGCTGAGAGTGTGACACGCCGTTTGCTTGCGTGGAAGCAAAAAAGCGGGCCGATATAGTGGGAAAACTCCTATACCCCTCTATCCGATCGATTTTGAACAGTTGCGGCTTTGTCGGCGAATATGCTGGATATCCGTCGAAATTGTCGGCATAATCATATGTTAGGCCTCTTCACTCCACTATGATCGACACGTCCACAATTACTCCAGCCCAAGCAACACTGATTGCGGCTTTGATTGCGCTGTCCGGAAGCCTGCTCGGCTACGTGATCGGAATGATTACTACCAAGCTCAATTACCGGCAGAAGCAAGATGAGCTATTTTTCAAGTCTCTCGACTTCCTCCGCGGTGGCTCTCAGAGCCGGAACTTGGGAATTTCCGCAATACAGCTCTATTGGGAGGCGCACCGCCATCGCACACTCTGCGTTTCACTACTGGTTGGGTCCGCTATTTTCCTCCTTCTGGCTTCACAGCAGGGCGCCGCCGCCCATGAGATCAACAACCTCAAACGCATTATGGAGATGCTCCTCGAAAACAAGAAACTCCGCCCCGAACAAAAACCGTATTATGAGGCGCTTCGCGACGCCCTAATCGCCAAACAAGCTCCAGGACATTCCGGTGGTTTGACTCTAAGTGTACCAAATCAGCTTAATCCGTGGCTCACAAAATGCCACGCTATCATCGCCAAACTGTGATTCGATCAATCCACGCTCGCTCTAACCCAGCAGTGACTGAGCTCTCTTTCGTTAGGCGTAAGCATTAACAGCAATGAGTGACGAGACAAAAATAGAGGCATCAGCGATTCCCGAGATTTACTACGATTTGATTGCCCGCGTTGTTCCGGGGGCGTTGATCCTCGTAGCTTACGGATTGAACGATATCGGTAAAGGTTTTACTGCGGGTATGCTCACTATAGGCCTGCTCTTTTCGTATATACTGGGCTTGGTATTGAGCTTGGGGGCAGCGCTACTCTGGGAGTACACATACTCGAAGTGGCGTAGCAAGTTTTGGAAGAATGCCAAAGAGCGCACGACGGACGGCGATCTCTGGTTGTGGATTCGCCGTCTCCGGTTAGTCGATCGGAACCTTTACACCAAAATGATGGCAGAGAAGACACTATTCTGCAGCTTGAGTGTTGGAAGTCTCTGCATGTGCTTTGCTCCGCCGTCTCAGCTTGTGGTGCACGTTGGACGGGTGTATTCTGCTGGGCTTTTGGCAAGTTCGTCTGTCATTTGTTCTATGTGTATGTTCCGTGTAAACACATTCCTGTCATGGAACATGCGCGAATTTAAGAGCGCAGCATGAAGCGAAGCAGACCCGCTGAATGATCGCGTTTTCCAATGATTAAAACACTTCCACTTCGATTGTCGCTCGCTCTCACCAGCGGTCGCTGATCTTATTCTCGTTAGGCATCCATCAAATCGATCGCGTCTCCTTTGTAGACAAATCGAGACAATGGTTGCGTCTCTGATTGAGGAGGATTGTGACGGTTGATACCGGGGTCGGGCTCGACCCTGCAGCGGCCCCGACCTCCTGGTCCTGAACTAACATGCAACCCAGCTCACATACGACGCAATGAGACGATTCTTCCATTACCCTTTGCCCCTGCTCTTCTGTGCCGCGCTCGCCGCTTTGGGCTTCGCTCAGGGAACCACGCCGCAGCCGGAACAGCGGAATGTCCCGGAACCGCAGAAGCTGAACGGGTTTTTCACGTTCAAGCGCAATCGAAACGCGGCGGACTATGCCATCACCACCCCCAATGGTATCGACGAATCGAAATACATGATGATCGGCGGGATCGAGCAGTGGGTCACTATTCGCGGCGAAGATCGTAGCAATCCGGTCGTGCTGTTCCTGCATGCTGGGCAAAAATGGTCCGTCGTTGGCGCCGACGATCACGATCGACCGCATGGATCGCGACGGCCTCGAGCTTTCGGAACTGTTGCGGACGATGCTGAAGAAGGACAAGCTCATCCTCGTGGGCCATTCGTGGGGTTCCCTTCTCGGCGTCCTCATGGCGAAAGCCAAGCCCGATCTCTTTTATGCCTTTGTCGGCACCGGTCAGGTCGCCGCTGACCCAAAGATGAATTACACAGTCGCTTACGATGCGGTGCTCAAGGCGGCGGAGTCCCGCGACGACCAGCGCGCCATCCGTGAGCTCAAGGACGTGGGCCGCCCGCCCTGGGCGGACGGGCGTGGTTATGCGGTTCAACGCAAGTGGGCCAACACGTTCGAACACGCGGATGTCTTTCTTCCGTCGACCCTGGCCTTTGCGCTCAGCGCGCCGGGCTACTCGCTGCGCGACGTGAACGACTGGCTCGACGGACAGAGCTTCAGCGCGGAGCAGTTGGTTCCTCAGGAGAACGCGATTGACTCGAAGACGCTCGGCGGCGAGTTCCACTTACCCGTCTTCGTGATCCAAGGCGCCGAGGACTTCACCACTCCGACCAGCCTCGCGCGCAGTTTCGTGCAATCGATCCACGCCCCGCGCAAAGCCTTCGTCGCTATCGAGGGCGGAGGCCACTTCGCAGTCTTCACCAAGCCGGATGCGTTTCTGACCGCCCTTGTCAGGCTCGTGCATCCTTTGACCGAGCGGCCCTGATTGTGCGATAAGCTGGGAGCCCCAGTGACATTTGAAGTGCATTTCACAGACTCGGAGGAAATTTGTTGTTCGCCGGTTCCCGACGCTATTGGCTTAAGCCAATCTCCTTTTTCAGCCTGGCCGCTACCTCTCCTCAGCATCTCATCATCGTCCTGGTCCGTCAGGCTCGCGCGCACCCAGATTCTCTTTGAAGGACCTTCACCGGACTGCATGTCTGGCGCGTCTACGTCCCTTGCGCGAGAGGCGCTCCTTTCGTGCAAGGCACAGTGTACTAGGGTTTGTGCTAGACGAACTTAACAGATTGCCCCGTGAAGTCTGCGGGCGTGGCCCGGCGCACCGCACTCCGAACCCCGAAATGTCACACGGCGGCGAAACGAGACATGTCCCCGCGCCGGGAAATGTGAATCGGCCCGCGACGAGCTTGGGTTACGCACAAAGAGCACACACAACCTCGTTCCTCTCTTGAGCGTCATGGATCACTTGGAGCTCCTGGCTTAGAAGCCGCCGGAAAGGGGATGGAAGCCGGTCAAACGCTCCGTCCTAGGAACGCTATGCCGACGTAGAGCAGCTGATTCGTAATCGGTATTCGATGATTTTGCTCAAATGAGCGCACTTCACCTCATCGTAGCTAAACCAAGCGGCTGAAGTGTTTCTGTAAGGGTCGAGCACGTAAAGTGTTTGCTCAAATTTGCCCAAAAAAGGGCTTCGGGTATACAAAAGGGGGATACAATGCCCATCCCGGCACAAGCAAAGATTCCTCGGCCAGCAAGACCGTCTTCCAGCGTTTTTAAATCGCGCCACAACAACCCGTAATGAGCACAAACCCCAAACCCAAGCTAATCGATTTCGAGTTGCTTCCGCCGGAATCGAAGGCGGAGGGAGGCGCACAGGCTGTGCCTCGCATCATCGCTCTGCTCATGGACGATTTATTTCGAGTGCCGGGGACGAGCAGGCGTTTCGGCCTCAATCCTGTACTCGACCTGATTCCCGCAATCGGCGATGCCTCTGCCGCCGTCGTCTCAGCGATCACGCTATTTGTCGCCGCGCGTAACCGTGTTCCGAAAGTGGTGATCACACGAATGGGCCTAAACATTTTGATCAACGCCCTGATCGGAATTATCCCCGGCGTCGGCGAGGTGTTCGCCTTCTGGTTCCGCCCCAGCCACCGCAACTATGAGTTGCTAAAGAAGCACACGCCGTCGGCGAGCGGCAGCGCAAGCACTTCGACAAGAAACGATACTGTTTTCGTATTTGCGATAATAGCGGTCGTTTTATTTATCTTCACCGTGTGCGTGGTTGCGGGCCTGTACGTGTCCCTGCTCCTCGTGCGCGAGCTTTCTGGGCATCGCTAACGACGCAATGCGCGCGGCGGTCGGATTGCACGTCCCCTCTTCGAATTGCCTTCGTTGCCGGTGTCCGCTTTTCACCACGGGCAAAAACTGGACACCTCATTTTGGATGGACAATATGCCAAGCGAGAATTTCCGTCTCGAATCAGGGAGCCGTTTTAAGCCGCCGCCCTATTGGAGCACCAGGCTCCGGCGCTGTTTTTTCACAGGCCACGCGGCGAACGTGCCGCGCGGCATAATAAGAACCGACCACCACAATTGCGGCGAATCCCTGCGCGATCACTGTCTCGTAGGTCGGGAAAACCGCAAACCACATTCCCATCCACGCAGGGAGCGTGTCGACCAGCCAAGGAATGTCCGTGCGCGTAATCCAGTGCGCCAATTGCATTTCCTGCACTTGCTCGCCCACCATGACCAACAAGACTACGCCGAGCAGAACGCCGGTCGTGATCAGCATTTTTCGATAAGGCAGACGTTGTTGCAGAACAAACGTCAGCATCGCGACGATCCCGGAAAGTAGAAGACCCAGAAGCGCACCTTTCAAAACCACGCCGCCGCCCAGACGCAGATTGTAGCTTTGCAGGAAAAGCACCACTTCGAACCCTTCTCGATATAAGGAGGTGAACCCGAGCAAAACGAGGCCCCACCATAGACGCGAGCGTGCGTTTCCTTTCTTACCCACCTCATCCAAGAGCGATTTTCGCCGCCGATTGTGTGCGCGAATCCAGCCACCCCAATAAATTTTGTGGAAAAACCAATTCATGATCACCAGCAGCACCACCACCGCGAGCAATCCGGTCGCCGCTTGCAAATCGAGTGCGGGCATATTGTCGCTGAGCGAGCCGACGATCCGCACCGCGATTAACCACGTGATCAAGGTTGCCCCAAAGGCGACGCCCGCGCCCCCGGCCACGGGACGGCGATGCACTTGCTTCGCGCCGGTCATGCTCGCCGTTATCGCGGCCAGCACGAGAATGCACTCTAGGCCTTCCCGGAAAACAAGCACACCGATGTCGAGAAACGCGACTGCCGGGCTCGTATTGGGCCGCAGCGGATCGGGCGCGCCCTGTTCCGTCGCACCTTGCCAGACAAGGATCGCGACGACCGCGAACGCCGCTACGCAAAGGCTGGCGGCCAGAACCAACGGCGTGCGTCGTGCCGTTCTAGTCATATTTCAGCAATGTTCCGGACTTACCCGATTCGGATCGTGTCTCGCGCTCGCCGCGAATTCCCTTACTGCCATAAATTACCACGTCAGTGAAAACGTCGCTGCCGTTCGCTTGCGTTTTTTTAGCGGTGGCTTGCGCGCAGTTTCCATATACTCAGAAGGGCCGGGCGGTCGGTTTCAAGCCCGGAACTCGACGGATCGCAATAGATGCCAGCAGAATTCTAGTCTACATCAGCTGCCCTCCGCCTGTTTTGCGACGTAGTTGATGAAAATTTCCACTAGGTGTGCGGCAAGTTCGTTCGTATTACAAAGTCGTTCGTCTTCGCCCCAAACTACCTGACCGGCGCGGAATGTGGGTTTGAAGACGAGTTCATCGAAGAACTGTTCATCGCTGTGCGGTTGATCGAATGCGCCAAATCGCCGCCTAAAAACTTTTGCCTCTAATGTCGTACCTACGACGGAGTTCAAGTAGAAGTCGCGCACTCCTAAGCCGAGATACATTCCGTATCCCGTGCTCGCGTAGAAGATGTGGCGCATGGGTTTGGAGAAGGCGAATCTGAGCGCCTCAGACGCGCTTGCTCCCTCGGTAAGTATCCTCTCGATTTCTGCGAAGAGAGCCTCAACGCTCTCGCCCACCAGCCGAGCGCCCTCCTCTGAATAAGCTAATTTCTCGGCCTCCTTACGCTGTGCTAACGTCTGCGCCAAAGCTTTCACTTTGCTGCTCGCGGAGCTTGCATTTAGCTCGTCTTTTCTCTGTGAGACGGTGACGGCCAGAGCGATTTCATCTACAACCTTCTGGAGACCTTCCGAAGCAGAAACAGCAAGTTTATTGGCGAGGATAGGTGAATAGCTTCTGACATCAGCTTCAGTCACGTCTTTCCATACCGGCAGAATGAGTTTTCGAGTCTTTGTCTCGAGCGCAAACAAGCCACCTAGCTCGTTCTCGGCCCACTTTTTCTTTCGAAAGAAAGCTTTGCTCAGTACAACGACGCCGAAATCGGAGGTGGTGAGTCCTTCTGTGATCTTCTGGAGTAGATTGTCGCCAAGCGTCAGCTGAAAGTCGTCATACCAGACATCGAAATGCTCGCGCAATTTTCGCGCAAGCGGTGCGACGAAATCGCTTTTTATCCTCGGAAACGTGGCAAATGAACAGGCGCATCTCTTTCGCACTATATCGCACAATTCAGCACGGGTTAAATTGGACAACGCGCTGCCATGATCTTGTCTGCGCTTGTCGCTGACCCCAATCGGTGTCGGAGGCTGCACGGTTCTCTTGCGTTTTGATGCTTGCGCCTCTATTTCATCATTGTAATTCGTTTTTCGCGAAGGAGAAAAGAATGGCGAGGACGTTGACTTTGATACTCGTATTTGGTGTGATTGTTCTTGTGTCGCTCCGACGACTCGACGCGCAAACAGCCAATCTTACCGACGCCGTTCAGCCGCTATCGCAGCCGGGGGCAGATAGCGGCATTCAGCACATCATTTGGGTTTGGTTCGAGAATAGGGAATACACGGCCATTACGGCGGCGACCGCGCCGTATTTTACGAGCTTTGCCGCAGCCAACGTCAATCTGACGAATTTCTACGGGGTTTCGCATCCTTCCGAGCCCAATTACCTCGACGCTTTCTCCGGCTCAAATCAAGGCGTGACGGACGACGGTGACTACACATTTCCGGCTTCGACCGACAATCTCGCCAAGCAGCTGGCCGCCGCTGGAAAATCATGGCGCGTCTATGCTCAGGACTATCCCAACCCTTGCTTTGACGGCGACTCAAGCACGGGCGGCGTCGACGGCCCGGGGCTGGCTGGGGAGTACGCCCGAAAACACAATCCGGCGATCAGTTTTGAAAGCGTTCGGCTCGATCCGATCCAGTGCGCATACATTCAGCGGCTCGCGAATTTTGATCCGACCGTCAACTTTGCCATGGTAGTCCCCAATCTAACCAACGATATGCACGACGGTACGACCGCTGAGGGCGACGCTTTTCTTCAGGCGTTCGTGCCGTTGGTAACCGCCAGCCCGGACTGGGATCATACGCTTCTTATCGTTACCTTCGATGAGGGAACTACCGATGCCGGTGGTGGCGGACATGTCTATACCGCTGCCGCCGCAACATGGCTGGCTCACGCAGATGTCGCTACGACGTACAATCACTTCAGTGTCCTGCGGACAATCGAGGAGGTATATGGGCTACCTTTCCTCGGAAATGCCGCGACCGCGACGACGATGACCGAACTCCTGCCGCCAACGTCAACCCCGACGCCAACGCCGACATCTTCACCAACTCCAACAGCTACCGCTACGGCCACACCTACACCCACACCAACGCCCACGCCGACACCAACGCCGACACCAACGCCAACGCCGACACCAACGCCAACGCCAACGCCAACGCCAACGCCAACGCCAACGCCGACACCTATACCAACGCCCACACCAACACCAACCGCAAGTCCGACACCAGCAGCGCAGGCCACCAACCTTTCGACTCGTATGCGAGTTCAGACCGGTGATAATGTTGGCATCGGCGGCTTCATCATCACAGGAACCGCTCCGAAACATGTGCTCCTCCGGGCCATTGGACCTTCGCTGGCACAATTCGGTGTCCCAGATGTGCTCGCTGACCCGGTGCTGGAGCTGCACGGTCCGGGCGCATTTGTCACGATCACGGACGACAACTGGAGAGACGACCCCATGCAGGAGGCTTTGATCATAGCCGACGGCATCCCGCCGAGTAATGATCTCGAATCAGCGATTGATGCCACGTTGGTTCCCGGAGCCTACACGGCAGTCGTCAGGGGCAAGAATGACACCTCGGGTGTCGCCTTGGTTGAGGTTTACGATCTCAGTCCGGCAGTTCCCGCAAAGCTGGCCGATATTAGCACGCGGGCCTTTGTCAGCACGGGTGACAACATCGTGATCGCGGGCTTCACGCTGGGCAGCAACAGCGGCGATGACAGGATTGTGGCACGTGGTATCGGCCCCAGCCTCACTGCGGCGGGAGTACCTAATGCGCTGGCCGATCCAACGCTGGAGCTGCGCGACAGTAATGGAGCTCTCCTGTTCGCGAATAACAACTGGCAGGATGATCCGGCTCAAGCGGCGGAACTGACTGCTGCGGGTCTCGCGCCGACAAATCAATTGGAGTCTGGTATAGCCGCGACGCTACCGCCGGGCCTTTACACCGCGCTGCTTGCGGGATTGAACAACGGCACTGGCATCGGCGTGGTTGAAGTTTACGACCTCGGCCCATAGCGAAACGGGCTTTTGACGCTGACGCAGGGTTACCTCCTCTTGGGCGGGAACGCGCGGAGTCTTCGCTAAGATTCTGGGACGAATTCAGCAAAATCGCGCGATTTTAGCGGCTAGGGTGCGAGCCATCAAGGCAACACGATTCTCCGGTCGGAAGTGTGCTCCACAAGGTACGCCGCAGGATCAAAAAACATGTCCACCCAAATACCCATGAAAGAGTATCTGCTGTCCACAGAGTACCAGCATCGATAAACCCCATTGCCTCTTTGAAAGTGGAAAAGTGCCTTACGGATTTCGTCAAAACTGGAATCGTTTAGCTTGAATTGATCTAACTGAGCCAGGCGAAAAGTTAATTCACGCCGGTCAATTTCAGGATGCAGTCGCGCCAAGAATCCTTTCGTCATGCGCGTTAAAACGCGATCAATTGGCGCATGCTTGATCTCAATCTCGACCGCATCTTTTACGCCTTCGGGGGTGATCAGGCCGATCCTCTTTAAGGAAGCCCCCATGGCGTCCACTGACTGGCGCAATCGTCGCTTTCTGATTGTCGATCCGACAGCTTTTTCCTTCCATGTCTGTTTGCCGAGCGCGTTAGTGTTATAGTATCCGGTAACCGCCAAGCGAAGATATTCATCATCTTCGTGAGCCCCGTGGTTACACGCATAACAGCAGGGAACTGTAATTAAGTCGGATGGCCGTGGCGGAAGAAACAAGTTCTTCGGGGGCAGGCGATCGCGCGTTAACCGACCTTCCCGTGTCTCAGCTGCCTTTTTCCCACACAGAATAACATTCTTGCTCCGTCTTGGGTGATTTACGGCTCGAAGATGTCGTTTTCCCTCGTAAAAATCCTAGTGATCAGCCCATGAAAAACTCTGCCTAGGTACGTGGCCACCACCATTCGGGTACGTCGTCCCAAATCACCTCTGTACGGGCTCGAAAGTGCACAAGATTTCGCAGATTCCGTCGACAGCACGTATACCTTGAGAAGCTTAACCCTCCATCGCCTACAAACCTACCCGCGCAATCGACGCTGCCAATCATGCCACGCACCCGCCCGCGGCGCCGCGATTTCGGGTCATCGGCCTATAAAGCTAACCCATTCCGTTTTTTCACCGGCGCCGTGGCCCACCGCCAGGCGCTCATCAGTTCATCAAATAGGGATAGCCCATTTCATTACGCCGACACTTGGGGAAATGTCGGACACCACCACATCAGAGTCGGCATGCCCGCAGTATGATCGTCATGGTCCTGGCTGGTCCAAAATCTTTTCGAAGGACGTTCACCGGATTGCTTGTCTGGTGCGGTTGAGAGCGAATTTACGAAGGAAAATCGGACAGGACATGCCGAAACTTCAGCGGTAAGATACGAGCGAATCAGCGAGCGGCCAGGGTGGCGAAATTGGCAGACGCGCCAGACTTAGGATCTGGTGGAGCAATCCTTAGGGGTTCGAGTCCCCTCCCTGGTACTTTGCGGTCGCGGCAGCAAACGCGCCCGCGAGCCTGAAGGCGGATCAAGGCTGGCCGCAATACTTGAAGAGCAACATTTCCGCGGTCGCATCGCTGCCAAAGTAAAAGCGAATGGCGCCGTCGCGTCCGATGTAGTTTCTCAATACGCTGCAGCTTGCGCGCCGGCTGTGCACTTGGTGAATGCCCGGGTGATTTCGGAAGAAAAACTCACCCCACGCCTCGATGAAGATGGCACGCCTGGTTTTTTCAGCGAGCAGGGCCTCCAGCGCGGGCCGTTCGTAATGGACGTAGGTTACCGGTCCCGCCGCCTCGATCTCGCTATAATCCAGACCTCGACACGCCAGCACTCCCGGCGCGGGCAACTCTCTCCACGCTGAGTCTACAACGCCGACTCGCACCCGCGGATCGAAACCAGCCGCGGCGTTCTGCCTCGAATGGGTGCTAAGTGCTATGCGCAAGGATTCGCCGTGGCCCATTCCGACCGTGATCCAGAAGTGATCGATGTTACTCGCGACTTTGTCGGTTTCCGCGGCAAAGGCGATCGGTACTCCCGCCACGCGTACGAACTCTCCCTGTGTCCACCCAGGCTGCGGATGCTTACTGCGCTGGCGGTGTCGATGTGGCAATCGGAAATCGAGTATGTCCTGCCCCAGTCGTCTGTCGAGCGGAGAGAGTCAGGCACGGCTGGCGGAACGTCGTTCGCTGTGCCAAGGCCACGGAGGGCGAGGGGACCTCTCAATTGCAAATTGCGGTTGTTCGAAGCAAGGACGCAATCAACTCCGGTTGCGAGGTCCCTCGGCGCGTCGCCGCGGCGACCTCGGGTTGATACGCTCTTCCCTATATTCAACGCTCGACGAAGGCGCCGTTGCCTTCATCGATGTAGGTGGTCTCGCCTACTCGAGAAATGCGCAAATGCTGGCGCCATTGGCCGGAAGGAAATCTGCGTACGACCTCCAACGTTTCGGTAACGGCTCGAGGCGGCGCCAAATCACCGATCATTGCTTCAGATAAAACGCGCCCGTCGAATTTATGCGGCGACTCCAATCCGAGAAGGTGCAGGACGGTGGGAGCGAGATCGATGTTGCCGCTCGGGAGATCGGTCAGCATCGCGCGACGAAAGCCGGGACCAGCCGCGACCAAGGTATTGTGCACGTCAAATTCGCTCAGGCTGGCATGGCTGCCTTTACCAGTGCCGCGGGTGGCATCGGTTATGATCTGACCGGGGATACCGTAGCGATTCGGCTTCGGATTCCAGCGCAATGCGACCATTACGTCCGGCGCATCGGCCGTATCCGCGTGGACGGATTCCAACGGGAAGGCGCCTTCGAGTTTTTCACGCGCAAAAATCACCCCGGCAAAATCGGAATGCTGGAGCCATTCAACCAGCCGGGATGCGACAGCGCGATCGTGCTCGATGACGTAGAACAGAATCGTGCCGCCATTTCCGACGACCATGACCTGTCCGGCTTTCGGCGCCTGTTCGAAGGCGGCGACTGCGTCGAACCCGGCGGCGCGTAACTCGCCCGGGAAATCGATGCCGCGCTCAATCGTGGAGAAGCCGTGATCGGAAACGACGAGGACATCCGTGGTCTCGCGCGCATTCTTCTTCGAGAGTGCATCGAGAACGTCGGCGAGATTGCGGTCTGAACTTCGGATGGCGGCCATGGAAGGTTCGGCGCCGGGTGAATATTCGTGCTGGGTAAGATCGGGATCGCTCAGCCAAAGAAGCGAATACGCAGGCAAACCGCCGCGCCATAAAATGTCGGTCAGCGCGCGTGTGGCATAGGCGTTGCGCTGGTCGCCGGTGTTGGCTGGCTCGGTAAGAAAAGGGCCGAGAAGTCGCAGCGCTTCTTCACGCACGCTCTGAGGCATCGGCGCGGCGGCGAATTTGGTGACGGAATCGTTTGATGCCGCGGTTGTCCATTCGGCATGACGTTCCTGAAGAAAGGCGACCGACTTGGTGCCAGCGATCGCGGTGCGCCGGCCCGCGGTGCGCACGATTTCGGCGATGGTTGGCAATGCGAGATATTTTCCGCCGCTGGTTTCGTCTCCTTTCTTGATGACTTCCGGCTCGCCGTTTTCAAACGCTCTTTGTAGATCGATCCGTGAACGGTACTCGCGGTTTGCGAGCAAACCGGTGCGGTTCGGATAGACACCCGTCGCGAGCGCGGCGCCGTTGACGTCGGTGGCGGTCGGGTAAGCCGAATGATGATGGCGAAAGGTTACGCCTTCCCCCGCGAGCTTCCAAAGCGTGGGAGTGTTGCGCTCGGTGACGAAATCAGGACGCATGCCGTCCCAGACGACTACGACGACGTGGCGATCGTTTTTTTTGGCTGCGTCCGATTCTGAAAAACCAACCGCAGGCAGCAAGCAGACAAGCAGCGCGATCAGGCGCATGAGCGAAGGGGACGATCTCAATTCCATGGAGGAGAGGGGAAGAGAGACATGTGTTAGCTTTTTGAATTATTCCTTCGCGAATTTTGGCGGGACGAGCCAGCGCAACACGCCTTTCATCGGCCCGGTCTCAAGTTCGATGAGCGCTACGCCGGCCTTGGACATTTTTGTGTGCCCTCCCGTGAGTTGAAAAATCGTGCGGGTGAAATCCGGCTCGTGTCCAACGACCATGAGGCTCTTGCCGGAAAAGGTCTTAAGGAGTTTACCGAGTCGCGCGGCATCGAAGCCGGGACGCAGTAGCGGTTCTGCGTGGACTTTTGCGTTTAAATGTTTGCCGGCAATCTCGGCGGTCTGGCTGGCGCGCGGCAGCGGACTGGTGAGAATGACGGGCGTGATTTCCAGTCGTGATAAGAGCTTCGCCACGGCAGCGACTTCTTTCTTTCCTTCTTCTGTCAGCGGGCGCTCTTCGTCTGGCCGATCCCAGTTGGGCCAATCCGCTTTTCCGTGACGGAGGAGATACAGCTTCATGGTGTCAAGGTGACGTTTTCGATCAGGCGATGCAATGCTTGGGGCAAGCAGATTGCGAGTTAACGAAACCGCCTCTAGCATGAACTTGCTTTGACCGGAAAGGCAAAAGATCAAAAGCTCCCTGATCCAAGAAAGATCAAGGGCGTTGTGCTGGCTGAGCCTGGACGCGAAATCCGGCTTGCGGAGATCGATCCTGCGGAAACGGCGGGCCACTCGAAATCGGATTCAGCGAAGAAGATCAGGCGCCTGCGGGAAACGCTGGCCGAACTGCAGGAAGCGCTTTACGCCGAACATCAGCGCAGCGTGCTCATCGTCGTGCAGGGGATGGACACGGGAGGTAAGGATGGCGCGATCAAGAATCTTTGCCTGGGACTCGACCCCAATGGCGTCCAGTTGACGAATTTCAAGTATCCTACGGCCGAAGAAAGGGATCACGATTTTCTCTGGCGCGTCCACAAGGCGGCGCCGCGAAAAGGCGCCGTCGCGCTCTGGAACCGGTCGCATTACGAAGACGTGCTCGTTCCTTTGGTGCACGGCGAAATCACGAAGGAAACGTGGCGTGAGCGCTGCGCGGATATCAACGCGTTCGAGAAATTGTTGAGCGACAATGATGTGACAATGCTGAAGTTTTTTCTGCACATCTCGAAGGAAGAGCAAAAACGCCGGCTCGAAGCTCGACTGAAAGAGCCCCGCAAACTTTGGAAATTCAACCTGGCCGATTTGCAGGAGCGCCGGTTGTGGGATGACTACCAAATGGCTTACGACGATGTGATCAACAGCTGCGCGACCGCGCAAGCCCCATGGTGGATCGTACCGGCCGATCGCAAATGGATGCGCAACCTCGTCATGCTCGAGACGGTCGTGGCCACGCTGGGAAAAATGAACCCGAAATATCCCACGGTTGAGTTTGATCCGAAGGAGATAGCGATCGAGTAGCTAGGTTTATCGCCCACGAATCGCTTCTTCTATTTTCACTGGGCAGGCGTTGGGCTCGGAGAACTGGGCGCCACAGCTTTTCCGCTGAGGTTGGCATCGATCACCGCGTGCAGCGCATCCACATTGAAGGAAGAAAAAGGGATCTGGACGCCATCGATAAATAAAATAGGTGTCCGGTCGACCCCGATTGAAGCGGCACGTTCCTGATCCGACTTGATACGTGCCCCTACCTGTTCAGTGTCCATGTCTTTTTTGAAGCGTTCGACATCGAGTCCAAGCGTTGCCGCATAGCCGGCGAAGATTCCTCGCACACCCGTTGCTGTCTCGTCTGGCGAGGCATTCGGCTCCGCGTTGGGTATGACTCGCATGGGACGGGGACTCTCTTTGCCCCATTGCATGGAATTCTGAAACAGCAAATCGTGCATCTCCCAAAAACGTCCTTGCAATCCAGCCGCTTCCGCGGCGCAGGCCGCGGTCAGCGCGTGTGCGTGCATGCCAAGCGGAAATTCGCGGAAGATGACGCGCACTCTAGTTCGATAGTCGTGTTCCACTTTCAGGAGCGTCGTGGCCAAAATGCCGCAAGGCGGACATTGAAAATCGCCGAACTCTTCCAGGGTCACGCGCGCTTTCGCGGACCCGCGGATGTGTGGTGGCTCTGCTCCGGGTTTGCCCGCCGCAATCTTGATGGGCATGCTGGAATACTTCGAGCGGAAAAGAAGCAGTCCACTTCCGGCGGTGATCAATAAGACAGCGCCAATGATTGCAAAAGGGAGATAGCGTCGCATGTCCTGGATTGTTACGATTCGACTAAGGGCGCCTGCTCGGTCGCGGTTCGATGCCTTCTTTTGCGGAAGCAGCCAACCGCGACAATAACGGAGAGAGATAAGGTCAAGGCCGCCGATAAGAGGCAGAAGTCACAGAAGGCGTGAAGAACAAAAGCCTGCACATAAAGCAGCCAGAGCGTAGTTGCGAGCATGCCTGCGACCACGACTGTCAGAAAGGTCCGGGCGCGTGGGTAACCGAAAGCAGCAAGCGTTGCCAGGCTGAAAGCAACGAAGTATCCAAGAGCGCCGAACGCTCCGAGCGGAATCTTCCCCACGCTGGCGTACACGCTCGAGAGCACTTCCGAGCAGCCGGAGGATGCGATGCATGTAACATCCTCGCCGGTCAAATGCGTGACCGTGAGATAAATGGAATCGGCCAGTCCGCCTAACGATAACAAGGCGGCCAGGCTAAACAATCCCAGCTGGGGATGATCGTGGGCAGGCTGGGTGTTTTTCATTTTGGCTGTTCGGGCGTCGCAGTCTGGGTGTTCGGCGCCGTCTCTTCTTTCCCTTTTCCATTCAGCTCAGCGTCGATCGCAGCACGAAGGTCATCCAAAGTGCGGCGCGGAGCAGGAACCAAGCGGCCATTTAGATAGAGCGTCGGTGTCCGGTCGATACCGAGCGCATCGGCGCGTGCCCGATCGGACTCAACCCGCGCTTTGACCTCATCACTATCCATGTCCTTCTTGAAGCGTTCGACATCGAGCTTTAACCTTTCGGCATAACTGACGAAAACATCCCGCACTTCCGCCTCCAGGGCGAGGACGTTCGATTGGGATCTCAGCGAGGGATGCTCGTCTGGTCCGACCGTGTCTATCCCTTTCGTCCAGCGCGCCGAATTCTGGAATAACAAATCGTGCATTTCCCAAAAGCGTCCCTGTAATCCAGCGGCTTCCGCGGCGCAGGCCGCAATTACGGCATGCTCGTGCTTGTGCAGTGGCTTATGGCGAAAGACAACGCGCAGCCGCTCCCCGTAATCCTCTTCCACCTTCGCGAGCGTAGGAAGCAATTCGGCGCATTGAAGGCATTGGAAATCGCCGAACTCTTCAATCGTCACGCGCGCATTCGCGCCGCCGCGGATGTGCGGCAACTTTGCGTCTGGCTCGGCTTGTGCCTCCTCCTGGGTAGTGGGAACAGTCGGAGCCGGAACCACGGGAACAATCGGAGCAATCGGAGCGCTGGGGGGCTGCTTCAAGCGAAAAAGCATCAGACCGCTTCCGATCGCGACCAAGCACACAGCGCCGATGATCGCAAAAGGAAGATAGCGTCGCATGTTATGAACCCGCGGCCGGGAGCGGAAAAACTAATCGGCGCTGAATTTGTTTCCACTCTTTTTGTCGAAAGCGCTGGAGCGGCGCCGAGGAGGGAGTCGAGAATGGTCCGCCACGCGCCAGGGCGAGCACGATCGCAGCGCAGTCGGGGACCATTCTTGGACTACATCTTCCTTGGGTAAACACGTTTTACCAAGGGAGAGCGGGTAAGGCCCACCGGTGTAATAATCGGTCTCTCGAGCGGAACGACGCCCTGCTCCATGGATCGAATCAATCCTTCATACGGCTTCCAGTTGAGATCACCCAGGGCCTGCCACTCACCGAGTTTGACGCCATACGCATCCCGGTAGGCGTCATAAACGAGTTCGGAGCAATAGATTTCATCATCGCCGGGGGCGTAATGAAGGTCATAAGGCCGGCCCAGATAATGATTCAGTGCGGCATGGAGCGGCTCATCACCGCTTGGGAGAGCCAGGGTGGTTCTGTATGCCTCAAAATGGCCCTTCCGGCCGCGCATGATCCAGAGTGATAAAGGTGTCTTCCGCACCTTGCTGATGGCCTCGACAACCAGCCAGCGGTGCTGCTCGTATACAACCACTCCACAATGCGACCAGGGTGAGTTCGAGATTCCTTCTATGGCGTCGACCAAATCCATATGCGGCAGAGACTGAAAGACAATATCGCCGTCCTTGGGTCGGTATTCGGTAAGCTGCCACAGCGATAGGATGTTCCGATAGATCAACGCTCCGGCCAAAACAGCGATGATAGCTCCGCAGCGAAGCCAAGCCGCTCGTGACTTCGGTAGCAGGGTGATCACTTATGTAACCGGCACAAGGTCAGTTCCAACACCCTTGGAGCTGAGTCGTCCGGTCAGACGACGTAGACCTGGAATTCTCATTAAGGCGCCGCGCGCGAGAGCTTCCACATCCAAAGACTCAGGCCACCTAAAATCACCAACGCCAGCCCACTGGGCCAGAGTGGTACGTGATGCCCCGCCACTAGCACTTCGGGACGTATCACCAGGCGCAACAGTTGCGCCAGGCACATCAGCCCGAACATTACGCCGGCCACCCTCAACCCCAGAATCCGTGAGTTCATATTCAATTGCGAACTTCCAATCGAGGAAGAATGAGGAAGTTATGCGCAGCCGTTAACGGCCCAGGCGCGGAGCGCGCCCGCTCGATTCCTCGTAAGCCGCGCCGGCTGTGATATGGAATTTCTCATCCCCGACGCCGCTGAGGATATACGATTGCTTTTCTTCGTGGCCGAATTTGCCGCTCGATTTTCCGTAGAGAACGCCCATTTCTCCGCCGGAATAATCCCGATTCAACCGCAAGTTCACCACCCCGCTGGGCGAATCCGTGCCATACATCGGGGAGGCGTTGACTTTCTGCACTTCCACGGCGCTTAAGAACGCAACCGGAAACAGATCGAACGGCGTCATTCCTGGCCGGCCCAGTGCGTTCCAAATAGGGAAACGGTGTCCATCCAAAAGGGTCAGCGCCGGGAGGCCATGAATCAGAACTGAACTACAAAGCGTGCTGAAGATATCCGGTTGATAAAGGGTCAGAGCGGAAGCGGTGTCCACGGCGCCGGTGCGGCGCAACTGTTCGACCGTGATCGTTTCGTCGTCGGTTTGCTCGGGACGATTCGTCTGCGCGGCCAGGGGAAGGCAAAGACTGAGGAAGGCGAGAACGGCAGGAAGTGCGCGTTTGATCATGAGAGAATTCACATCTGAAACATCGCGAGCGCCAGCAAAATCTTTACGGCGGGGTTGGCTGCAGCGACTAGTGGTCGAAGCGTACGATCTGGATCGCACGGTTGATTCGAAGCTGGGGAATATCTCGACGCGCGGGCTGGTGCAAACGGGCGACAACGTGTTGATCGCGGGAACGATCGTGCTTGGCCCGACATCGCAGAATGTGCTCGTGCGTGCGCTAGGTCCATCGTTGAACGTCTCTGGGAAACTGGCGGATCCAACGTTGGAGTTGCGGGATCAAAATGGCCGACTGATCAGGTCGAACGACAACTGGCGCACCGATCAGGAAGCGGAAATCATCGCAACAGGCATACCTCCGACTAACGATTTGGAATCGGCCATCGTGGCTACTCTGCCGGCCAACGGCGCATCCTACACCGCCATTGTCCGCGGCGTGAATGGCACGACGGGCGTGGCCGTCGTCGAGGTTTACGCTCTGAATTAACTACCTCTCATCCCCTTGGGTGAAGCGAATCGGTAGCACCAGATCAGAATCTCGTTGGGGTCATAAGGTCTAACGAGAACAAGATCAGCCACCGCTGGCGAGGACGAGCGTGGCTTGCAAAACGTAGATCCCGGCCTAATCAGCCGGCGGCGTGATCACAGCAGCCAAAAAACCGTGGCGAACGCCGGCACCGTCAGTATAGCGGCCAGAGATGTGCCCGGCATTGTTGATGCCGTTAAAGGACGTTGCGACTGCGCCGGGATAATCAAAGGACACGAACGTGTTTGGTTTGTGGAGCAATAATCCATGTACCCCTCCAGTGCTGTCCGTGTGGTTTCCCACTATCGCATCGCCATTGTTGATTCCGTTTAATGCGGTTGCGGTCGAGCCAGGAAAGTCTATCGGAAACTTCAGCGCGCCGGCCGCGGTCCGGAAGAAACCATGAAGAACCAATCCGCTATCTGAATAGCTGCCCACTACTTCATTCTGAGCGTTGATGCCATCTCCATTGCTGTCGTGGGCTCCAGGAATGGCAATCACTATCGTGCTTCCACTAATGTTTATGAAGGCCTGATTGGGCTGCGCGATGCTCCCAAACGTGCCGACAAAGTTGCCCGCAAGGTTTATTCCTACGAGGCTGGTCGAGACTGTAGGCCCAACGTCAAACTGTCTAAAGGCACCGCCCGACAAGAAATAACCATGGAAACGGTTCTCGGCTACGTTAAAGAAGTCGCCGACGACAGTTCCAGGAGTATTGATACCCAGGCAGCGCGTAAAATTCCCGGTGTCTCCTGGCGCGACAATTGGAGGACTAAAAGTGCCATTGCCAGCGCGCACAAAACCGCGCGTCACACCAGCGGAATCGACGTAATTGCCCGCGATGTCGTCATGCTCGTTAATCCCGAACGCCGTTGTTGAATTTCCCGTACCGGGATAATCGAAAGTGGCCAGAATTTGAATGATCGGTTGCGCCTGAGCAAATGTAATAACAGATGGCAGGACGAAAAAAACTGTTAAGACACAGATAAGTAAGGTTCTGGATTTGAACATATGGTTGGTTGCTTAATCGAAGGTTGTACCGGTTCACAGATTGGCATGTCAACTACAATTTTGTAACACCCCCGAATTTGAGACCAGCGCCACGGCTCTCACCCTGTAGCGGCGCCAGGAGTCGAAGGGGTTTAACGAGAATAAGATCAGCTAGCGCTGGCGAGGGCGAGCATGGATTGCAACAAACGCGTTTTCATAAAGGAAAGCGAGGAATCAGAGCGGTCAGCCGGGCTGGCTGTTGCGGCGATCCGTTAGGCTACGTTGCTTGAGAAAGCTCGCCTGCACCCGATTGGAAATGTGCGATGTGAGGAACCGCTCCTTGAGAAATGTGGCCTTCAGGTGGTCTATTTGGTTGAGCCTACTCGGGTTAGTCGGCCAGCTCCCAAGTATCTCTTAAATATTGATAGCTCGGCGCCTCCCCTACCGGCGCGACACCAAGAACGCCACCGCCAAAAAGAACCGCACGACCGCGAGCGCTATCGTAGGCCATGGGGGCTGACATGCGTGCGCTAGGGCCCATGTCCTGAATCTGAACCCAACGCACTCCGTTCCACTCCCATGTGTCGGTAAATCCAGCTCCTCCGAACATCAACGTCCGATTTCCACCACATGCCATGGCATGATCGCTGCGACCCGGCGGTCCGAACTCGGCGCGTTGGGACCACTGCTTGCCATCCCATTCCCATGTATCATTCGTAGGCACGGTCGTCTGTCCACCGAATAGTATCACTCGCTGTCGGACGCTGTCATAGGCCATGGCATGGCCGCCGCGCAGGCTTGGGCCGTCGTCGGATACCTGTTTCCACTCCGTGCCGTCCCATTCCCAGGTTTCGCCGGAGGTGATGCCGCCGAAGAGCACTGTCTGCTGGCGGGCGCCATCGTATGTCATGGCGTGGCGGAAGAATGGCCTCGGTCCGGTATCGGCGACCTGCGTCCAATCTGCTCCATCCCATGTCCACGTGTCGCTAAATCTTGTGCTACCCTGATTAGACTCGCCACCGAATATCACAGTGCGATCGCGTGCTCTGTCGTAAGCGATCGCGTGCCCGGAACGCGCGGCTGGTCCAGTGTCCGCCACTTCCGTCCAGTATTGGCCGTCCCACTCCCAAGTGTCACTGGAAATTAACGACGGAAAATTAGTTCCGCCAAACAATACGACACGCCGTCGTGAATCGTGATAGACCATGGCGGCTCCAAGACGAGCGGCGGGGCCAGAATCATGCTTCTGTGTCCATAGCTTTCGAGTCATGTAATTTCCTTCTCCAGATGTTCGATGCTACCAGTATGCCCAATTTATCCTTCGTGTTGCTGTGTGCCGCATAGCGAGACACAAGCTCAGCCACGGCTCAGGGGAGCGCAAGTGGCTGCTCGAAAAAGCACACTAGCTAAGCTTGGCATGAGAAAAACAACGCCATCTGAACCGTTGGCTGCAGCGACTGGTTAGGCGACCAGTCGAGCATGGCTCGGCTTTCCGGTTTCGACCGCACTTATTCGAATAGGAGTTCACCGCCCCAGTCGGCTGGGTCGGAATCGAAGATCGTCTCCGAAAGTGTCCACGCATGTCCCCATGGGTCGAGGAACGAGCATTGGCGTTCGCCATACATGTGATCCGCGGGTTCAGCGGGAACACGAGCACCGGCTGCCTTGGCGCGCCCAAAGAGTTCGTCGATCGCCGTGACACGAAGTATGACGGAGTGCGCCGCGGGCCTCTGCTGTGTCGAAGGAGCGGCGTTAGCGTGTACGCCGGGTTTGGCGACGACGATGGCCCCGTTGCTGTGCAAGAGCTGACACCGAGTGTCGGAATTGCGGAGACGTTCGGTAAATGGCAGGGCCGTTGTGAGCCACTCGACTGCTTCGCGCACGTCGGGGTAGTACAGCAGGGGTATTACGGCGGTATTGGTGCGGAGCGGTTCTTCTTCAGCATGGAATCGGAGGTTATCAGTGCTTCCCTGGTCGTCTAACGAGACGGAGCTGAGCCACCGCTAGCGGGAACGAGCGTGGCAAACATCGAGGACTGCTTCATAAAATCAAAATGTGGACTTCACAACGGCCAGCGGTTGGCTCCAGCGATTGGTTAGGCGTTCGTTCCTACGCAGGTGGTACGGCGTGAGATCGGTGTATCACTGAGCGATGCTTCAGATGGATCATCGATACTCTATGGGAGTTCTATCACACTCCCAAGCCCCGCGTAACTATATGAGGCACCGAACGCTTTTTGAAACGCGGCAAACGCAGGCTCGCCTGTGCAGTGACCCAGTGCCACCCGATCGACTTTCCATTTGTCATGCAAGGCAGTCACAATCCGCGCAATCTCCGGATCGGGAGTTGTGACCAAGTGGAGTCCCCCAACGATCGCATAGACGTGCTTGTTAGCTACCGTCGCCGCCTCGACGATCCGTTCTATTCCCGGATGCGAACATCCTACTACGAGGATCAGTCCCTTGGGTGTCTCAATTGCCAGCGAGAGCTCACGCAGCTCCAAGGTCCCGGGCGTCTGGGACACAGTTGAGATCACAGATATTCCTGGTGCGGCTTCCGTCACGCCATCAACGAGAACAAAATGGGCGCTTGGCCACGGCGTGCCGAAGGTCATCATCTGCGGCGGCCTCCCATTATAGTAGCGCATATAATCCGGCAGTGAGGCGTCCTGCCGATAAAAGGCTTCAGGCAGTGAGGAGGCGCCAAATACTGCTCCAAAGCCCTCTTTCGGCGCGAAGATCTTCACCTGCGGGTTCACCGTCAAAAGGTAATTGATACCACTCGTGTGATCCCCGTGCCGGTGTGAGATCACCGCGAAATCGAGCTTCTTTAGATCAACCCCCGAGACCTTCACATTCTGAGCGAAGATCTCCGCATTGTTGCCCGTATCGAACAGGATACGCTTGCCGCCATACTCGACCAACGCGGAGTATCCCCAATCCTTTTTCATGTCGGAGGGTTTGCCGAACGCGTCATAAAGGATTGTGACGCGGTCCTGCGTCGGACGGGCGGATGTCCTCATGACCGCGAGGAACACAAGACCGATGATGAGTGTGGCACGAGTTACAGACTGCATGTTTGTCTCCTTTCGCTGAGCTGACATACGGGTAGGGGCCTAACGAGAATAAGATGAGCGGCGGCTGGTAGGAGAGCGCGTCGCCGCGGCTTGAGGGCGGAATTTCAGGGAGAGCAAGGAACCAAACCTGCCAGTCGTTCGCTCCATCGCCTGGTTAGATGCATTATGTGAATCGCGACTCGAATCATATGCCGAAACTACCGGCTCGCATGCAAGCTCCTGACGGCTTCCACCGCATTTTGAATCGCTGACGGTGACACGATCAAATGGATGTGATCTAC
>PNAS01000025.1 GCA_003169695.1 Spartobacteria bacterium
GTCTCGTTAGGCCTAGCACGACATGACTCTGTTCGAACTGACGTTTAGTCTGTCGGCGTTGATTCTGGGGCTGGCGCTGACGCACATGGCGTCATCCTTATACCGGCTGGTGCTGGCAGGACGGCGAGTGCGTTGGGCGCTGGAGCCTTTGATGCAAGCGGCGCTCGTGCTCCTGATCGTGGTATTCGTCTGGCTGAATGAGTGGAACGGACGTGGCGTGACCACAATCATCTATGGACGCGTCCTGCTGCGCTCGCTCAACCTGCTCGTCCTTTATATCGCCGCGGCAGTGTGCTTACCCGAGGTAAGGGAGGGAGCGGGCGAAGTCAACATGTACGCCTACTATGACCGCGCGCGCCGGGTCTCGTTCGGTGCGTTGGCTATTGGGCTCGTATTCTTCAGTCTCTACAATTGGACCGGCGAACAGGCATTTCACTGGCGCTGGGAGATGTTGAGACCTTTGAGCTTTCTCGGCCCCTATGTTGTGATGATGTTCGCCAGGTGGCGCTGGCTCAACGTGTCGTTACTCGCAGCGATGCTGATCTACTTTAGCATTATAACGATGGGTTACCGATTGAGCGGATGAAAAGGGCTGACGCGAACCCCAGGCCTAACCCGGCGATTCAGCGAACCGCGAGATAGCCTGCGATCCACTTTATGAGTGTTTGCCGTCCATGTTTCCGCTGCGTTGACCGCTTCTCAGGTCTCGCGGTCGCTGATCTTGTGTCTCGTTAGATGGTGGAGCTGACTCTCATCAAGCTCATCGGAGCTGCCGCCTTCATTTATGCGGGCGTCTATCACCTTCGATATGCCAAACAGCTGTCGGATATTTCGGTGCAAAACATTCTTCGGGCACCGCCATGGGTCCAATTGTTCTTTCCCGTCCGATATTACGGGAGCAGCTTTTACGTGTGGGGCTTGCGCGTTAGCGGAGCAGTTATGCTGCTTATTGGGTTCGCGCTCTTCTTGTTCGTCTTTCAGAACTATCATCTGCTCGTTTCGTAATGTGGCCCGCTCCTTGGGCTTCAAGGTATGGACAGCCGCCTCTTCAAAATAGTATTCGCCGGTCCAGGCATGGTCGTGCATTCCGAGCACATGGAGGAGCGATGACTCACCGGCGCCGGACGGCCCCATGATGGAAACGAAGTCGCCTTCGTTCACCTCCAGGTTGATGTCGCGCAGGACGTAAAAGAATTTCCCTTTCGCGAGAGGATAGAATCGCTCGAGGTGTTTGAGTGTGATCATTGACATAAGTGTTTTAGCTCTGCGCCAGGGCTTTGGTCGGGTCCAGACGCGCGGCGCGCCGCGCTGGCAGGTAACAAGCAACCAGCGCGACAAAAAGGAGCAACAAGGGAATTGCGACGAAAGTTAGCGGATCGGTCGCGGCGACGCCGAAGAGAAGGTTGGAGATCAGCCGGGTCAGCGCGAAAGCGCCGGCGAGCCCGACCACGACGCCGATCACGGTGAGCGTCATGCCCTGACGAATGACGAGCGCAAGCACGTCGGACTTTTGCGCGCCGAGCGCCATTCGAATGCCGATTTCGTGGGTGCGTTGCGTGACCGAGTAGGCCATCACGCCGTAAATCCCGATGGCGGCGAGGAGCAGGGCGGCGCAGGCGAAGACCGCAAAGAGCTGCATCGAGACGCGCCGCGTGCCTAACGAGTTCATCACCTCGTCGTCCATCGTGCGGACGTTGTAAATGGGCTGGTCCTTGTCGAGCGCCTGCACTTCGCGTCGCAAGGTCGGAGCGAAGGCGGCCGGATCGCCGGCCGTTCGAATCACCAGTCCCATGAAATTCCAATGAGCGTCCTGGGCATGCGGAACATAGATTTGCATGCCCCCCTCACCGGTTAGAGAACCCGTCTTCGTGTCGCCGACCACACCGACGATTTCGCGCATGAATTTCTCATCGCGCCTCTGACCTCGGAAAGCAGACCAGACGCTGAGGCGCTTACCGATGGCCGCCGTGGGCGAACCGAAGTGACGCTTCGCGATGGTTTCGTTGATGATTACCACCTTCGGGCCATCGGCATTGTCGCGAGGTTCGAAGGTGCGTCCGGAAAGCAAAGGAATTTGGAGCGCGCGAAAATAATCGCCCGTGATGGTGGAGAACATCGCGTCCTTCGCTTCGTCCACCGTGAGCGGCCGGCCTTCCGGAATAAACCCGCGTCCAATCCCGTAACCACTCGGGTTGAGCGGAAGACTGACGCTGCCTCCCGCCGCTTGCACGCCCGGCACCACTTCCAGCCGTTCGTTCAGTTGCCGGAAAAATTCCACGCACTGCTGATCATCTTTGTATTTCGGACCCTGCAACGCCAGGTTGGCGATGAGGACGTTGTGCGCATTGAAGCCCGGCCGAACCTCCTGAAGACGTAGGAAGCTCTTAATGAGCAATCCAGCGCCGACCAGCAGCATGAGCGAGAGGGCGACCTCACCGATCAACAGGAGGCTGCGCGCACTTGTCCGCCGATGTCCTTCGCCGCTGCGTCCGCCTTCTTTCAATGCGCTGGTGACGTCGAGCTTCGAGGCTTGAAGCGCGGGGACGATACCGAAGAGAATGCCGGTAAGCGCCGAGAGGCCGAGAGCGAACATCAGGACGCGATAATCAATCCCGATCTGCTCGAGCCGCGGTGCGCCTTCGGGCAACATCGACATCAGCAGATCGGTTAGCCAAATACTGAGGACGAGTCCCGCCACCCCACCGATCGCCGAGAGCAGGATGCTCTCCGTCAGCATCTGCCGCAGAACGCGCGTGCGGCTCGCGCCCATCGCGGCCCGGATCGCAATTTCCTTTTGCCGCGCGGCGCTGCGGGCGAGGAGGAGATTGGCCACGTTCGCGCAGGCAATCAGCAGCACGAATCCGACGGCGCCCAGGAGCGCAAGGAGGGATGGTTTTACTTCGCGAACGAGCCGTTCGTGGAGCGTCGACAGAAACACGTCCCAACCTTTGTTAGTCTCGTGAAACTGCTTGTCGAGCTGCGCATTGATGGCGCTGAGACGAGTTTGCGCCTGCTTCAGATCGATACCGGTATTCAGACGCGCGATTGCCGACCACACGCGGTTATCGCGCGGTTCGTCCGAGAGATTGACCGCGGTCGGTACCCAAACTTGGGTTTGCTCCGGGTATTCAAACCCCGAGGGCATCACGCCGATGATCGTGAGGGGTCTTGAGCTCATCTGGACCTGTTTCCCGACGATGGCCGGATCAGATCCGAAGCGGCGCTTCCATAAGCCGTGGCTGATGATCGCGACGCTTTGCGGCCACCCTTTGTCGTCTTCGGGAACGAACCTTCGCCCGAGAACAGGCTGGACCCCGAGCACGGAGAGGAACCCAGTCGTCACACCGGCACGCGGCACGCGTTCCGGCTCCGCCTCATCCGCACCAAAGTTGGCGGTACCGGTCCAGTAGGCGGCGGTGCTCGCGAAAAGATCGGTTTGTTTTGACCAATCAGTAAAGTCGAGAAACGAGATTTTGCTCTCGGTAATGCCCGTCGCAGGATTTTTGCCTTCGAGGTAGATGATGCGTTCGGCGTTCGGAAACGGAAGCGGACGGAGGAGAACGCCATTCACCAGGCTGAAGATCGCGGTATTCGCGCCGATCCCGAGACCGAGAGCGAGCACGGCGACGGCCGTGAAGCCTTTGTGTTTAAGAAGCATCCTGAATCCGTAGCGAATGTCTTGAAAGAATGTGTTCATATGAATCAGGTGCGAGCGAGGGCTTTGATCGGATCGAGCCGGGCCGCGCGTCGAGCCGGGATGTAGCAGGCGAAAAAGGAAACGCAGCCGAGCAGAATCGGAATCCCGACGAAAGTGCTGGGATCAGTCGCGCGGACACCGAAGAGCAGGCTCGCGAGCAATCGCGTGAGCGCGAACGCGCCGAGGAGTCCAATAATAATGCCAATGACCGTCAACGACATGCCCTGCCTCACGATCAATTTGAGGACGCCTTGGGTCTGCGCGCCGAGGGCCATCCGAATGCCGATCTCGTGTGTTCGCTGCGAAACTGATTGAGCGAGCACGCCATAGATGCCGATTGCGAGGCGCATGATTTGGGATCAACGATAATAAGATGAGCGACCACCGAGAGCGAGCGTTGATTTGCCGTGCGAGTCTGTGAGTTGCGATGGATCCGCAGCCGATCATCGTGCACGAGGGAATCCCCGGCCATTATTTTCAACTTTGTCTCTCATGGAAACACGAAGACCCAATTCGCCGTCATTACTACGACTCCGGCGCGAACGAAGGAATCGGCTTTTACGCCGAGGAAATGATGTTGCAGGCCGGATTGTTCGATGACAGCCCGCACACGCGCGAGATCATTTACAATTTCATGCGGCTACGCGCGCTCCACGTGGAAGTAGACGTGAAACTCGCGCTCGGCCAATTCACGCTCGAACAAGCCGCAAAATATCTCGAAGAAAAAGTCCCGATGGATTCCCAGACCGCGCGGTAGGAAGCAATCGCTTTCTCCACCGGCCCCGGCCAGGCGCTCACCTATCAAATTGGCAAACTTCAGATTACAAAATTTCTCGCCGAGGCGCGCATGCAACAAGGCGACAAGTTTCAGCTCCGCGCATTCCACGACTTCGTTTGGAAAAACGGCAACGTTCCGATCACGCTGCAGCGCCGGGAGTATTTAGGCGTTGCTGAAAGAATGCCGAAGTAATCGTTCGGATGCCTGACGACACCGTGCGGGTTTCACGACCAGGCGCACATGGGTCGCGTGTTCAGAAAAGCGGTCGGTGCGTCGCCGGGTGTTTATCGGGCTGCACGCCGATAAATCCAGCCGATTTCGCCCGGGTCCCTCCGCGGATGCCGCATTTTGTGAAAGCGAACAAATCTTTAATCCAGTGTCGCGGCACGCCCGCTGTCCGCAACGCTAAGAGTGATGGTCGCTGGCAACCGCTCGAGGACGGCTGGCACACACACCGGGTCCGGCGTCTTCTGGAGGAAGACTTGATCGACGCGGAGTGGGCGGCGAACAGCTACAAGGACGATACGCTCGACGTCTATGGTGCGCGGCGGCCCGTGGTTTTCGATCCTACCTTTCGCGACGCGGTAGCGCCATTCCTAGGGCACGTGCCGGCCGGGCTAACCGATCAGGAACCGTCGAAGACGCAAGCAGATCGCGCCGCATGGCAAAGGGAAATTGTCCAGAACTTCCTGACCAATTTGCACGACGACGCTCTATCCCGCACCGAATGGGCAGTGGGGCTGGACGAACAGCTGGCTCGCGCGCGAACACTGCTGGCCGATCTGGAAGTGCACGTGGCGGATCGCACCGCATGGGCCAGGAGGCTGGACGAGGAATTAATTGGCGCGCGAGCGGTAATCGCCAATCTCCAGAGCCGGGTTGCGGAACGAACTGGTTGGGCGCAGTCGCTGGAGAAAGAGTTGCTCGAGACGCGCGCCACTCTCGCCGATTTACGGCGCGAATTTGAGGAGCGCACAGCTTGGGCACTACAGCTGCGGCAGGAGCTGGAGGATGCTCGCGCCGTAATTTCGCAGGCCCAGTTGGCAACCACCAGGCCCGGCGATTAGCGAAGGCGATCAACCGCTCGAAAACAGACGCCGAACGCAACAAGCCGTTTAGCGTGCTCTTCGACTGCCACGGGCGCGCCGCCAGTCATAGGTCCTTGGCGTTTTGCACGCTCAGCTCCCACCTGTAACCGTCAAGATCGTGGAACCAGAGGCCCATGTGCTTTGAGCCGGGCGCTTCCGGACCGATCTCATTGCCGAGATCTTCGAGTTTCACCTTGTGCTTTTTGAGATGAGCAAGCGCCTTCCGTAGCGCTGTCATGTTCGGCAAATGGAATGACAAGTGACCGAGCGTTTTCGGCGAGGGTTTGCCCTTGTGTAGCGCAATCGTGACGTTGTCGTTGCCGACCGCGATGCCGTCTTCGAACTCAAACTGCTTTTTCAGACCCAGCGCGCTCGCGAACCATTTCGCGCTCTTCTTCGGATCGCGCACCGCCAGTCCGAAATGACCCACGGCGCCTACAGTGAATGGAGTCTCCATGCGGCTACATTAGCGTGCCGGCTGAAGATCGGTTAAGAAAACTCAATGACGGATAAAGTACATTCCGGTGACGAACCCGGTTCGTCGCTCGATCCTTCGGCGGACGAGATCCGCCGATGGGGCAACGCTGCCATCGAAGCGATGGCAAGCTATATCGATTCGATCCGAGACCGGCGCGTTTATCCGAGTACGACCTCGCGGCAGATTCGAGAAAAATTAGATCGGGCGTTACCGGATGAAGGAGTCGATTTCGACCGTCTGCTCAAGACCTTTAACGATGTCATCGTGGCAACGAGCCGGCATAACGGGCATCCGCGCATGTTCGGTTATGTGCAAGCGCCCGGCACGGCCATCGCCGCCATTGCCGATCTGCTGGCATCAACTTTGAACGCGAACCTGACCGCCTGGCGCTCGGCGCCGGCAGCGGTCGAGATCGAGCGGCTGACGATTGATTGGATCAAGCAGATCCTCGGTTTCAGCGCGGACGCCGGCGGGCTGTTCGTGAGCGGCGGCTCGATGGCAAACCTGGCGGCACTGGCCGCGGCGCGGCGGGCCAAAGCGCCGGAGGAACTGTTGAACAAAGGCACACAATCTTTGCCGCAAGCGATGCGCATTTATATCTCCGAAGAAACCCACCATTCGGTCGCCAAAGCCGCGGTGCTGCTCGGCCTTGGACGCGACAACGTGCGCATGGTCGGCGTGGATGAGCGCTTCAAGATCCGTGTCGGCGATCTGATCACGAAGATTACCGAAGACCTGGCAGCGGGACATTTGCCATTCTGCATTGTGGGAAACGCCGGGACGGTGAACACCGGCGCATGCGACCCGCTGCGGGAAGTCATCGCGGTCGCGCGACGATTCAATCTCTGGATGCACGTCGATGCCAGCTACGGCGGCTTCGCGGCGCTGGCGCATTCCGCGAGAGATCTGTTCCACGCCATGCACGAAGCGGATTCCGTCGCGCTCGATCCGCACAAATGGCTTTACCTGCCGGTCGATTGCGGTTGTGTCTTGTATCGCGACGCGGAAGCGGCGCGGGCCACGTTCGCGCACGAGGCCGAGTACACACGCGTCTTGGAGCAAGAGCCGGAGGAAGCGTTCGCCTTCTGGGATTACGGGCCGGAGCTTTCGCGCCGTTTCCGCGCGCTGAAGGTCTGGATGATGTTGAAAGGCGTCGGCTTGCGCGCGCTTGGTGCAGCGATTGAAAAGGATCTGGCCTGCGCCAGACATTTAGAACGCCTGGTGCGGGCGAGCGAAGATTTCGAGATGCTCGCGCCCGTCGAGCTTTCGATCTTCTGTTTCCGCTATGTGCCACCGCGACTTAAACGTGCGCGAGCCAGCGCGGATGAAGTGGAGCGTGTGCGCATCGACGAGCAACTGGATGCGTTGAATGAACGCTTGCTCATCGAGCTACAACGGGACGGCAGCTCTTACCTCTCGAACGCGCGCCTCGGCGGGCGGTTCAGTTTGCGCGGATGCGTAATGAACTACCGCACAACCTTCCGCGACATGGAGATTCTGCTCGACGATTTGCGACGCGTGGCCGGAAGCGAGTTAGCGATTGGATGAGCGAAATAGCCGCACTCTCTGCATCAGTGTGCCGGTGTTGTAGCGCTTGCCACATTGGACAGGGCAGAGTTCCCGCGAGAATTAAACGCCCGAAGTCGATAATAATAGGTCGTAGCTGCTGTAAGCCCATTGTTTGTGTAGGTGGTAACGTTGATGCCAATGGTAGCGATTAAGGTAAAGGTTACGCCGTCGCTCGACCGTTGAATCTGAAAACCGCTCTCGTTATTTGAATTGTCAGTCCACGAAAGAGCAATCTGGCTGGATGAGATTGGAGTTGCTAAAAGATTTGTGGGCGCAGCGGGTGGCTGAGTAGGGGTAGGGGTAGGGGTAGCGGTAGGAGTTGGAGTTGGAGTTGGCGTTGGAGTCGATGTTGGAGTTGGAGTCGATGTTGGTGTTGGCGTCGGTGTTGGTGTTGGTGTTGGTGTTGGCGTCGGTGTTGGTGTTGGTGTTGGCGTCGGTGTTGGTGTTGGTGTTGGGGTCGGAGTTGGGGTAGAGGCCGGTAGGGTTGTAGCGCTTGCAATGTTGGAAAAATTTGAACCGCCGACCGAATTAGAGGCACGGACTCGATAATAATACTTCGTGGAGGCGGCAAGACCCGTGTCGGTATACCCCGTGATATTCGCACCGACCGTTGTAACTACCACAAACGTGGTGTTATCAATTGAGCGCTGGATTCCAAACCCCGTTTCGTTGTTCGAATTATCGCTCCAAGACAGCTTAATGTGATCTGACGATTCTGCGGCAGCGGTCAACCCGGTCGGTGCCACCGGGGTAGATCTTGGAGTAGGCGTCGGCGTTGAAGTCGGTGGTGGGGTTGGTGTCGATGTTGGGTTTGGCGACGGTGTCGGGCTTGGCGTGAGTGTCGGCGTTGGGTTTGGCGTCGGCGTCGGTGTCGGGTTTGGGGTGGATGTCGGTGTTGGAGTAGGTGTTGATGTTGGATTCAACAAACCGAAAGCTGCCACTCTGCCGCTGGTGCTACCGACAAAGTTGGCGGTGCTAGCGACATAGACCTTTCCATTGGCGACCGTCGGAACGGAGAACTTGCTGCCGGCACCGAACACGTCGCGCGAATTCGCGGCCTGGTTGCTGTTGTACAGTTCACGCGTCAGATCGGTCGCATCATAAGCATGGAGGACGGCGATCGTTCCCTTTTCCAGCGCCCAAACAATCCCGTTGCTCAAACCGTTCGCAGAAATGCTCGGTATTGTGCCCGGATAAGGGAAGGTAGTCGCGCTAGTCGAGGTCGCCACGCCGTTTAAGAGCGCATTCGTGAAGGTGAATGCGCGCAGATTATCGTTCACCGCCCCGAAATAAAGCACACCATTGAAATAAGCCGGCGCGCCCGTTGCCCGGGTGCCGCGGCCGCCGCCGAGCGAGCTTGGCAAATCTTGATAAATCGTGCTGTTAGAGTCCGCGTTGAACTTTCCCATGTTATCTCGATCCACGATGTAAATGTGCAAATCCTTGCCTGCGCCCACGGCGAGATGTCGAACATCCAAATTGCTATCGATCATATCGGGCAGCAAAATCGGCCCGCCAGCACCAAGGTCCAGATCCGCAAACGACTCAGCAATGGTGTTGAACATCGTCCAGTAATCGGCCACCTGCAGCGTGTTATTAGCCGTTGAGAGTTTGACAAAGCAGTTTCCGTAATCGCCTTTGTTCGGAAAGCCATCCTCGTCGAGACTCGTCTCAAAAGAGCCGTTGCCTGCCATGACATAAATATTGCCACCGGCGTCGACGGCGGGCGCGGCCCCCCCCGCCCAGATCGCGCCCGAATTTCCATTGGGCGTGAGATTAAGAACCTTGACTTGTGCGAGCGTCGTTTCGTCGTAACCCATCATCCACCCGGTGTACGGCCTTATGTCGCAGTGCGACGTCCAGCTCAGATAGATGATGTCGCCATTCAAGACCAGGCCGGCTCGCTCCTTGTACTGTTTCGGATCGAAAATCACGTTGACGCCGTCGCTGTTGTCGCCCGTGCCGGGATAAGTTGCAGCAATGTCAACGGGCCCGCCGAATTGCTCTGCCCCGGTTGTAAGATCGAGCGCGTGTAATCGTTGGAAATAATTTCCCGTCGCGCCATCCGTGGTCATTGCCTCTACGTAGATCGTCCCATTCGGTCCGCTCGTGTGATCGATTACCGGTGTCGCTGTGATACCAAGTTCCGGTGCAATCTCGCCGCACATCGGCACATCCGCCGTCGTTTCGCCCGGCCGCAACATCGACACGTGCCACAGCACGGTACCGTCATCAGCGTCACAGGCATAAACACTATCGTGCTGTGTCGCAATATAGAGCACGTCGTGCACGCCTTGTCCCGGAATGCTCAATCCGGAGACCAGCAACGGCTGCGCGAAAACCTGTCCATCGACGCTAACGATGAAAAGCTTTCCGAAATTCGTCGGATTGACATTCGCGGGCGTCAATACCGTCTCGGCCAGATTTTGACCGGTGCGTGCGCGATCATTGTGCCAGGTAAGAACATCGGCGGCATCAAGTGCTGGTGCCGCCGCCATGATTACTAGCGCGACAACGATTTTTTTCGTCAAAAAGTAAACCCAATCCAGCGCGCGAAAAGACATGCGATCTATGTAACAACAAAAGAGCACGCTTTGTCGATTATTTTCTGCCATTACCGTTAGTAACTATCTTGAGCCCGGAAACGCAAACGAGGGACGTCCCGGCAAAGCCGAGAGATATGGGAGAGAGACGCCGAAGAATCCGCTGTTCCGCTGTTTCACAGGTCTCGACCTTAGCAGCGACAAGTGATGAATGACCAGCGACGACCTGTCAGAGGTCGAAATGCCCGACACCGCGGGGCGTCAGACCGTTTTATCTGCACATCTGGGCGAAGTTAGCGAGCTTCGCTCGGATAGATTTACTCTAACACCACCAACGCCAGCTAAGGCGCTGTCGTTGCGCTTGCCACATTGGACGGCGCAGAGCTCCCGTGAGAATTAAACGCCCGGACTCGATAAAAATAGGTCGTTGCTGCCGTCCGCCCATTATCTGTGAAGGTGGTGACATTGGCGCCAACACTAGCGATTAAGGCAAAGTTTACGCCGTCGCTCGACCGTTGAATCTGAAAACCAGTCTCGTTATTTGAATTGTCAGTCCACGAGAGACCAATCTGGCTCGATGAGATGGCAGTTGCTACAAGATTTGTCGGCGCAACGGGTGGCTGAGCAGGGGTAGGAGTTGGAGTCGCGGCCGGTGTTGGCGTAGCAGTAGGCGTAGGTGTCGGAGCCGCGGTCGGAGTTGGAGTTGAACCAGGCGTTGGAGTTGGTGTAGGCGTGGGGGTTAAACCAGGAGTTGGAGTTGGAGTAGAGGCCGGCAGTGTTGTAGCGCTGGCAATGTTGGACGGGGCAGAGTTCCCGCTAGAATTAAACGCCCCTACTCGGTAAAAATAGGTCGTTGCTGCGGTCCGCCCATTATCTGTATATGTGGTGACATTGGCGCCAAGAGTAACGATTAATGTAAAGTTTACCCCGTTGTTAGACCGTTGAATCTGAAAACCAGTCTCGTTATTTGAATTGTCAGTCCACGAGAGACTAATCTGGCTGGATGAGATCGCAGTTGCTACAAGATTTGTTGGCGCAGGGGGTTTCTGACCAGGGGTAGGAGTTGGAGTCGCGGCCGGTGTTGGCGTAGGAGTAGGCGTAGGTATCGGAGTCGGCGTGGGGGTGGGTGTCGCGGTCGGTGTGGGAGATGGCGCCGGTGTTGGCGTCGGGGTTGGTGTCGGAGTCGGCGTTGCCGTCGGTGTCGGTGTTGGTGCCGCAGATGTCAGTTTGAAGTTGCCGATGCGCGTGCGCCAGTTGAATTGTGCGTTCGGGGAGGAGTAGTATTCGTTGGTATACCAGAAGGTGGTGTCGTCTACAGGGTCGATGCTCATCGCACTGTAATCGCCCCAACGGTTGCCGGTGCTCAGCTGGCTACCGGTGCCGTCAAACAGATGGGCTTCACCCTGAGCTAGAGTATTCAATGGATCGGTCGCCAGCCGCGCCGCGTAGCGGATCTGGGGATGGATGCTCGAGCTCGAGGCGCTAAAGCCGAGGGCGAGATTTCCCTGTCCGTCCATGGCCACACTGCCCATCCAGCGCCAAGTCGTGTCAGGCTGGTAGGTGCTCTCTTGAAAGACGGTCACGGGTCCGGCGGTCACGTTGCGCAGCTCGAACCAGCGCACGCCTGCCACCCCGCCAGCACTCACGCTGTAGTTTGCCACGACTGATTCGTGGTCGCCAAAATTTCGGTAGGCCAGCCGGAACATCAAGCGGTCGCCGATCCCGTCCACGCTGTTGCTTCCGGTGCCGCCATTTTGGGGCACGCAGGCGCGGGTCAAGGGGCAGAGCGCCGTGAAGCCAGCAGCCGGGGGAGTGGCAAAAGTAGTAAACGTCGAGTTTGCCGGTGTGGTGAAGTCCACGTGGAAGTGATACGTGGTGTAATTTGGAGAGGATGTCTGGCCCGGGAATCCTACGAAAGTGTCGGGCGCGCCGGCTGGAGGCAACGTCGGCCCGTCTAAATCCGCAGGCAAAAACGGGTCAACTGAGCTGCCCAAAGGTCCGACTGGGCTGATGAAGGTGGCCGGCAGACCAGCCAGCATCTTCGTGCGATCGAAAGCGAAAGGTTGGGGACCGAGAAACGCGGTGCCAATTGAGTTGAACACGTTCATGGCCATGTAGTAGCCGTCGGGCCAGACGCTGATCTTCGGATAATCGAAAAAGTTGGTCCCGAGATGAAAGCCGTAGCGGTTGTAAGTGCCAGTGGCGTCGGCGGTGGTGGAAATGGCGACGCACTCGTCGGTGATCGGGGTACCGCCCGTCGCACTGGCGAATTGGCTAATGAGCCAGCGGTTGGCGATATGGTCGTAGAGCATGACGGGGTCGCCAAAGCCGCCGGTCTCGCAGGCGCCGCCGAAGCCGATCCAGACGGAAGCGATGCTGTTGGGTCCCAGGACCGAACTCCCAGTGGCTTTGTTGAAGACCTGATAGCCCTCATTCACAATTTGCACGTATTGGGTTTGTCCTACGGCGCCATTGGTATCGGGTGGCGCGCAGTTGCAACCAACGCCAGGGAAAGGGATGCCGTCAAAGTTGAGGATCGGGGCGGGTATGTTGGGCGCCCCAAGGCCCATCGCGGAAGCGTGGTTACTTTGGATGACCGGGTCAGGGCCGTCTGTATGCCGGTAAGGCACCTTTGGGTTTTCGTTCGCTTCGCGGTCACGTTCCCGCCTTTCATCTGCGCCGGTCGAAGAGGGCATATCGCGCAGCGCCTGCGAGACGTCGTTGTGATACGAAACACCGACCTGGAGTGGTCCGGGCCGCGATTGATTTGATGCCTGGGCCAGGGCAGGCGCGCCCGAAAGGACGCCGAAGCCGAGCAGCGCCAGGGCGACGCCGGCCAGGCAAAGAACAAGGCCGAGGAGGAGGCGCAAATTGAAGAAGGCTGATTGTGAAGCGGACTTTCTTTTCATAAGCAGATTTCGATTTCCTTACCTGACGCGGACAGCAATTTTGACTCAGAAACGCTCGGGTGTCACGCGCTGTTTATACATTACCAAAATGTAATTGGGACGCGGGTATCGTACGCGCGTTACGATAGATGCGGGCAAAGGATCGGCCGACTGGCAGCCGGCTTTCAATCTAACGGACGCCAGCTTCGTTGCGCCTGACGTTTACTAATTCCTGCTCTTGACCAACGTCGCGGTCGCAGTCCGCGTCAAAACCGGCGTCCCTCCTTTGCCGGTGACGGTGAAGAGATACGTCCCACGGCGCGTGGAAGAGCTGACCGTTACCTTGAGCGTCGAAGAACTGCCCGAGGCCGGATTGGGAGTGAAACTCCCAGTTGCTCCGGAAGGAAGGCCGCTAATGGTGAAAGTAACTGGCGAACTGAATCCACCCGTGCGCGTAATCGTCACAGTATAGGTCGCGGTTCCACCCGCGCGCGGAACACTCACGGACGATGGACTGATCGAGAGCGAATAGTTAGGTGCAGGTGTAGGAGTGGGGGTCGGCGTTGGCGTTGGGACCGGTGTTGGTGTGGGAGTCGGCGTTGCCACGGGCGTAGGCGTCGGTGTGGCCGCCGGAGTCGGGGTCGGCGTAGGTGTTGCTACCGGAGTCGGTGTAGGTGTTGCCGCGGGAGTAGGTGTCGGTGTTGTCGCGGGAGTGGGTGTAGGCGTTGGTGTTGGGACCGCAGATGTCAGTTTGAAGCTGCCGATGCGCGTGCGCCAGTTGAACGTGGCGGTCGTGGAGTAGTATTCGTTGGTGTACCAGAAAGTGCTGTCGTCCACCGGATCGATGCTTAGCGCACTGTAATCACCCCAGCGATTGCTCGTGCCGCTCTGGCTGCCAACGCCATCGAACAGATGCGTCTCACCCTGAGCGAGAGTGTTTATTGGATCGGTCGCCAGCCGCGCCGCGTAGCGGAGTTGAGGATTGATGGTAGAACTCGAGGCACTAAAGCCGAGGGCGAGATTGCCCAGTCCGTCCATGGCTGCGCTCCCCATCCAGCGCCAGGTCGTATCAGGCTGGTAGGTGCTCTGTTGAAAGACAGTCACCGGTCCGGCGGTGACGTTGCGCAGCTCGAACCAGCGCACGCCTGCCACCCCGCCAGCACTCACGGTATAGTTTCCCACGACTGATTCGTGGTCGCCAAAATTTCGGTAAGCCAGCCGGAACATCAGGCGGTCGCCGATACCATCGACATTACTTGACGCGGAAACCCCCTTTTGGGGGACGCAGGCGCGGGTCGTGGGACAGAGCGCCGTGAAGCCAGCAGCCGCGGGAGTAGCAAAGGTGGTAAAGGTAGAATTTGCCGGTGTGGTGAAGTCCACGTGGAAGTGATACGTCGTGTAATTCGGAGAGGATGTCTGGCCCGGGAATCCCACGAAAGTGTCGGGCGCGCCGGCTGGAGGCAACGTCGCCCCGTCAAGATCCGCGGGCAAGAACGGGTCAACTGAGCTGCCCAAAGGTCCGACCGGGCTGATGAAGGTGGCCGGTAAGCCAGCCAGCATCTTCGTGCGATCGAAAGCAAAGGCCTGGGGACCAAGATAAGCAGTCCCTGTGGCGTTGAACACGTTCATGGACATGTAGTAGCCGTCGGGCCAGACACTCAGGTGGGGATAGTCGAAAAAGTTGGTCCCAAGATGAAAGCCGTAGCGGTTGTAAGTGCCAGTGGCATCGGCCGTGGTGGAAATGGCGACACACTCGTCGGTGATCGGGCCGCCGGTCACGCCAGCGAACTGGCTGATGAGCCAGCGATTGGCCAGGTGATCATAGAGCATAACCGGATCGCCATGCCCCATGGTCTCGCAGAGACCACCGAAGCCGGTCCAGACGGAAGCGATGCTCTTTGGTCCCAGGACTGAACTCCCGGTAGTCTTGTTGAAGACCTGATAGCCCTCATTCACAATTTGCACGTATTGGGTTTGTCCCACGGCGCCATTGGGATCGGGCGGCGCGCAGCTGCAACCAACGCCAGGGAAAGGGATGCCGTCAAAATTGAGGATGGGAGCAGGTACGCTGGGCGTCAAAAGGCTCAGCGCTGAGACCTCGCTACTTTGGATGACTGGGTCAGGGCTGTCTGTATGCCGGTAAGGCACCTTCGGGTTTTCGTTCGCTTCGCGCTCAGTTCCTTCCCTTCCATCTGCGCTGGTCGAAGAGGGCATATCGCGCATCGGCTGTGAGACATCATTGTGATACGAAACACCGACTTGGAGGGCAGCGGACTTTGAAGCCTGGGCGAGGGCGGGCGCGCCCGAGAAGATGCCAAACGCAAGCAGCGCCAGCGAGACGCCGGCCAGGCAAAGAACAAAGCCGACGAGGAGGCGCAAATTGAAGAAAGCTGATTGTGAGGCGGATTTTCTTTTCATAGGAGAGTTCTCCAGCAATTTCCTTACCCTAGAGGGGACGCAATTTTGACTTAGGGACGCTACCCGCGGCGGTATAGATGTCACGCACTCTATAATTACAATAATGCAAGGTAAACCGTCCTCCGGAACAGGACGACAGGCGATGATTGTGCGCTGTGAAAAATAGCGGAAGCAGAAGCGGCGTTGCCGAAATCGCTTATCTCGACCATAGTCAAACCCGCTATCACATCAGGCGGACGGCTAATCGGCCTGGCTCGAATTCTCCAGCGGCGTGGCGCTGGTGAGTTCCGGCGGGAGAGAGACAGCCGATTCCCGTTTTTCAACGCAGACAGAAATAGAAACCAACCAACATGAAATCATCCAAACTTATCTTCACCGGCATCCTCTGCTCGCTCGGGCTCGGGCTTTCCGCGCATGGCGCCGATACCTACAAGGTCGATCCCATTCATTCTTCCCTCGTCTTCAGTACGAAACATTTCGGGGTGACCGATTTTTACGGGCATTTCAACGAGATTACCGGCACCGTCACATTCGACGCAGCCGATCCTTCGAAAAGCTCAGTGGAACTTACGGTGCCGGTGGAAAGCATCGACACTCATAACGACAAGCGCAATCAGCACCTCAAGAGCCCTGATTTTTTTAACGCGAAGCAATTCCCAACCCTCACCTTTAAGAGCACCAAGGTCGACGGCACTGGCGACAGCTACAAGGTCAGCGGCGATCTCACCATCCATGGTGTCACCAAGCCAATCACGATCGAGTTTAAGAAAGGGACCGACGGCAAAGGCGGCCAGGGTGAAACCCGAGGCGGAGGCGAGACCCGGTTCACGATCAAGCGGAGCGATTATGACATGAAGTTTATGGCCGGCGCGGTGGGCGACGACGTGAACATCATCGTGAGCCTTGAAGGCATTAAGCAATAAGGCGCAGCTATTCCCGCCTGTTTAGCGTTTAGGCCGGATGTTTCTGCTCAAGCAGATTTTGCCCGCAGCCGTCATGGCGATGATGGCGGCGGCGGCCGTTTGCGGCTTTGCGCTCTACTGGGGAAAGGAGCGTGCGCGAGGCGCGCTCGGTCCTCTGGCCATTGGCCTCGCCTATTTGTCGGGGCACGTCGTGATCACGGGCTGGGTGTCTTTTCCACCAACGGACACGACAAACTGGCTGCCCTATTTTGCGCTGGCGGCAGCCGTTCTCGGCGCATCTTGTGGAGTGCTGGCAATAAAGGCCTGGGTGCGCGTGGTCATCTTCGCCCTGGTTTCCGCGGGCGCGTTGAGGTTATTGCTCAAGCCAAAATTCTTATACGGCTGGTCGCTCACCGAGGGCTGTATCTGGGTGGCGTGTCTGGCAGGCGCGATGATGTTACTCGCCGTTATCCTGGATGCGCTGGTACGACGATCTGCGACGGCCATCGAAATGCCGGCGTTTCTCCTGATTATTTGCGCGGGAACCTTTGGCGCCTTGATGCTATCGGGCAGCATGTTGCTAGGCCAATTTGCGGCGGTACTGGGCGCGGCTGTTTTCGGCAGCCTGGTTTTCACCGCTCGGAAGGTTGCCTTGGGCCGAGGGATCGTGCCGGTGTTTTCGTTGCTGATGGGCGCGCTGGTTGTGAGCGGCTATTTCTTTGCTGAGCTTCCGGCCACCTGTGCAGTGTTGCTAGCCTTTGCTCCCATTCTTGCGTTAATCCCAATCGGCTGGCCGAGTAAGCTTCTGGCGTCCGGAATTCGCGCCGCTTTGGTGTCCGTTCCAATTCTAATCGCATTGGTTTTGGCGTTTCGCTCTTCTCCTCCTTTGAGTTACTGACCGGGCGGCAGTGGCGAGTAACGAATAACAAGCGATGGAGCGAGACTGGGCGGGTGAACTGGAACGGTGGTTACAGGATAGGTTTGCCGAATTGTGTGAAACAATCGGCCAACCGGTCCCGTTTACCGGGCTGCGGATTAGCCCGAGTCTTGGGATCGAGGAATCGAGATATTTCCTCTTGGGTTTGGAAGCTGGATTGTTCCGACCTGATGAGTTGAGCTACGTCCAGAGCGACCTACTCCTTCCTCCAAGCGAAGGAAACACCAGGCAGACAATGTGCCAGATCTTCTGGCGTGACCCTCCTCCTCCTCGCCTTTTTCGGGAATGCGTTTGTCAGCTCTCCACAGCTTCGTCTTTGATCATGAAACGCGGTTGGCTCACGAGCCACATTCTGATGGAGCCGGACTTCAAGGACGACCACGAAATGTCTTATGGCATAGACATTCTGGTTAAGTCGCCGACGGGACAAATCCTGGCCTGCGTCGAAGTAAAGCGCAGTGTGGCAGAGCTCCAGAAGCTGATCACAGATCTCCGAGCGTGCTGCCAGCGCGGAGCACACGCGAAAGATGATTGCGGCTTTCCGCAGAACCATCCGAAATACGAATTCTGCGCTTTCTACAAGCCTGCTTATTTTTGGGCGGTCGCGCCTGATGCCGATGTCTGTTTTAGAATGAAATATGACGATGGCTTGATCGAGCTAGAGCAGCTGAGATCGCTTCCACCTCGCAGCATGATGGAATTGCACTGACCTCTCCTACGGAAAATGGCTTGCCACGGGAGTTCTCGCTTCGGCAAGATCGGGAATGAACATGCGTGGTTTCCCCTGCCTTCTGATCGCTTTCAGCTTCGTCACGACGATCGCCCGCGGATCTGAATGGCAAACCGATTACGAGCGGGCCCTGGCGACCGCAAAGGCTGCAAGGAAATGTGTGTTGCTCGACTTCACCGGCTCCGATTGGTGCGGGCCGTGCATCGAGATGAAGAAGGTCGTTTTCTCGAAGGCGGCCTTTCTGAGCTATGCGAAGAGGAACCTGGTGCTCGTCGAGGTTGATTATCCCAGAGTCAAAACTCTTCCTGAGAAGGTGACGAAACAGAACGAGCGCCTGCTGCATCAGTACGGCATCGACAAGAGCGGATACCCAACGGTGATTCTACTTAATCCAGACGGAAAAATGATAGGTCACCTGGAAGGCTATAGCGGCGAGCGACCCGCGGACATCATCGCGTGGGTTGAGAAACTACGCGTTAAGTCACCCTGAGTCCCGAACGCGGAGATCGAGTTGGTTATTTCCATTTAGGTAGGAGAGCGAACAACGCATGAAGTTACTTGGATTGCTCGTTGCCCTCTTCATTGCTCTTATTGGCCTAACAGGTGTCTTCGCGCCCGACCGTCTCATGACGATTGGCCCATACTTTGTGACTCCCCTCGGAATCTACGTCGCGGCGGCTCTGCGGATCGGCATCGGACTCGTCCTCGCGTGGGTGGCGCCGGTCTCTCTCGCGCCCAAGACCTTGCGCATTTTTGGAGTCGTCGCCGTTATTGCGGGGGCGACGACCCTGTTTCTTGGAACCGAACGTGCGAAGGCTATCCTGGCGTGGTCGTCGGCCCAGGGACCCGCGTTCATACGCCTGTGGGCCGGACTCGCCCTGGTTCTGGGCGGTTTCATCGCGTATGCAGTCGTCCGAGGCCGGCGCGCTGCGTGATCACAGGCTGCTCTGTCATCCACGCGCTGCATCGGAATCGCCTTGATCTGCTGGATCAAGTAACTAACGCCTTATCCCCATTCAGGAACAAGGCCAGCACGATTCAGCGAGGGCGACCGTCGATCAGGTGCGCCCTCGCCGAAATGTTGTGTCCGGCGGCCTAGTGCCGCGAAGCTGGCAGCTAGGGAGTAGCTGATGGAGAAGCAGATGGCGACGCCTCTGTCTCCGTCTTCTTCTTGGTCGAAGACTTCTTCGTCGTGGTGGTCGACTTCTTCGTGGCCGGCGCGGTCGACTTTTTCTTAGTGGTCGACGCTGTCTCCGAGCTGCTCGAATTGGTCGTCGTCATCGATTCCTTCTTGTTGGCGCATGACGACATCAAGAAGCCAACGGCGACTAGGGCTGTAATGGAGCAAATAAGGGATTGTTTCATAGGTTGTGGTTAACGGGACAAGAATGTCCAGCCGCTCTGGCGAGTGCAAGCATAAATTGAGGCGCATCACCGGGGCCGATCCGCGATCGATCGTCGCAACACGAGAATCAAAAACCACGGCCAGAAATTCACTCTGCGCCTCCTGCAACATCTCGCGCAAAACCAGACTGTGACGCTGCTGTGCCATTGCACCGAAGCCGAGCCTCATTGCCACCGGCACCTGTTGAAGAAGCTGCTGGAGAGGAAGGTTAATTAAGGCAAAGGCAAGTGACGACGGTCAGGCAAAACCGCATCAACCTTTCGCCAGGTCTTCCGAGGTAAGGACGAGCCGCTCGACCCGCGCTCCGCTTACAATCCCTTCGACGATCTCGGGCACGTCCGCCACGGTGACCCGCCCGTAAAAAAAGTGATCGGGCTCGACCAGGATGCAGACGCCGCTTGAGCATTGGTCCAGGCAGCTCGACGTGCAAACGCGTGCCTCAACCCTGGCGAGCCCGCACGCGTTGAGCTGTTCTTTCAACGCCCGGTAGATGTCTTCCGAGCCTCGAGCTGTGCATGATCCCTTGGCGTGGCCCTCATCCCGCCGGTTAATACAGACGAAGAGATATCGCTCCCGTTGCGGCATGCGCGCAGATTGGCAGCCGATGCTCCCCCGGTCAACGGTGACCCGCTTAATCAATCCGCTCCTGCGCAACGCTCCGCCGATCCGAGTTACACCTTTCGCCAGAATCTTCGAAAGAGGGACGGCGCCGTCGAAGACTAAGCAACGCGGACAGGGCAATTTGCGTCGCCAAGGCGACGCGAGATTCCTGAATCCAAAATCACTGCCTTCTGCATCTCAAGGGAAAGGCACAAAATGATTCGGGACTTCAAATTCGCTTTTCGGCAGCTTGTCAAAACTCCGGCATTCACCGTCATCGCCGTTCTCACACTGGCGGTCGCGATCGGAGTAAACTCCGCGGTCTTCGCTCTCATTAACGGCATCGTGCTTCGGCCGATGGTGCGGGTGCGCCCCGCGGAAGTCGTGAATGTTTTCTCGACGCGACAGAATGCGAACCACGACTACCGGCAATTTTCGCATGCGGAATATCAGGCGTTGCGCGCGAGCACTGATGTTTTTGCCGACGCGGCGGCCGTCAATTTCGCCCTGGCCGGGATTGGCCGCGACGAAGAGATGCGGCGCAGCTTCGCGTTTCTCACTTCCGAAAACTTTTTCTCCCTCATGGGAGTCGAGCCTGCGCTTGGCCGGTTTTACAACGCCGAGGAATGCCGCCCAAACGCGAACATCCCCGTCGTCGTGGTCAGCCATGCCTTCTGGAAACGAATGGGCGGGCGGCCTGATTTTGTTGGCAGCACCCTCTACGTGAACGGACAGGCCTTCACCGTGATCGGCATCAGCCCCGAAGGTTTCAGCGGCATCAGCGCGCTCATCGCGCCCGACGTCTGGTTGCCGCTCGGTATTTACTCACAATTGAAATCGGCCTTCAGCGACTCAACGGAACTGCACGATCTGGCGCAGCAGAAAAACTACACACTGAATGTGGTCGCTCGTTTGCAGTCCGGCCTAACGATAGACTCCGCGAAGCCGCGCCTGCCCGTGCTCGCGCAACGGCTCACCGCTCTACAACCGGCCGATGCGAGTGGCGGCGCGCGCGAACTGCAACTACAAACGCCCTCGCGTTTCAGCATCAGCACGACCCCTTCCGATGACGGACCTGTGACCGTGATCGGCGCCCTTCTCATGGGGATGGCCGCGGCCGTGTTGCTCATCGCGAGCTTGAACCTGGCGAACATGCTGCTGGCCCGCGGCACCGCGCGTTCCAAGGAAATCGCCCTGCGTCTGGCCCTCGGCGCAAGCCGTTGGCGCATCATCCGGCAGCTCTTATGCGAAGGCCTCCTCCTCGCCATTATTGGGGGCACGCTTGGCCTTCTCTTGAGTCTGTGGAGCAACGGTCTGCTTCTCCATTCCCTCAGCACGCTCTTCACCTCGATGAATTTCTCGATCATATTGAACATGAAACCTGACGCCTCAGTCCTGGCCGTGACGTTTCTCTTCTGTCTTTTTGCCACCATGCTTTTCAGTCTCGGGCCGGCGCTCAAAGCGTCGAACGCGGATCTGGTCAACGATCTGAAACAACAGGCGGGTGAGCCGGCACACATCGGACGATTCAATCGCTTTTTCGCGCCGCGCCATCTTCTCGTGATGGCCCAGATTTCCCTCTCGCTCGTGCTCCTTTTCAGCGCAGGCCTCTTCTTCCGAGGTGCGCTCGCAGCGAGCGGCGTGGCGCTGGGGTTCGAACCGGCGGGGGGGATTGTCACCGAGATGGATTTCACCCTTGGAAAAACCACGGACGTCCAAGCGCAACGTCTGATGTTTGCCGCCATCGAACGTGTCCGCGCCTTGCCGGGAGTGCGCGCGGCAGGCCTCGGCACCATGGTCCCCTACGGCAACTTCACCAACAGCCGCCGCATCATGCCGGCAAATCAAGCGCCGGTGACAAAGGCCGATCCGAATGCACCTGATCCAGGAACCGGCGGTCTCTTCACCGCAGTGACGACCGGTTATTTCGATTCAATTGGCGTCCACATTCTGCGGGGCCGGGATTTCACGATGACCGAGGCGGAGAATAAGGACTCACCCCGCGTAGCGATCATCGACGAAAAGATGGCGACAAAACTATTTCCGAATGGCGACGCGCTCGGTCAACGCATCCGATACACACAGGCGCCCAGCGACGGTTCGCCCGCCGAGATGGAAGTGATCGGCATTGTGAACTGGCATCGGCATGAGGTGCAGAACGATGGTCCGCAGCGCCGCATTTTTGTGCCGCTCGCGCATGCCTACAACGGCAACGTCTATCTGCATGTGCGTTGCTCCTCCACGGATCGGCGCGCGGTGGCCGCGATGATTCCCACTGTGCGCCAGGCGCTGCGGAGCGTCGATCCCGACCTGCCTGTTTTGAACATGACGCCGTTCACCGACCTCCTGGAACGAAATGTTGGACTCTGGATCGTGCGGCTCGGCGCGGTCCTGTTCGGCATCTTCGGCGTGATTGCGTTGCTCCTCGCGGTCGTCGGAGTTTACGGAGTGAAATCGTACGCAGTCGCGCGCCGGACCCGCGAGATCGGTATACGCATGGCGCTTGGCGCACATCCGCGCGACGTCTTCTCGCTCATCATGAAACAAGGCGCGCTGCAAACCGGTTTCGCTCTCGGCATTGGTTTACTCCTCGCGCTGGCCGCGGGGCGCCTGCTCACGCAAATCCTCTACGAAGTCAGTCCCGCTGATCCGACCGCACTCCTCGCTTCAAGCGTCATGCTCTCGGCCGCCGCATTGTTGGCCTGCTATCTCCCGGCCCGCCGCGCGACCAGGGTTAGTCCGATGACTGCACTGCGGACGGAGTAAGCGCGAGCACGTGTGAGACGAAGATGTTGCTTCTGTGGCAACCGACTAGGGCTCAATAACGTGCTCTCCCGCAGAGGAGGTCATTTGGCAGTTGGGCCGCAGATCGCATCCACCTCGGCTTGAAGTTTTTGCTGGCGCTCCTTCAAGGTCTGAAGACGGAGCTGCCAGCGGTGAAGTTGGATGCTGAGCTGGTTGATGTAACCGGTAATTTCAATGCGCTGCGATTCGTTCTCCTTTAGTTGATGCTGGAGATCGGAAATTTTGAGGGCGTTTCCGGCAGCAGCTTGGAGTTCCGGATTCGGAACGGTCGTCGGTTTGCCGCACTTTTGACAATCCAACGTCATACCGGCAGCCGCGGAGTCGACGACGAATGAGGCCGCGCAATGCGTGCAGGCGAAAACGATGTCGCCGCTCGATTTTTGGGCTGAAAGTGTCGAGCCGCCTGGTTGTTGCATCGAACAGTCAGTTAAGCAGGAGACATACCGGAATGGCAGAGAACGTTTGGTGAAATCGCGATAACGCTGGATCGGACATGCTGGGAAGAAGAATCGATCGGGCGGCTAGCCGCTCTCCACTTCAATGTGCGACAGTGAGACACTTAACTGTTACCCAAACTGGGCCACACTGGCGCTATTCAGCCAATGCAAAAAATACCCGGAGTTCGCAACATCCAATATAGCAGACACTTATGGTGACAGGTTCTCGCGGAATATGGATTGCTAAATAGATCGCGCGAACGATTCCGTTCGCAAGAATATTTATTTTATGGCTAAAGTCTTAGGTATCGATTTGGGCACCACCAACTCCTGCATGTCCGTAATGGAGGGCGGTGACCCGGTAGTCTTGGAAAACAGCGAGGGCGCACGCACGACGCCTTCAATCGTCGCTTTTGCGAAGAATGGCGAGCGACTCGTCGGTCAGGCCGCGAAACGTCAGGCGGTCACGAACCCTGCTAACACCGTTTTCTCAATCAAGCGGTTCATGGGCCGCAAGTTCGACGAAGTCCGCGAAGAAGAGCATCGCGTGCCTTACAAAATCGTGAAGGCGGCGAATGGCGACGCGCATGTGCAAGTGGAAGTGAACGGGGAGAAGAAGACGTTCTCACCACCGGAGATCTCCGCGATGATTCTCGCGAAACTGAAGTCCGACGCCGAAGCGAAGCTCGGCGAAAAGATCACGCAAGCCGTCGTTACGGTACCGGCTTACTTCAATGACTCGCAGCGAAACGCGACGAAAGACGCGGGCAAGATCGCGGGTCTCGAAGTTCTTCGGATCATCAACGAACCAACAGCGGCCTCGCTCGCTTACGGGCTCGACAAGAAGAAGGACGAGAAGATCGCCGTCTATGACCTGGGCGGCGGAACCTTTGACATCTCCGTGCTCGAAATCGGCGACGGCGTCTTCGAAGTGAAGGCGACGAACGGCGATACCCACCTTGGTGGCGACGATTGGGACAACGTGCTGGTCGATTGGATCGTCAATGAATTTAAGAAGGACAGCGGCATCGATCTTTCGAAGCAGCCGGATGCGCTCCAGCGCATCAAGGAAGAAGCTGAGAAGGCCAAGATCGCTCTTTCTTCCGTGCAGGAATACGAGATCAACTTGCCCTTCGTCACGGCCGATGCGAGTGGACCGAAGCATATCCAGAAGAAGTTAACTCGCTCAAAGCTCGAGCAGCTGACCGACCCGCTTTTCCAGCGCACGATCAAACCGGTCAAGGATTGCCTCGCTGATGCGAAGCTCTCCGAGAAGGACATTAACGAGCTGGTGCTCGTCGGAGGTATGACGCGCATGCCCAAGGTTATCGAGACCGCGCGCCAGTTAATCGGCAAGGAGCCGCATAAAGGAGTAAACCCCGATGAAGTCGTGGCCATAGGCGCGGCCATCCAGGGTGGCGTGCTCAAGGGTGATGTTAAAGATGTGCTCCTCCTCGACGTAACTCCGCTTACACTCGCCATCGAAACCGCGGGTGGTGTCGCTACGCCGATGATCCCGCGCAATACGACGATTCCAACCCGCAAGTCCCAGATCTTTTCGACCTACAGCGACAACCAGCCGGGCGTGGAGATCAAGGTGTTGCAAGGTGAGCGCCCGCTCTCGCGCGACAACAAGAACCTCGGCACCTTCCACCTTGACGGCATCCCGCCAGCCCCGCGGGGCACGCCGCAGATCGAAGTTACCTTCGACATCGACGCAAACGGCATCCTGCATGTCTCAGCGAAAGACCTCGGCACTGGCAAGGAACAGAAGATTTCCATCACCGGCAGCTCAGGCTTGAGCAAGGAAGAAGTCGAGAAGATGCAACGCGATGCGGAGACTCACGCCGAAGAAGACAAGAAGGCAAAGGAAGGGATCGAGATCAAGAACAACGCCGATACGCTCGCGTATCAGAGCGAGAAGCAGTTGAAGGATCTCGGCGACAAGGTTCCGGAAGACAAACGGAAGCAGGTCGAAGAAGCGATCAAGGCCGTCCGCGAAGCGATCGAGAAAAACGATACCGACGCGATGAAGCGGACTTATGACGACCTGCAAAACAAGTTCCAGGAAATCAGCGCCGATCTTTACAAGCAAGCGGCCGCGACGGCAGGGCCCGCGCCGGGTCCTGATGCCGGCGGTGGTCCAGGCCCTCAAGCTCGCCCGCAGGACGAAGGTCCGCGGAAAGACCAGGGTGATGTTGTCGACGCAGAGTTCGAAGTCGTCGACGAAGACAAGAAGAAGTAGATCACGAAAGCGGCAGCTCAAACAACATGAAAACCGAACCCGGTGCTCCAGCATTTCCGAAGAATGGGGATGACCCGAATCTTTTGGGTCTCACCAAGCGCGAATACTTCGCGATTCGGATGGCCGAGGGGCTGCTGAGCGCGGGTGACAAAGGAACTAACTCCGTCGCAGGCCGCGCGGTAAGGTACGCCGACGAGCTAATCGAAGTTTTGCAGCAGCGTCAGCAGCCGGTGGCAACCGGCGATCAATTATAACAATTTGCCGACAGTTGGTCAGAAAGAACCTAACGACTGCCGGCATTAACCAACAAGCAGAAG
>PNAS01000058.1 GCA_003169695.1 Spartobacteria bacterium
AAAACGCTCTCTGTCGGTCCGCGGTGATAACGCTCGTAGCTGTAGACCAACGCACCAAACGACGCGAGCGCGAATACGACCACACCGACAATGAGCCGTTTCCTTAATGGCGACCGAGCGTGTGTGGACGAAAAAAGCATCTAAGGAGAATAAGATCAGCGACGCCTGCCGGGAGCGAACGTTGATTGGAGGGTGACTGGTTTAATCATGGAAAATGTGGAGCAAACGGCGGGTAGGCGTTCGCTGGATCGCATGGTTAGGCTTATTGGCCCGAGATTGTGACCCACATGACCTTTCCATCACTAGCTCGAATCACCGTGATGGGGACACCGCCGTAGAAACCCTTTGGCAGATCACCATAGACGACCCAGAATCCACCGGATCGCACCGCACGAAAGGGCTCTTGCCCAATGCTTCCTCGGCCGCATACGCCGGTGGCGACCGCCTTGTGTATGCCCACTGCGACTTCAGACGTCGACACAATTGGCTTGGCGTAATTCGTGACGGGCCTTTTCTGCCGCAACGCCTCTCGCACCAGCTTTTCAATCGCCGCAGCCGGCGGGTCATCACTGGCTACGGCAAATCGAAAGCTCAGCGCTACTACCGCGAGATTACAGAGATAGCTTTTCATGGGCCTAACGAGAAAGAGCTCAGCTACCGCTGGCGGGAGCGAGTGTGGATTGAAGTGAATGTGTTTTCAAAATGTAATGCGAGGCATCAGAGCGGCCAGCGGTTAGCTGGAGCGATTGGTTAGATGTCATGGCTTCCATTCAAAGATCACTGAAAGAAAATCCGGAAAAAAGTAAATCAGAGCACAAAGTCCGGCTAGGAGCGGGGGAAGTCCGAGCCAGCGGTAACGCTCGTTCCGTAAAATTGCGATGACACCACATGCGAACGCGCACAGTGCAATAACGAGAATACTGGCGATTACCTCGTGGAGGCCAGGGAGCCAGTCTCCACGCGCGCGATCTGCAGCGGTGGCAGCTCTCACTATGAAATATGCGACAAGGCATGCCACGCACGGAAGGATCCAAGACGCAACGCCAAAGATGGGCTTCTTCCGGCTACGTGGGCGATTTGCGTCGTCCGTCGCAGAATCCTGTGACTTCGTCATCTAACGAGAACAAGCTGAGCGACCGCCACCGTCGCGGGGCTTCGCTTCAACTGAAACTGTTTTAATCATTTAAAGTGTAACACACGACGGGTGGCGGTTCGCTCGAGTGCCTGGTTAGGCCGCTAGTCTGGCAACAGCGGTGGACCGAGCAATTCCCATCCATACTTCGCAAAAATTGGGGCTAGTTTCGCCGGGTCTGGATGATCACCTCGTACGGCCGGGGCGAACTCTTCAAAGAACTTGTCCGTGCCGCCCGGTGCAAAAGTGAGCATGCACTCGCTCGGGTGATCACTGATGTTCATGAAGGCGTGGCGCACTCCGATCGGGATATGCACAAAGCCGCCTGCCTCGCAGCGGAATACCTCATCACCGAGTTGCACTTTGTGGCTGCCCTTCAAGAAATAGATCGTTTCGTGTTGATGGTGGTGAATGTGCAGAGGCGGCCCGCTTTTCGGCTGCATGTTGAGCACAAAGATATCCAATGTTCCATTGGTATCGTCGCCGGTTACCTTGTAGATCAGGGTTTCGCCGGGGACGGAGTGGCGCAGCAAGCCGTCATTGGTGGCTAACACTTTATAGGGTGGCGTCGGCATTTGATCCTTTCATTGTGAGAGTATGTGTCATGCGGTCTAACGAGACAGAGCTCAGGCGCCGCTGGCGGGAGCGAGCGTGGATTGCAACGGATGTGTTTTCATAATCTTGCTTGAGGCATCAGAGCGGCCAGCGGTTGCCTGCAGCGATTTGTTAGATGTGGACGTGGATCTTTGTGAATCGTTCAAAAGGGAATAATTTCTTTGAGCAGGATGAGAGTCCCGAAAAGTATCAGGCCCCACCCTATGAGCTTCATTGGCTTCTTTCGGATGCGTGCAGCCATATCAGGCGGAATCTTGCCCTCGCGTTCGAGCCGATCGACGTGCTTCGCCCGATGCATCTGGCGCCAGCCTTCGTAGACGAACACCACAAAGGCAACTACACCGATGATTAGGTTTCCGATGGAAATGCGCGAAAACATCTAACGAGACAGAGCTCAGCTACCGCTGGCGGGAGCGAGCGTCGGTTGAAATGAGGATGTATTCATAACGCAATACGACGGATCAGAGCGGCCAGCGGTTAGCTGCAGCGACTGGTTAGATGGTGGACGTGGCTTCACCATGAGGGTGGAATTGGAAGACTCTGGGAGTGATGGGGCTTTCGCCTCATGAGAAACAATGAATCAGAATCGAGGAAAAGACGCCACTTCAAAATGAGCGGTGCGCTCAGACGACTGCAGTGAAGCGGTGGCATCCGCTTCGATGAACTGGCCAACAGGCTTTTTTGTCGGAGCGCGCACAACCATCTAACGAGACCCAAGATCAGCGACCGCGCGAGTGTAAACTGAACGTTCGCATGCGCTCAAATATAGCATAAGGATGGTCCGCGGTTCGCTGCATCGCCTAGTTAGACCTTGAGGGTCTTTCATTCCGCTGTGACTGCACTTTAAGTATACGGTCGTGCACGGCGCGGACCGCGGCCAATTCCTGCTCACGAAAAGAACGGTTTATAGTCTCGTCGCGATAGAGCTGGGCGAGGACAGAAGGAATGGCCGCGTCAGAGCGCATGGCCTCCAGATCAAAACGGCAGTCGACATCGCCCACCTCGCCGCGGGGCATGGGGCCGATTGTCCATTGACGGCGTCGGTTCAAGGGTTCCGTGACCCGCTGGAGAATATCGTTAAAGCGATCGAGCCGCACCACCTCTTCGTCTCGTGACTGAGCCTGCTCGAGCAGTGTACGCAAGGGCAGATCGCGTAGCAGTGCGAGATTTCCCGTGCTCACGAGTTCGGCGTAAGTCTCGCGGCGCACGCGCAACGCCGGCTGAATAAACCAACGACAAAGAACTTCCGACACTTCCTCATCCTTCGGTCGTTGAGTTCCCTCTGTCAGCCACCTGCTCAGGCGCGCCAACTCGTCGGCGCGGCGCGCATGGAGATCAATCCTCGCCTGCAGCAGAGCCAGGTTCTCGGCGCTATCAGCGAGGAGTCGCTTTAGATAGTCAGCCTCCAGCGCGGCGTTATGTCGCGCCTGGGCCCAATTGTTCACCGCTAGTGCGATTAAGATGCCAATGACGACAGTCGCGAGTTCAACCAGCGCGTGAGGCCAATCCAAACCGCGCCGCCGCCGGCATGGCGCGTCTGAGCTAGCTGGCAGCGGTTCTTTATTGGAAACATCGCTCATGACTTCATCCGCTCGCGCAAGATTTGCGCTTTTTCAAGGTGTCATCTCATTGCTCAGAGCACTCCTGCACAGGTCTAACGAGAACAAGATGAGCGACGGCCACCGAGAGCGCGCGTCGATCTAAGTGAAAGTGATTTAGTCATCCGAAATGTGAACACGCGCCGGGTGGCCGTTCGCTCCATCGCATGGTTAGGCCTTCTCACGGCTAAAAGCCAAGTTTGGGAAATACCTCGAACAGCGCGATCAACTGCAAGACGCAGATGATGATCGCCATAAAAGTGTGGATGCGAATGTTTTTGGACCGGACACCGACCACGCACACCGGGAGGGCGGCGGCCCAGTATACAAATACCACGGCACCGTTGGACTGGACATATGGCCAGCCTCCCTTCAGCCAAGCATCGACAATGTCCGCGACGGTGGCGATCAAATAAAGAGGATAGAACCATCGCCGCTTGGACAGGAAGTAATCATCCAGATTATCAATCGTAGCCCATTCGCGCGGGAGCAGAAGGACGGCGAGGAGAAAGAGAATTACGGCGTAAGTGATGATGAAAAAATAGTGCGCCAGGGTCCAGCTCTTCACGAGTGCCAAAAGCCGGAATTCCCACCACCAGAAGGATACCATCCAGACAAACAGGGTAACCAGCCAGGTAGCGTGCGCCCAGCTCAGACGCAAGGGGGCTCCATGTCCGGTAATCCGCTCGATCGTCGAGCCCACTCCAATGAGGATATACGTGATGCCCAGACCGATAATGATCGACGTAAGCACCATTACATGCTGGAACTGATCGTTCATTCGAGTGATTTAGGTGCTAGCATGGCAGGCCTAACGAGAATAAGATCAGCGACGGCTCTCGGCGGCAAGCGCCAATCGGAGTGGAAGTGTTCTGGTCATGGAAAAACTGGTCACGTAGCGGGTAGCCGTTCGCTGCATCGTCTGGTTAGATGCCGCGAATTCACAAACTAAGTGCAACACGGCGGACGTGTGGAGGGAAAGGAAAAAGAAGAGTTTGGAAGGGGCCCCAGAGTGGCGGGAAGATGGGGATGAAGTATCGGCAACTCGATGGGGAAGAGCGGAGCGTGCTGGCGGCGTTGCGACTGGTGGGACTGAAGCCGGCGGAGATCGCGCGCGAGCTTGGGCGGCATCGCAGCACGGTGTCGCGGGAACTGAAGCGCAACGCGGCACCCTACGATGGATGGTATCGAGCGCAGCGCGCGCAACAACGGGCCCACGCGCGGCGTTATCGGTCGCGGCGCAACAGCCAATTTGGACGCGGGCAATGGGAGCGAGTGGAAGCGATACGGGACATTTCCGGAGCAGTTGTAAATGAGCACGCTCACGACAATCACGGCAATGATCCAAAGGAGCATCCAAGCCGACGTTACTGGCGTGCCGAGCCTCATACCACCTAACGGGAACAAGATGAGCGACCGCTGGCGGAAACGAGCATTCCAAATATGAAAGACTCGTTAATATTATCACAGCGACTTAACAGAGCGGCCAGCGGTTCGCTCCAGCGCGGTGTTAGGTGATATCGGGCCGATTCACACATCGCGAGAAAAAGATAAGGCCGTATCACTGTGAGGCAAACGACAGGAAAGCAATCGTTGCCGCGCTTGATGGAATCTAAAAGCGTTCCTCTTCCGCATCATCATCTTGAACATTCTTATTATCCTCGGGAACGTCGAGTGTCTCGGGAGTGTGAAACGCATTGCCGACGATAATTCGTTGCGCCTCGGAGACGTCTTCCTCCGCCACTTGAAGGCGAACCCCAGCACTGCTTCCAAGGAAAATATACGGCGCGTTTTGCGCGGTTGCCTCATCAGGAATGAATGAAGGAATGTCTACTACTCCCAGCGCCATTTGCAGTCTATACGCTTCGCCTAGGTCGTAACAGTTCGCGACCGTGACCAGCGGGCGACTCGACGGTTCGGAAGGGTTGGTCCGCCGGGCGTAAAAATACAGGACCGCGATCGCCGCTCCAACCGCGATTGCCCACCACCCGACCAGGTGAACGCCGATCGGAGTAAACGATGCTCGCGTGCGATATCGAAGAAATAGAGCTGGTCCGTTGTATAAGGCTAGTGCCAAGCCCGGGGCGAAGAACCACAACGCAATAACAAGGAGTTCCCAAGGATTGTCTCGCTTTTTGAAATAACGCGCTAGCATCTCACTGAGCTGGCTCACCGAGGGTTATCACCTAACGAGAATAAGATCAGCGACGGCCACCGGGAGCGAGCGCCAATCGAAGTGGAAGCGTTTTAATCATTGGAAAACGTGGTTGCACGACGGGTAGACGTCCGCTGCATCGCCAGGTTAGACCTTTTGGGCGTCCATCTCCCGTTCAGCGTGATACTGGAATATCCGTCTAGCACCGCGCAACAGAAAGCCTGCGACAATGACGGACAAGATGGTGCCGGACGTCGACCGCATGAGAAACCATGTGTATAGCTGTAGACCGACGACGAACACAAGCATGATGACCACGGCAACTCTGCTCTTCCGGAAGATGCCGAAAGCAAGTGCGCCAAAAATGAACCCGATGACAAGCGCGACGATCACAATGGCGATCCACGGTGTCGTGGGTGCGCGAAACCACGCCAGACCAGTGCTCAGCGTGGAAATGACTGCGTAAACGATTGCAGCGTACCCAGCCTGAGGAATGCTCTTATCGGAGTAGTCGTAGAGTGAAGTTGAGCCTTCTTTGGGGTAGTCCATGGCGTGTGGCTTTAAGGTCTAACGAGAATGAGCTCAGCTGCCGCTGGCGGGAGCGAGCGTGGATTGAAATGTGAGGGTTTGCATAATGGAATGCGGGGCATCAAAGCGGCCAGCGGTTAGCTGCAGCGATTGGTTAGACCTCATTGTGTGACAACGGCATAGAACGCAGCTGATCCGGTCTCGGAATCCAAGTGGGAGTCACCACGCCATCGACTGACCAAAGGTCAAGTCCGGCTAGCAAGCCACCTTGCGCGAAAACAAATGCCCCGAACTTGTGTCCCTCGGCGTCGTCCCAGAGATAGTCCGAGAGGACTTCCATTCCTGTCGTTGGAGGTCCCTCCCCGGCAACCGAGAAGTTGATGCTCGCGCAGCCGCAGCGGCAGCGGCTACTGACGCGAGCCTGCTCGAGCTGCGAAAGGAATGAAGGAGCGTGAGACTCGCCATGCTTCAACATCCATCGCACGAGCGAACGCTCCCCGTCGGAGAGAGGCCGGTCTTCGGGAATGTCGCCTGTCGAGTGTGCGCGCGCCATGAGGTCTAACGAGAATTAGACGAAAAAGTTTCGTCTAACTCAGAAATGGGTAGTGGTTTGAGGCGGGGCCGTTCGTCATCGAGCGGGCTGCGGATGCCCAAGCCGGGTTTGTTTAGAACGTGGGTATAAATCATGGTGGTGGAAACGTCTTTGTGGCCGAGCAACTCCTGCACGGTCCTGATGTCCTGTCCGTTTTCCAGCAAATGGGTGGCGAAACTGTGGCGAAATGTATGACAGCTAGCCGCTTTCGCAACGCGCGCCGCTTGATCGCCGTTTTGACGGCATTCTGGAGGTTTTTCTCTGAAACGTGGTGGCGTTGGATCTCACGGGAGCGTGGATCGGTGGAGAGTTTTGCGGCTGGAAATACGTATTGCCAGGCCCAGGCGCGTCCTGCGTTGGGGTATTTTCGCCGCAGTCCGAACGGAAGGTAAACCTGTCCACCGCCGCTGGCGATGTCGCGCCGGTGCAGTTCCTTGACCCGTTCAAGATGCAATTGTAACGGCCGCCGCACTCGCTCGGGCAAGAGCGTAACCCGCTCGTGCATTCCTTTGCCTTCGCGCACGGTGATGTGGCCGTAGCCGAAATCGATGTCTTTCACGCGCAAACGTGCGCATTCCAGGAGACGCAGGCCGCTTCCGTAAAGCAATTCGGCCATAAGCCGGTAGTCGCCATCTAGCTGGGCCAGGACGGAGTGCGCTTCGTCGCGGGTGAGGACCACCGGGATTTTCGCGGGGCGGGTGACCCGCTCGATCTTCTCCATGAAATCGAGCTTTCGCTCGAGCACCTGGTTATAAAGAAAGAGCAACGCGCAGAGTGCCTGGTTTTGAGTGGAGGCAGCGACGTGGCGTTGGACCGCAAGGTGAGTAAGGAAAGCGGCGATTTCCTCTTCGCCCATGATGTCAGGATGGCGTTTTCCGTGAAAGAGAATGAAACGGCGAATCCAATCAACGTAAGCTTGTTCGGTGCGGATGCTGTAATGCTTGACCCGCAAATGCCAGCGAACTCGATCCAATAATTTGGGGCTAGATACCGGCAGCTCAGGGGGAGCGATCATTTCGGGGGAGGGTAGGATTTCAGTCAAATCGGAGTATGGGAAAACCCGGTCAAGTTTCAAGCACTAAAGTTCGGAGCCGCGGTCCGAGGGGTGCGCAGTCCGTTTAGGCAAATTTTCCGCTTCTCGTCTGCCCCGTTCAGGCTAAGTTGAGAGCCGCTCGCGAGATCCGGACTGGTTTTTGCGTGAATGCGTATCGATCATGAATCAACCGCCCGCTGTCATAAATCTCAATTTGCCGCGGCCGCCCCTGCGGCTGATTGGCGCTGCGCTTGTGGTGGCGACGGCCCTGATCATCCTCTGGACTTCCTATTACACGGTGGCAGCGGAGTCGGAGGGAGTGGTCCTTCGGTTCGGAAAATTTCTGAAAACCGTGGAACCGGGCTTGCACTTCAAATTGCCGCTCGGGATCGACGAAGTGAGCGTCCTGCCAACGCGCCGGCAATTGAAGCTTGAGTTTGGATTCTACACTTCGGGGTATTCCAATCCGGATCAACCGGGCCAGGAACAGCTCGAAGAAAAATCGATGGTGACGGGCGATTTGAATGCGGCCCTGGTGGAATGGGTGGTCCAATACCGGATCGACGATCCGAAAGAGTATCTCTTCGATGTCCGCAATCCCGGTCAGACGCTGCGCGATCTTTCCGAGGCGGCTATGCGCGAAGTGATCGGCGATCGGACCGTGGATGAAGTGATCACGATCGGGCGGCAGGACATCGAGATTTCAGCGTTGACCCGGATGCAGGAACTGGCCAAGCGCTACAAGCTCGGCGTGCGGGTCGACCAGGTGCAGTTGAAAAACGTGAATCCTCCGGCGGAAGTCCAGGCGTCGTTCAACGAAGTGAATAAGGCGCAGCAAGACCGCGAGAACGCGATCAACATAGCGAACGGCGACTACAACGAAGCCGTCCCGAAAGCGAAAGGCCAGGCTGACCAGACGATTCGCGGAGCGGAAGGTTACCAGTTCAAGCGCGTGAACGAAGCAGAAGGCGATGTCGCGTCGTTTAACGCCATGCTCGAGCAATACATCAAGGCGCCGGAGATCACGCGCACGCGGCTTTATCTGGAAACGATGGGTGACGTGCTTCCGTTCATGGGACCGAAGATTATCATCGATGATTCCATGAAACAGCTGCTGCCTATTCTGCCGCTGTCGATTAAACCGCCGGAGGTCAAATGAGCAAGCGCGGATGCCTTTGGTTAGTTGCTATCGCCGGAGCCTTGTTGTTATTGCGCGGCCTTTTCGGCTGCTTCTACGCGGTCGACCAGACTGAGCAGGTGATTGTGACCCAGTTCGGCAAACCGGTGGGCGATCCGATCACGGACCCTGGGCTGCATTTCAAACTGCCCTTCATCCAGGAGGTGAATCGAATCGATAAACGGTTTCTGGAATGGGACGGGTTGCCGGTGGCGATTCCGACGAGAGACAAGACCTATATTCACGTCGATACCTTCGCGCGCTGGCGCATCGACGATCCCAAAACCTACTTTGTCCGTCTGCACGATGAACGCAGCGCGCAGTCGCGTCTCGAGGACATCCTGGGCAGTGAAACCCGAAATTCCATTGCCAAACACGACCTGATCGAAATCGTGCGTACGGACAAGGACCGGAAACCGCTCCACGACGAAAGCCTCAAACCAGGGCCGGTGGGCATAGGCACAATCGGCGTGCTGCCGCCGATCGCGTATGGGAAATTGAAGATCGAAGCTGAAATCAAGGCGGCCGCAGCGATCAAGCTCGGGGAGTTCGGCATCGATTTACTCGACGTGCGCTTGAAGCGTGTGAATTACAATCCGGACGTGCTCGGCCGGATCTACCAGCGCATGATCAGCGAGCGTCTGCAAATCGCGCAGCGTTTCCGCTCGGAGGGCGAAGGTGAGGCGGCGCGCATTGCCGGACAAAAGGAACGCGACCTCAACGAGATTCAGTCCACGGCCTATCGCCGGGTGCAGGAAATCCGGGGACAGTCGGATGCGAAAGCGACCGAGATTTACGCTCGTGCTTACACGCAAAATCCGCAGGCCGCCGAGTTTTACGGCTTTCTCAAAAGCATGGAGACCTATCGGAAGGTGCTGACAAAGGAATCGACTCTTATCCTTTCCACCGACAGTGATTTGTTCAATTTGCTGAAGCGTTCGGGCGCAAAGCCGAACACCGCGGCGCCAGCGCCTTCCCGGTAAGCCTGCGCCGATTGGGTAGCTGACTGAAGTTCAGACATCCTGCACTATCTTTCAGCTCTTTCTTCGTCCTGAGGATGAATGAAGAACTCAACACGATTGCACGCGTGAAAAGTTCCCGGAGATATCAACGTGGTATCGGCACTAGGAGAAGAACGCGCACTAGAAACGCTGCTCTTCCTCATCTTGATTGCTCTTATCCTCCTCGCGAACGTCCTCGTCGCGAACCTCGCGAGTATTGTTGATGATTTGCTGTGCCTCGGACAAATGTTCCTCCGCCACTTGAAGCCGAACTCCGGCCCCGCTTCCGATGAAAAAGTATGGTGCGTTCTGTGCCGTCGCTTCGTCTGGAATGAACGAAGGAATGTCTGCTGCCCCGAGTGCCATTTGCAATCTGAGCGCTTCCTGAATGTCGTAGCAGTTTGCGACCGTAATCATTAAAATAATGCTGGTAGATCTAACGAGAATAAGATCAGCGACGGCTACCGGGAGCGAGCGTCGAATCGAAGTGGATGTGTTTAGTCATGGGAAAACGTGATCGCACAGCGGGTAGCCGTTCGCTGCATCGCATGGTTAGATCGTTCATACTCGGCGAAGACGACGCACAAGATCAAAAAAACTCTGAATGTGTGTTGCAGTCCAATATCGATGCCAATGTGATTCGCTAAACTCCCGATGAAGGAATTCTACGATGTCCGGACGGGAACTGGAGAGACGTGCGAGAAACCGGTTCTGCTCTCGAACGCAACAACGCTCGACGCGTGACCGTAGCTGACCCGAATAGCCGATCGCGCGAGCGCGAAGAACGCCATGGGTTGCTTCATGGACCAATGTACTAGCAGTGGCCGCTGCAGCGTATTCTGGATCGGGCTCGTTTGCCGTCTTCTCGCAATCAAGGCGACAGGTCCGCGTGGAATAGTTGTATTGCCCGCCTCCGTAAGGAAGCGGGCAGTTGACGATCCACTTGATGTAGCGCTGCAGCCGGCGATATCGCCGGCTGTCTAAGTCTTTGATCAGTTGGAGGGCAGCCGGAACTGCGCTGCGGAAGAGTGCGCTGTCTTGTGTGTCCGCTAGAATGATGCCGTCGAAACGGGCGACCTCGCTGCTGCGCTGCAAACGCAGAACGTAGGGATTGAGTAGCGCTTGAATAGGTTTGGTGAGGAACATGCGCGACGATCTAACGAGAGACAAGATCAGCGGCCGCGCTAATCAGAGATGACGCTTGCATCAAATCAAAGCTAAGCACGGGGACGGGTCGCGGGTCGCTGCATCGCTTGGTTAGATGTTGTGAAGGACAACCTCATCGAGCTATCTCAGAGTTCTGCGCGATTTTGCCGGGGAAGGGGCCGGCTGGATCACACGCGCTGAAGCTGGCAATGTAGTGCGGGAGCAGACCGATCCATCCCTCTGCCGCATACCGCGAGCCTGTGGGCGGAGGTGGAAGAAGTCGTAAATGGGACATGCGAGTCCACCAAAAATTTCCGCCAAAAAGCCACTGGCGCCCTTCCAGCAGCATCCAATGACAGCCATAAGCATGATGTGTCTGTAGACTTAGCAATGCTTCTCGCCAGCGTGTAACGGTGTAATAGGTCATCCGCTGACGCCAAGCAGTGTTGAAACGACTAGGCGTGGACGCTCCCTTTGTATGAGCATAAAAGGCAAATCCCTCCAGAATATGGCTTTCGCGCGCGAGTACGCTTAGAGTCACTTGTTCCCAGCCTTTTTGGCTGGCCTCAACCTCTCTCCACGGGATAGATCCGTCCCCCAAGAATTGGCGAACTGCGGCAATATTCTGATCGCTTCCCACAATGCCGATATTAAATGAGAAACCTTTTTCTGCGCTAAGGCCGGAGATTTCTAACGCTTCAAGATGCTCTCTGAGCGGTACGCGCCACTCGCCGTCGGCGTATATGTGATAGAAATGATGAATCTCGCCTACCATCTAACGAGAATTAGACGAATGTTCGTCTTTAAAGGCGAACATTGTTTCGTCTATTTCGGGCCGTTCCGTGGTAACGAGCCGGAAAGGGCTGCCGGTGGATTGCGGGGAATCGATGCCGAACATTGGGGGAAGCCCCACCCTACATCGTTTTGATGACACAATACCAACACTTTCTTCGGCTTTGTTCCTCACGTTGAACATATCACAAGCTATGCGAGTGCCTTTCAGTTGGCTGCGCCGGACAAGTGAAGTTCACGTTGATCTTCTTCCGCGTTCAGCCGGTGGATCCCTGCGCTCCGTCGCGAGACGTTTTTCTTGCCCCGAAGGCGGTTAGGTCATTATTTTGGCATCGAGCGGCGGCGCGCACGATCCACCTCCGCTGCTCACCATTCCGTTCCTCGTTTCCCAAACTCCTCTTTGGGAAACGAGGCAATAGTCGGCGCGCTCGGAGAGCGCGCCCTGCCTTAGGGAAAGATGCGATCGGTAAGGGTGTCGTTATGGAACGAAGTGTGTTCGCGCAATTGGAACCAGCCACCCTGGCCCTTGGAAGTCGCCGCCACGCTGTTGCTCTGGTTCGTGCCGTATTCCTGCCAGGAGTCAAAACGTGCGATCGTGAGGAACGTCCAGGGTCCGCCTTCCAGGTGTTGCATCAAGACGTTGCCGACTGAAGTGTCGCCGCTTGCTGGCGGTGCACCGAGCATTTTCTCCAGTTGCTCGCGATGCCCGGCAGCAGGACGATAAACCGAAACGACATAGACCGAGCCGGTCGTCTTGCTCTTATCCGCCGACTCGTCGATCCCCATGGCCTTGGTGAACTCCGCCCACGATGGTCCATTGACGAAGGTGTCGTTGTGCCAGTCACTCAGGTCGCGCACGCTTGGGGAGGGGGCTGGGCGGACTGCTTCCACGGTGGCCGTGGGTCCCATATGTTGAATCACTGCGTAATCCCAGGAGTCACCGTCCTGATGGCGCAGGACCAGCGAATGTCCCGGCATCGGGTCTTGGAGGTTTGGTCTCTTGAGGCTGTCAGCCAACTGCGTTGCCTTGCCGAGAGCGGCCTTGGTGAAGTGGACATGATAAACGTCAGTCCTTACGATGGGTGCCGCCGATACAGCGGGGGATGTCGATGCCGGGGACGAGCTGCTCGAGGTAGCTGTCGTGGGTGACGTCGACGACGTGGACGACTTGGATATAGTGGACGGTGCAGTTGCCTTACTGCGCGCTGGAGAGCTTTGCGCTTTGGCTGATGTCAACGGGCCTAGCGCGAGCATCGCGATGGCCATAAACGGAACGGTTAATTTCATGAAGACTCTTTCTTTGTTTAGGTTGAGGAGAGGCTGTCCGGAAACCATGGCACCCTGTCTGGGACGGCCACATCGAAGATAGTGCGCCTCGATCCGCGTGTAACTTTCGAGAGGCTATTTGACCGGCGCTCCTGGCGTCAACACGTATTCCAGTGCGAAATTACTCTTATTTGTGTTCCGCGACGTGGATCCCCGTCCAAACTCCTTCGGATGGCCGCTCCAGCAGCGTCGTGCAACGTTCGATGTACGTCCGCAGTAGCACGTCGTCGGGCCAGTACTGGAGACAGTCTTCGAACAGGACTTTTGCTTCCTTCAAGCTCCCCGCGGAGTAACTGGCTTGCGCACGTTCGCAGGCCTCGAGATAGGCGGCCATTTGCGGTTCGAGGGTCACGCCGCCACGGGAAACTAGCGAATAAATCCGGAGGGGTTTCGTTTTGCCCCTCATCGTAACCCGATCAACAAACTGCAGCCTGAAAGAATCTCCAACAAGATCGGCGGCGGCTTCGCCAATGAGCAAGTCTCGGCCGTAGTCTTTCGTCAATCCCTCGAGGCGAGAAGTCACATTGACGGCGTCTCCGATCACAGTCGGCTCCATCTTCCTGGACGAGCCAATGTTGCCGAAAATTACCTCACCGAAGTTAACGCCGCAGCCCATCTCAAAGGTTCGAAGGCCGCGGCTTTTCCAATCGGCGTTCAAGCGGCGGAGGCTTTCCCTCATGAGCAAGGCAGCTTCAATGGCAAGAACTATATCTTGCGCGGGACCTTCGCTCTTGACGTGGCCCCAGACTGCCAGGATCGCGTCACCGATGAATTTGTCGACTGAGCCACGCCGGGAAAAGATGTCGTCGACCATGAGGGAGAGGTATTCGTTCAGTTGGGCCACGAGCTGGGTCGAGTCCATCTCTTCGGACATGGTGGTGAAACCGCGCAGATCGGTCACGATCAACGCAACTTGTTCGCGCTGACCGCCCAGCTTGCTGAGATAAGTCTCCGGGTTGTCGAGTACCTCGCGTACGACATCTTTCGACACATAGGCCTCGAGCGTGCGCCGGATGCGGAGTTTTTCGAGGGTCTCGTGAGTGAAATCATAAACAAAGGAGATTAGGCCGGCGATGCCGAAGGCCAGGACCGGCGGGATCGCGAGGACGATTGCGCCGGCATGGTCGTAAGCGAGTTTGACCAAGAAGAGGTACCCTGCCCCCAAAAGAACGAAAGCGGCGAGGCGCAGCCATGTTTTCTTGACGAGAACAGTCAGGAGCCAGGCCGCGATGAATGCGAAGGCGATGAGAAGGTCGCCGATCCAGGGAGGCAGCTCGTGAAGGAACGCGTGATGCAGGAGCGCGTTGATCAAATTCAAATGGATCTCCGGCCCGGGCATTAGCCCGAAGGGAGTTATGTGTTCGTCGTGCTGCCAACTTCCGTAGGAACCTACGACAACCAGCTTGTCACTGATCGCCGCCCCGTTGCCGAAGTTCCGCTGCCAGTAATCTGGCACGAAGACCTGATAGACAGGAACGGCAGTATAGGTCCCAGGCGGACCTGTATAACGAAACAGGTGGGGCTCAAATGGATGGTCAAGATTGAAGGGCTCCAATTTTGTAGCCGCACGAAATGCCAGGGACGCCGGCGCTGTAACAGCTCCCGCAGCGGGAGGAGCACCCCCTTCCAATTGATCGAGTGTGGCCTGATACTGAGCAGCCCGAACAACGCCATCAAATCCGGGCCAGAAATTGACATAACCGATTGCGCCAACGTCAGCGGAGGGGTCGGGAACTACTGTGGAGACTGGAAGATTCAAAGCCCATGCTTCCTGGCCCGGACCAATTGTCTCCCGGACGAAGTTGCTGCCAAGAACAATTCTGCCAGGAAACCGGCGAAGCACGTCTTGGAATGCTTCATCGCCGACGCCGGACTTTGGGAGAAGGACATCGAAGACTACCGCGCGTGCTCCCGCAGTCAGCAGGCGCTCACTCAAGAGCCCGTAAACTTCGCGCGACCAGGGCCAACCCATAGCCATTAGATTCAAGGCGTGATATTCAGGGCTATCAGGTGGGACGCCGGCAAAAAGTGTCTTCAGATCGAGCCCGGATAAAGAGAGGGAGGTGCTGTCTATGGCGAAGAAGACCAGCCTGCTGTCGGGCGGGTTAAATCGACCGCTTACTGTCAATGTATCCCGGAAGCCGTACTCCCAGCGGGTCAAGGTGCGTCCACCCTGGCCGGCGTTTTCCAGCCGGTAGAGGCCCGCGACGGCGAGGAAGACAACCGCGCCGATCAGCGCATGAACCAGACGGCGGGATCGTAAAATGCGCACCCGCTTCTGATAGCAGACGCCCCTTCCCGTGGCGAATCTTTTACCACATTAAAAGGCTTGACTAAATGCCCGTAGAAAGTTGCCATCAACGCATGATTGCCTGGACCTGCCAGAAGGCTGCCTTTTGCAGCCCAACCTCTCGCTCCCGCCAATGGGGGCTGCCTCTTTTTGCGATAACGAGCCTTCTCTGCGCGGCCGGCATGGCCTCGGGAGCGGACCTTTCGCAGGCAGTGGTGCGACAGAAAGTAAATGTCGTAACCCTGGCGCCAAACCTGACGGGCGAAGCGCATTCGGCCGCGCCGGGCGCGGTGATTCACGATGAAAACGTGGTGCGGACAGGGACGGAATCTCGCGCCGAACTCGAGTTTACCGATCTCACGTTGGCCCGCCTGGGCTCCAATTCAATCTTCTCTTTCGACGCCAAGGCGCGGGCGATGAACTTCACTCAAGGCGCGGTGCTCTTCTCGAAGCCGACTAACTCAGGGGCGATTCAACTCCGCTCGGGCGCAATCTCTGGCGCCATCACCGGCTCCACCGGTTTTATCTCCACGGTCCCGCTCGAAGGAATCGGCAAAGCAGGTCACACGCGTTCGCACGGGAAAGGAACCACCACTCTCGTCGGTATGTTGGAGGGAAAGATCCACGGAGGAGCACGCTGGACCGACAGCGGCGGCCGTGAACACACAAGTCCTTTTCGCCTCGGTCCCGGCGACATGCTCATGGCGCGGCCCGACGGGCCGCCGCACTTCGCCCAGTTTGATATTCCTCGATTCTTGAAAACCTCGCCGCTCGTGAAGGGCTTCACGGCACCTTTGCCAAACGCGGCCGAGCTCGACCGCGCAGTGGCCGATTACGAATCCGACGAGCGGCGCGGCTTCATCGATAAGACAAACGTGATGGTGTCCAGCCGGCCGCATTACATTTCCTTTGTTGGATACCTTCCTCTTGACGTGGTGGCTCAACTCAGAAACGAGAATCCCGGCTTTCTCGACGTTGGCAGCACCGGCATCATACGGGGTCAACTCATCTGGACGACGTCGGCCGATCTCGATCTGCATCTCACTCTGCCCAACGGGCAGGAGGTGTCTTTCAGGAACGTTTCAATAACGTTTAATAACGGCAGGGCGATCGCGATGCTGGATCACGATAATCTCGGCAGTACCATCGACGTTCAGCCGAACATCAGGGTGGAGAATATCGTGGTTAACGGCATCCCCCTCTCGGGCCTCTACAGCTTCATCGTGAATAGTTTTAACACTTCGAACCGCACAGATTCGTTTACGCTCAGGGTCTTCTACAACGGACATCTGCAAGTGTTTAATGGTTCCCTGGGGAACGGCCAGAACAGTCCGCCGGTCATCGTTCAGGTTCCCCATCGATAGCGCTTCTGAGAGATTCTGATATCGTGCAACGACGATGAGCTTTACCTTCATGCGGAATCGATTGGTCGTCCCAGCTCTTTGCGTTTTCCTCTCGGCGGTGGCAAGTGCGCCCGCTCAGGACGTGCGGGTAGAAACACAGCAACAAGCCCAGGCGCGCAACGAAAATACGCTTGAACAACCGGAGACGCCGGAGGAGGTCACTGATCCCGAGCTCGGAGACATCAATGTGGTCTCACGTCAGCCCAGGCCGAAGATGTTTACATTTTCGACCGGCCAAACATTCAACTACTCGAGCAATGCATTCCTCGTCCGGGATGACACCGAGAGCGCCTTCTTCTGGAATGGCAGAGTGGGGGCTTCGTTCGTTCCCTATGCCACCCGGAATTTCACGCCTACGCTGACGTTCGACCAAAATTGGTTTCGCTATGACCGCTTCTCGGAACTGAATTTCGATTCGCAGAGCCTGCAATTGGATTTGAAATATGACCTGAATCGCGACGATACATGGTACGTGATCGGTTCTTACGCGATAGCCCGCCTCTACTCACCCGACGCTTCGACTGGTGAATTTTACAGATACGGCTTTCTGAACGGAAGCATCACTCACCTGATGCGGCTTGGAACGACGCCGATCAATCTCGGGATGACTGGTGGCACCTATTGGAGACATGGGGATCCTTCCTTGTCCGATCGCGTCAGCGGTTATCTGAATGTCTCCGCCATCTACAGCATTCGCGAAAACATCCAGTTGTCGGGTTTCACCCGGCCTGAGTTGCAGCACTACACTCACGACGCGTCTGGATCGTCTCGAGAAGATTTTAACCTGACGGTTGGCGCGACGCTGAGCTGGACACCGAACCAATATATGGCTCTCGCTGCGACCGCCTCTTATATCGGCAACTTCTCCACGGTAAGCGAGCGCAGATACGACCTCGTTACACCTAGCTTGGTCCTCGCCGCGCAGTTCGCCTTTTAGCTGCTACTCGGATCGCTCGACCTAACGAGCGGCTGAGAGAACCAGTTCTCTATTGCAGGTTATAGATTTCAACCAATCCGATGCCGATTCCGCCGTTCTTGCCGGCAACGATGGCGGTGTAAGGTCCGGGCGCTAGAGTCGCTACGAGTGCTGATTCACGGTCATCGGTAGGCGCAAGGCCGGCGATCTTGATTACGTGTGCTTGGGCTTCATTATCTTTCCAGTTGTCGTTCGAGATCATTATTGTCCCGTCACGGTTGTGCAGCTCCAGGGTAGGATCTGCCAGGACATTGTTGAGGCCTGCTCGGGTCAGCGACGGTCCAAGGCCACGCACGATGACCTCTCTGGAGCCACCGCCCCCACCGAGCATGAAACCGCCAATGAGCACGTTGTCTCCCGTCTGCACAAAGGCGCGTGTGCTGATATTGGCTAGTTTGGAGGCGATCGATCGATCAAGGTCGTAGATCTCCAAAAGGCAGACGCCGGTTCCTTGATTTTTGCCGCGAACGATGGCGGTATAGGTTCCGGGCGCCAGTGTAAGGACAATCGCTGATTCGAGATCATTCTGCGGCGGGATGCCGGTCGCCTCGATCTCCGCCTGTTGGGTATCTTTCCAGTTGTCATTCGCTCTAATGAGCGAACCATCCGACGCGCGCAGCTCGAGCGTTGGGTCAGCTAAGGCGTCGGTAATTCCTGAAGCAACCAGGGAGGGCCCGATCGCGCGGATTAGTGTTCTTCTCGGTGCACTGCCAGTGATAATAAATCCGCCGATCACCACGTCGTCGCCGGTCTCCACCACTCCACGCGTTGAGATATTGTCACCCGCGGGTGGGGTGGCTGTCGGCGTGGGTGTCGGAGTCGGCGTAGGCGTAGGCGTAGGCGTAGGTGTCGGCGTGGGTGTAGGCGTGGGTGTAGGCGTGGGGGTAGGCGTGGGTGTAGGTGTAGGTGTAG
>PNAS01000035.1 GCA_003169695.1 Spartobacteria bacterium
ACCCGCACTCGGCCGCGGGTTCCTCCCGGAAGAAGATCAGACTCCCAGCTCGCATCCGGTCGTCGTCTTAAGTTACGGCTGCTGGCAAAAACGATTCGCCTCCGATCCTGCCATCGTCGGACGGACCGTCTCCCTGAACAATGTTGTCTTCACAGTCGTGGGAGTCGTGCCGAAAGGCTTCATCGGAACCGACGTCGCCTACGCGCCGGAAATGTGGGTGCCGCTGATGATGGGACCAGTGATCGAACCGGGCAGCAAATGGCTCGAGCAGCGCGATAGCGATAACCTCTTTGTGGTGGGCCGCCTCAAGCCGGGCGTGACCAAGGCGCAGGCCGAAGCGTCGCTCAAGGCGGTGACCCTCGAACTGGGAAAAGAGCATCCAGCGGAAAATGCAGGCCGCGGCCTCGAGCTAATCCCGCCCGGCTTGTTCATTCCAGACATTCGGAACTCCGTGTTCGCTTTTGCGGCTGTGCTCACAGCGGTAGGCGCCCTCGTCTTGCTGCTGGCCTGCGTCAACCTCGCCAATTTGCTTCTCGCTCGCGCGACCGAACGCCGCAAAGAGATCGCCATCCGCCTTGCCGTCGGCGCGAGCCGCGGGCGGCTTGTCCGGCAATTGATGACAGAGAGTGTCATGCTTTCTCTCCTGGGCGGTCTCTGCGGTATTCTGGTCGCTGCGTGGATCAACCAACTCGTTAGGGCAATCAAACTCCCCACCGATTTCGCGTTGGTTTTCGATCTGCGCATCGATTGGCGCGTGATCGCATTCACCCTCGCGCTTTCGGTTCTGACGGGTCTGGTCTTCAGTCTGATTCCCGCTCTCCAATCTTCCAAACCTGAGCTGGTGCCGGCCTTAAAAGACGAATCTTCCATGGCCGGTTTCCGCCGGTCGCGTCTCCGCAACAGTCTCGTCGTCGTGCAAATCTCACTCTCGCTGGTTTTGCTCGTGAGTGCGGGACTGATCGTGCGCAGTTTGCAGGAGGCGCAGCGGATGCGGCCAGGTTTCAATCCAGAAAATGCCGTCGCGCTTTCCTTCGATGTCGGCTTGCAGGGATACGACGAAGCGAAAGGACGCGCGTTTCAAAAGCAAGTGCTCGAGCGGGTCAGAGCGCTGCCCGACATCGAATCAGCCGCTTTGACCGACAATATTCCGCTCAGCATCAATTACAGCAACAGCACGATTTATCTCGAAGGACAACCGCCCGCGAGCAGTAGCGAACTCCCGCTCGCGATCCCGACCTCCGTCAGCCCGGACTATTTTCACACCATGGGAATTGCCCTGCGCGGGCGTGATTTCACCGAACTGGAAGACAAGACGGAAATGCGTTTAGCGATCGTAAACGAAACGTTCGCGCGCCGATTCTTCCCGGGGCAGGAGGCGATCGGCAAGCGCTTCAATTTCAGCGGACCTGATAAGCCTTTCTGGGAAATCATCGGCGTCTGCGGAGACGGAAAATACAACAGTTTGGGAGAGGAACCGAAGCCAGCGCTGTTCCGGCCGCAACTGCGCGATTACAACACAACGGTCAGCCTGGTCGCGCGCACGAAAGGCGATCCGCGGACCGCGCTCGCCGAGATGCAGCGCGAGCTGCGAAGTCTGGACCCGACGCTGCCGCTCTACGAAGTAAAGACGCTGACCGAACACATGAAGATTCCACTTTTCCCGGCGCGAGTGGCGGCGGGCGCGCTCGGAAGCTTTGGCGTGCTCGCACTCGTGCTTGCGGCGGTCGGCATTTATGGCGTGATGTCTTACGTCGTCGCGGGCCGCACTCGCGAGATCGGGTTGCGCATGGCGCTCGGGGCGCAGTCCGGGAACGTGCGCAGTCTCATTTTGCGGCAGGGAATGACCCTCGCACTCATTGGCTCCATCATCGGGCTCGCAATCGCTTTCGGCGCGACTCGGCTGTTGAAGAGCGTGTTGTATGGCGTGAGCGCATCAGATCCCGTTACGTTTCTGGGCGTCACATTTCTCCTCGCAGCGGTGGCTCTTCTCGCCTGCTGGTTACCGGCGCGGCGCGCGACTCGGGTCGATCCCATGATCGCGTTGCGCGCGGAGTAATTCGAAACGGATAGGTGGATCGTGCGCTCCGTCGCGCGATGTCTATCAATCGACTCGAAAGCTCTCCGGGCGACCCTACCATCGAGCGCGGAGCGCTCGATCCACCAAGAGCAAATCACGCCAGACCGCGGTCTATCGTTTTTCTGCCAGCGGACGCAGAATCAAATTTCCCACCCAGTCCGGATGGGCGACGCCGTTCCGATAGGCGTTGAGCGATTCCACCGACGAGTTGACGCGCAGGTTGCTGTAAGTTTGATCCAAATTCTGCCAGCGCTCGTGCCAATAGATTGCTGCTTTGACGCGGGGATAATGCGTCCGAAAAAGATCGAGACCTTCCTGGATCCAGGCGCTTTTGTTGCCGGAATGCGGGAACTCGCCGGTCGCCCATTCCGCAATCATGATCGGTGTCTTCGGATCAAGCCGCGACATTTCTTCGTAGGGCCAATCGACCAGCGATGGGACGTCCGCCCACGGTTCGTCTTTGAACTGCTGGCCATAAACGCTAAGTCCGAGCCAATCGACGTAATCTGGCCCCGGGTAATACGCCGCTGCGAAGTTCCAGGTATCGAGCGGATACGAGTAATTGTTTGTGTGAAACATCCATTTGATGTTCGCCGCGCCGCGCCCCCGAACGCAATCGACCACGTGACGATAGGCTTTCTTGAAACGCTCCGGACCCACCCACCGCTCCGGCACACCACCGACTAATTCGTTCGCACCATAAAACCAGCCCGACCATGGAAACCAGTCGCCATTCATTTCATTCCCAAACGCGACGATCATCGGCTTGCCAAACTGGCGCGCTGCGTCGCCCCATTCGTCGATGTACGCATCCCATTTTCCCTCGATGATGGCGTCGAGGCTAAACTTATCGGGACCGCGATTTTGTTCGTAAGGCCGATCCCACGGCGACCAAAAAACGAGCGGCAACGAGCCGTGACGCCAGATCACATTCAGGTTCGCGGTTGGAAAACTTTGCTCACCCCAATAGCTCGACGAGGCGATGATCGCCTGATGTTTGCCGACCATGTCCTCGAATTCCCCGATCATCTCAAGAGTGACTTCGTCTTCCGCGTCCCCGAAATCCATGAACGCGCCCGTGTAGACGCCGCGCTCCGGCAGGATAACTTCGACCGGCCCGTTCGGATCCGGTGGAACGGATTTCGTAGCCTTTTTGCAGCCCACGTCCCCGCAAATCAGAATAACGGCGGTCAGAAGCGAAATGGCTCCGCTCCCGAATCGCACCGCAGTCGCGAACGATTGACGCGACGCCAATCTCACACCTGCACTGGCACAGAGGCCGTTCGTTCGAGTTTCCCCCAGCTGACAAAGGCGCCTTTCACGGCACGGAGGATTGCTTTCCAGACTACGTAGCTCAACAGCGGCCGGTAGATCAATCGCATCGGCAGAATACGCCACGCGCGCAGCACGGACTCGCGTTCCAAAATGCAAGCAAGCGTCGCGAGCAGCACGTCCATGCTGAGAAATGCGATCACGAAGGGCAGAACCGCGCGCCATGCGCCAAAGGGAAGGGACGCCAGCAGGAAGAGATCAACCATGGGCGTGATCGCGACGAGAATGATTTGGAAAAACCAAACGCTCGGCAAGCTAAACCACCCGAGCGCGCGATACTTCCAATTGAATACCATGTCGCGATGTTTCCAAAGACATTGCAGCGTGCCGTAGGCCCAACGAAAACGCTGGCGCGCGAGCGTGCGAACGGTCTCGGGTGCTTCTGTCCAGGCGATTGCTTCCGGCACGTAAACAATTTTCTGGCTTCGCTTGTGCAGCGCCAGCGTCAGATCGGTGTCTTCGGCCAGCGTTTCAAGACTGAGGCCACCGGCGGCGTCAATGGCCGACTTTCGAATCGCGCTGATCGCTCCGGGGACAACTGTCATGCAATTCCAACGCGTATAGGCGCGGCGATCGAGATTGAATCCACAGGTGTATTCGAGCGCCTGACACTTCGCGATGAACGTCCGGAGATTTCCGACTTTCGCGTGACCCGAAACCGCGCCCACGTGCTCATCGGCGAAAGGCTGAACGAGACAGCGGAGCGTGTCGCGCTGGCAATGTGTATCCGCGTCGAGAAAGACGACAATGCCGGTGCGGATCGCGGCCAGACCCCTTTGGAGCGCGCGCGCTTTCCCCCGGTTTTCCTGGCGCAATAAACGAACGCGCGGATCATTCGCCGTCACGGCTTCCACTTCAGCGGCCGTCTGATCTTGCGAGCCATCATCGACGACGATCACTTCCACCTCGCCCGCATAATCCGTTGCGAGGACCGCACGCAGGGTCTCTGCGATCACCTTTCCCTCGTTATACGCAGCCACGATTACGCTGATCGGCTCCGCAAAACTTCCCGACCAGTTGCGACGGAAACGCGCGGCCAGCCAGATTACGGTAAGCGTTCGCAACACGACAAGGGCCGTTGCGACAATCATAAACGCCCAAAGAAATTCTTCCGCGGCATGAAAAATCGTGAATCCGGCTCCAGACACGAAATGGTTCAGCGATCGCCCCTTCGTTTGTATTGGAGGCATTAAGGCATCGCGCGTCGTGCCAAGCAGCGTGCTCAGCGACACGATTGAATCGCCGCGTGTGTGGAGATAATCGAGGATTCGCGGCAGAGCCTCGATGGTCTCCTTCCGGTCGCCACCGGCGTCGTGCAGCAAAATAATGCTGCCATCGTAGCGCTGCTGTTTTATGCGTTGCAGGATGACGTCGGCTCCTGGTTGCGCCCAATCCTGCGGGTCGATGTTCTCCAGCACGACGAGGTAACCGAGATCCTGGGCAATTTGCAGTGGAGTCAGCTCACTGATTTGCGAAGGACTGGTGTCCGCGGCGTAAGGCGGCCGGAAAAGTGTCGTCGAGCGTCCGGTAATCGTTTCGAGCAGGAGCTGCGTCGCATTGAGCTCCAGCCGGACGTGCTCGGGCCAGCAAAGCGCGAGATTCGGGTGGTAATAGGTATGATTTCCGATTTCGTGGCCTTCCGCAACGATCCGCCTAACGAGTCCGGGGTACTTTTCCGCGTTTACTCCGACAAGAAAAAATGCCGCCTTCACGTTTGCTGCTTTCAGGATGTCGAGCACCTGCGGCGTCCATTTCGGATCGGGTCCATCATCGAAAGTGAGGGCGACCTGATGCGGGTCGCCGGCGCCCTGATGGTAGAGCGTCGGGAATTGCGGGAACTTCGAATATGCCGCGGTCAGATAGCCATCCTTATCCACGGCCAGCGTGCGCAGGCCGTCCGATTGGCTTTCATCGACCGAAACGATTTCGCCCTCTCCCACGTCGGCAATTGTGTCGGTGCCTTTCAGGACTTCGAGGAGAGAACGCGACGCGTCATCCATCTTGAAATCGCGACGGACACTCAGCGCGTCCCAAATCGAAACATCCTCTGTGCCGAGTCGATAGATCGCGATTCCTCCCGCCTTCGCCTCCCGGACCTGGCGCAGTTGATTCAGGAATGTCACCACGTCGAGGAACCAAACCGAGTGATCTTTGTCCGCGTCTTCGTAATAGAAATACGGATTGTAGTCTGGTGCGGCTACGGTTACCCCGGCGACCTCGGCATAGCTCGCGCGACTCATCGCTTCGGGGAAACTAATCAGCTCGGCCTTCTTTGCGCCCCCGGTCCAATCATAGCCATAGCTGCCAAGCGCGATGATCCACTGTTTGGCCTCCGCGCCATCCATGAGCACGCTTAGCCATCCTTCGAACCAGCGCCGCGAGCCGAGCGGACCTGGCGCATCGATGTCGGAAGTCTCGTCGAAAAGCAGCGCGACGAAGTGATCGACATTGTCGGACAGCGCCTCGAAGTCGATGTAATCGAGGTCCTGGCCGGGCTGCACGCAAAGCCAAAGCTGTTTGTCATCGTAATGCAGCGCGTCGGTAAAGCGGTCCAGAAACACGGTAATGTCCTTTTTGTAAGCTGGATCGACCTGCTCCCAATCGATCACGACGCCAGCCGCTTTCGCGTCGTTCAGGATGGTTAGGACCTTCTGGATAAAACGATCCTGCGTTTCTATCGAGCTGTGCGCGAGATTTTCCACCGCTTCAGGTTGCCACGTATCACCGACGAGGTTCGTGAGCAGCGGCATTAACGCGATCCCTTTGCTGGCCGTGAGTTTTGGGAGCCGACTATCCGCATCGATCTGCAAATCACCCGATCCATTTGTCATCGCCATCCACTCCGGGCAGAGGTGGGTGATCTGGCTGGCGTGCTGTTCGAGCGAGCTAAAGCTATACGGATCGCCGTTGGTGTAAAAAGCGAGCCGCACCTCGTTGTCTGGTGATTTCTTCCGCGGGTGCGCGGGAGGAGATGGCGCCGGGCCTGGAGGCTTCTTCGCCGCCAGTCGCGCCGCGGCAAATTTTTGCCAGAGCGCCAAATTCACTGGCGGTTGCACAGCAGGATTTGCTCTTTGCAGGGACTTGAGCTGTCCCTTCAATTGCCGGAGGGAAAAAGGAAGATTGAGTTGCGGAGCAACAAAAAGGGTCTGGACGAAAAGAACCGTGCCTAGAAAGACTACGATCCCTGCAACGAGCAGGGCAAGGCGAAGACGCGGCCAGCGTTTCCCAGCTGGATCGGAAAAAACAAACGGCGTAACCGTGTGCGGAGGGTCCTCTGCCATTTTGCGAATGATACCATTCGCTGCGCAAAAAAATAAGGAAACCCGTTTTTGCCGATGAGCGCTATAACGTCCTGGCTAATTCTCGCGCCCGTTCCCGCAGTAACTCGGCCGCCCGGGTGATGGATTCTTCGCGCGTGATGGGCGGCTTCGCGAGAACAAAAACCCCATCGAAAACTTCGCGTGTTGCCCGCCCCGTCGCGCAGCCGACGATCGCGAAGACCCGTTTCCCCAGCTTCCGCGCCAGCACCGCCACACTCGCTGGCGCTTTCCCTTCGAGTGTTTGTTCATCGAGGCTGCCCTCGCCCGTAATCACCACATCCGCCCGTTGAATGGCCGCTCCGAGATCGAGCAGCTCGGCCACGAGACCAAAACCCGGCCGAATGGTCGCGCCGCAAAAACTCATCAGACCAAACCCCAGTCCACCGGCCGCGCCAGCGCCGGCCGTTTTCTGAAAATCGCAACCCAGGTCTCGCGCAACGACCTCGGCGAGTCGCGCGAGGGCTTCTTCGAGCACTTCAAGTTGAGCTGGCGCCGCGCCTTTCTGCGGGCCAAATGTTCGCGTCGCGCCGCGTGCCCCAAGCAAAGGATTCCTCACGTCGGCCGCGCCAATCACACTGGGAAGAAAAAGATCGCGCGGCCGCGAAATTTGATCGAGACCCACTAAATCGGAAACTGGCCCGTTCAATTCGACGCTGTCCCTGGTGAGAAAACGAAAGCCCAAAGCGCGCGCCATACCAAAGCCGCCATCGTTCGTCGCGCTTCCGCCCAAACCGACGACCACCTCGTTGGTCTCCCGACGTGCGGCATCGAGCAGCATTTCTCCGACGCCGTAGGTATTTGCGCGGAATGGATTACGCTCGTGCGGAGCGATCCGCCACAGGCCAGCGGCTTCGCTCATCTCCATTACCGCCATCTTCCGTTCGCGCAGCCAAACGTAGCGTGCCGTGATCGGGCGCCCGAGTGCATCGTGCGAATTACACTCTATCCACTCGCCGGCGCAGGCCTGGCAGATCACATCGGCCGTTCCCTCTCCGCCATCCGCCACCGGAACGACGTCGATCGTCGCGTTGGGCAGGATATCGTGCAGTCCTTTTGCGATGCTTTCCGCGACTTCTCGCGCGCTAAGCGAACTTTTGAACTTGTCCGGCGCGATCAAAATCTTCATCAGGTAGGATGAACCTCCGGTCCGTCTGTCGAATTGGATTCGCTGAAAAGTCGGACGTTTCGGAGAAACGTCCCTACCTTAATTTTCGCTCCAAAATATCTCCAGCGATCACCGGATTTGCTTTGCCATTCGAAAGTTTCATCACCTGTCCCTTTAAAAAATTCAGCGAGGTCAGATTGCCCGATTTGAAATCCGCCACCGGCTTCGGATTACCCACAATCACCTGATCGCATAGTGCTTCGATCGCGGCAGTGTCGCTCAACTGCTCAATTCCTTTCTCCTCGACAATCACCGCCGCGGTCTTGCCGCTCGCGAACATTTCCGCAAATACTTCCTTCGCCTGCTTCCCGCTGATTTTTCCTCGGTCGATCAAGTTCACCAATTCATTGAGTGCTGGGGGAGGGATCGGGCAGCCGGCGATGGTGCGTCCTTCCCGGGCAAGCGCGCTTTGCAGATCGTTCAGAATCCAGTTCGCTATGTGCTTCGGCTTCGCGGCGTCTTTTGCGGCCGTCTCAAAATAACTGGCCAGCGCGAGATCATCCGCCAGGACGCCCGCATCGTACGGACTCACATCGTATTGCTGCACAAAACGGGCACGTTTCGCTTTCGGCAGTTCGGGCAACCGAGCACGCACATCATCGAGCAACGCTTCTGTTTTCACGGGGACCAAATCTGGATCAGCGAAATAGCGATAGTCATGCGCGAATTCCTTCGTCCGCATCAGAAACGTTTCGCTCGTTGCATCATCCCAACCGCGCGTCTCCTGTGGCAACTTTTCCCCGCGTTCCAGCGCCTGCGTTTGCCGCTGAACTTCGTAGGTCAAAGCGCGCCGAACACCGCTGATCGAGTTCATATTCTTGATTTCGACTTTCGCGCCGAGCTCCTGCTGCTTCTCCGGGCGCACCGAAATATTGCAATCGCACCGCAACTGGCCCTTCTCCATGTCGGCGTCGCTTACGCCGCCATAAATCAAGATTTGCTTCAGCGCTGTCAGGAACGCGAACGCCTCGTCGGGCGAATTGATGTCCGGCTGGCTGACGATCTCCATGAGTGGCGTCCCCGCGCGATTGAAATCGATTCCGGTGCTGCTTGCCAAATGGAAACTTTTCGCGACGTCTTCCTCCAGATGAATGCGGACGAGGCGCACCTCTTTGCCCGAGGCCACGATACTTTTCTGGGCGTCCTTGGGATATGCCAGATCATGCAATGGCACCGCGCCATTTTCGCACAACGGCAGATCGTACTGCGTGATCTGATAGTTCTTCGGCAGGTCCGGATAGAAATAGTTTTTGCGGTCGAACTTTGAGATCGAGGCGATGTCGCAACCAAGCATCAAACCCGTCAGAACCGTAAGCTTGAGCGCTTCGTGATTCATCACCGGCAGCGCGCCGGGCAAACCCAGGCAGGTCGGACAGGTGTGCGTATTCGGCGGCGCGCCAAATTCCACCGGACAAGCGCAGAACATCTTCGAGCGTGTCTTGAGCTGGACGTGAACTTCGAGTCCGATCGTCGTGAGATAGTTCATTCCAAGAGCAGAATTCCTCACACAAAGAACACAAAGGTCACAAAGAAATCTCTGGGGGATTTTCCTCGTCCAACTGTCCGTTAATGATTCGCTTGATGCCGTTTTTCAAATGCGCCTCACCGAAATTGATCAGGAATCCGAGCTTTAGTCCGCTTAGGCGCAATTGTGTTAGCACTTGCTTGGCGTGGACTGCAGAAAGCGCGGTGACGGACTTGAGTTCCACTACCACCTTCGATCCGACGAGGAGGTCGGCGCGATAACCTTCTTCAAAAAGGATACCATCGTAAGTTATGGGCATGGGTTTCTGGCGTTCAACAAGAACACCGGCTTTCCATAACTCGTGCGCGAGAACGACTTCATAAACAGATTCAAGCAACCCTGGGCCGAGTTTCGTATGCACAATAAATGCCGCGTCGAGAATCTTCTTCGCAATCTCATTCTCATGCATCCCGTCGCGTTCCTTTGTGACCTTTGTGCGAGGCCCTCAATTCTTCTTCCCCGCATACTCCAGCGCCTTTTTCAGATCGAAACGCTTGACGTGCTCGGCCAGCGTCGGGTCGTTGACCGCGTCCACGACTCGCGGATCGCGGAGCAATTCAAAAACGCGGCCTTGTGCGATCATCTCGGCAATCTCGGGATCGTTCCGAAGCGCCACGATTTTCGGGTCTTCGCTCAATTCTCGCGCGCCCGGAAAACTGAGAAATCGGCGCGCTGTTTCCGGGTCGGCCAGAACCGGGCCCATCTCGCCGAGGGTTTGGTATACGCCCGACGGCATCGCGTCCGTTCTTTTCACGACCTCACCGACCGCGCCGAGCTCTACGGAATTTTTCAAGCGCGCGAGCAGTGTCATCAACGAATCCGCGTCGAAGGCGGGTTTCGGCGGCGCTTTGTCCGGCAAACGAGACCGCGCCGAGAGACCGCTCGAATTTCCACTTTTCGGCCGCACCCGCACTTGTGCATCGGCGATGGAGCCGACCGACCGAATACCGATCAATACGAGCCAGATAAAGAAAACCCCAAAACAAATGCCAACCAGTGCGCCGCTCAGTCCGTAGACCAACCGGACTACGCGGGAGCTTTGTTGCGCGGTGCGTTTAAAAAGAATCGTCCCGAGGCTCGCGATAACCCCATAAACAGTCACGGCGAGGATCGCCCCGCCGAGCGCCGAAATGACGATGTCCGGCATTTTCAAAGCCGACCGGAGGAGTGGGACGAGGATGCCGCCGCCGAAATACGCAGCGGCGTAACCAGCCACTACTGCCGCCACGCGCATGAGCTGTCGCATTATTCCGAGGCGCCATCCGCGGATGATCTCAAAGAGAATCAGAACGATGGCGAACGAAATGAAGACCGCCTGCCAAACCGAAGACCCAGCAATTTCGGATTGCGAATTCTGGATTGCGGAAAGGAAGAGATGCAAAGGCGAAGTATCGGGGTTGCGCGGCGTTCTAACTCTCCGAAATCCGGTTTTCCAAATCCGAAATCGCCTTCTGCCGCAAGGCGTGATCGCACAGGACGAGAGCGGCCATCGCTTCGACGATCGGCACGGCGCGGGGCAGGACGCAGGGGTCATGGCGGCCACGCGCGGCCAGCGTTGTTTCCTCGCGCGAGGCTGTCACCGTTTTTTGATCGCGCGCAATCGTCGAAGTCGGCTTGAACGCGACGCGGAAAAAGATGTCCTCCCCGTTGCTGATGCCGCCTTGCACGCCACCGGAATTATTCGTTGTGGTCCGAATCTTCTCCTCCCGCACTTCAAAGGGATCGTTATGTTCCGAGCCTTTCATCCGCGTCGCGGCGAAGCCGGATCCAATCTCGAAGCCTTTCGAAGCCGGCAAGCTGAGCATCGCCTTCGCAAGGTCAGCTTCCAGTTTATCGAATACTGGCTCACCTAGACCTGCATCGATGCCGCGTATAACGCATTCGATCACGCCGCCGACCGAATCGCCTTCAGCGCGCACGGATTGAATCAACGCCGTCATCAGCTCCGCCGCAGCTTCATCCGGACAGCGAACGGCGTTGCGCTCGACGTCTTCAGTTCGGACAGAAGTTCGATCGATTCGCGCTGACACTTCGTGGATTTGCGTCACATACGCGACAATTTCGAAGCGCTCTTGCAATAGTTTGCCCAGGAGTTTCTTCGCAACTGCGCCGGCCGCGACGCGCCCAACCGTTTCGCGCGCGGAAGCGCGGCCACCACCCTGCCAGTTTCGGATGCCGTACTTCGCTTCGTAGGTGAAGTCGGCGTGGGAAGGCCGGAATGCCGTCTTCATCTCCGAGTACGCTTCCGGCCGCGCATCTTTGTTTTTCACCAGGATCGAGATTGGAGTGCCGAGCGTGCGGCCCTCGAAGACGCCGGATAAGATTCGACAGCGGTCGGCTTCACTGCGCGGCGTCACAATCTCGCTTTGGCCGGGACGCCGCCGGTCGAGGTCGCGCTGGATGTCTTCTTCGCTCAACTCAAGGCGCGGCGGACAACCATCGATGACGACGCCCACTCCACCACCGTGGGATTCCCCCCAGGTCGTAATGCGAAAAAGCTGTCCGAAGCTGCTGCCCATTTGAGCAATCTTAGACGCCGCCTCGCGATTGACAATGTGGGAGCGGCCGGGGCGTTCGGAAATTGTAGGGCGTTTCTGTGAAACGCCGGCACCTGGCGTCTCACAGAGACGCCCTACAAATCGATCGAATCAGATCGCCGCGAAACCGGTCCGCAAATCGTCGATCAAATCGGCGACGTCCTCCACGCCGACCGACAGTCTGACGAGCGAATCGGTGATCCCGAGCGCCGCACGCGTTTCGGGCGGGATCGACCCATGTGTCATCAGCGCTGGATGATTGATCAGGCTCTCAACGCCGCCAAGACTTTCCGCGAGCGAAAAGAGATGCGTGTTCTCGAGAAACCGCCGCGTCCCCGCGAGATCGGCTTTCAATACGATCGTGACCATGCCGCCGAATCCTCGCATCTGTTTCTTCGCAAGAGCGTGCTGCGGATGTTTCTCCAGTCCCGGATAACGCACGGTTTCGACCTTCGGTTCCGTCGCGAGCCAGCGCGCGATTTCCAGCGCATTCTCGCAATGCCGCTCCATCCGCAGCGCGAGCGTTTTCAAGCCGCGCAGCGCCAGAAAACTATCGAACGGTCCCGCAATCGCGCCGACCGCATTTTGGAGAAAGGCAATCTGATCGCCGAGCTCCTTGTTTTCTCCCACGACGATGACGCCACCGACCATGTCGGAGTGGCCGTTCAGATACTTTGTCGCGGAATGAATGACCATATCGAATCCAAGTTCGATCGGCCGCTGAATCCACGGGCTGGCAAAAGTGTTATCGGAGACCGAGATCGCATTGTGCGTGCGTGCGATTTCTGCAACCGCTTCCAAATCGATCAACTTAAGGAGCGGATTGCTCGGTGTCTCGACCCAGACCATGCGGGTGTTTGGTCGCATTTCTTTTTCGACCGTTGTCGCATCGGTCATGTCGATAAAAGTGAAATCGAGATTGGCGGAGCGGCGTCGCACCCGCTCAAAGAGCCGGAAGGTTCCGCCGTAGAGATCATCGCTCACCACGATGTGGGAACCGCTGTCGAGCCCGTCGAGGGCCGTGGCCATCGCCGCGAGCCCCGAGGCGAAAGCCCAGCCGCGCGTTCCGCTTTCCAGATTGGCAATGCAACGCTCGTAAGCGCAGCGCGTCGGATTGATCGAGCGCGAGTAATCGTAGCCCTTGTGCCTTCCGGGACTCTGCTGGACGTAAGTCGACGTTTGGTAAATCGGCGTCATAATCGCGCCGGTCGATGGGTCTGGTGATTGCCCGGCGTGGATTACGCGCGTGGCGATGTCGTGCTGTTTTTTCATGGGAAAAACTCTCTTAACCGCGGATTACGCGGATAGCGCGGATGGAAAACGAAAAGCAAAAGACCGTTCCATGCTCGCCGTTCAGTTCCTCTTTCTTCCATCCGCGTCCTCCGCGCAATCCGCGGTTTCACATTCAGGGCATTTGGCGCCGCAGATAAGAGAGCAGATCGCTCCGCGTGATCAGCCCGAGAAACTTATTTCCGTCCATGACGATGGCGACGCGGCCACGGTCGAAGACCCCAAGCAGATCCGAGATCTTCGCGGCAGGCGAAAGCGTTTCGAGCCGATCGGTCATCGCGGTTTTTACGGCGTGGTTAAAATGATCTGGATCGTGATGCACTTTCACGAGCACGTCGGACTCGTCCAGGATCCCGATCGCGCGCCCGTTTTCATCCACGACCGGCACCTGCGAAACATCCGCAGCGCGCATGCGTTTCACCGCCGTAAGTAGGGTGTCATCAGGCCCGACCGAAATGACTTCACCTGCTTCATAACGGTGTGAGATTAAATCGCTTAAGTCGCCGTGCGACGGGCGTTGGCCGAATCCCTGCTCGGCCATCCAGAAGTCATTGTACATCTTCGAGAGGTATTTGTTTCCCGTGTCGCAAACGAAGGTGACGACCCGTTTTTTCGTCGTTTGTTGACGGCAATAGCGCAGGGCACCGGCGAGAAGCGTGCCGGTCGAAGAGCCGCCGAGAATTCCCTCTTTGCGCAACAGTTCGCGCGCAACTTCGAAGCTCTCCGCATCGTCGATCTCAAACGCATCCGTGACATAAGACATGTCCGCGATGTCCGGAATGAAATCTTCGCCGATGCCTTCAACGGCCCAGGCTCCAGCCGCCTCGAGCTTCCCGGTCTTCACCCACTCGTAAAGAATCGAACCGGTCGGATCGGCCAGGACCATTTCCAGAGTGGGGTGCACCCGTTCGAAGAAACGACCGAGACCGGTCAACGTGCCTCCTGAACCGACACCGACCACGACCGCGTCGAGGTGATGGCCCATCTGCTCCCAAACCTCCGGCCCGGTGCCGCGCTCGTGCGCGAGCGGATTGGCCGGATTGCCGAATTGATTGACGTAGAATCCGCCCGGGATTTCTTCGGCGAGGCGTGCCGCGACATCTTGATAATATTCCGGATGACCGCGGGTGACGTCGGACCGCGTCAGCCGCACCTCCGCGCCGAGCGCGCGTACATGCGCGATTTTTTCCTGCGACATCTTGTCAGGGATAACGAGGAGGCAGCGATAGCCTTTTGCGCCCGCGATCAATGCCAGGCCAAGGCCGGTGTTCCCGGCGGTCGCCTCGATGATGGTGCCGCCCGGCTCCAGTTTCCCTTCGCGCTCCGCCGCCTCGACCATCGCGAGAGCGACACGGTCTTTGATGGAACCGGTTGGGTTCTGGTTCTCAAGTTTCACAAAAAGCTGGCACGGACCCGTATCCATCCGTGTGATTTCCACGAGCGGCGTGTCGCCAATGAGCGAAAGAATCGCGGGCGGTTTGCTACCCGTTGCCGGAGGCACACTCGAAAGCTCGATCATGGGATGAAGAGACTCAGCGTTTCGTTCGGATAATCGAGCGCGACTTTGTAATTGCGCAGAAAATTGTAACCGACAATACCATCGAGCTTCGCGCCAAGAGCGTTGCTGAGCATGGCAAAGAAGTCGGCGACGATCACGGCCAGATTGTCGATCCGGGCACCGCCCACCTGAAATGATTGCAAGGCACCGGCGGTGACATTGACATGAGCGCCACCCGTGGTGGCGGCGCCGATCGGCGAACTCGCCATGCCGAGTTGTTTAGCGAGCTCCGGCGTGATTGCCGTCGTCGATGTGCCAGTGTCGATGGCAAATTGGAACGGACCGCCGCCGTTTGCGTAGACGTCGACCAGAATGAGCGGCTTGGAGGGGTTGGCCAGACGCATCGCAACTTCGGTGACCGCCGCCGACTGCCCTGCCAACTCGAAGCGTTTAGGGTCATCCAGGCGAATCTCGCTCTTGCGATAATCGAGCGTGATCCGGAAATGCTTGAGGAAATTGTAGCCGAGGTCGCCGTCGATTTTTGCGCCCACCGTCTTGCCAATGTGACTCAGATCGACAAGGCCCACATCCACACCGCGCAATTTCGCGGAACCCACAGCAAGCGAACTCACCTTTGCAAGCGAAACGGAGATCGCGCCTCCCGCGCTTTGACCTTCCTTTGAACCGAGGATCTTGACTCCGAGCCTCTGTCCCAGCTCGGATGAAAGCAGCGAAGTCCCCGCACCCGTATCCAAAATGAATTCGAAAGGCCCTTCACCGTTGACTTCAACGGGGAGAAGAATCAGGGGCTGGGTTCCGCCGGCAAGACGGAACTTCACCTTGGCGCTGCTCGGTGAAAGTGTGGCGGTTGTCATTGCAGGGTCTTCTACTAATGCGACCACTCGGAGTTGCTGTCCGCGAGAAACTGCTGCAGCACATCGAAGCGCACTTCCCCGTAATTCAGCGCATAGCGCAAATCGCCGCCTTTGAAAATCCACGTGGTGGGAATCCAACTGAGCGGCAAATCAAGGAAGCGCTTGATTCTGCCGGCGCCGCGCGGGCCAGGGTCGGCCACGATGGTCACGTTAGGTTGGCCGGCGATCTCGAATTTCGTTAACATCGCCCGGCCATCTTCGCCGCCGTTCCAGACCGAGACAAAGTAGAATTTAACCTGCGGATTCGCTTTGATCGTTTTGATCCACCCGCCGCTTTTCAACTCCGCCTGGCAATTCGAACACCAGGGCGCCCAAAGATGAACGACGCTTAAACCTGGCGCTTTGACTGCTTCCGCAAGCTGCTGCTCCGCGGGAGAGGCCGCGAAGAGAGCAGCGCCGCCGATCATCGAAAGCAAAAGACCAAGCAAAACGAATCTCATTTTCATAAAAGCAGTCCAGTTGAAGCGTGCTGAAAAGCACTTCGAAGACGAGCCTAATATGCGGAGAAATCAGCGCTGCTCAAGATTCGTGCGCGTCAGAACCATCTGTCATCCCGAGCCGCACAGACGGCGAGGGACCTCACTGTCGCGGGGAAACCCCACGCAAACCCGCTTCGCGACCCACGAAGCGGTCGCGTCGAAGATGGCGGGTTGTAGTTTGTGTGATCTTAGAGCTTTGAGAGGTTTCTCGCCATCTGCGCGGCTCGGGATGACCCGCATTTTGGACCCCGTTTCCCGCCGGTTGACCTCTCCTCAGAACGTGGCTAATGTGCCTCCCCTTTTCTGCGGGGCAGCCTGGCGATGATCGTCCGCGCTGGAGACAGAAAACCGGCCACGCGCCGCCAGGAGAAAACTTACCGCCATGTTGCAAATGCAGGAATTACTCGCGCAGTCGTATCGCGAGTTCAAGGAAGGTAGCATCGTCAAGGGAAGGGTCCTCGAGATCCGCCCCCGTGAAGTCCTGGTCGATATCGGGTATAAATCCGAGGGCGTCATTCCATCGGCCGAATTCGAAGACATCGAGTCCATGGAAGTGGGCGACGAAGTGGAAGTCCTTCTCGAGCGCCTAGAAAACGACGAGGGCATGGTCGTGCTTTCCAAGGAGAAAGCCGCCTACCGTCAGAATTGGAACAAGATCGCGGCTGTATTTGCCGGCGACGGCCTGATCAAAGGCAAGGTGAAGTCCGTCGTCAAAGGCGGCTTGATGGTCAACATCGGCGTAGAAGCATTTTTGCCGGCGTCCCAGATCGACATCATTCCCCCGAAAGATTTGCAGCAGTTTGTCGGCAACACCTACGATTTTAAAATCGTCAAGATTAATGACGACCGGAAGAACGTCGTCCTGAGCCGGCGCGAATTGATCGAGCAGGAACGGAGCGAGAAGCGCCAGAAATTCCTCGAGGGCGTCAAGGTGGGCGATATCGTTCAAGGCAGCGTCAAAAACCTCACCGATTTCGGGGCGTTCATCGATCTCGATGGGATGGATGGCTTGCTCCACATCACGGATATGACGTGGGGCCGCCTGGGTCATCCGAGCGAACTGCTGAAAGTGGGGCAGCCGCTGGAAGTGATAGTTCTCGACATCAATAAAGAGAAAGAGCGCGTCTCGCTCGGGTTGAAACAGACGCAGAAGAACCCATGGGATCAGATCGAAGAGCGCTTTCCGGCCGGCCAGCATGTTAAGGGCAAAATCACGAACCTCGTCCCTTATGGCGCCTTCGTGGAACTCGAGGAAGGCGTCGAGGGTCTCATTCACGTCTCCGAATTGTCGTGGACGAAACGCATCATGCGTCCGTCCGACGTTCTGACCGCTGGCCAGGAAGTGGAAGCGGTAGTTCTCGGGGTGAACAAAGAGGAACAGAAGATCTCGTTAGGCCTGCGCCAGCTCGAACCGAATCCCTGGGATGAAATCGAGAAGAAATTTACCATCGGCAGCCACGTGAAGGGCGCGATCCGCAACATGACCGCGTATGGCGCGTTCGTGGAGCTCGAGGATGGCATTGATGGAATGATCCACGTCTCCGACTTGAGCTGGACCCGCAAGATCAATCATCCAAGCGAAGTTTTTAAGAAGAACGACGAAGTGGAAGCCGTCGTCATCGACATCGACAAGGTGAACCAGCGGATCAGCCTCGGCATCAAGCAGCTGAGCGATGATCCCTGGAAGGAAATCGATTCGAAATACAAGATCGGCGATCTCGTCACCGGCAAAGTCACAAAGCTCGCGAGTTTCGGTGCGTTTGTGCAGTTGCAGGATGACATCGATGGGCTGGTGCACATTTCGCAGCTGAGCGAAGATCACGTCGCGAAGGTGAAGGACGTGCTCAAGGTCGGTCAGGAAGTCGAAGCGCGCGTCATCAAGGTGGACAAGGTCGAGCGCCGTATCGGGCTCTCGATCAAGGCCGCAAATTATTCCGAGGAGGAATTGCGCCGCGAGTCGGAAGCGTTCGACAATCTGCGTCCGGGCGAAGACATGGTCGGCCTCGAGAAAGCGTTCGAAGCGGCCGCGGAAGATTACCGTCCCGGCGAAGGCAAGAAGAAGTAGTCAGCTTTTGCGTCCAGTCAGTGCGGCGTTGCAGCTGCGTGTCATCCCGAGCCGCATCAGACGGCGAGGGACCTCGCAACTGCAATCCAGGCGCCTTCGTCTCTAGCGTGATCGATCACTATTGGGGAGGTCCCTCGTCGTCTCCGCGACTCGGGATGACACGACGCTCAATGCGTCTGCAACAATCGCGGCCAGCTACTTCGCCAGCTCGTAGAGGTATTCCACGAACGACATCACGGCGCCGTCGTAGCCCTGGATCTTCGGATTCGCCGACTCGATCAGGTAATATTCATCGGGCGCATGCGCGCCGCTGCCGTGACCAAGACCAAAATGCCCCGAGGCTAGTTTTAACGGCTCCCCGGTGAAGACGAAACCCGGATACGAACCGGCATTGCGTGGCCACATCACGGGCGCGATCCCGGCGCGTTTGAGAACCGCGATCTGCGCCTGAATCAAGGGCGCGCTCGCCACGGTCTGCGTCGGATCGTAACCGCCGCTCATGTTCACTTCGATGTCGCCGAAACCACGCTTGGCCAGATGCGCCTTGATTGCCGGCACCACGTCCGCCGCTTTCATGTCGGGCACCAATCGAAAATCCATTTTCGCCACCGCCTTGTGCGGCAACACCGTTTTCCCGCCCGGCCCGGTGTAACCGCCCACCAGCCCTTCGATGTTTGCGGTCGGCTGCGATTCCAGGCGAATATTCGCCTGCTCCCACGGCAAATCATTGATCCAATGCTGCACGCTCATCTGCTTCTTCGCCTGCGCTTCGCTGCGGATCTTCGCAGCATCCGTGATCATCTTCTTTTCCTCGTCGGTGATTGGACGCGGCTTGGGATAATTATCGATCGCGATCTCGTTGCCATCTTCCGAGACAAGCGTGTTGAGCGCTTTGACCAAATGCCAGGCTGGATTATCGACCATCGCTTTCAGAGACGAATGAATGTCCTTCCCCGGTCCGCGTCCCCATTTCTCACCGGTCGATACCAGCTCCAACTCGACCACTCCTTTCGCCCCGAGGCTCACCGTGACGATGCCATCGAGATCCTGCATCGAAGACGGCATGAAAACGCCCACGGTTTTCGCGAGCGCCGCCAGCACTTCCGGTTTGTGCACGATTTGCCCGATGTGCGGCGAACCAATTTCTTCCTCGCCCTCCGCGACCATGACCAGGTTCACCGGCATCTTTTTGCCCGCGCCCTTGATCGCATGCAACGCCGCGAGAAAGGCCGACTCCGGTCCTTTTTGATTCACCGCGCCGCGACCGACGATCGCCTTTCCTAATCCAGGCTTATCGACCAGCGCCGCATCCAGGGGAGGCGAGGTCCATTCCTTCGGATCGAACTGCTTCACGTCATACATGAAATAAAGCCCGACCGTTTTGGCCGCGCCTGCATCCAGCGTCGCAAACACGCCTGGCTTCCCATCCGTTTGAATCACAGTCGCCTGCTGGAAACCCGCCTCCTTCGCCAGCTTCGCCATGTATTCCGCGCCTTCGGCAGAGTTAAGATTTTCGGCCGCGATCGACGGCAGCTTGATCCAATCCTGGAGACGCTTCAGCGCTTCATCGTGCCGTTTCGTGATCTCCGCTTTGATCGGCGCGAGATCCTCCGCTGCTGGGACAGTTCCGGTGGTCGCGACAGCGGTAGTAAGGGCAACAATTGGGATTAACGCGCGGCGGTAGATCGTGCTCATGAAAAAACATCTCGCACAAAGGTCACAAAGGATCACAAAGAATTTTTGCCGCTCTTCGTTGTGAACCTTTGTGTCCGTTGTGCAAGGCCTAAAACTCCGCGCTGCCGGGCGTGCGCGCGAACGGAATCACGTCACGAATATTCGAAACGCGGTATACGAACATGAGCATGCGCTCGAAGCCGAGCCAAAAGCCCGCGGGCGGAACGGTGCCGCAACGCCGGAGATGGAAGTACCATTTGTAGTCGGCGGGATCCATCTTGTGCCGGCGCATGTTCTCCTCGAGCACTTCGAGACGTTCTTCGCGCTGGCTCCAACCGACAATTTCGTCGATGCTGCGAACCAGAATATCCAGATCAGGCGATGGCGATGCCGGCCTCAGAGCGTTCGAATCGCCCCAGTTCAACGAGAACGAGATCGACTTCATAGGTCAGCTCTGCGATGCGCTCGTCCAAGCCAGTGAGCAGCTCTTTTCCTGCCAGTTCCTCGATCTCGCCCGCGAGCTTTTCCGCATCTTGCGCGGTGATGTTTCCCAGCGAACCGCGCAAGGTATGCGCCGTCCGCGCGATACCCGCTGCATTTCCATCCGCGCTTTCTTGCTTTAAACGCTCGATCAACTCCGGAGCGCTTTCGCTGAAAAGCTCAGCCACGCGCATCAGCAAATCAGAATCGCCGTCGAACACTGCCAGGAGCCGCTGGCAATAAAATTCAGTCTCGGACCGTGTGGACGCCGCGCTACTGCTTGTGCGCGGCAGCGTCGCGATGTCACCAAGTCTGGCAATTACGTCGAGCAGTTTCTCCTTCGAAACCGGCTTAGCGATGTAATCGTCCATTCCCGCCCCCAGGCATCGCTCGCGATCGTCTGCAGCGGCGCGCGCCGTCATCGCCACAATTGGCGTGCGCCGATCACTGCTGGACTCAGCGGCGCGGATTCGTGCCGTCGCGGCGAAGCCGTCCAGCTTCGGCATTTGCACGTCCATCAAGATGACATCGAAGCGGTGCCGCTGCGCGATTGCGACTGCTTCGCGGCCGTTGCTCGCGAAGGAAATTTGGTGTCCTTGCTTCTCGAGAATCCCAGCCGCGACCGACCGGTTCACCGCGTTATCGTCGACAACTAAAATCTGCAGCGCCACGATCGGCGCTTTCGCCGAAGCCACCGACGGACGCTGCGTCGTCGGGCCCGTCGCCCCGGCAAAGCCTGCCGTAAAATAAAACGTGCTTCCGTGCTGCGGTTCGCTCTCAAGCCATAACCGTCCGCTCATTAATGCCACGAGTTGCGAACAGATCGCGAGACCGAGGCCGGTCCCGCCATATTCGCGTGTGGTCGAACTGTCCGCCTGAGCGAAGGCGTGGAAGATCAACTCCTGTTTCTCCTTCGGCACCCCGATCCCGGAGTCCGCGATCGAGAAGAGCAAACCCACCTCCGCCTGCGCGAGCTGACAAGTCCCGACGCGTACGGTGATGGTGCCATGGGACGTGAACTTGATCGCGTTCTCAATCAAATTGATCACCACCTGCCGCAGGCGCATCGCATCGCCCGTGACAAAGCTTGGCACGTCCGGCGCGATCTCCCAGGTGAGCGTCAAGCCCTTCATCTTGGCGCGCGTGGCCAGTGGTCGCGTGGTTCTCTCGAGCAGTTCACGCAAGCCGAACGCTGCTACTTCGAGCGAGAGCTTGCCGGCCTCGATCTTCGCAAAGTCGAGCAGTTGGTTGATCAACTGGAGCAGCTCGGCCGACGATTGCTTCACCATGTCGAGGTAATCGCGCTGCGTGCTCGTCAGTTCCGTATCGAGCGCGAGGTCCGTCACACCAATGATGCCGTTGAGCGGAGTGCGCACCTCGTGGCTGATATTGCCGAGAAAATCGCTCTTCGATCGATTCGCCGCCTCGGCGGCTTCCTTTGCGCGAACAAGCTCAGCCCGCCGCTCGGCGAGTAATTGGCTGGCCTGATGACAGGCGCGTCCGAGCTCGCCGATCTCATCGCGTCCCGTGGGCGGGTTGCTGAGCGATTCCTCGCGCGTGAGAGCTTTTGTGTCGACCAAAATCAGGTCGATGCGGGCCACGATACCGCGGGTAAACAGAACGATGGAAGCGAGGCCAACCCCGATCCCGAAGAAGACCACGCCGATCAGAGCAAAAGCAGTGCTTCGGCTGATCGACTCCGCTCGTTGCTGGCGTTCGAGGAGCAATCGATTTTCTTCCGCGACGAAACCGGCCACCGCATTGCGCGCATCGCTCATCGATGAATTGCCCATTTCGAAAATGTTGCGCAGTTCTTTGCTCAAGCCCGACGCGCGGAACATCTCGATCGCTTCGCTTTCCAGCTCTAGCCGTCGCTGGCAGATCGGACGGATGGAATAGTCAAGCCGCGCAATCTGCAATGGGTTATCGGAGACCAGTTGGCGCAGTCGCTCGGTTGCCCGAGGCATCTGCGCTACCGCGTTTTTGTGCGGGTCCAGAAGCAGGTCATCCGGCCAGAGCAAGTAGCCGCGCATCCCAGTTTCACTGTCGACGAGCAACGTTAAGACCTGCTGCGCCTGTTCCCTTACCCGAAATGTGTGATTCACCCAGTCATCGGCGACATCGTTCTTCTGCTTCGCGACGAAAAACAGAATCGTGGAGATCACCATCGCGAGGAGAGGTGCGGAGAGGACGATCACTCCTTTCGCGCGCAAGGAGAGATCGGACCAAGTCTGGATGAGTCGCTTTGTCGGCATCTGCAACACCGGGAACGAACGGATCCGGCGCAGCCCTAGGAGCAGCTTACGTGCGACCTCGCCGAAGAACTGCCGAGGGTGAACGTCACGCGGGTGGTTATAGCGGGTTTGCGTCAGCCGCCTTGGCGCTCACAGAGACGCCTTACAAGCCAGATGATCTGAGCATCGGCCTAGAACTCCGCGCTGCCCGGCGTGCGAGCGAAAGGGATTACGTCCCGGATGTTTGAGACCCCGGTTACGAACATCAGCATACGCTCGAACCCGAGACCAAATCCCGCGTGTGGGACCGTGCCATACCGCCGCAGATCGAGATACCATTTGTAATCCGCGGGATCCATCTGATGACCTCGCATGTTTGCCTCGAGCACTGCAAGACGTTCCTCGCGCTGGCTCCCGCCGACGATTTCGCCAATGCCCGGAACCAGAACATCCATCGCGGTCACGGTCTTGCCGTCGTCATTCAACCGCATGTAGAACGGCTTGATCTCTTTCGGATAGTCGAAAACCGTCACCGGGCAGTTGAAATGTTTTTCGGTGAGCCAGCGTTCGTGCTCCGATTGCAGGTTGGCGCCGTACGCCACCGGAAATTCGAATTTCTCTCCGCTCTTCGTCAACAGCTCCACCGCCTTCGTATAGCTGATGCGTTGAAACGGCCGCTCGAGGACGAAATCAAGCCGCGAGAGCAGTTCCTTGTCGACGAATTTCGCGAACAACTCCAGGTCCTCCGCGCAGTGGGAGCGTATGTCGCGAATGAGATACTTTACGATCTCTTCGGCTACATCCATGTTGCCGCGCAGATCACAGAAAGCCATCTCGGGTTCGATCATCCAAAATTCGTTCGCGTGCCGCGAAGTGTTGGAGTTCTCCGCACGGAAGGTGGGACCGAAGGTATACACCTTTGAAAGCGCGCAGGCGAATGCTTCAGCTTCCAGTTGTCCGCTCACGGTGAGGTAAGTCGATCGCGCGAAAAAATCCTGCGCATAATCGATCTCTCCATCCGCGCGCCGCGGCGGATTCTTCGGATCGATCGCAGTAACCCGAAATAATTCCCCCGCGCCTTCGCAGTCGCTCCCGGTGATGATGGGGGTGTGAACGTAAACGAAACCGCGCTCCTGGAAAAATTGGTGGATGGCAAACGCCAGTCGGCTGCGCACACGAAAAACAGCACCGAAAAGATTTGAGCGTGGGCGGAGGTGAGCGATCTCGCGCAAGAACTCCGGCGTGTGGCCTTTTTTTTGGAGCGGATAGGTATCGTCCGACGCGCCCACAATTTCTATTTCATCCGCAACGACTTCCCAGCTCTGGCCTTTGCCCTGCGACACGACCAGCGCGCCCCGAACCGCGATGGAAGCGCCCGTGATGATGTGCTGAACCTCTGCGTAATTCGGCAACGTGCTCTTCGCGATGATCTGAAGATTACGCAGGCAGGAACCATCGTTCAGCTCGATGAAGGAGAAATCCTTCGAATCGCGACGGGTTCGCACCCAGCCGCGCACCTGAATGGCCGGAGCCGGCGCAGTGCTTTGCAAAGCATCCTTGACTGAAGTCGGCGCTAACATTGGAAGAAGTTTGCCGGTCGATTGCAATTCGACAAGTTCTTCTGTCTTTTTGTAAGCAGCCGTCGCCGCCCCGCGAAGGCAAAGGAATGAACAATTATATCTGCGTCGCCTGCGGCACACAGTTTAGCGCAACGGATCGGCCGCCACAGCGTTGCCCGATTTGCGAGGACGAGCGGCAGTTCGTTAACTGGGAAGGGCAACAATGGACCACGCTCGATGAGTTGCGCAAAAGTCATTCCAATCGAATCGAGGGAGAAGGGGCCAATCTGTTCGGCATCGGGACCGAACCTTCGTTCGCGATCGGACAGCGCGCCTTGCTCGTCCAATCGCCCGGTGGAAATCTTTTGTGGGACTGCGTGACGTTGCTGGACGATCAAACCATCGAGCGCGTGGAGGCGCTCGGTGGAATTCGTGGCCTTGCGATTTCGCATCCCCACTACTACTCGACCATGGTCGAGTGGAGCCGGGCCTTTAATGACGCGCCCATTCACCTTCACGCGGCCGACCGTGAATGGGTGATGCGTTCCGATCGCAGCGCGCAGTTTTGGGAAGGCGCGACTCGTTCGCTTTGGGATGGAATGACGCTCATTCAATGCGGCGGGCACTTTGAAGGCGGGACTGTTTTGCATTGCGCGAGCGGCGCAGACGGGCGTGGTGCGTTACTCACCGGCGACATCATCCAGGTCGTGCAGGACCGTCGCTATGTCAGCTTCATGCGCAGCTACCCCAATCTTATTCCAATCTCAGCCAAAGCGGTTTCCCAAATCGTCGAGCGGATCGAACCTCTTGCCTTCGAACAAGTCTACGGCGCCTGGTGGGAGCGCAATGTCTTGTCCGATGGCAAAGGCGCTGTCAGTCGTTCCGCGGAGCGATACCTCCGCGTGATTAATGCTTCCTCTTCCGGAGACCGGAATCGGTAGCCGAGTGCATGAGGACACCGGCCCGCTGGCGCAGGCACTCGCTACGACGGGATAAGCCCCGTTCCCCGCTTTAGTCTCGACATCCGCGGGCGATCTCGTCATGCTGGCACATCCCGACCGACTCGATCCATGAAACTTAAGATTCTATCCAGCTCTCTTGCCGTTCTGCTCATCGCCGGCCACGCCATTGCCGCCGATGCGAAAAAGGATGCGCGTGTCACCCAGATTATTCGCGACGTTAAACTCCTGCCGTCTGACGCAGCGGCGCGACCCGCGATCGTAAACGACAAAGTGCACGAAGACACGGGCGTTCGCACCGGAGGGGATTCGCGCTCGGAACTTACTTTCGCTGATCTGACCATTACTCGCCTCGGCTCAAATACGATTTTCAGTTTCAATAAGGCTGGGCGCAATGCCCAGGTCGATAGCGGCTCGATTCTCCTCCGCGTTCCGAAGGATTCCGGCGGCGGCGCCATCAAGACAAGTGCGGTGACTGTCGCGGTTACTGGCACCACAGTAATTTTCGAATGCACTCGCGCAGGTAAGGCCAAATTAATCGTCCTGGAAGGAGGCGCACGTGCTTCGCTGGTCAAGCATCCCGGCCAATCGCAATATGTTCGAGCTGGGCAAATGTTGGATGTGCCGGCTGGCGCCACCACACTTCCGTTGCCGACGAACGTCGACCTTAATCAGATCATGAATACGCACCCACTCATCACAGACTTTCCACCACTACCGAGTCGAGATCTCATCGTGGCCGCCAGCCAGCAACAACAGCCCCCTGGTCCAGCCCCCAGCGGACCCTCGGTCTTTCCGATACTTCCCGTGGTCGATTTGTTGGGAGGAGGATTTAACCGCGGACCTCATCGCCGCCCCGATCGAAACAATAAACCCCCCGGAAATACCCAAACGCACCCTAAGGGGACTGGCGACGGTCAGACCAAGCCGACTTCCTCACAGTCGCCTGGGTATACGCGACCGGGGCCCGGTCACACAAAGGTGTCACCGGTGACAAGCCGGACTCAAAATGTTCCCAAGCCCACGTCTACACCGAAGAAACGCGTGCTGAAGAAGACCAACCAGCCTAACAACGGTCCGCGGTAAATATCGCGATTTCATCGGTCAAAGCTCTCGCCTCCTGGATTATTCAATTTGTGACCTCTGAGCGCTCGTTGCTGATTCTTCCAGCCTTACTCATCTCCCGCGGCCTGGCCGCTGCTGGATTTTTCATCCGAGAAGGAATATCCGGAAGAAACAATGAAAGCCGGACCCTCTTCTTCTCGTTGTAATCGCGGTTCTCCGCAGAGCTGGCTCGAACGAAAACGAGCTTTCTCCCAGCGTTGATCAAACCCACTTCGCTGCGACGGACGTTGGTCGATTTTTGCTAGACTTTCATGGCATCGCAATGATGGATAGACTAAGCCCGCGCCCTAAAGATCTCCACTGTCATGCCGGTTATTCCTGCTCTATATAAGTCGCGGTTGGTGATAATCGCTTCAGCACTTCTGCTGTGTGCCATGGCTGGCTGCGGCAGTTCTCACAATGATATCGCCGGTAAATGGCGGGCTGCGGGGGATTCAAGCGCGGTGGTCTGGGAATTCTCCCCGGATGGTTCTGTCCTGATGGGAAGCACGCGAGGCAGGTATAGTTTCGGAGATCGTGACCGTGTTAAGATTCAAACGCCTTTCGGCACGTCTGTTTATCAAGTGGAGCTCTCAGAGGACCACATGATTCTGAAAGATCCGAACGGTTCCAAGCTTGAGTTTACGAGGTCAAAATAAACTTCGCGCCGCAGGTGCGCGACTAAGCTGATCAGATGGGTTCAGCCTTCTCCCGCATCAGAAGATAGTCGAATGAAAAGCGATCGTTTTCTCGTGGAGACCAGAGGACAAACAGGAGCAAAGCGAGACGGGGAATAACGTGGCCGGTCAAGTTGTAAAGCGGCTCATGCAGGAGGTGTCCGAAGGTCACGATGACCAGGACAAAGCCGAGCGCGACAAGCGCGTCACGGGTGCGCAGACCCAGGATGACCAACGCTCCGGCAATGAGTTCGACCAAAGGGATGGCAACTCCGACCGACCAGAGCGACCAAACGGGTAGGAATGTATCTGAGAACGGCAGGAAATATTTTCGCGCGTGGTCGAGCGGTCCTAATTGAAACACTTTCCAGACGCCGGCCATAAAGAAGATCAGGCCGAGAATGAGCCGTGCGAAGAGGAGCGCCCAGGCGCGTTGAAAATCTTTAGCCACAGGAGAAAATTAACCGCGGATTTGAAAGCCCGGCCGTCGCTTCGCGTCCGTTGCAGCGCAGATTACACGGATTTCCTTCAGATCCAATGCCGCAGGACGCGGTGCGTGGGCACTGCGGTCGCATGAATGCGCGCTGTGAAGATGAGCTCCCGATAACGCAGGGTATCCAGCGCAGTCTGCACCGCGCTCTTGGAGAGGCCGGTATCATCCGCAATCATCCGGAGACTCGCCTCGACCGGCCGCCAGCGCTGCCGCACGGCACGACCAAAGAGGAAGAGGTAGACCAGAAAGGCCGAAGGTTGCTGATCGTGCAAGACGAGGTCGCGCATGAGGACGTCGAGCACGTAATCGTCCACCGGCACGGTCTTGCGAAAACGCGGCATATCCGCAGTGTGGTTGCTAAACCGATAATCGGACAAGACTTTTCATCGATTCGCGTTGCTCTCCGCTCGACCGCTGTAAAGCAGCGGAGTTAGTTTGCCGGCAACATGATAAGCCACATCAAATTCGTCAGCGTCCCGGTGCGCGACCAAAACCGCGCGCTCGATTTCTACACGGAGAAGCTCGGCTTCACCATCATCACCGACCAGCCCTTCAATGAAAAACAACGCTGGATCGAGCTGCGCATCCCGAAGGCTGAAACGCGCGTTGTCCTTTTTACCCCGGAAGGTCAGGAGGATCGGATTGGCACCTTCTCGTCCCTGGTCTTCGCCTCTGGAGATGTGGAGAAGACCTATGAGGAACTGAAGGCCCGTGGGGTGGAGTTTGAAGGTCCGCCCGAGAAACAGCCGTGGGGCACGTTTGCAAAGTTCAAGGACAGCGAGGGCAACCAGTTCGTTCTCAGCACGTCAAAGTGACCCAGGTGTTCCGTCAAGAGGGAGCGCAGAACCTGATTGATAACCGGTCCGAGGAGTCCAGGCAGTCAGATCAGGTCAGGCCGCAAAGAAATCGAAGGAAATGGCTGAGAAACCTGGAATCGGTGAGACATCCGTTAAACCAGAGGTATGCGGTTGTGGCAATCAAACTGCCGCAGGCCACCAGGAACTTGTTCCTCTGTTGAAGCCGGGCTTCTCCCTGGGCGACTCTCTGCGCGATGTAACCGGGCAGAATCGCGGCAAGCGCGTCTTCGTACAATCGCCGCTGCGCCGATGGCATCTCGGAGACGTTACTGAACTCTTCGCTGTCACAAACGATCCTGCTGTTAAGGGTCGGAATAAAACGTGCGGTTGAGCCCGCAAAAATGCTCCGCTTTGCCTTCAAAGCGCCCGAGATCACCCGCTCAAAAGCCTGCCGAATATTCTCCGGCATACTGTCTTCAGTCTGGTAATTATTGCCGTTTACGCAAATTGTTGCGTTAAGAGTTGTTTGCATGGGTTGGATAATTCCTCCAACCCGTAAGTAGCATTTTGCTTACCACTACCTCCTGCGACCGCCCCCCCGAGGTGGGCCCGGCCCCCGTTTATCGCTTCTTAGTCGGCGTCGGCAGAGCGGTGTCCCGAGCGTACCGAAAGGTTCCCGTCAATCTACGGGCCGCTTCCGCTTTGTTTTCCTTCCACTGATAGTGCGGGTCTCCGGTGACGGGCCCCCAGATGAGGCGTCCGCCGTAACGCCAGTTATCGAGCAGAATGCCGCGCTGAAAAGGCTGACCCACGGCAGTAACCACGATGACGTTGTGCTCGCTCGCCGTTGTCTCAAAGGATTCCGCCCAGTGGAGTTCGACCGTTTTCAGCTTCAACGCATCCAACCGGAGCAGCAATTCCGTCGCCCACTGAAAACAGAGGCCGCCCTTTCTCGCTCCGATGTTGACCAGGAAGTTCTGAACGCCCGGTGGCCAGACGACCCGCCACTCGCGCTTCAGGTCTCGCCCCGTTGTGTAGGCGCACCGCGCGACCTGCTGGGCCTCCTCTGGTCGGACGGTGGGCGAGAGTGCCGCGATTCGATTTCGCAACACCGCGTCCTCCGCCGACGTGGCGAAGGCCGGTTCTTCGCGCCCGCGTGCACTGGCCGTAGGGGCGCAATCCGCCAGGACGAGGAGTGTCGCCACCGAAATACGAAGACTCGAGCAAAAGACACGAAAGGACATATGGCGCCATAAGTTCATGCGCAGCGACGCAGGTCAACCGCTTATTGAATTACGAGAAAGGGACCGAATTGATGTGGAGCAAAATACGGACGCGGGGAGTTCGTCAATTCAAATGCACATTCGGATGTGGCATGCATGTTCACCTCTCGAAGATTGACTGCGCCAGCGTTGATTTCATCTCGATCCTGATGCGCTGAATTGCTTCGACCCTGTCCACGTCTGTCACTATCTTATGCCGGCGTAACAAATGGACTTACAAACGCTCGCAAATGTTGCGCAGATTCTCGGCGCCACGGCCGTGGTGACGGCAATCTTCTTTGGGATCGCGCAGATCCGACAATTCCGTCTGCAACGGCGCGATAGTGCTGCCGCAGAACTGGTCCGCTCTTTTCAAGACAGTGAGTTTAGCCGCTCCTTTCGTCTGATCTCGTCCTTGCCGAGATGCAACGGCTGCGGAGTTACGCCGTCGCGGACCGGACGTTGAAGATGCTGCGCTGGCATTGGGGGTGCGATTTGAAGCGTTGGGCCTGCTGATTTTTCGCGGCATCATGCCGCTTTCGGTGGTCGAACAACTCGTTGGCGCTGTTACGCCCGATCTCTGAGGCAAGCTGCGTGGATGGGTAATCACGGTGAGGGAAGAGCAATCTCGGACGCACTTCCTGGAATGGTTCCAATGGCTGGCCGAGCGCTTGGAAGAACGTGGCCGCCCCCAAGAGGCGCCTGCATACCTGCGTTTTCACGACTGGAAGCCTCCGGAGGAGTGAGACGTCCGCTTAGACTGTTTCTGGCTAGGTGATGTTATCCGTGTCCCACGGCATGGATCAAGCCAGCTGCTTTCTCTTGGCGCGCCAGTAGATAACCAGACCAATCAGAACCAGGAAGAGCGAGCCGCCGGCGACCTTCGCTTCGTGGAGCCAAATGTCGGAGGTGCCGGGCGGCGGAATCATGGCAACGATCATGGCAAAGAGCGTGATCGACAGGCCGGAGATACCCGCAATTAAGGCACCGGTCGCGCCGCCGGGAACGATTAACCTTTCTTCGCTCTTACTTCTTCTCCTGCGGCAATGGACCATAAAGCAGATGAAGAGATAGAGGTAAGGGATGAAGTAAATGAGGAGCGACATGTCGAGCAGCATGAGAAAAGCTCTCTCAACCGTGGTTCCCTTGCCCAGCACTGAGAGCAGGAGGAAGAACACGGCAATGGGCGCCTGAACGAGGATTGCCACATAAGGCGTGCGCCAGCGGGGGTGGACGCGGGCGAAGGCAGGCGGGAAGTAGCGATCAAGTCCGACCACGAAAGCCACTCGAGCCGATCCTGTCAGCCAGGCCCCCAGCCCTCCTACTCTTGCCAAGGTGAGAAGAAGCGCGGCGAGCGGCACGATCCACGACCAACCGCTACCAAAACTAAGCATGCCGTTCGAGATGGCCTGAAGCGGACCCGCGATAATGTTGATCTCTTCCCTTGGAACGAGCCAAAGCATGGAACCTGTGCCGCAGATGTAGATAAGTGCGACTAAGGGCGCCGCGATATAGGTAGATCGAGGCAGATTGCGCCGCGGATTCTGAATCTCATTGCCCATCGTCGAGGAGAGCTCGAGACCAGCAAAAGCAAAAGCAATCGTGGCCCAGAGATTGAGCATCGGCAGGTTTGTGAGATCCGGCTTTAACTGCCCGAAAGTTAAGGTATTGGCCGTGGCCTTTGTCAGAACAGCATGAAAACCCAGAAGGATGAGAAGGAGGCCGGGAAGAAAGACACTGATACCTCCCGCGTTCTGCAACCACTTGCCGGTGCCTAGCCCGACGATGTTGAGCACGACGGCGAGAGCCAAAGCGATGAGCGTGAAGGGAAGCACATACGTCCAATTATCCGCCAGTCCGCTTTGGCCCAGGCCAATGACGTAGGTGGCTGTGACAGCCGCGCCGAGAAGCAGGGTCGGATAAAAGAGAACATTGTTGATCCAATAGCACCAGCCACAGAGAAAGCCGTGCCCCTCGCCAAACTCTTTCTTGGTCCAGGCGTAGATTCCCCCCTCTGCGGGAAAGCTGGAAGAGAGTTGAATGACGGCAAGTCCTTGCGGAACGAAAAAGAGGATGGCCGCCAGCGCCCATAACGTCAAAGAACTCGGCCCGGCTTTGGCGGCAGTCGCCACCCAAGGAATCCCGATCACCGCGACCAGGTTGAAAAGAACCAAATCACGCAAGGTCAGCGCGCGTTCCAACTGTGGCGTAGGTTCCTTGGTCATGAGAGTCGTAAGATGTTGCTTTGAAGTTTGTCCCGCCTTCCGCCGCGCTTTCGGTTGATCTTGGACTCGGAGCAAAAAAAGTTCGAGGACAAATCCGCGACAGACATCTCGGCTATTTTCCTTCAAACTCGGATCATTCTTTACGCCGTCGCCTGAGCGGCCGCACCACTCGCGATCGATCTCCGTCTTTGGTCGTTGGTCTACATGTTCCCCATGGGTCTCTTTGCCCTCATCCCGCCCGGGCACGCAATAAAGGAATGGGGCGCGTCCTTGCTTTTCCTCGGCTGGGCCACTTATATCGTCCATGCCGTCTTGTTCTTTCGCGCACGGCGCAAGGCTATCTGGATTTTGTCCGCAGCACTTTTACTGCTCCTCGTCTGCAACGTCGCTGGCTGTCACCATGTGCTTCGAGGAACTGGATAAGGGGGCTGAAAGGACTTGCCTCCGCTGAGCTGATCTTCGAAGTCCACCGACCATCTTTCTTTCCATGCCATCGAAGACAAGCGCCGGGCTGCTCATGTTCCGCATGAGAGATTCGCGGCTCGAAGTATTACTTGTCCATCCGGGCGGTCCCTACTTTCCGAACAAGGAAAGCGCGGCCTGGACCATTCCAAAAGGCGAGGTCGCAGAAGATGAAGACTTGTTGGGACGGGCAAAAATCGAGTTCGAAGAAGAGCTGGGAGTCGCGGCTTCGGGCGACTGGATGGGATTAGGTAGCGTGAAGCAGAAAGGCGGGAAGACCGTGCATGCGTGGGCTTTTGCCGGTGATCTGCAGGACGACTTCAAGCTTGTATCGAACACATTCGAGATGGAGTGGCCCCCGCGTTCAGGCAAAGTGCAACGATTTCCTGAAGTGGATCGAGCCAGCTTCTTTCCTGTGGAGGAGGCGAGACGGAAGATCAATGTGGCGCAGACCGTTCTTATCGACCGATTGATCGAACAATTGGACTTGCGCAAATCCGGAGGAGTTTGATGCCACGACCGTTCTTCCTTTTCGCTCCGGGAGCCGGCGCACCCTCATCTCACCCTTGGATGCAACGCTGGAAGGAGCGGCTTTCGACGATCGGTGATGTTGAAGTTTTCGATTATCCCTACATACAGCAGGGACGGAGGCGCCCGGACCAGTTGCCACAGTTGATCGCAGCACATCGCCAGGCGCTCGTCGAAGCGCGGCAAGGAAGAGTTGCTATTCTGATCGGCAAAAGCATGGGTGGGCGCATTGGTTGCCATGTCTCACTCGAAGAAAAGGTGGGGGCTGTTGTCTGTCTTGGATACCCGCTTTGCGGCGGGGGTGATCGATCGAAACTGCGGGACAAAGTTCTGCGAGCCTTACAAACGCCAATCCTTTTTGTGCAAGGCACGCGTGATTCACTCTGTCCGTTGGATCTTCTGGAGCGCGTCCACGCAGAAATGAAAGCGCTGACGTTTCTCCACATTGTGGAAGGCGGCGATCATTCATTGCTGGTTTCGAAGCGACATCTCGCAGCCTCGGGCGAAACGCAGGAGGAAGTCGATCGGCGGATACTTGAAGCAATCGCGAAGTTTGTCGCCGCAGCCGCAGATGTAACAGGTTCACAGCAGTCCCAATTGTAGGGCTCGTCGCGGCGACGTCGATCCTGGTCGGCGTTTCACAGCGTGCGGGTCTCCAGTCCGGTCGCCGCAGTGACACGAACTCGCTGCGGGTAGCTTTGAGTATTGGTCCTTGGAGTTTGTTTGTAATTTGCAGCTTGGAGCTTCACTCTTTATTCAGTAATGACGATCGTAATGTTCTTATCGATCACAAGCTCGGCGCTGGTCAGGGTGATGGTCTGCCCATTGAGCGCGGCATCGAACTGAACCGTGTCCCCGTCGCTGGCCGCGGCGATCGTATCGCGGAGTTAACCAGCGCCGCTATCAGCCATGCTGGTGACGATGAGCGTGGCCGCGTGAACACTTTCGGCGCCGGCCGTCGCCGCGCAAAGCAGAGCGAAGAGTTGCAGCCCGCCTAAGGCGGAGAAGCGGCGCGGGAACAGACGCATAAATTAATGCCTCCAATTCTACGGCGACTCCTACAGCAACGGCGACGGCAACACCGACGCCAACGCCGACAGCGACGGTAACTCCTACAGCAACAGCTACGACGACGCCGACGGCGACCGCTACGCCAAGTCCGACAGCGACCCCGTCGCCAACTCTAGCTCGGGCATTGAATATCTCGACGCGATTGCGGGTGGAAACCGGGGACAAGGTGATGATTGGCGGATTTATCATCACCGGAGAGGCTCCCAAAAACGTGGCGGTGCGAGGAATTGGACCATCGCTTATCCCTTTCGGCATAGCTCACGCCCTGGCTGATCCCACCCTCGAGCTGCGCGGCTCCGACAGCGCGTTGCTCTTCCAAAACGACGACTGGCGGGACGACCCTGCGCAAGCGGCCCAACTTACCGCCCTGGGTCTCGCACTCGATGATCCTAACGAGTCGGGCATCGTCGCCACGCTCCAGGCCGGCGCTTCCTATACCGCCATCCTGGCCGGGAAGAACGGCGGCACGGGAATCGGTCTCGTCGAGATTTATAATGTGCACTAAGCCGACCCCGAAAGCTTTCGGCGTGGGAAAACTCGAAGTCCGAAGCTCGAAACAATGCTAAATGTTCGAGGAGGAAAATTCGACACGGTTCTCGTTTCGATCATTCCGCCATTTCGAAATTGCAACTGGCCGGGATTATGACGTGCATTAGTGCACTGTTGCCGCGGTCATCCTCCTCCGCCAAGCTACGGCGGACAGACTAGACCGCCGTTACAGGAGTCAACTCAGCGGGAGCCAGTTCCCGGGCTGGGGTTTATTGTCGGCGAGCGATAGATACGTGTACTCTTGCAGGAGACGCTCGTAATCCGAGAGGAGCTTCATCCCGTCATTCGGCTTAAGACGGTCGCTTTTGATCGCGCCATCCACTTGAGTCTTGAGCAGGCGCATTAATTCGACTTTGTCCCACTGGGTCATGGCAAGCACTTCGCCGATGGTGCTGCCTTCGATTACTTCCTCGATATACCAGCCTGATTCTTCGTCGGGATCGAGAAAGATGTGCGCCTCGGTCACTCGCCCAAACAAATTGTGCAGATCCCCCATGATGTCCTGGTAGGCGCCGACCATGAAGACGCCGAGGTAGTACATTTCACCCGGAGTAATACGATGAAGCGGCAAGGTGTCCTTCACATCCTGCAGGTCGATGAACTTGGAGACTTTGCCGTCTGAATCACAGGTGATGTCGACGAGCATGCCGTTGCGATCGGGAGGGGTGTTGAGGCGATGGATCGGCATGATCGGGAATAATTGCCCGAGCGCCCAGTGATCGAGGAGCGACTGAAAGACGGAGAAATTGCAGATGTATTGGTCGCCGAGCGAAGTCTCGAGCTCTTTCACTTCCTCCGGCACGAAGCGCAGACCGCGATGCATGTTCACGATTTGTTGGGCGAGCTGCCAGTAGACGCAATCGAGCTTCGCTTTCGATTCCAGATCGAGCAGGCCGAGGTCAAATGTCTGTTGCGCTTCTTCCTTGATCTGCTGAATGTCGTGCAGACTTTCGAGGCGATTCCCGCGCTTGAGGCGTTGCTTCACATCGAGAATGTCGCGCACCAGTTTGTGATCTTTCTCGGTCATCTCGACTTTGAGTTTCGGCGCGGTCTTCTCAATGGAACTGAACGCTTCGACGACGAGCACGGAATGATGCGCGACGATAGCGCGTCCGCCTTCGCTCACGATCGCCGGATGCGCGACGCCTTCGGAATCGCAGACGTCCATGATGTTCCAGACGACGTCGTTCGCATATTCCTGGAGCGAATAATTCGCGGAGCTGTCAAAATCGCTGCGCGATCCGTCGTAATCGACCCCGAGGCCCCCACCCACGTCAAGATAACCGAGTTCATGCCCGAGCTTGCACAGTTTTGCGTAATAGCGCGCCGCTTCGCGCACCGCGCGTTTGATTGTGGAAATATCCGGCACCTGCGAGCCGACATGGAAATGAACGAGCTTGAAGCAATGCGCCAGTCCCGCCGCTTTTAACATCTCGCTCGCGGCGACGAGGCTCGTGGTGTCGAGACCGAACTTGGCGTTCTCGCCGCCGCTGGGCGACCATTTCCCGGAACCCTTGCTATATAGGCGCACGCGGATGCCGATGTGCGGCTCGACGCCGACCTCCTTCGAAGCGCGGATCGCTTGCTCGAGTTCTTCGAGTTTCTCGACCACAATGACGACGGACTTGCCGAGCTTCCGGCCGAGCAATGCCATGCGGATGAAAGCGCGGTCCTTGTAGCCGTTGCAGATGATGAGACTCTCGGGGTCCTTGTGCATCGCGAGCGCCGCGACCAATTCCGGCTTGCTTCCAGCTTCGAGTCCAAAATGAAAATCCTCGCCAGCCTCGACAATCTCTTCGATCACCTCTCGTAACTGATTGACCTTGATCGGAAAAACGCCGCGATAATGATTCTTGTAACCGAACTCCGTCATCGCATTTTGAAACGCGCAGTTAACCGATTCCACCCGGTGGCGCAGCAAATCCTGAAAGCGGATGACGAGCGGGAACCCGAGGCCGCGAGTCCGCGCTTCGTTCACGACTTTGAGAATATCGATCGCGCCGCCTTTTTCCTGAAGGGGACGCACCTCAACATTGCCGGCGCTGTTGACCGTGAAATAGCCGGTGCCCCAGCCATCGACGTTGTACGTGGAAATAGCGGCGTCAACGTCCCACTCGGTCTTCATTTTTCGTGCGCAGCGGCAGCCGCAGAGCGCATATTCAATCACCGCTGCGGACATGCAAGCACGCATCGCGAAAATCTCAGCGTTCCGCCGCTCGGCGTTTGACGTCACGCGGCTTCGCCGCCATTCCCTGGCATCGCGCGACCAAGCGCGGGATCCCACCCCGCTTGTTTTTCGTGACCGGACTGATACGGTTTGCGCGGATGAACAAAACGGTTATCGAGGTGCAGGTGCGGGCGGTTTTGCCGACAAGTGGCGGCTGCGCGGTTTTCCTCGGAAACAACGACAAAGTCTTCATCATTTACGTCGATCAAACGGTCGGGAGCGCGATCACAATGTTTATGCGGGATGTCTCGAAAGAGCGCCCTCTCACCCATGACCTGATGGGGCACCTCATGACCGCACTCGGCGCGCGCGTTGAGCGGGTGATCATTAACGATCTGAAAAACGCGACCTACTACGCGCGAATGATCATCCGCGCGGAAAATGAATTGCAGCAGAAGAAGATTATCGAATTGGATGGGCGGCCGAGTGATTGTATCGCGATGGCGACGCAGCAGAAAGCGCCGATGTACGTGAGCCAGGAAGTTTGGGACGAGGTCGACGACATGAGCGACGTCCTCCGCAAGATGGAGGAGGATGGCATCAAGCCTGATGTCGAGTCAGAGTCGGAGTCCACCGAGGAGGAGTAGCGGCGATCCGCAACCGCCGAAGCGTCCAGCGTCAAGCAAGGAAGCGACTGGCCCGTAAAGGAATAGTGGCTGGCGCGGCTCGGAATGACGATCGAAACGTCGAGCGTTATCCCAGCAAATCGGCGTAATGCTTTTGCGCCATTTCCGTGCAGCGCCCCAGAATCGCTGACGAGGTATCGAGTTCGAGGAGTTCGGTGACGAGCTGCTGGCATTCGGTGTGAGTGAGACTTTGCACGGCACGCTTCACCCGCGGAACGAGCGACGCGCCCACACTGAGCTCATCCATTCCCAAGCCGAGAAGTAGTGGAACGAGTGCGAGATCCCCCGCCATCTCGCCGCAAACGCCCACCCAAATGCCATGCGTATGGGCGGCATCCGCCACCATCTTGAGGAGATGCAGGACAGCTGGATGCGTCGGCTCATAGAGATGCGCGATTCGCTCATTGACCCGGTCCACCGCGATCGCATACTGAATGAGATCGTTCGTGCCGATGCTGAAAAAATCGACTTCGCGCGCGAGTCTCTCGGCCGAGATAGCCGCGCTCGGAATTTCGATCATCGCGCCGACTTCCGTCTCGCGATTGAAAGCCTGACCTTCACGCTCCAGCTCGGCTTTGCATTCTTCCAGGCAGGCGAGCGCGCGACGCAACTCCTCCAGCCCTGAAATCATCGGGAACATAATCTTCACATTCCCCACAGCGCTCGCGCGAATGATCGCGCGCAATTGCGCCTTGAACATGTCGGGATGCTCGAGACAGAATCGAATGGCGCGCTCGCCCATAAAAGGATTCAGCTCGTCGCCTGAATCCACCGCGCCTGCCACCTTGTCGCCACCCAGATCGAAGGTCCGGATGATGAGCGGATGCGGCCGCACTTGTTCCGCTACTTTTCGATAGGTTGCATATTGCTCCTCTTCGCTCGGGAGCGTCGTCCGATTGAGGTAAAGAAATTCCGTCCGGTAAAGCCCGATTCCTTCGGCTCCGTTACGCGGAGCGGCTTCCACGTCGTCGGGCAGCTCGATGTTGGCCGAAAGCACGATGTGCCGGCCATCGCGCGTGGTTGATTTGGTCTCGCGCAAGCCGGTCAACTGCTCCGCGACCTGCCCTTTCCTGTGTTCCAATTCGCCGTAATGCCAGAGTGTTTCGGGAGTCGGATCGAGAATTAGAAGGCCGCTGTAACCATCGAGGAGGACTTGCTGGCCGCTCTCGAGTTTTTCGGTGGCGTCGTGCAACCCGACTATGGCCGGAATCCCGAGCGAACGGGACATGATCGCGGTGTGTGAAGTGCGGCTGCCCAGATCGGTCGCAAGACCGAGCACGTATTTGCGGTTCATCGTGGCGGTATCTGATGGCGTAATGTTGTGCGCCACGAGGATGTGCCGCTCGGTCAGCGCCAGAAATGACTTGGGCGCCTTCCCCAGAAGATTTCGAACGACGCGTCGCGTTACGTCCTGGATGTCGAGCGCGCGCTCGCGCAAGTACGGGTCATCGATCTTGCTCAGCGTATCGGCGTAATGGGTCGCCACTTCCTGAAAAACGAATTCCACATTGCAAAGATCGGCCTCGAGTTTGCGCAAGACTTCGTCGATTAAGGTTCGGTCTTCGACTACGAGCAGATGCGCGTCGAAGATGCCGGCGTCTTTCGCGCCGATCGATTCGGCGATGCGTTCCTGCATCTCAAGAATCTGAGCGCGCGTCTGGATAAGCGCCGCCTCGAACCGCCCAATCTCGTTCGGGATGTCCCCTGCTTGAATGCGATGCCTCGCGACCTCGTCCCCGTCGTCGCGCACAACATGGATGGTTCCGCGGGCGAGGCCGGGGGAAACCCCGACGCCTTGGAATCGCGTCTCCTGCCTCGCCTTATCGCTGCTCATGCCGCAGCGAGAGTAGCGGAGGACAAGCTTACTTAAAGCGCGAAAACTCAGCGCCGCCTCGCTCTTCCGTAGGGCGGGGTCGCTGACCCCGCCGACGGAGGACGTTACTTTGGCCGATCTGGCGGGGTCAGCGACCTCGCCCTACAGGAGCATGGCAGAGGAGAGCGCAAAACTCAGTCTTCGTTGAAGCGCCGGTTGATCAAATCTTCGATCTCCTCCATCGCCTTGTCGGCATCGGGGCCTTCGCAGCGAATCAGCAGCTTCGAACCCTGACCGGCGGCCAGCATCATCAAACCCATGATGCTCTTGCCGTTGATCTGCTCGCCCTCCTTCTCAACCCAGATTTCGGATCGATATCGGCTCGCGATGCGCACGAACATTGCCGCGGGCCTCGCATGCAGGCCGAGGCGATTGATAATCGTAATCTCTTTCTCGATTTTCTGCCCGCGCGCTGGTCCCGCAGATCTCCGATTCAAAAGGCCCATTAGGTTTCCTTCGTCTCCATTAGATTGAGCAACTTGTCATTAAATTCCACTGCGCTGTTTCGTCCCAGACCTTTCAGCTTTTGGTCCATCGCCGCAACTTCGATCAAACGCGCGATATCGCGGCCTGGCCGCACCGGGATGATAATGTGCGGCACCTGTAATTTGAGGATCTCGTAATATCCCTGGTCGAGCCCGATCCGATCGACCTCCTCGAGTTCCTGCCAATCTTGCAAGGTCACGACGAGGTCGACTCGCTTCTCGATTCGAATGCTGCCGATGCCGAAAATTGAAGCGACGTTGATAATGCCGATCCCGCGCACTTCCATGTGGTACCGGGTCAACTCAGGCGCGGTCGCCACCAGCTCGCGGCCCTCGAGAGATTTCACCCGGGTCACATCGTCTGCCACCAGGCTGTAGCCCCGTTCGATCAAGCCGAGCACGCATTCGCTTTTTCCAATGCCACTTTGGCCACGGATCAAAACGCCGACGCCAAGAATATCGACCATGCTGCCGAACTCGGTCACAGTGGGCGAAAAATCGACCTCCATCGCAATTGTCGCCGCATTGATAAATCGCATCGTCACCATCGGCGTCCGGAAGACAGCCACCTGTTCCTCTTCCGCGACCACCAACAGCTCCGGCTCGAGGTGGGCGCCTCGCGAAGTGACCAGGCATGGAATTTTTTGCGCGCACAAGGCGCGAAACCGCTGGATGCGCGTCTTCGGCCGAAGACTTTTCAGATACGATTGCTCGGCCGCGCCTAGAACCTGGACGCGTTTTTCCGCGAAATAATTGTAGAAACCGGAAAGAGCCAGACCGGGACGGTTAATGGTCGGTTCGCGAATTTTTCGATGAAAGCCGACCCGCTTTCCTTCGAGCTTTAGGTGAAGCTTCTCTCCGTGTGCGCGATAAAAACTATCGACGGTGACAACCGGAACGTTTCTGCGCTGTTCGCTGCCTGAAGTAATCGCCTGCGTTATCGGCTTCTCGCTCATCCACAATTCATTTATCGCGGGACGGCAGCAATTTCCACCAGCAGATCAGCGCTGGTCTTTTTTGACGCGCGCAACTCCTCCTTCCCAAGCTTAATTTGGGAACGCACTTTTCTTCAAAGCTCCGCGTCGCCAGCGTGACCGAAAATGCGCGGCCGCTAGCGCATCTACGGCAATGACCAGACTATCTCCCGTCCGCCACGGGCGCAACTCACGATCAATTCACTGTCGGCTCGATTAGACCGAAATCGCCGCTTTTCCGGCGGTAGAGGACGTTCACACGCGAGCTGCGCGCATTCAAAAAAACGAGAAACTGCCGAGGCGACATTTCCATTTGCAAAACCGCCTCATCCACAAACATCGGCTTGACCGGAAGCCGCTCGGTCCGGACAACGGCATGCTCCTGATGCTCGTCATCCTCGGTCGGTTCGGGATGGAGCACCTGCTCGTCGAGATGCTGCACGATGTCCTTTCGCGGCCGGTGTTTGCGCATGAGGCGTGTCTTATATTTCCGCATTTGCCGCGCGACCTTGTCCGCGACCGCATCGATCGCGGCGTACATGTCATTCGTCTCTTCGCATGCCTCGATCGTGATGTGATTCGAGCAAACGAGCACGACCTCCGCGGAGTGCCGGTATTTCTCGACCTCCAGGATGACGTGCGCCTCGATGATCTTGGGGTAATCGAGGTGGAGACCTTCAATCTTCCGCGTGACGTAATCGCTGATCGAATCGGTAATCTGGAGGTGACGTCCGGTGACTTTGACGTTCGGATGGGCGTTGTTCGATATCACGTGTTTTCCTTTCGCTTACATTTGAAACCGTTCACCGAGATATAACTGGCGGCTGATGGGATCGTTGATCAGAAAATCCTTCGTGCCTTCACTTTCGACGCGGCCTTCGAAAATCAGGTAGGCCCGGTCGACGATCGAGAGCGTCTCGCGAACATTGTGATCGGTGATCAAAATCGCCAGACCGGATTTTCTCAGGTTGACGACGATCTGCTGCACATCATAAACGGCGATCGGATCCACGCCGCTGAATGGCTCGTCGAGCATAAGCAGACTCGGTGAGGTGACGAGCGAGCGCGCAATCGTCAGCCGCCGTTTCTCACCACCGCTCAAGGTGATTGCGGTGTTTTTCGCGATCCGTTCGATACCGAATTGGTGGAGCAGTTGATCGCAACGCTGGCGCCGTTCGTATTTGCCTAGCGGAAGCGTTTCGAGAATCGCCATAATGTTTTGCTCGACCGTCATCTTGCGAAAAATCGATTCTTCCTGCGGCAAATAGCCCATGCCGAGCCGAGCGCGTTTGTGCATGGGATAATTCGTTACGTCCTCCTGGGAAAAGACGACGCGACCGCTATTCGGCCTAACGAGCCCAACGATCATGTAAAAACTCGTTGTCTTGCCGGCGCCGTTCGGGCCGAGCAGCCCCACGATCTCGCCGGCGCGCACCTTGATGTCGACCCCGTTAACGACGGCGCGTCCGCCGTACATTTTTACGAGCTGCTCCGTGACCAGGACGTGTTCCTGCTCGACGGGCTTTGTGGAAGGCGTGACGGCCGGTGAGGTGGATGCAGGTTCGCGGATCACGGCTTTGGCGTTGGCGATGCGGCATTGGGATCCTGGCGAATTTCCGTTCGGCTCGGACCGTGTGTCTCCAGTTGGCCGGCGTCGTTCAGAACCATGACAGTGTCGGGGCTGGTCGCGACGTTTGTGTTGAGACCTTGTTGCACGCGCGGATTACCGGTCAGCTCAAAACGCCCATCTTTAGGAGTGTAGACCGCCTTGTCAGACCGGCTTACCATATGATCTGGTGGACCGCCGGTTTCACTAGGCCGATCGCGCACCACCCCCACGTTACCTTCGACGATCGCTTTTTCGAAGCCCTCGTTTTGCTGCTTGTTGATAAAGATCGTCAATTTGTCGCCCTGAATATTAAAGCGTGGATCGATCACGACGACGTGTCCGGTGAAAATGCCAATCGATTTCGCTGAATCGAACACGGTTTGGTCGGCATAAATCTCGGTAACGATCGGTTCCTCTGTCCCCGCTGCGTTCGCTGCGTCCTTCGGTTTTTCGGCAGGATTCTTTTCAGGTGGAGGACTTTCGGATGGAGCTTTGGCGGGCGAAGCTTTTTCACGCGATTTACTCGGAGTTCGAGACGAAAGCGTCCCGGGTGCGGAACCCTGACCGTGGGCAATTCCCGCGATCAGGGCGAAGGAGAGGATTGCACGAGCCGCCCCAAGCTTTCTCATTCGGCCTTTTTCCCCGAGACTCGGGACTTGCCGTGGACCACCATCTTCACATTCCCAGCCAGCGTACCTTTCCTTGTGAGCATTTCGAACTGCATCTTGTCCCCGATAATCACGAAATCCGCGCGTTTGACGGTGGCGGGATCCGACGAATTGAGCACCTGCGTTTTCAGATTGAACACCGACTTGCTCATGCTGATTTCTAGGTCCGGCATCTCAGTTTCAGGAGTGAAGGTGGTAAACTTCACGTCTCTGAACTCGACGTGTTCATCATCGAGGCGCCTCGTTACCCCCGCCTCGAGTTTTCCGCGCAAATGTCCCTTGAGATCGAAGTCTGGCAGCACGAGGCCTTTCGCGTCATGGCCCGCGGGGATCGGGATGTTGGTCACGCCTTCCTCCGGCTTGGGCCGCGCCTTCGGTTTACTCCTTGTTTCCACCTCGGGCTTGGCGACTTTTTCGCCCGCAAGAGCGGCGCAACTCAACAGGGTGAGGAGCAAAAAAGCGGAGGACGCACCCGAAAATCCGGTGCGACCGCTACGAAACGGCAGCATGAATAGCCTTTAACATGCGGAGATGCTTCGGCAACTGCTTTAGCGGAATCTGATTCGGCCCGTCCGATAAAGCGCGCGCTGGGTTATCGTGGACCTCCATAAAAATGCCGTCGCAACCGGCCGCGATTGCGGCGCGAGCCAGGACGGGAGCGAGCACAGCATCGCCCGATGTAGAATCCCCTGCTCCGCCCGGTCGTTGCACGGAATGGGTGGCGTCGAAAATCACGCGGTAGCCGGCTTCACGCATCCAGTAGAGGGAACGGAAATCGGCGACGAGATTGTTGTAGCCGAAGCTGGTTCCACGCTCGGTAAAAACAAATTTGTCGTTACCAAAGCCGGAAAGCTTTTCCGCGATGTTCTTCACGTCCCAGGGGGCGAGGAACTGGCCCTTCTTTACGTTCACGACCCGCCCGGTTTCGGCCGCCGCCCGGAGCAAATCCGTTTGCCGACAAAGGAATGCGGGGATTTGGAGAATGTCGATCGTCTGACCAGCGATCTCCGCTTCAGCCGGCGAATGGACATCGGTCGTGACCGGGATTTTCAATTCCGCTCCGATCGCCGCGAGAATTTCGCACCCTTCGCGGACGCCGATTCCCCGATAGGAACGGATCGAGGTTCGATTCGCCTTATCGTACGACGCCTTGAAAATGAAAGGCATTGATTCCGTCCGGCAGATCTCCGCGAGGCGACGCGCCATGCGCCAGACAAACTTCTCCGACTCAATCACGCATGGTCCGAGGATAAACGCCGGCTGTCTGCCGCCGATTGTGACGGAACTGATTTTGAGGGGCGTTGGTTTCATCCTAAGCGGTGACCTACCTTGTCATCCTTCGGTCGCCGCGACGACCTCGGGATGACAAGCAATTGATCACGCACACTTTCTGTTCGCCGCGACAAGATCATAAATCGCAAAGGGTGAATAGAGCAGGAGGTAAAAAGAGAGTGCCAGCAGGTGCATTTGGAAAATGTAAAACGGGCGATAATCAGATAGGAAGCTCAAGAGCGACGCCGCCTCTGGCTTATGCAGCAGGTATCCGTAATTCACGCCGGTGAGCCAGTCGACAACGATTGTCATCACAAAATACAGCTCCGACCAGGCAAAGGTGCGCCAGACAGAACTGAAATGCGGACGAAACCCGCGCATGACCATCATAAACGCGATGCCCACGACGATGCCTGAATGTGCGATGAAAAAACTCAGGAAGCGAATATCGGGGAACGCATACTTCAGATCCGGCGTTAGAATTGCCTGCGCGGTGCCGCCGATTCCCCAAAAATAGGCCACCTCGAGCCAACGCTCGCGGCCCGTTAACAAGGCGACGATGATGGCAATCATGGCCCAATCGCAGAGTTGGAACGGAAGAGCTTTTTCCCAGGATAATCCGGCGGTCATTCCAAGATAAATTTCGTAGCCGAGATAATTAACTGCCAGGGTCACGGCCAGGAGTCGGCCGATCGTCCGTTCGGACCGCGGCCAGCGCGATTTGCGAACAAACGCCGCCAGAACCAAGGGCAGCGCGATAGTCAGGAGAATGACAACAAGATGCGCCAGACCAAAAGGCCGAAAGGCGCGCGCTGGATCCATCGGCGCGATAGAATCAACGGAGACAGCGATCGACAAGCACTATCGAATCACCCAGAGATTGCACGGGATGACATCGGTCAGCCATGCGACGTGGGCCGGAAGACCGCCCGCGAAAGTTTCGGGATCGACCGGCACCACCAGCAGCAGTGCCTCGACCGATTGGACGAAATCCAGGACAGCATACCCGGTGTTGCCACGGATGCACCTGGCTTCGATTGGGACATCGGTCTGTCCGGCCGAATCGATGAACTGTTCCAGCGCTGTCTCTTCTTCTTCCAAGGTCCGTGTCGAGTTGCTCCCGGACTTGGCGGATCTCTTCCGCGCTTTCGCCCGCGCTTCATCGAAGGTGGTATAGACGCGGATCACAAAAAGTTTTTCGCACTGTTCGAGCGCCGCCAGTCGCAATGCCTTATGCAGCGCCGCCCTGCCGTGGTCGGAATATTCGGCCATCAAAACGATGCGCCCGAGCGGTTTTGGATGGTGATCCGGCTTGGTAAAGAGCATCACAGAACAGGTCGCCTCGCGCACGAGACGGCGCGCGACATTGCCAAGGAATTGACGAAGCACCGCTTCCTTTTCCAACGCGCCGGCCACGATGAGATCGATCGCGTTCGCCGTTGCGGCTTCCAGAATCGCGCCCGCTGGATCGCCCTCGTGATAATAGATAGTCGAATCCACCGGCAGGTCCAGCTGGCGAAGTGCGGAGCTGAATTTCCGGGTCGTTTCCTCATCGCGTTTGCCGACGTAAATGAGGTGCAGCTGCGAGGCGAGACGATCTCGAATGCGTTTTCCCTCCGCCAACACCTGCAGGAAGCGGGGCGAAAACGTGCTGGCCACGGCCACGGTCCGATAAGGTGGGTCGATCATTTGTCCCGCGAACTAATCTCCAGACTTGCGATGATTCGGCAAGCTCCCTTCGTCTTTTCGAAACGTCTCGTCGTGCCTGCGCGATGAAGTTTCGAAATTGGACGTTGGACTGCCTGCCCGCCGCAGGCTTGCGAAGGAGGGTTGGACGTTGGACGTTTCCCGATGATCCGACGCGCGATTTATCCCGGCAGCTTTGATCCAGTGACGAACGGTCATCTGGATGTCATCGATCGCGCCCGCAAACTGTTCGACGAAGTGATCGTCGCGGTCGCGCATAACGATCAGAAGCAACCACTCTTCACGCTCGAAGAACGCCTCGCACTCCTCCAGGGAACCATCGGCAAACTGGACAACGTGGAGATCGCGCCGCTGGACGGTTTGCTGGTCGACTTCGCTGTCGCGCGCGAGGCGACCGCGGTCATCCGCGGTTTGCGCGCCGTCTCCGATTTTGAGTTCGAATTCCAGATGGCGTTGATGAATCGCAAGCTCGAAGCCACGGTCGAGACGATCTTTTTGATGCCGAAGGAGGAATACACTTATCTCAGCTCCCGGATCGTGAAAGAGATTGCGCGGCTCGGCGGCAACGTGGCGGAATTCCTGCCCGCCCAGGTCGCTGCGGCGCTCCGAGCCAAGTTTAAAAATTGAAAATCCATCTCCGACAAATTCACGCCGACGGTTTGCATCTCGAGGGCGAGGAAGAATGCCCGATTCTTGATTTCGCGGCGGAGGATGTCCGCTGCACTGGACCGTTGCGGTATGCGCTCGACTTGGGAATTTCCGAGGGAGCGATGTGGGGGACTGGCTCGCTTGCTCAGCCGGTCGAGCTTCGGTGCGTCCGTTGTCTCGAACCTTTTCCATTCAAGATCGAAGCCAAAGCTTTTTCGATCCACCTCGATTTGACCGGACCAGAGCTAATCGATCTCACGCCCTATTTGCGCGAAGATATTCTGCTGAACTTGCCGGCGCATCCGCATTGCGATCGCGAAGGAGGCCGGGTCTGCCCGGCTGAAAAACGAACGGAAGCCGACGCTCCGACTCCCGAGGCGGACGGCAAACGTCAACCCGATTGGAGCGTGCTGGATCAGTTGAAGTTGAAGCGTTGAAGCGTTCACGCTGCCGCTTTAACGCTTCAACGATTTTGCGCTATTAACGTTCCACCCATTTGTCTTTTCCCGATTTCCTGCTTTCCTGATTGCCCTTATGGGAGTTCCCAAACGCAAAACTTCGAAGATGCGGCTGCGCACACGCAAGGCGTCTCACCGCTGGCGGCCTCCTCAGCTTAATAAATGCACGCAGTGCGGAAGCACAGTCGCCTCGCACACAGCCTGTCCGTCTTGCGGTTACTACAAAGGCCGGCAGGTCTTGACCGTAGAAGCGAAGTAAGCTCGCAGGGCTCGGTGCCCGGTTTCGGAAAGTTTTTGCAGGTTAGTCGCGGCACACAGGCCGCTGCCATGTTCGATTTTTTGATTTTGCATTCATGCCCTGAAGCCCGCAAAATTCCACTCCGATGAAAATCGCACTGGATGCCATGGGAGGCGATTTCGGCCCGCCGAATATTGTCGGCGGTGCGGTCATGGCGCTGAAAGAGTACCCGTACATCGCGAAACTATTTCTCGTCGGGGACACACCACGCATCGAGAAAGAACTGAAGCAGCATCGCTGCAACGACCATCGCATCGAGATCGTGCATGCGACGCAAGTGGTCGAAATGAGTGATGGCGCTGTCGATTCCGTGCGGCGGAAAAAAGATTCGTCAGTCAGTCGCGCGGTTGATCTCGTCAAAAAAGGAGACGCAACGGCAATCGTGACCGCGGGACACACCGGCGCGGCCGTCGCGGCGACGACGATCAAGTTGCGAACGCTTCCAGGCGTTGACCGCCCCGGCATTGCCGCCGTGATCCCATCGGAAACCAACATCTTCGTTCTGATCGATGCCGGCGCCAACAGTGACCCGCGCGCGGAGCACCTGTTGCAATACGCGATCATGGGCTCGGTCTATTCCCGTCATGTGCTCGGTTACAAAAGTCCGTCGATCGGCCTGATGTCGATCGGCGACGAAGATGTGAAAGGCAGCGATCTGACCAAGGAAGTCTTCAAGATTCTGAAGCAAAGCCGGCTCAACTTTCGCGGCAACATCGAAGGCCACACTCTCTTTGCCGACCCGGTCGAGGTGGTTGTCTGCGATGGTTTTGTCGGCAACGTGATTTTGAAGACTTGTGAATCGATCGCGGATGCGATTTTCAAATGGCTCAAGCACGAGCTGATGAAAAACAAAACGCGCATGGCCGGCGCTTACCTTGCGCGCAACGCCTTTCGCACCATCAAGAAAAAAGTGAACTACGAAGAATACGGCGGAATGCCGTTGCTGGGCGTGAATGGCATTTGCATTATTGCCCACGGAGCAAGCACGCCGTTGGCCATCAAGAACGCCTTGCGCGTCGCCGCCGAATCGATTGAACAGCAGGTGAACCCGCATATCGTCGAGGAAGTCCGCCGGTATCATGAAACGACAACCCCGCTCGAGCCCGCGCTCCAGTAAACCGCGGCGCACCGTTTCGATCATCGGCACCGGCAGCTACACGCCGGAAAAAATTCTGACCAACGCCGATCTCTCTAGGATGGTCGACACGTCCGACGAGTGGATTACGACCCGCACCGGCATTAAAGAGCGCCGCATCGCCGCGAAGGATGAATGCACGAGCGACATGGCGGCGAAAGCCGCACTGGCCGCGATCGAGCAGGCAGGGATTTCGCCCAAAGAAATCGATCTCATCCTTCTCGCAACCGCCACCCCCGACATGCTGTTTCCGGCGACGGCTTGTCTGGTGCAGACAAAGATTGGAGCGACAAAGGCAGCTTGTCTCGACGTCTCGGCGGCGTGCGCAGGTTTTCTTTTCGCAGTCGAGATCGCGCAGCAATTCATCACTACGCATACTTACGAAACGGTGCTCGTCATCGGCGCGGAGAAGCTCAGTTCGATCACGAATTGGACCGATCGCAACACGTGTGTCCTTTTCGGCGACGGTGCGGGCGCGGCGATTCTGCGGCATCGCGGTGGTGCGCACGGAGTGATCGCCACGCACGTAGGCAGTGATGGCCAATTCGCCGACATCCTTTTCATGCCGGGAGGGGGTTGCCGCACACCCATCACGCTCGAAAACGCGGACCAAAATCTTCAAACCATCCACATGTCCGGCAAGGATGTTTACAAGCAGGCCGTGACAGCGATGCTGGCCGCGTCGAAGAAGGTGCTCGATCAAGCGGGGCTCGCGATCGACGACATTGCCTGCGTCATTCCCCACCAGGCGAATCTACGGATCATCGAAGCGATCGCCGATCGGCTGAAGATTCCGCTCGATCGGTTCTATGTTAATCTCGATCGCTATGGGAACACGTCGGCCGCCGCGGTCGCCATCGCGCTCGATGAAGCAAATCGCACCGGACGCATCAAGGCCGGCGATTACGTGCTCATGGTCGTCTTCGGCGGCGGGCTGACCTGGGCGAGTACGGTGATCGAATGGTAGGAATTGCGGAATTCAGATTGCAGATTGCAGATTAAACTGCGCGTGCGTGTTACATCTGCCTTGTTCCCAATCTGAAGTCTGAAGTCTGCAATGTTGATCGACACTCACGCGCATCTCGACTACCCGGATTTTGCCGGCGACTTCGATGATGTTTTGCGCCGCGCCACCGACGCTGGTGTCACCCGGATCATCACGATCGGGACGTCGATCGAAAGCAGCCGCCGCGCGGTCGTGCTCGCAGAAAAATATCCCAATATCTCCGCGGTCATCGGCGTTCACCCGACGGCCGTTGACGAATCGAGCGAGGATGTCATCACACCACTGCGCGAGTTGGCGAAGAGTGCGCGTGTGGTCGCGATCGGCGAAACCGGCCTCGATTATCATTCTCTTCCGAGCGTTGAGTTATCGAAGGACCGCCAGACGCAGGTTTTTTCTAAGGCACTCCAAACTTCGACCGAAGAACAAATCGAGGCGGACATCCATGACGGCGCCTATAAATCGAAACAGGCCAGTTTGTTTGAGCAGCAACTTGATCTTGCCGCCGAGGTCGGGCTGAACGTCGTCATTCATCAGCGCGATGCGTGGGACGATACGCTTGAAATCATCCGGCCCTATTCCGATAAATTGCGTGGAGTGTTCCATTGCTTCGGCGGCACGCGCGCGCAAGCGGACGAAGTTCTCGCGCTGGGTCATCTGGTTTCATTCACCGGAATCGTAACCTTCAAGAATGGGGCGTCGGTTCGCGAGATTGCAGTCCAGTTATCGTTAGGCCGTTTCATGGTTGAAACCGATTGCCCATATCTGGCGCCGGTTCCCTTCCGCGGGAAGCGCTGCGAACCGGCACACACACGGCTGGTCGCGGAATCAATCGCGACCGCGCGCGGAATAAGCGTCGAAGAACTTGCCCGTGCTACGACGGCGACCGCCGAAGGCTTTTTTCGATTCGTCTGATGAGATCAGACGAAGGTGGATCGAGCGCTCCGCGCTCGATGATAAAGAATGGCGGCGGAGCGGCGTCTATTTTAGCATCGCGCCCGGGGCGCCCGATCCACCTGATGCGCTGTCTGCTCGCAGGCGTGGCGCTTCTCGTTACTTCCTGCGCGGCCCCGGACACGCGCCATCACGTCATCATAAGCGTGCCACAACAACGGATGGCACTACTCGACAATGGCGCTCTCCTCACAACTTATCCCGTTTCCACCTCGAAGTTCGCCATCGGTGATTGGCCGGGCAGCCGCGGCACCCCGTTGGGTGAACTGGAAATCGCAGAAAAGATTGGCGCCTCTGCGCCGAGCGGAGCGGTTTTTAAAGATCGCAGGCGCACGGGTGAAATTCTTTCGCCGGATGCACCAGGTCGTGATCCGATTGTGACGCGAATTCTTTGGCTGCGCGGCCGGGAAACCCAGAACGCGAATGCATATGGCCGCTACATTTACATTCACGGCACGCCCGAGGAGCGCAACATTGGCCGACCGGCAAGCTACGGCTGTGTGCGGATGCGTTCCCGCGATGTGATCCAGCTCTACGATATCGTCGGTCCCGGGGCGAAAGTCACGATTGTAAATGAACCGCTCGAAGCGGTGCTGCCTAATCTGAATAATACGCCGCAAGCATCCGGCGGCCAGCCGGCGTCCCGGTAAGTTACGGGAGCTTGCCGAGATGCTGTTGCGCCGTGGTGCGCGAAAACAATTCGACGTCCGCGTCCACCATGATGCGGACGAGCTCTTGAAATCGAACCTTGGGTTCCCAATCCAGGATTTTCTTCGCCTTGGAAGCATCGCCGATGAGCAGATCGACTTCGGCCGGACGCTCATAGCGTCCGTCGTGTTTCACGTAGCCTTTCCAATCGAGATTTACATGCCCGAAAGCGGCCTCGACGAATTCGCGGACCGTGTGCGTCTCGTTCGTGGCGAGTACGAAATCGTCGCCTTCGCCGTACTGCAGAATGCGCCACATGCCTTCGACATATTCGGGCGCGTAACCCCAGTCGCGTTTTGCATCGAGGTTACCGAGGAACAGCTCCTTCTGCAGACCTAGCTTTATCGCGGCCACCGCCCGCGTAATTTTCCGCGTGACAAAAGTTTCGCCGCGCCGCGGGCTTTCGTGGTTGAACAAGATTCCGTTGCTCGCGCACAGGCCGTAACTCTCCCTGTAATTCACCGTCGCCCAATATGCGAAAACCTTCGCAACGCCGTACGGGCTGCGCGGCCAGAAAGGGGTCGTCTCTGTCTGCGGCATTTGCTGCGCTTTCCCGAACATCTCGCTGCTCGAAGCCTGGTAGAATTTGGAGCGAACGCCGGTTTCGCGGATCGCTTCCAGGATCCGGATCGTGCCCACACCCGTGACGTCCGAGGTGTATTCCGGAATATCGAAGCTGACGCGCACATGGCTCTGCGCGCCGAGGTGATAAATTTCGTCGGGCTTCAGTTCATAAAGCAGCTTCACGAGGTTTACCGAGTCGGCCAGATCGCCATAATGAAGGAACAACCGGACCCCGTTGATGTGCGGGTCGGCGTAAAGATGATCGATGCGCGATGTGTTGAAAGTGCTCGCGCGGCGAATTATGCCGTGAACTTCGTAGCCTTTCTCGATCAGCAGATCGGCCAGATAGCTGCCGTCCTGGCCGGTGATGCCCGTGATGAGCGCTTTTTTCATACGGCGTTTGGCTTTAGCTCATCG
>PNAS01000014.1 GCA_003169695.1 Spartobacteria bacterium
CCGCGTTTCTGCACCTTTCTATTTGTAGGGCGTTTCTGTGAAACGCCATCCCAAAGAATCGGCGTCTGACACAGACGCCCTACAATTCCGCGTTCAACATTTCGCCGTCTTGCGCCTCTTCCCGATGGTCCCGCGTTTCTGCACCACCGTTCGAGACCAAACCAATCGCAATTTTTCGGACCGGGCTTAGAATGAACAGAAATTAACCGAGGAGAGTTTTCATGAAGCTATTGTTGACCTGCCTGTTTGCCGCCGCATTTCTCACATTTCTGTCTGGCTGTGCACAGCAAACTGATTCCAACGGCTACAGCCCGGGTCAGGTAAGCGCACAGCATTCCGAGTTCGAGCCACCCCGGTAGCGAAAGATCAGCGGGCCGAAATCGGTTTCCGCGTTCAACACTTCGCCGACTTGCGCTTCTTCCCGATGGCGCCGCGTTTCTGCCCCTTTCTATTTGTAGGGCGTTTCTGTGAAACGCCATCCCGAAGAATCGGCGTCTGACACAGACGCCCTACAATCACGCGTTCAGCATTTCGCCGACTTGCGCTTCTTCCCGATGGCGCCGCGTTTCTCGGCTTTCTATTTGTAGGGCGTTTCTGTGAAACGCCAATTTCCCCACGATCCGGCGTCTGACACAGACGCCCTACAATTCTCCTTCACGCCGTGGTTGACGATCACCCTTTGTAGCTGTCGCTGCCAAGCGGCTTCAGCTCATTCAGAATTTCTTTTGTGGTCATAAGATTCTTCGCCTGACGGGAATTGCTGGCCTCATTTCGCGTCGGGACGGACGAACTGATCCTGGTAAAGAAGCTTCGATTCGCCTTTCTCGATTCGCCGGCGCGACTTGTCAGGCGGCAGGTGGAACATCTCGAACCTCAAACTCCAAACCACCTGTCCATTTAGCGACTAAATTGTAAATGGCCGCAGCGATGACACCGCCAATAAATCCAACGACTGCATAAATCACTGGCAGCATGATCGCAAAGCCAACGCCAAAGATTGCAGGAAGAGCTGTATCGGCCTTATTGCCAAGAACGGCGGCAAGCAGAATGAACGGCGCAATAATCAGGGACAAAATGCCGTATAAAACGCCGAGAACGATCCCGGCCTTCAATGGTGTGATTCGTGTTAGCTGTTTTTTCATCTTCGTTGTGTTGTGTGTGGTATGCCTCCTAACGAGAACTAGGCGGGATTATCCCGCTTTTTTCTACAGGAGAATTCCGTATGATCCGACGCTGTGCTGGGTAGGGTGCACCGCATTCGATGAGGAGGATGGCAAAATCGGCCAAAGCTGGCAAGGACGCGCATTTCGAATGGCCAGGAGGCGAAGGAACCTGAGGTTCGGGGGAAGGACCCAAGGGTCGCGTCAACCATTTTAACACCTACAGGCGATTGTAGTCACGGGTCCAAGTGTAGAAGGCGGACAAATGTGGGGTCGCGTTTAAAACATTTTAACATTTCACATACGCGCATCGCGCGCGGAGCGCACGATCCACCTGTCGAATAGGGGCAGTTTTGTAGGGCGTTTCTGTGAAACGCCATTCGTGATCGGACTTCGCGGCGCGTCAGCTGCAAATCGATCACAACCGCGGCGGGGTCAGCGACCCCGCCCTCCAGACGAAAAAGCGTTGATCGCCCGAAAACGCCCACTCGCCCCAAAACTTTCCACCGCTTTAGACAAAATACGCGTTTGGCGGCGTCTCGTTATTAAAAGACCGTAAAGAGGTCATGGAGAATGTCGTCACTCATGAAGATTGGAAAGTTTGTTTCTCGGAACTGGCACCTGGGCTTGTGCTCTTCGCCCGCCAGTTCGCCCGCACGAGCGCGGACGCCGAGGACATCGTGCAGGACGCGTTCGTTCGTTTCTGGCGCAAAGAGCATTCAATCGAGAATCGCGCGCTGCTTTTCGCGACTGTCCGCTCTGTCGCGCTCGATCTTCTCCGGCGTGATGCGCGGCGCGCTCGCCGCGAAGCGAACGCCTCGCTCGAGATGGAGCAATCCACTCTGCCGCAATTTGATTTCGACGATGGCTCTCAACAAGAGCTGGCTGCCGCGGTCGATCTTCTTCCGGTCGAGCAACGCGAGGTGCTGGTCATGAAGATCTGGAACGAACTTACGTTCGCGGAAATCGGCCAGGCGCTCGGGATTTCGCAAAACACGGCGGCCTCGCGCTACCGCTACGCCCTCGTGGCGTTGAAGAAGAATTTCGTAGCCCATGAATGATTTCTCCGAACTAGAAGCCGAACTGAAGAAGCTGCGTCCGCGCGCGGCCTCGCCCGAGCTGGCCACGCGCATCGAGCGCGCCCTCGCGGAGGCGCCGACGGCCACACCGAGCGCGGGTGTTTTGCCGAAGCACCGCAAGTTCCGGGTGAATTGGTTCGGGCTCGGACTCGGTCTCGCCGCCGCGGCGGCTCTTCTGCTCCTGGCCCGGGTCAATGTTGAGCGTCCGGGCAAGAGGCAAAGTGTTGTGGCGATGACGCCCGTGCCGTTCGCGCCGCCGATCCCTGCTAGCGACGCTTTCGTGCCAGCCGGTCTGACCCAGGTTGTCTACAATACGCGCGACGAAGGGCTGCATTTCCCCGAGGGCGCCGACCAGCCGGTCCGCCGCGTGCGCACACAGAAGCGAGAGACCTTGCAATGGCGCAATCCCGGGACTGGCACGTCGTTGCGCGTTTCGTATCCGAGTGAGGAAGTCACCCTCATTCCCGTTTCCGGTCAATGATTCTCAACTAATTCCATCCAAACCAAACCATGAAAACAAAAACCATCGCAGTAATTGCAGCTTTCAGCCTGCTTCCCGCAATCGGCTTTGCGCAGCCTCCACCGCCGCCGAATCCGCCGAACCCGCCAAATGCACCCATCCCGCCTATTCCACCCATTCCTCCAAAGGACCGCGACCATGATAGAGGGCCAAAGGTGCCGGTGACATTTCTCGGTGTGGAAACATCGGAAGTCCCTCGCGTGGTCAGCGAACAACTCGGACTCGCCAAAGGCTTCGGCCTCGTCGTCGATTACGTCGTCCCGGACGGCCCGGCCGCGGCGGCGGGGGTGCAGCAAAGCGACATCTTGAAGATGTTAAACGACCAGATCCTGGTGCAACCGGATCAACTCGCGAAGCTCATCCGCAGTTACCCGGAAGGCACGAATGTGGTGTTGACGATTCTGCGCAAAGGCGCCGAGACGAAGGTCACCGTGAAGCTGGCCAAGAAAGAAGTGTCAGCGCACCAGAACTACTTCGGCCCTGACTCCGGAAAGGATCGGCACCGCCATGACCAGGACTTTGGAATGCTGAATCATGAGATGGATAATATGAACTTCGACTTCAGCGCCATGGAGAATATTGGGCCAACGATTCGCGATGCGGTCAAAGACGCGCGTCGTGAAGCCTTGCGGGCGAGCGCGGAAGCGCGGCGCGAGGCATTGCGCGAGAGCGGCGAGGCGCGGCGCGAAGCATTGCGCGCGAGCGAAGAAGCGCGGCGCGCCGCCCGGCAGATCCACGTCTTTAGCAGTGATAATGGCGCAAGGAAGTCGACCACGATCGACCTTGGGAAAGCGCAGATCGTCTGCACCGACCCGCAAGGCGAGATGAAAATTGAGAAGGTGAACGGCAAGAAAATGTTGACGGCGAAGGATCCGCAGGGGCGTCTCCTCTTCAGTGGTCCGGTCGACTCGAAAGAGGAGCTCGACAAGGTGCCGGCGGACGTGCGCCAGCGTTACGACAAGCTGGAACAGAAGGACCTCCCGGGAGTTATTTCGACCGCATCCATCGAGAAGGACGACGACGCCGATAACGATAGTGACGACGAGGACGCGGATACCGACGCGGACGATAACGACGACAGCGAGCCATCGGAAGCGACGATGGAACAGGTCTCGTATCAATCTTTTCCCCGCTCTTTCCACACGCTCAACGTCGCCTCGATCTAGACTCCATTCCGAGGTAAAGCAGGACAAGGGATGAAGGGTATGAGGGTCATGCTGGGAGCAATTGTAGGGCGTCTGTGTCAGACGCCTCGAGGGCAGGTTGGCGTTTCACAGAAACGCCCTACAAATCCAATGAGAGGTATCATCTCGGGCGTGGTCCTAAACACTCTTTCCACACGCTCAACGTGGCCTCGATTTAGACTCCATTCCGAGGTAAGGCAGGACAAGGGATGAAGGGTATGAGGGTCATGCAGGGAGCAATTGTAGGGCGTCTGTGTCAGACGCCTCGAGGGCAGGTTGGCGTTTCACAGAAACGCCCTACAAATCCAACGAGAGGTATCATCTCGGGCGTGGTCCTAAACACGATCGCGGCCTTCTTTGCGGTGGCACAGGGCGCTGCACCGGAAGGTCCGGCCAGGCCCGAGGCCAGCGTCACCGGGGAAATCGATAGCTATCTTGACTCTCTAGTCGCCGAGAACAAACTCTCCGGAGCTGACTATCCTAACAAGGTATCCGGAGTTGGGCTATACCAGCGTCGTGCTCATGAATTCGGACCCTCCGGCGATGATGCCGGTGATCATGGGAATCCGGCAGCGGATTCCGCAGGAGTAACTTTCCAAGAAACAGTCCGCCGGGGCTTAACCCAGCTTCGGCAGCCCCGAACGGTTTCGGGGTGATAACGCTGCCCGGCGGACTGTTTCGACCTAATTGCGTCTCAATAACAGGACGTTGGTGGATCGTGCGCTCCGCGCGCGATGTTTTAGAGTCGCGGCGCCGCCGCTATTATTGTCATCGCGCGGCGGAGCGCACGATCCACCTCAGCGGGTTAGCGGCTCTCCTTTGCTTGTTCTCGAGAATCGCATCCGCGATAAGGGATGCGATGGCCTTGGACGACCGAAGCGCGCTGCGCAACGCCGACAAGTACACCAGGGCCGATGCCTTGGCGGATCGGTTAAATCCGCGGCCCGTCAGAGCGATGGCGTCGATTATTTTGTCACCGGGCCGAGCGGCACCACAGTTTTGCCGAACAATTCGTTGAGGACTTGCGCGAGGCCAGCGTAAATCGCGGAGAATCCGCAAAGGATTCCTTCATACCCGGTGGCATGTTTGAACCCAGCGCTCGCGCCAGTGAAATCGCCGTACGCGAGCAGAAAAAACAGAATCGTCAGCGTGGCGAAAACAATTTGCAGCGCACGGTTTAGCCGCAACGTGCCGACAAACATGACGGCGGTGAACAGTCCCCACATGGCGAGATACGCAGCCATCGCCGTGTCGTTGGACGGGGCGCCCCATCCGAGTTTCGCGAGGACAATCAAGGTCACGAGCGACAACCAGAAAAAGCCGTAGGAGATGAAAGCGGTAGCGGCGAAAGTGTTCCCTTTCCTCCATTCCATAATGCCCGCGATGATTTGCGCGGCGCCGCCATAGCAGATACCCATCGCCAGAATCATGCTGTTGAGTTCGTAGAAGCCGGCGTTGTGCAGGTTAAGCAACACGGTGGTCATGCCAAAGCCGAGCAGCCCGAGCGGAGCGGGATTGGCGGTGCTGTCTTTGATTTGAGTGATAGATCCGTTCATAGGCAATCTGCGGACGGTTTAGAGGTTAGCGGAATGGGTCAATGCGCAATGTTCGAAACACTTTAGCAACATTGACCAAACGCGAGATAGACTGTCAACAGTAAGCGTTGCGGAACGATACTTGTCATTCCCGAATCGGCAGAGAATGGGGAGGAGCACTCCCGCCTTTTGCCTGTAGTTGCGCGAGTGAAAGAGGAAGCCGGTTGACGTTCCGCAGGCAACAGGCAGGGTGCCGTTGACCCACAGCCAGGATGGCTGTGCTACATCCACGACCATGAAAAATATCATTTCGATTTTCATCGCAATCAGCATCTCATTCACCATCTGCCAGGCCGCGCCTGAGCCCGCGGCATCGCCCGATCAGATCGCCGCCGAATCGAAACGCGCGAATGAATTTCTCGACAAGGTTTTCGATGAGTTCGTCGCCAGTCATCCACAGATCGAATCGCAGCTCGGAATCAAGACGCATTACGACCAGTGGAACGATATTTCGGATGAAGCGGCCAAACGCGATCTCGAAACGGAGCAAAAAAATCTCGCGGAGCTGAAGAAGCAATTCCCGAAAGAGAGGCTCGACGCCCAAACGAAGCTCAGTTGCGAGCTTTTTGAATTCAACACCGAGCGTGACACCGAGGCTTATCAATTCCGGCTCGACAGCTATCCGGTGAACCAGATGTTCGGCATTCACTCCGAGACGCCCACATTCCTGATCAACATCCACAAGATCGACAGCGAAAAAGACGCGCAAGCCTACATCGCACGGCTCAACGGCGTGCCGAAGCTCTTCGATCAGTTGATCGTGAATCTGAAAGCACGCGAGGACCATGGCGTAATTCCGCCCAAATTCGTTTTCCCGCTCGTGCTCGAGGCCTGCGCCAATGTCACGAAGGGACAGCCGTTTGAAGACTCCGGACCAAACAGCCCGCTCTTCGAAGATTTCTCGAAGAAGGTCGGCGCTCTTAAGAATGTCGATCAACCGGTGCGCGACCATCTGCTCTCGGATGCGCGGAAGGCGCTGACCGATTCGGTGAAGCCGGCTTATGCGAAACTGGTCACGGCGCTGCAAGCCCTGGAAAAGAAAGCGAACGATGATGCCGGCGTCTGGAAATTCCCCGATGGCGCCGCGTTTTATGCCTCCGCATTGCGCCGCACGACCACGACGAAACTCACGGCGGACCAGATTCACGAGATCGGTTTGAAGGAAGTCGCGCGCATCCAGGGCGAGATGCGCAAGATCATGGAGAAAGTCGGCTTCAAAGGCGACCTGCAGGCGTTCTTCAAGTTCATGCGCGAGGATCCGCAGTTTTATTTGCCGCAGACCGAGGAAGGACAGCAGAAGTATCTCGCGCAAGCGACGCAGATCATCGACGACATGAAAAAACGGCTGGACGAATTGTTCATCACGAAGCCGAAGGCGGACATCGTGGTAAAGGCCGTCGAGAAATTCCGGGAAAGCTCCGCCGGCAAGGCTTTTTACAATCAGCCCGCGCCCGACGGATCACGGCCCGGCATGTTCTACGTGAACCTGGCGAACATGAAGGACAATCCCACCTACGAGTTGGAGTCGCTCGCGCACCATGAAGGAATTCCCGGGCATCACATGCAGATCGCGATCGCGCAGGAGTTGAAAGGCATTCCCAAGTTCCGAAAGTTCGGTGGCCGTTATACTGCTTATACCGAGGGCTGGGGTCTCTACAGCGAGCTCACTCCCAAAGAGATCGGGATGTATCAAGACCCATATTCCGATTTCGGCCGGCTCTCGCTCGAGCTTTGGCGCGCCGCCCGGCTCGTGGTCGATACGGGCATTCATGCGAAACGCTGGACCCGCCAGCAGGCGATCGATTACCTGAAAGAGAATACGCCGAATGCCGAGACCGATTGCATCGACTCGATCAATCGCTACATCGTCATGCCCAGCCAGGCGACAGCCTACAAAATCGGGATGATGAAAATTCTGGAGCTGCGCGAGAAGGCGAAGAAGCAGCTCGGCGCGAAGTTCGATCTCCGGCAGTTCCACGAAGTGGTTCTCACGAATGGTGCGGTCCCGCTCGATATTCTGGAGGAACTGGTGAATGCCTGGGTGAAGTCGAAGAGTTCCGGCTAGTTCGCCAGAGAGGCGGCTACAATCCTTTGCGGAGCCAGCGGAGCGCTGCCAGCAACCGTTTGGGCGGCAACTCATGCCCGCCCGGGAATGCCTCGTGCCGGATGTTTTCGAATCCCGTTCGCCGCATCGATTTCTCCACGGCGTTTTGCTGCTCGGGCGTGGCGACGATGTCGTACATTCCGCTGTTTAAGAAAATAGGAGTGCGGAGAAAGTCGCGGCCCGGTTTAAATCGTTGGTAGGCTTCGGTGATCCTCTCCTCGTTCATTCCCGAGAGAAAAATTCCCGCCACCCGATAGCCGCCGGCGGCGAGCAGCGGCGCGAGATAAGTTGCCCGTTTCGCGCCGCCGGATTGACCGGCACACACGATCGGCCAATTTTTCGAGGCGGGGAAGCTGCGGTTCAAGGCATCCAGCGCTGCCAGAGTGTGACCGGCCCGCCAGCCGGAGCTGTCGAGGCGGGGAGGTGGCTTCGGGCCATCGCCGGCGAGCAGGACCCAGCCTTCCGCAAGCGCAGTCTTTCGGTAGATGGCCATCAGGTCGAACCAGCTCGGATTTTGGTTCTGGCTCGACGAAAACACGACTAACACCGGCCACGTTTTATTCGGATCAAACCCGCGCGGGACGGCCAGCGTGGCCACTGTGTAGGCGGGCACGGCGTTGCCCCCTTCCGTGACATACGATTTCTCCAACTCACTCAAAGGCACGCTCACGCGGACCGTGGCGCCAGGGGCAAGAGGCACACCAGCAAAGCTCAAACCTGCGGGGAACGCGCTCGCAGAAAATGCGAGCCACGCGAGAGCGCAGAAGATCTTCGCCACCCGTGAGCGCAAATTCTTAGGCGCGCGCATCACATAGGATGTTACCACAACCCGCCTGGAAGAACATGGTTTGGATACCGAAGGAACCCGGCACCAATATCCCGGGGCGCTGGGTGGAGGAAGGATCAGCGGAAGCCAAGGCCGCTGTCCATCACAATGCGGGTCTGATGAGCGTGGAGGAACTGCGGAAGGCACAGCGATAGCACGGGGGATGTGCGCCAAAAAGGCGGCACTGGCCCAGTTTGAAATTTAGAGATTCGAAAATCTCAGGGTGCCGTCCGGCAAATACTCGAACGTCCAGCGTTCCCACTCCGCAATCTCTGATATTCCGATCAATCCTTGGGTGTCTGAAACCTCGTCGGAACAGAGCAGGAACAATTCGTCTTTGCCTACATAACACTCGCCATGTTCCCGAATCTCGGCTCGGATTTTATCGACCTGAGCCGCAATAGCTGGATGATCGTATTTCGGCGCGTCCATCCTTAAGGGTGTTTGAAAATTCTTTTACAATAAGTCGATTATTTTATCAAGAGACCAAACGTGATCGGAAATGCCCGCTTCCATAGCTGGCGTGACGCGGAGAGATTGATGGATACGAGCGAAGTTGTAATACATGTAGTGAATCGCGACCGCGTGCTCGTGATTCCCCAGCTTTTTTGAGTGTCCACTCGTCAGTCGCGTGAATGGGCGCATGGACATTCCGGTTGCAACGTCGTAACCACGATTCAGATTTCAAACTGGGCCAGTGCCAAAAAGGCTGGCGCATCGCCACGGCCCTGATATCATCCCTACATGAAGAACATGATCCGCCGCACTGTAGTGTCTCTCCTTCTTGGCGCCGCCTCCATGGCTTATGGCGCGGTTCCGGCAATGAACGTGACCGTCTCCGATGCCAGCGGCAAAGCCGCCTTCAAAGGCACGACGAATGGGAATGGTACCTTCGCGACCGCAAATCTCAGCCCCGGCAAGTATGTCGTGCAGTTCAACTCGAAGAGTGGGGCTGTGAAAGGCAACCATTACGCGATCGTCGTTTCCGCGGGCAAGAAGAAGGTTTCCGCTAGCGCCGTTCCCGGAGAGAAGCTCGCCGGTGGCGGCGTGGCCTTGAAGGTGGATGTCGGAGCCGGTTTGAACATCACCGGGCAAATCGCGACGGAAGCCAACGGTGCTGTTAAGAACGGAAAAAAGATGGTTTGGATACCGCCGCAACTTGGCAGCAATATGCCGGGCCATTACGCGGAGGAGGGTTCGGCCGAAGCTATCGCGGCTAGAAGCGCGGGCAACTTGAGCAACCAAGACGTTAACACAATGCAGGAACACGTGCATAATTCGGGGGGGAATTAGGTCGACGCCACTTGCATTCCAGCTCGGTCGTCCGAAAAATAAGCTGCCAGATAGCTGTCCGAGCGTTTATGTGATCGGTTTCTGCGGGCGCGCATTCCGAACGACGAGGATTCGCGGGGACGCCGGGAGCCTAGTTTGCCGCCGCCAGCCTTCGAATCGCGCGCATAGCTTGGGATTAGCATCCGATGTCGGTTAAGGCTGATTCGACACGTCCAACCGAGCCGTTTTGACCTTTGAAGGGTCTCTTGTTCCTACGAGCCGATGAGTCAGCTGAGGATACAAATGCAGGTCCGCCACCGCTCCGCGGATCAAGCATTTTGATAGTTAGTTACGGGACATGTTTTTTGGGCTCTTGAAGCGGCGCCGGCGTCGAAAACTGCGCGGGCAACCTGTTCCGCCGGCGTGGAGATCCACTCTCACAAGGAACCTTCCGATCTTTCGACGGCTCCCGCCTCAGGATCAGGTTGAACTTCTACGGCATGTCCAGGTTTTCCTGGCCGAGAAGCAATTCGAAGGCTGCGGCGGTCTCGAACTGACCGATGAAATTCGCCTGACGATCGCGGCCCAGGCCTGCCTTCTCCTCCTGCATCGCGAGACCGACTACTACCCTCAGCTGAGCACCATCCTGGTCTACCCATCGACCTACATAGCGCCGGGCGAGAGGCACCTGGAGGGGCCGATCTGGGAAGAAGGCGGGCAGAGCCTGCTTGGACATACGGCGCGCCGGCTTGGAGTGATCGTTCTGGCCTGGGACGCGGCGAAGCGGGGCGCGACCAATCCCTCCGACGGCCAGAACGTGGTGCTGCACGAGTTCGCCCACCAACTCGACTTCGAGGACTACTCAACCGATGGCGCTCCAGCTCTCGCGACACGGGCCGAATATCTGGCGTGGGCGCGAGTGATGAGCAGCGAGTTTAGAGCGCTACGGGCTGCTGAGGAAGCGGGAACGCCCACCGTGCTCGATACTTATGGCGCGACGAATCCGGCTGAGTTCTTCGCCGTGGCGACCGAGGCGTTCTTCGAGCGTCCCCGCGCCCTTCGTGCCAGGCATCCGGAGCTCTACGCCGAACTCGGAAGCTTTTTCCGCCAGGATCCGGCCCGCCATTTTGCCGAGCCGGCGACGGTCGATTGAGGCGGCGTTCAAGTTGGACTGAATCACGGCTGAAAAGGACCCCGGCAGCCGGAACTTTTGACACCGAAAATTGCGCTTTACATTCCCCGGAGCGCCAAACACCATGCCGCTGCGCCAAGTCCGTTAGGCGTCTCCAGCCCGGCACCTCGCCCTCTTCGCGCAAGGAAACCGTGAACCACTTGTTCGCACAACTTGAGGTGTTGATTTGAAAATCTTGCAGAATTTTTTGGGCGCACTTCTACGGCTCCGCCGGTCAATTGCAGAGTTAACCAGGCCATTCCAACCAGGGCGGACGTTTCATTCGCTTAACCAATCGCTCCCCAGCGCGCGCTCGGGAAACATGCGAAAAAATCCGACCTCCCAATCCGGCATCTTCAATCCACGCGTCTTACTCGCTTTTACTCTTTGTTCAGTTGGTGCGTTCCTGGCGGTGCTCAGTTTCGCCGAGAATGCACCGAGCGGGGTGACCAGCCCGGGTGCCGACTCCCCAGGTGGTTCATCTTTTGGTGGCATAGAGACGGGCCTTTACCGCGGGATGCCCGTCACCTACGTCGTCATGCACGGCAAAGCCATTTTCCAGGGCGATATCATCCTCGAGAAAGTCGACGCGCTGCCTCCCGTCGGCGTCGACTCCTTCGGCATCGACTACGCCAAATACCTTTGGCCCAAAGTTGGTAATCAGTACCAAGTTCCCTACATCATTCAGTCCGGCAGCGGCGATACGACGAATCTCAATACTGCCATCTCCCAGTTCAACAGCACCTTTTCCAACATCCAATTCGTCGCCCGCACCGCTGAAACCGACTACGTCAACTTCTACTTCGATCCGGGCAACAACAATGGCCAGGGCGAAGCGACTGTCGGCCGCGCCGGCGGCGTACAACAAGTTCTAGGCGCAGGTGGATCGTTCAACCCCTGCGCCGTCGGCACCATCCTGCACGAAATGGGACACACCGTCGGCCTCTGGCACGAGCAGTCCCGTCCCGACCGCAACACCTACATCTCGGTCAATTACAACAATCTGATCAAAGGCTCGATCTCTAACTTCAACCAGATCTTCGATAACGCGCAGGAATCCACCTTGTTCGATTACGCGTCGATCATGGAGTACCCGCCGTTCTCCTTCTCCCGCAACGGCGGTCCAGCCATCGAATCGGTCCCCGCCGGAATCCCGCTCTCAAACCTGACCGGCTACACCGCGGCCGACGTTGACGGCATCGAGCGCCTCTATGGCCAGGCTCCCACAGCCGTTACGGTCACAAGCAATCCTCCGGGACTGCAGGTCATTGTCGATGGCGCGACCGTCATCACGCCCCAGGTTTTCAGCAGTTGGGCGCTGAATTCCACCCACACGCTCGACATTCCCACCGGCGTCCAGAGCCAGGCCGGCAACATCGTCAACAGCACCACAGCCACCACCTTTTATTACACCTACGGACGCTGGAACGATTCCACAGTCGCTTCCCACACCATCACTGTTCTTCCCGGCAACGGGGGACCCACAACCCCCGCCACTTCTCCAGCCGTGACAACTTATTCGGCAAACTTCATCCAGCTCGTTCCCTACACCGCCGCGATTTTTCCCTTGGGCTTCGGGACCGTCACTCCGTCGCCGGCGCCGCAGAGCTATCCCGGATCCGCGCTCGTCTTCTACATCGCGCGCCAGCAAGCCACGCTCATCGCTGCTCCGAGTTCAGGAAAACACTTCTACGAATTCAACAACGGACCCTTCTGGCTTCCTGGCGGCCTCGGCGCCAATCCCAAGACCTTCTACGTTCCGGACACCGGTCTGACTGTTAATACCACGGTCGAATTTACCGCCAATCCCGTTTTCACCATCAACGTCGCGCCAAATTCCTTTAGCTCGAACCTATACGTTTATGTGGATGGCACCTTCTGGCCCGTGCCCAAGAACTTCTCTGCTAACCATGGTACACCAACCAATTACGATCCAAGCTGGACCGCGGGCACCACGCACACGCTCAGGGTGGATCCCTTTGAATATCCGTACAGCTCCAATAGCCGCTACGCCTTCAACAACTGGAGCGACGGCACCACTAACGCAACCGACACCGTCACTCTCCCGAACCCCAGCACCACCTACACCGCGAATCTCACGCCTCAGTTCTTCGTCACCGATTTCGTCAACGAAACTTGCGCCGGCGCTATCAATATAAGTCCCGGCTCGCCCACCTCTGATGGGTTCTATCCAACTGGCGACCTTCTCACCTTTACCGAAACTCCCAATTCCGGCTGGCTCTTCACCGGCTGGCAATACGATCTCAGCGGAACCTCGAGCTCCCAGCAGCTGACCGTGACCGACGAAGTTCTCGTCACCGCCGACTACAACACCATCGCGACGCCGCTCACTCTTACCAGCCTGAGCCCAGCCGAAGCCGCTGCCGGAGGTCCTGATTTTACGCTGACGCTGAACGGCACAGGCTTTACCTCGCAGTCGGTTGTCTCCGTGAATGGAGCATTTCCGACGGTAACATACACCAACAGCACACAGATAAGTGTACCCGTAACCGCGGCGCAGATCACTACTCCCGGCGCTTTCCAGGTCTGGGTTGATAGTTTCCCCAGCGGAGCAACCTGCGCCGCCTTCGCCGCTCTCCCGTTTACCGTAGACAGCCTAACACCGACACCGACGCCAGGTTCAACACCAACACCAACGCCAACACCAACGCCAGGTTCGACACTAACACCAACGCCAACACCAACGCCAGGCTCGACACCAACACCAACACCGACTCCGACCGCGACTCCAACGCCTACTCCTACGCCAACACCGACACCGACTCCGGCCGCGACGCCGACACCTACTCCTACGCCAACACCGGCAGCGACTCCAACTCCTACCCCTGGTCTGCCACCCGCTGCGCCAACAAGCCTTGTCGCAACTGCCATCTCATCGAGCCAGATTGGTCTCTCGTGGACTGACAATGCAAATAACGAGACTGGTTTTCACGTGCAACGGTCTGCTACTGGCGTAAACTTTACCGCGATCGCTACTCTTGGCGTCAATGTCACGACATTCACAGATACTGGACGGACACCATCGACGACCTATTATTATCGAGTAGCGGCGTTTAATGCCAGCGGGAGCTCTGCATTTTCCAATGTGGCACACGCTACGACACTATCGGCCTCTACCCCAACGCCAACGCCAACGCCAGGTTCAACGCCAACACCGACACCAACACCAACACCAACACCGGCCGCGACTCCGACACCTACCCCAACGCCAACACCGGCCGCGACGCCGACACCTACTCCTACGCCAACACCGGCCGCGACTCCAACTCCTACCCCAACGCCAACACCGACCGCGACTCCGACTCCTACCCCTGGTCAGCCACCCGCTGCGCCGACAAACCTTGTCGCAACTGCCATCTCATCGAGCCAGATTGGTCTCTCGTGGACTGACAATGCAAATAACGAGACTGGTTTTCACGTGCAACGGTCTGCCACTGGCGTAAACTTTACCGCGATCGCTACTCTTGGCGTCAATGTCACGACATTCACAGATACTGGACGGACACCAGCGACGACCTATTTTTATCGAGTAGCGGCGTTTAATGCCAGCGGGAGCTCCGCATTTTCCAATGTGGCCAACGCTACAACACTATCGGCCTCTACCCCAACACCGACGCCAACGCCAGGTTCAACACCAACACCAACACCGACTCCAACACCAACCCCCACACCGGCCGCGACTCCAACACCTACCCCAACGCCAGGTTCTACGCCAACACCAACACCAACACCGGCCGCGACTCCGACACCTACCCCTACGCCAACACCGACACCAACTCCTACCCCTGGTCAGCCACCCGCTGCGCCATCAAACCTTGTCGCAACTGCCATCTCATCGAGCCAGATTGGTCTCTCGTGGACTGACAATTCAAATAACGAGACTGGTTTTCAGATTCAAAGGTCGACCAACAACGTAAGCTTTACATCAATCGCTGGTGTTGGCGCCAATGTCACCACATACACAAATACTGGGCTAACGGCAGCGACGACCTATTATTATCGAGTACGGGCGGTTAATTCTAGCGGGAACTCTGCCTTTTCCAATGTGGCAAGCGCAACGACACCGCCTTAGTTGGCGTTGAAGTAAGTGTTGGTGTTTGAGTAACACAGCGGTTCCAGGAGCGCGAAGGTAGGGCTTCCATCTCCGCCGCCGACATCGCAAACGGGCTAGTGGCAATTTCTCGTCAATCTTCCCTCGTAGAACACTGTTCCAGAGGGCTTACCGGCGGAGGGGTTCGAACCCACACACTCTTGCGAGTACTGGATTTTGAGTCCAGCGCGTCTGCCAGTTCCGCCACGCCGGCCACTTGGGGAAAATCAGCCCGTTTCTCGGTTTTCCCTTGCTCGTGTTTTTACTTTTTGTTCTACGTTGACCTTATGCACGCCAATGAAACCACAAGCACGTCGCAAATTGTGGTTCAGGTCTGCAATCTCGAACATCGAGCGAAACATCGATCTCGCTTTACCAGCGTCAAGGACTCGCGCAATCGAAAAGTGCGTGGACTGTGGCGCCGAGGCGAGAAGCTCTCCAGGCAGACTCGTATGGCGGGGGAAAAGTCAGCACGCAGAGTCTCGCTCAAGTCTACCGCCCTGGAAGCGGCTCGCGGTGTAGCTCCCGGCGGCAGCGTGGCGCGTCTCTACAGGCAAAGCACCTCGCCCTCTTCCCGCCGGATGAACCGCGAATGAAGTAATCATTCGCACCACTCAAGTGCTTGCTATGAAAAGAGTACGGAAGCTTCTCGCCATAACGGTGCTGCTGTTGGTCTCGATAGCAGCGGCGGTGCGCGGGCAATCCGCGCTCGACGGTTTCGATCCAAACGCGAACGGCCCGGTTAGCGTCGTCGTCGTCCAGCCGGACGGCAAGATTCTTCTCGGCGGCGATTTTACCACCGTTTTGGGCGTGGCGCGCAACCACATTGCACGATTGAACACGGACGGCACGCTCGACGTCGCCTTCGACCCGAACGCGAACAGTTTTGTCGTTTCAATCGCGGTGCAGGCGGACGGCAAGATTTTAGCGGGCGGCGATTTCAACGGAGCGAACAGCATCGGCGGAGCGACGCGCAACCACATTGCACGATTGAACACGGACGGCACGCTCGACGTCGCCTTCGACCCGAACGCGAACGGTGAGGTCAATTCAATCGCGGTCCAGGCGGACGGCAAGATTTTAGCGGGTGGCAATTTCAACAGCATCGGCGGACAGCCGCGCAACAATATCGCCCGGCTCGATGCCACGACCGGCTTGGCAGATTCGTTCGACCCGAACGCGAACGGTCAGGTCAATTCAATCGTGGTGCAGGCGGACGGCAAGATTTTAGTGGGCGGCTTTTTCACCAGCATCGGCGGACAGACGCGCAATAACATCGCCCGGCTCGATGCCANNACCGGCTTGGCTGATTCGTTCAACCCGAACGCGAACAATTTTGTCACTGCAATCGCGGTGCAGGCGGACGGCAAGATTTTAGCGGGCGGCGATTTCTTCGGAACGAACAGCATCGGCGGACAGACGCGCAACCACATCGCCCGGCTCGATGCCACGACCGGTTTGGCTGATTCGTTCGACCCGAACGCGAACAATTTTGTCGGTTCAATCGCGGTGCAGGCGGACGGCAAGATTTTAGCGGGCGGCCAGTTCACGAGCATCGGCGGACAGCCGCGCAACTTCATCGCCCGGCTCGATGCTACGACCGGCTTGGCTGATTCGTTCGACCCGAACGCGAACAGTGAAGTCTCTTCAATCGCGGTGCAGGCGGACGGCAAGATTTTAGCGGGCGGCATTTTCACGAGCATCGGCGGACAGCCGCGCAACTTCATCGCCCGTCTGGAAACCGACGGCAGGCTCGACCAGACGCTCAATCTCAGCACCGTCGGCAGCTTTGTTACCGCCGCCGCCGTCCAGCCGGACGGCAAGATTCTCATCGGCGGCAGCTTTACCACCGTTTTGGGCATGGCGCGCAACAACATTGCACGATTGAACACGGACGGCACGCTCGACATCGCCTTCGACCCGAACGCGAACAATACTGTCTTTTCAATCGCGGTGCAGCCGGACGGCAAGATTTTAGCGGGCGGTAATTTCAGCGGAGCGAACGGCATTGGCGGACAGCCGCGCAACTTCATCGCCCGGCTCGATGCCGCGACCGGCTTGGCTGATTCGTTCAACCCGAACGCGAACAATACTGTCCAGTCAATTGCGGTGCAGGCGGACGGCAAGATTTTAGCGGGCGGCCTTTTCACCAGCATCGGCGGAGCGACGCGCAATTTCATCGCCCGGC
>PNAS01000034.1 GCA_003169695.1 Spartobacteria bacterium
TTCGACCTGCGCCAGTATCATATCTTTTTCGTAAAGTATGGCCTCTACGAACTGGTAACCGCCGGACTGCTGCGAGCGGTGCAGATCCTGAAGTAGGGTCAACTGCCTCTAGCAGGCGATCTTCAGCGCGGAATGCCGGAGCCGCGCGCTCGAGTCGATCGTTTCAGCGAGCAGATTATTGATGGTCGGTTTCGCTTCGGCCCGCACGAAAATCTGGTAGGCGAACAGTCCTTTGCTGACTCGGATCAGCGCTTCGTTCGCCCGGAGGAGGAGGCGGGAAAACCAGTTGTCACCGATGGCTTTCGGGAACGGCACCGGGATGCCCCGCTCTTCGAGAATCTTGTAGCCAGATTGATCGAGCAGATCTCCGAGCGAGCGGAACGTGAATAAGCGCGTATGAGTCGCGTCCAAAATTCCTTTTCTGCCGTAGTTGAATTGACCGAAAAGCAACATCAACCGCGTGACCCAGAACCCAATGTTTGCCGTCGTGATCACAACTTCCGGGCGCTTGCACGCCGCCGCGAAACGCAGCTCGTCCATGAAAGTCTCCGGCTCTTTCAGGTGCTCGATGATGTCGAGCATGAAGATCTGATCGAACTGGGACACGTTCACGGGAAATTCTTTCCTGTCCAAATTCCATTTGATGAAGTCAATTTTCTCCGAAGCGCGCGAGATGTCCGGAATATATTGATCCATGCCCGTGACGCGACACCCTTTCGCGGCCAGTTCCTGCGCGACGTAACCCTGGCCGCATCCGATATCGAGTATGTGGCTTTCGGGTCGCGCCGCCTCGATCGCCGCCGTGTGCGAAGAAGAAAAGCCAAGTTTGAGATCGTAATTCTGTTCCGGCGGATGGACGTCGAATTTGCGATCGAAGAGTAGATTCATCTCGTGGAAACGCACGCGGAGCATTGTCGTAAAAACGTCCCAGGCGTACTTCATCCCGTTTACGTGGCAAATCTCATCGCCGTAATAAGTCGGGATCGGCAACTCGGCGATGCAGAGATTTTTCATAACCAACTGCACGATGATTTCCGTATCGAAATGGAAGTCGTTTGTGTTCTTTTCGAACGGAATCCGGTTCAAAGCCGAGGTGGAATAGAGCCGATAACCGGAATGGAACTCGGAGAAATTCGTGCGGAGCATCCGGTTCTGAAAGGCGGTTAGAATCTTGTTCCCAATCCATTTATAGGCCGGCATTCCGCCCGCCAGCGCGGCGCCGCGATCGATCATCCGGGAGCCGAAAACTGCGTCGGCTTCGCCCCAAAGCAGCGGCCGCAAAAGTGCAGGCAATTTCTCCGGCGCGTACTGCCCATCGCCATGGACCAGCGCCACGATGTCGAATCCGTTGTCGATCGCATAGCGAAATCCCAGTTTTTGGTTTCCGCCGTATCCCTGATTCTCCGGCGTCCGCAGGACCGTGATCTTGAACGCGGAATTTCTTTGCTGAAACCGCAGGCCGTTGCTGAAGGTATTGTCTTTGGAGAAGTCATCGATGATCAGGACTTCAACGTTCTCCGAATGAAGGCTCGCCGGAATGCGGCCCAGGACCTTTTCAATCGTCGTCTCCGCGTTGTAAGCGACAATGAAAATGAGCAGGCGCTTGCCGCGCAGATCCACCGGATCAGCGGCCATGAGTTCCGGCCCATCGAGACGCATCCCTCATGCAAGAGCTAGAAGTACGCCAGCGAGCGCCCTTTCATGGAGACGCCACCAGCTCGCTAACCACGCGGCGATTTGCGTCGAAACAGCAGATAATCGCCAAACTCGCCACAGACCGTGAATTCCGCTCGGACAACGACGTTCGGTTCGTCAGACCCGTTCCTGCTGGAAGAATTTGGCTCGAGCCAATTGTCGTAGGCTCGATTGAGAATGAGCCAATCGGCGGTGCGTATGTCCGACGCCAGACGCGAGTTTGATCGATTTGCAGAACCGGGATTCATCTCCAGGAAATAAGTCGCCGGGCGGAATTGCGGCAGCATGTGGTAGAGAAATGTGTCGTTGTAGTTGGTTCGCCGCAGGTCGGCCGGGCCGACGAACAAGCGATCGCCGGGAGCAGCCATCCCATCGATCCGATCCAGGAGCGCTCCGGTGGTGCGCACGAGCAGCACTGTGGCCAATGGAATGCGGCGGCCGTTTTGCTCGAGCATGCACGGCGGCGGCGCGTTCGGGTTCAACGCCGCGATCACCTGGCCGCACACATAAACAGGCAGACCAGGCGCCAATGCCGCGACGAAACCTGCCGCTGCCGCGACGGCGATCACCGGTTTTTTCCGGAGCGACAAAAACGAAGTTTTTGACAAAAGCACGAACAACGAAATCGGCAGTATCGCCAGTGAAGCGAAAGCGGCAAAGCATACATGCATCCCATCGAGGCGCTGGACCGCCTGATGCGTTAGCGCAACAGCGAACAACGCCGCGCCAAGCAGCAAACGTCCGTCCATGCCCTGCGGTTGGCGACGCAGTGCTGTCGCACCCGAGAAGATATTTACGCCGCAAGCGATGAGGTGAACACCAAACAGACCGAGCACTGATCCAGCGGCGAGCGGTAAATGTCTTCCCCCATTTCCGTAGAACACCGGAAACAGCAACAGATTATCGAGGACCTGTTGTGGCCCCGCCGCGACAGTAAGCAAGCCGAGCGGCAGCAGACCAATGCACATTCCGCTCAGGTAGCGCACCTTCGCCGAGCGGCTCATTCGCAGAAACAGCGGCAGCGTTCCAAAAATCACCGCCGGACCAAGATCGGGCCGGAAAAGCAACGCCGTTGCTGCGAGCATTCCACCGAAAAGGCAGCGGACGCGCGAATCGGTTTTGCTGACAATGAAAATCGACCAGAGCACGCACGTAATACCCCCCATCCAGGCGTAAGCGACGACGCCGAGGTTGAGCAAAACAGCTCCTGCCATGAGAGTCGCGCCTGCGGCAAGCGTCGGTCCCCATCGGCGTGCAATGCAGAAAACGGCCGCAAGAATCAGCAAACGATAGACGAGCCCAGTGGCGCGTTCGGCAAGTATGCTTGGACCGAATACTGCGTAGACGCCGGAGAGCACATAGATATTGGCTGGGCCGTAAAACGTCTCGAAATCGCGGTACGGCAAGTTGCCTTTAAGGATCAATTCCGGGTAAACGAGGAGTGAACCTTCGTCCATCGCTTTTGCCGGTTTGTCGAAACTGTGGAGCAGCGGTAACAACAGAGCGACGAGCACCAAGGCCGCGACCGCGAGACAACGTCGGGCGCTGCTCGCACCGCCAAGTACCGCGCAATCGGCGCGCGGTGTGGAGAGCGCCTCGCACTCATTCAACAACGCTTCACGAGCAAATCCGGATGCCATCAAGCAATCGGGTGAGCGGCATCCGTGCCATCAGTCGCATGGCAAAGTTACCGCACATTACTCGGTTGCTCAGTTGCTGCGGGCGCGAACCGTTCTCGCCTGGCACCGCGCCTGTCGTCGCGAAAACGGCTTTGCCATTGTTGACGCGGTGACAGCATGGTTCCTGCTCGCTCAAGGCGGGTGCGTTCCACTAACCGTCCGACAGCTCAGGAGCGGCCTAACTTCGCCCAGGCATTCGACCCAAACAATAATGCGTTCGGCTTCCTCCGGCTCATCCTGGCGACTCTCGTGATTTTTTCCCACAGCTTTTCCTTGGGAGGGTTCGGGATCGATCGCCTGGAAGCCTTCACCAAAGGACGGTACACGATTGGGCTGGCATCGGTGGCGATGTTCTTTGTCCTGAGCGGCTTCCTTGTTTGTCGCAGCGCCGCCGCTTCCCGGTCCGTCCCGCGTTTTCTGTGGCATCGGTTTCTGCGCATTTTCCCGGCATATTGGGTGTGCCTCATTGTTTGCGGCTGTGTAATTGCGCCACTGATGGCCTTCGCTGAATTCGGGACACTCACGAGAGTTTTCTCCGCGCCGTGGAACTCTTCTCAATCATTCATGATTGGCAACGCGGGATTGTTCCATCTGAATGGATTTAGCCTTGGAGGGATCCTGTTCATCCGTCCGACTTCGATCGCGGACTTGCTGGCGCATAATCCGGTGCACCGCACCATTAACGGATCGCTTTGGACGCTTCCATTTGAAGTCAGTTGTTATCTCGCGGTCGCCGCTTTGGCGACGGTCGGAGTGTTACGCCGGGCCAGGTTTGTCCTTTTTGGCTTATTTGCAGGTTTGTGGTGCCTCGATGCCTTTGATTGGTTCAACCCAGACGGCTTCTGGCGATGCTTTCCATATCCTGGAATGAAGCAGCTCGTCATGCTCTGCCTCTTTTTTTCAGCCGGTTGCGTGTGCTTCCTTTACCGGGAGAGGATTCCACATTCCACCGCGATATTCGTCACCTCCCTGGTCGCCCTAGGGGGAAGTCTGCCCCTGGGAGTGTTCGGGTTGATTGCCCCTATCGCGATGACTTACGCATTTCTCTGGCTTGCGTTTGCCCTGCCCTTTGGGCGCTTCGACAGGAAAGGGGATTTTTCTTATGGCACCTACATCTACGCATTCCCGGTGCAGCAGGGGATGGCTCTTCTCCGCATCCAGGAGAAGGGATTCGGCCTCTATTTTGTTTCCTCGCTCCTTCTGACAGCGGTTTTGGCATTCCTGAGCTATCGCTTGATCGAAGCTCCCTGCTTAAGATTGAAAACGGTGAGGATGTCCTCGTTCCGGCGTCGCGCGGGATCGTCCGCCGCTCGGCTGACTGAAAGGTTTCCAACGCAACCTGCTGAGCCAGCGATCCCGAAAGAATCCGGCTCGACGGTTGGCGTTCAGGCCGTGAACGTAGTGTTCTTGCGGTAATCACCGCGACTGAGCCATTTTTCAAGCAGGATGTAGAGGCAAATGAATAAGTACCGGCTCCCCATTTCCTTCATCCTCAGCTTCGATGCGCCGGTCCGCCGGTTCCGCCATGTGATCGGAACGCTTACCCAGGAATAGCCGCGTGTGATCGCCTTTAACGGCAGTTCCACCGTGATGTTGAAGTGCGGCGAAATCAGCGGCCGGCATCCCTCGATCACGCTCTTACGATACGCTTTGAACGCGTTCGTCGTGTCGTTGAGTTTGAATCCGAACAGCGTACGGACGAGAAGGTTCGCGGCGCGGTTAATGAGAAGCTTCATGCGCGGATAATCGATCACGCCGCCGCTATGCATGAAACGGCTCCCAAAAACGCATTCGTAGCCTTCGTTCAGAAGTCTCCAGTAGCGGACCACGTCACGGCAGTCGTCCGACTCATCCGCCATCATGACGACAGCCGCATCTCCCTGCATGAAATCAAGACCATAGATGATCGCCCGACCGAAGCCATGCGGCCCGGGATTTCGCAGAATCGTCAGCTCGGGGATCGTCTGGCGAAGCGACTGAAGGATCGAGAAAGTAGAATCTGTGCTGGCATCGTCCACCACGACGATCTCGTGAGGAACACCATGCAGACGAAGTTCCAGGTGCAGATGTTCGACTGTCGAGGCGATGCAGCTTTCCTCGTTCCGCGCCGGAATCACCACTGACAACAGTGTGAGCGCCGGAAGAGCTGCTGATTGCGTCAGCGTGAGGTCAAAACTCTGGGAGGCGGCATGACGTTCGATCGTCTGGCGCTTAAACATCCCTTCTGAAGAGCGTGTGGCGTGCCATCCCTCGCCTTCCGTCTCACGGCTGATCTGCAGCCAGTCGGGGTACGCCTCTGCGTGGGCCGCGATTTCTTCCAGGATTTTGTCGCGCGAGGTCTCGGGGCTTCAGGATCAACGGCGCGAGGTCGTCGCGCAGGTTGGGGCGCAGTCGCACTTTGGTGTCCGCGTCCCATCGAAACCGATGTAATACAGGCGTTTTCGCGCACGGTAGGATCCAAACGTCCCCGTCAGGATGATCTTAGCGGCGTGGCGGTTTACGCGCGATGACCAAGAACTGGGCGCCGAATACTCGCCACAAAAACGGAATCTTCAGGTAGAGCCGCAACAGGAACAGGGGCGGCGTAAAACCTTGCGACATGCTGTAGGGCAAGAACTTCGCGATTGCGGACTCAACGGCAAACCCAGCCAGCTCCATGCCTTCCTTCACCGACAACTCGGTGAGCGGCAGATAGTGATCCCAAAAATCCCAGTAGCCGCCCGCCAGGTACTTCACGTTCGGCCCGAGGCAGATCATTCGTCCGTTCGGCTTTAGGCACCGGAAGGCTTCGTCTAGCGTTCGGCGCAGACCTTCTTTTGTCGGCAGGTGCTCGAAGAAATTGCTGGTGAAGATCACTTCCAGAGATGCATCGGGCAACTGCCAACGCGCGGAGCAATCTTGTTCGAGTAGCGTAACCTCGGGCGCCAGCTTTACTCTCGCGTCCGGATTCAAGTCCATTCCGTATCTTTTCGCGGCCTTGACTTGGTTTATGAACTCTCCCCAACCGCAGCCAAGGTCGAGCACCGTGGCCTCGGGTGGAGTCCAGCGCGAGAAGAACTCTGAAGTCAGAATCTGCCAGACGGCGCGGCGGTAGTCTGCATTGCGCTCGAAGCGCATCGCATATTCCCGTTGCAAATCATTGCTAACGGGCTGCCCCACCGCACCAAGCGAAATGGACGAATCGGGCCGGTCCGTCGGTGTAGTGCCGGGCGCAATGAGGTCGCCTTGTGACGGGCGCGGCATCCGGCTCCCAGGCAAGAGGGGACTATCGAAGCACACCGAAGTGACGGGCATGCCCAACGGTGTAGCGCATGTCGTGCCAATCGACGGAACGACGCCGTAATTTGGCAGTCGAAAATCTACGCCAGAATCAGTGGCCGTTTAACCCGGTGCCACTCGACTTTCCGAGCACCGAATTTGCCGTGGCTAGTAATGCCTCGTCCTCGTTGTCCGTCAGCTCACTGAGGAACCGTCGAATCCGGTGAAACGATTGGCGCAGGAAAAGCTCGGCGGCTCGGTGGTTTCCCGCGACGGCATCACCATTTCTTTCCACGCCTTGCAACTCCGCATCCAATCGGCTGATCACACAGGCGGACGCGAACATCTCCATCGCCGCGCCGGCGATCCGTTCCTGCACCAGCTGCATGTCCATGACCGGTTCGCGATACGTGATCAGCGCCCGGTTTACGCTCAAATTAAAACGCCAGATCAATCGACCGAGCTGCGAGGCCTGCGAGCGCAGGCTCTCACTCTTCACCGGCACGCTCGGAATTTTCACAGCGGCACCGAGGCGATTCATTCCTGCAGTCCAGGCTTTTCCCAGGCCGCGGGACGGGTTGAATATGGTGTCGTAGATCTCTTTGAATTCCATGCCGGGTCCGCGCATTCCGACGAGCGCGATGAAGGACGTGAGCACTTCGTTGCTCCCTTCGCCGATCTGGTTGATGCGCGCGTCGCGCAGCATGCGTTCGAGCGGCGAGTCGTTGAAATACGCCGAGCCGCCGTGGATCTGGAAGGCATCGTTGACCGCTTCCCACAGGCGATCCGTCGTGAAGACCTTCAGCATCGCCGTCTCGATCATGTAATCCTCAAGCCCGCGATCGATCAGAGAAGCGGTCACTGCCGTCATCGCTTCCATCGCATAAACATCGGCCGCCATGCGCCCGATCTTCTTTTTCACGAGATCGAAGTCGCCCAGAGTTTTCTTGAATTGCCGCCGGGTGTTCGCGTGTTCGACCGCGAGACGCAGACAGGTCTTCGCCGCACCAGTGCAACACGCGCCAAAAGTCGTGCGGCCGAAATCGAGAACCGTTAAAGCTACTTTTAATCCTTTGCCGAGCGGCCCCAGAATGTTTTCTTTCGGCACCGGCATGTCGCACATGGCAAACCTCCCGGTCGCGGTTCCGCGGATGCCGACCTTTTCCATCCGCGGCTCGAGCATCGTGAATCCGGGCATGTCGGGAGTGACCAGGAATGCGGTGATCGCGCTCTTATCCGAACCCGGAACAGGCGTCCGCGCCATGACTGTCAAAACCTGCGCGATCGCCGCATTCGTGATATAGCGCTTCTCACCATTTAAAATGTAATGAGTGCCATCGGCGCTCGGCTGTGCCTGCGTCTGGACGTTCGCGGCATCTGAACCCGCTTCCTTTTCTGTGAGCGCGAAGGCCGCTAGTTGCTGACCCGTCACCAGCGCTGGCAGCCATTTCTGCTTCTGCTCGCGCGTCCCGAAAAGAAGCAAGGCGCGAATGCCAATCGAATGGTGCGCGTTCGTAAAAACGGAGGTCGAAGCGCAACGCGCGCCAATTTCCTCGAGGACTTTGCAGTACGCGCGCTGGGAGAATCCACGGCCACCGTATTCCTTCGGCGCGGTCATCCCGAGCACTCCGATCCGAGCGAGCCCGTCAATCAGATGTCGCGGAATATCCGCGACCCGATCAATCGCAACCGCATCCAGATTTTGATCGAGGAATTCGCGGACCTCCACGAGCGATTTATCGAGCTCCACCTGTTGCGCGGCGGGGACGCGCGGATAGGGCATCGCCCAATCCGCCACGAAGCGACCGAGAAACAGTCCCTTGGCGAATCCCAGCGCCTGCGGTCCCGTAAAAAGCAGCTCCTCAGCTTCCTTAATTTCTTTCTGCCGTTGGATTTCTGCTTCGTTCATAAACTCACATCGCTCATACGCTTTAAGGTCAGTCCCGATTTTACGCAAAGCGGGCTTGGCGAAAAGTTAGAATCTGATTGCGCGAATGCGCGGAACTAACTCGTGGATTCTGCCGCGACTGACAACCGATAATTTATCAAGCCACCGGTTCTACTTTCGAAACGTAAAGCGGAAGCGAACCCAACTGGCGGCCATCGACTGCGAGATCAATCGTGTATTCGCCGAACTTCGGCAGACGAATTTGCTGAATGACCATGACGAAATGAGAGGTGACGGTGCGCAAACCGGGGCCGAAGTGGACCGCCAGGGTCGAGTCAAACTTGGGCATCACGATGTTCCCATCTTCATCCGCAAAGGTCAGGCTGACCCGGTGATTACCCTCCTCGATTTGCTCGAAACGCAGCCGGCCGGCAATGGCGCATTGCGGGTGCGCGATCGGCGCTTCGAGGGCGCGGAGAGCATCGAACGTCCCGATGATGTTCAGTTTGCCGGCGTGTTCCGTCGCCGCGTCGCAGAGCGTGAAAATTTCCAATTGCATAACCGGCCGCCCCGCGGCCTAACGAGCACAAGCCCGTCCTACCTTAACTGCATCCCTGGCTCGTGCCGCATTCCGTGCAAACACCGCACGCGCCCGCGCGCACGACCTTATCACTCCCACAGTGCGAGCAGAGGATGTCCATGAACATATTCCCGAGCGCTTCCTGCACGCGCTCCGCGTGGGTTTGGCCGTTGCTCCCGACGTGAGGATTACCTTCGTTCGGCGCGTGGTTCGTAATCACGTCGATCAATTCCTTCTCCGCCGTCCGCGACAGATCGGAAACGGGTCGATTGATCGCCTTTTTTTCCATTTCTGGAATCTCCTTCATCGGCAGCTCGCTTTGGCCGCGGTTAGGCGAAGTCGCTTCCTTGTAGCCCTGGATGAATTGGCAGCCGAGCCAGCGGAACACGTAATCGGTGATGCTCGTCGCGTTCCGGATGTCGGGATTCTTTGTGAACCCGCTCGGCTCGAAGCGTTGATAGGCAAATTTTTTCACCAGGCTCTGCAATGGAACTCCATACTGGAGCGCGATGGATGTGAGCGTGCCGACCGTGTCCATCAAACCGCCGATCGTGCTGCCTTCCTTCGACATCGTGATAAAGAGCTCGCCCGGCTGGCCATCCTCATACAAGCCGACCGTGATGTAGCCTTCGTGTCCCGCAATCTCAAACCGGTGCGTCAACGACATGCGCGTGTCCGGCATCCGATGACGCGTGGGCTGGTCGAGCCGGCCGCGTAACGACGCGACCTCTTCGTCGAGCTCGATAATTCTGCTTTCCAACTCGCCGCGATCCAGCGTAGCCACGGATTCGGGATCCATTCCGCCCATGTCTTTCGTCTTGCGCGTGTTCAATGGCGCGGAACGCTTCGAGCCGTCGCGATAAATCGCGATCGCTTTCAAACCAAGCCGCCAACCCTCGACATACGTATGCATGATTTCGTCGACGGTCGCCGTTTCCGGCATGTTCACCGTCTTCGAAATCGCTCCGCTCAGGAATGGCTGCGCTGCCGCCATCATCCGGAGATGCGCCATGTAGCCGAGACTGCGCTCACCTTTGTAGGCCTTGAACGCGCAATCGAAAATCGCGATATGCTCCGGCTTTAACCCCGACGAAATCGTCGAACCGTCTGAATCCGCGATATCTTCGATCGTGTCGAACGCATCGATGTGCGCGATGATGCGTTCGATCTCCTCGGAGTTGTACCCGAGCTTTTCCAGCGCGGGCGTGACCGTCTGGTTCACGATTTTCAACATGCCCCCACCTGCGAGCAGTTTGTATTTCACCAGCGCGATGTCGGGCTCGATCCCGGTCGTGTCGCAATCCATCAGGAAGCTGATCGTGCCGGTGGGCGCAAGAACGGTGACCTGCGCGTTGCGATAGCCATGGCGCTTGCCCAGTTCCGCGGCACTATTCCAGACTTTTGCCGCTTCCTTTTTTAAGTAGGCAAATTCTTCGTTCGCGGCGATCTCACGGACCGCCGAACGATGGAGCTCAATTACTTCCTGCATGGGCCCGACGTTGTTCTTCGCCACTGGCTTAGACACGCCGCTGCACCGCGCGTCGCGATAACCGGGAAATGGTCCCATCACCCGAGCCATCTCGGCGCTTTGCTCATATGCCTCTCCGGTCATGATCGAGGTGATCGCTCCGCAAATGGCGCGACCTTCCACGCTATCGTAGCCGTAGCCATAGCTCATGATGAGCGATCCGAGATTGGCGTAACCGAGCCCGAGCGTGCGGAAAATATGGGAGTTCTCCGCGATTTCCTTGATCGGATAGCTCGCGTTATCGACCAAAATTTCCTGCGCCGTGATGAAAACGCGCGCCGCTGCCTTGAAGCGTTCGACGTCAAAGACTCCGTCCTCGCCTTTGAACTTCATCAGGTTCAGTGAAGCCAGATTGCACGCGGTGTTGTCGAGAAAGAGATATTCCGAGCATGGGTTCGTGGAGTTCTGCCGGTCGGTTCCTTTGCAGGTGTGCCATTTGTGGATGGTGGAATCGAATTGCATCCCGGGATCGCCGCAGATGTAGGTGCCTTCCGCGATTTTTCGCAACAGCCCCCGAGCCTCTTTGCGTTCGCACGGTTTTCCATCGCGCACCTTCCTCGTCCACCATTCGCGATCTTCCACCGCGGCATCCATGAACTCGTCGCTCACCCGCACGCTCAGATTTTCATTCTGATACATGACCGAGCCGTAGGCATCGCCGTTGTAACTTCCGTCGTACCCTTGCTCGATCAGTGCCCACGCCTTCTTTTCTTCCTTCTGTTTAGCGTCGATGAATTCCTCGATATCCGGGTGCCAGTCTTTAAGAGTGTTCATTTTCGCCGCGCGCCGCGTCTTGCCGCCGCTTTTCACGACGTTCGCGACCTGATCGTAGACTTTCAGGAACGAAAGCGGTCCGCTCGGTTTCCCGCCACCGCTTAATTTTTCTCGCGTGCTCCGCAGCGAAGAAAGATCGCTGCCCGTTCCGCTGCCGTATTTGAAGAGCATCGCCTCGCTCATCGCCAGACGCATGATGTCTTCCATCGTGTCCTCCACGCTCTGGATGAAGCAGGCGCTCCCTTGCGGATACTCGTACTGCGTTGCGGCGCGTTCGGCCCGGCCGGTTTCGCGATTATAGAAATAGTTCCCGAGCCCCGCGCCCCGGCCGATGCCGTATTGATGATGCAGACCGACGTTGAACCAAACCGGCGAATTGAAAGCGCCATGCTGGTTCACGCAAAGCCAGGTCAGCTCTTCGTAAAAAGTCTCCGCGGCTTCCGCGCTCGCGAAATATCCGTCGGCGATGCCCCAATCGGCGATTGTTCGCGTGACGCGATGCACGAGCTGACGCACGGAAGTTTCGCGGCCGCCCTTATGTGGATCTGTCCCGTTTGCGATGTCGCCATAGAAATATTTTGAGACGGCGATTTTCGTCGCGAGAGCGCTCCAGCTCTTCGGTACCTCAATGTTTTCCTGCTTGAAAATCACTTTGCCGCTGTCGTCCGTGATCTCCGCCGTGCGCCGTTCCCAATCGATCTGGGCGAACGGCGCGACGTTCGCGTCGCTAAACACGCGCCCGAAACGCAGACCCTTGCCCTTCTTTTTGCTCGCACGATTTTTGGTCCGAAGGGACGATTTCCGTGGTCGATTAAGCGAAGAAGGCTGGATTCCGGGTTTGAGTTGGATCATGGCGGCGGAGCGGTGAAGGTTGCGAATAGACGAAAATAATGGTGAACAGCCCAGCCAATAAGTTGTGAATTGCGGCTAACTGCGGCCAACAACCCTACAACAATTACTAGGGGAGCAGCTCCCGCGGGTCTACAACATGCAGTGTAAGGCTGCTTGCCGGCAAGAATAAATTTGTAACATTTTTTTCCTCTGGCGCTCAGGCACTTACCGAGAAACTGGCAGCGTTGGATTCCCTTCCCGCGATCCAGAAATTGCCCCCGAGCACGTCGAGCGGCGACGTGTTTCCAAATGTCGCGCGGGTCGATGGCCGCTTGCACAGGTTTCCATTTTCGCGCAAGCTCGAACGCAGTCGCAACGGCAAACGGAAGGGTGGCTGAGTCCGGTTTAAGGCACTCGACTCGAAATCGAGCGTGGGGTTAAACTCACCGTGGGTTCGAATCCCACCCCTTCCGCCATTTCGAGTACGCTTCATGAATTGCCTCTCCCGGCAACATCTCTCGCGTGGCAAAATGGAGATTCGAACGCCGTTCGACTGGTGGGGCCGAGACACGACCTTCAATTCGCATCGGCCCGTCGAGGGGCTTGGAAGGTCAGCGCCCGCGGAGGAATCAGCTTGTTCCGACCACTGGTGAGCAATATACCGGAATCATCGGAGAGATCATCCCTATGAGTGAAGAGACACATCTCGCGCCTGGGCCGAAGTCGCTTGCCGACATTCTGGCTGAGGAGCTCGATGGGGAGCTCGGTGATGAGCAAACCCAGGAATTGCCCGTCGTCGAAAAACAGGCGCGCTTGAAAGCCGTCTACGAACGGATCCATCAGGAGCAGCCGGCGCGCTCGGCGCTTTGTCTCTCGGGCGGAGGCATTCGCAGCGCGATCTTCGGCCTCGGCATCCTCCAAGGCCTGGCCAAAACCGGTTTGCTCAGCGCTTTTGATTACCTTTCAACGGTGTCCGGTGGCGGCTACGTGGGCGGATGGCTCACTGCCTGGATCAGAAATCATCCCGGCGGCGCCGACGGCGTCTTCGAGGAGTTGCGTCGGCATCCGGACGCCACTCTTAACCCCGAACCCCAACCGATTCGGCATCTTCGGACCTTCAGCAATTACTTGACCCCGAAAGCCGGTCTGACTTCCGTGGATACGTGGACGCTGATCGCCACCTACGTCCGCAACGTGTTTCTAAACTGGCTGGTGCTGATTTCGTGGCTGGCGGCCGCTATGATGATCCCCCGGCTCCATCTGGCCGCGATTTTGCTGCCGCCGGAGGGCTGGAATTCCTCGGCGGACTACCTCCAGATAATCCGCCGCTATGATGTCGGCCTGACCATCTTATTAATAATCGGCTTTCTGCTCATCGCCGTCGCGATGGCCTACTCTATTGTCGATGTCCCTTCCACCGGCAACGCCCGATTCTCGCAAAGCCGTTTCCTAAAGTATCGTCAGCTGCCGTTACTTCTCGCGTCTCTCGTGCTGACGGAATGGTGGGCCTTGTTTCGCAATATTCACGGTGACGCTCCGTTTAGACCTAGGGAGGTCCTTTGGAAGTTTATTGCTTTTGCGGTCGCGAGTTACCTGGCGGGGGGCTTGCTCGCGGTGGCAGCTTCTCTGTTTGCCGGGCGGCAAGCTTGGTTCCCGCGCATCGTGGCTTCGCTCTGGCGACTCTTCGCGATCCTGTTCACGACAGCGCTCGGAGGCTTTTGTCTATGGGCGCTTGCCACCCACCTATTCTTAGTGCCCGCGAGAAGTTCTCTCAACTACGTCTGCTTCGCGCCCGCGCTGGTTCTGACGATACTCCTCCTGGTAAACTTTCTTTTTACCGGCCTCGCCAGCTGGGTCTCGGAAGATGAAGATCGCGAATGGTGGGGTCGATCGGCGGCTTGGATTCTCATCACCGTTGTCGTCTGGATCGCGGTCAACGTGATTGTTCTTTGGGGCGCGCAGGCAATCACGGCCACGCAGGGGAATCAACTGGTCGTTTTCCTCGGAGACGTGAAAGCCAATCCGGTCGCCAAAGCACTCCTCGGCGCATTTGGAGGCATGACCGGAATTGTCGGGGCGTTGCTGGCTGGCCGAGCCAGGTTTGCGAAAACGCTTGGCGCGAAAGGGAGTTCGCAATTGCCCTTGGCGATCGCAGCGGTTGTTTTCTTTGTGCTTTTGTCGGTCGTGATCTCATGGGCCCTGCTCTGGATCGGCTCGCAGCCCTGGGCGCAAGAGGCCGCCGCCCATCTCCTGGGACAGGCGCAGTATCAGGGACAACTCTTCGGCGTTTTCCTCCTCACTGCCGTCACACTCTTCTTCGGTCTCGTGATGGGATTTTTCATAAACGTGAACAAGTTTTCCCTGCACGCGACCTACCGCAGCCGGCTGATTCGCGCGTTCCTGGGCGCCTCGCGGACGCGGGAGACCCGCAAGCCACATTTGTTTACTGGCTTCGATCCGGCGGACAATATCGCGTTACGCGAACTGTCGGCTGGCAAGCCTTTCCATGTCATCAACGCCGCGCTCAATCTGATCAAAGGCGAGGAATTAGCCTGGCAGGAACGCAAGGCGGAATCCTTCACGATGAGCCGTCTGCACAGCGGTTCCTGGCATGTCGGTTATCGGCCATCCACCGAATATGGCGACGGCATCACTCTCGGAACGGCACTTACTATTTCCGGCGCCGCGGCGAATCCAAACATGGGCTACCACAGTTCGCCCATCGTCGGTTTTCTGATGACGCTCTTCAATTTGCGCCTCGGTTGGTGGCTCGGTAACCCCGGCCCGCATGGTGCGCGGACCTGGCGCCGGTCTGGGCCCCGATATGCCGTGGGACCGCTGTTCTCCGAGGCGATAGGAAATACGAATGACCGCTACAAATACGTGAATCTTTCCGATGGCGGACATTTTGAAAACCTCGGGCTTTACGAAATGGTGCTGCGTCGTTGCAAACTCATTCTGGTAGTCGATGCCGGCCAGGATTTTGATTACGTTTTCGAAGACCTCGGCAACGCTATCCGCAAAATCCGCATCGACCTCGGCATCCCAATCGACATCAAGGTTGTTTCGCCGAAGAAATCTGGGGGCACGATCAACCACTGCGCGTTCGGCACGATCAATTACTCGGCGCTGGATGGGCCGGGCAACGATGGGTCGTTAATTTACATCAAGCCCGTGGTCTCGGGCGACGAGCCGCCGGATGTAACGAACTATGCCGCTGCGCACCCAGAGTTTCCGCACGAGTCGACCACCGACCGGTGGTTCGGAGAATCACAACTGGAGAGCTACCGCCTGCTTGGACTGCACGCCGTCGAAGTGATCTGCGGGAAAGATTGGAAGCCCGTGGCTCTGCCGCTGTTCTTCGAGAAGGTGAAAAAAGACCTGACTGCGACCAAGGCATGACAAACCCAACAGGCGGCGGAAAAGTCGGCACAAACTTCGAATTCACCGCTTCGGAGCTGCGCACGTTAAGCGCGCTTAAGACGCCGTCGGGCATCCAGCGCTATCTCGACAACATTCCCTACCATCTGGCTGGCACGGCATGGTCCCCTCGAGTGGTGCTGCACGAAAAAACAGCACATTGCCTCGAGGGCGCGGCCTTCGCCGCGGCGGCCCTGCGCGTGCTCGGGTTTCCACCGATCATTTTTGATCTCGAAGCAGATCATGACACCGACCACGTCGTCGCGATCTTCAAAGCGCGCGGTCATTGGGGCGCCGTCGCCAAGTCCAATTTCACCGGATGCCGCTATCGAGAGCCGGTCTACCGCACGCTGCGCGAGCTGGCGTTGAGCTATTTCAATATTTACTTCAACCTGCGCGGCGAACGGACGCTCCGGCGTTATTCGGGGCCAGTAAACCTCGCCCGGTTCGATCGCCTCCACTGGACGACCACGGACAAAAACATCTGGTTCATCGCCGAATATCTCTGCGAAATCCCGCACCAGCCCCTGCTCAGGCGCGGTGCGGAAAAAAATCTGACACGCGTCGATGCGCGCACGATGAAAAGCGAAATGGTCGGCCATCGCAAAAGCCCGCAAGCCATGCGCCATGTTAGTTGAGCCGTGAGCAACGCCCTCGGGGTCAAAAGGCGTTCGCAGTCTCATCGTCGGCCTTACTACTTCGCGGCGGGATCGTGTGCCTGCCCCGCTGACGGGAAGTCCTGCGTCCGTAATTGTCGAAGCTTGCCAGCGGCACGCCGGATGCTAATACTCCGAACTCGATGATTCGTGCGAATTGTCGGGAGCGGTTCACGGCTGCGGATTTCGACTTTGTCGTTCGCGCGCTCGCCCGTTCCCGGATCGATCACGTTTCACTTATCGAACTGCTGGGCGACGCGGAAACGCGCGACTCGGTTCTCGATAATCCGCGGTTGGTCGACGCGATTCTTTCCAACGCCGGTCAGCTTTGCATCTCTTCGCATTTTTATTTTTACGTGCTCGCCCGCCACGTCTTGCGAGACGTCGGAATCAACGACCGGAAATTGTGCGATTACGTCGCTTCGCTCCTCGAAACTTTTTCCCGCGTGAACGGTTTGCACGCGCCGCACGTGAGCGAGGATCGCGGTCGCCAGTATGTTTCCGATATGCTGATCGCGCTCACCCGCGCAACCTCGGAACAGGCGTTTCTGCTGCGCGCACACGTCGGTAATTATTCGCTCTTTCTCACCGGTATCTTCCACGAGAACACGCAACGACGCAGCCTTCGCGGCGCACCCGACCTCGCCTTTTACGAACAGGTCGGGCGGACAAATTATCAACTCGTGGCTTCGCACGCGACCGCGCGCCGCTGCGAGTTGAGTGATGTCTATGGAGAGCTCGCGGACCGATTCCGCGAGGTGCGGCTCGCGTTGAACCGGCTTTCCGACCAATTGCTCAACCTCGATGAAGAGGTCAACACATCGCTCTATCTGTGAACGAGACGCTCTTCAGCCAAATCCAGCGGCTCTTCGAACGGACGTATGCGCAGGTCGGAATCAATCTCGAGGATTGCCTGATCGATCGCGGACGTTGCGCGCAACTCTCACAGCTTGCGGGCGCGTCGGCGCGGGAATTGAGCGAACTCGCGCGCACTTTTCTCCGCCGTGCCGATGATCAACTCTACGTCGGCATTTATTATTCTCGCTGGTTGATCGAACAGCTCGAGCGGCATGATCCCCGCGCCGGTCTGAGCGATCGCAACATTCGGTCGCTCATCGCGTTTGTGGAAGAGATCAATCACGCGCTGCACGCCGCGTTGCAGTTCAAAACCGGGCAGCGTGAGATCACTTCGGAAGATTTCGCGCGCAACCTCGAGCTCCAGGCGCGCGTCGATACTTATCTCGTGCTGCTGCTTTTCGTCGCCTTTTTTCGAAAAACGCAAAAGGTCTCGCGAACAGATCGGCGCTGGCTCCGCTTTCATCTTTTCGCTTCGCAAAATCCCGGCGCGTTTCAAGCGGAGAATCTGCGTGGCCGTTATTTCGAGACGACAGAGCTCGCCGCGAGCTACACCCAATTTCTTGATACGCTCAATGGCATGCGGCGTCTCGACGAGATCCGCAGATTTCGCTCCCTGGATTACGGTGCGAAAAAGGAGCGCGTGCTCGCGCTCATGAACGCGCGGTAAACCGGCCGCTTACGGCGTCTTTTTCTCCGCGCCCGCCGCAATCGTCGCCTGCAGCTCAGGCAGATGTTCCTGCACGCGCTTCTGGCCCATTTCCGCGCCTTTCGCCATTAGAGCAGGCATCTTCTGCACCGTCTTTTTCCCGAGCGGCGTTTGATAGAACTTGTTCAGCTCATTCAACTCAGTCTCGGAAAACTCGGTCGTGTAGATTTTGGCCATGTCATCCTTCAGGCTGGCCCAGCTCATGTATTTGCTGAGGAACGCTTTCATCTGCGTCTGGTACGGAGCGAGCGCGGGATTTTGTTGCACTTGCATCGCGAGCATTTGATCGACGGACTGGCTGAACAGTGTCTCCATTCCCATCAAACCGAGGAGCGATTCGGCCGCCTTGCGATGACTGGCCTCGTCAGCGCGAGCTATCGAAGGTAGAAAAAGGGCGATGGCGCCGATCACGATCGAAAGGAAAAGTGGTTTCATGCGGAGACGGTGCAGGCGCAGCGGTCTTGGCGCAAGATCGAAGCGTAGGTGATGGTTTTTCTGCGGCCAAAAGGCATTTCTGTTTGAGAATCCCGATCGCGTCCGCTACTAATCGAGAATGTTTAGTTTGACGATGCTCGGGAGCGGCAGCGCGGGAAACAGTGCCCTCGTCGCGACCGATCATTGCCGGCTGCTTGTCGACGGCGGATTGAGCGCGCGACAGCTTGTCTTGCGCCTCGCTCAGTGCGGAATCACTCCCAACCAGCTCGATGGTGTCCTCCTCACCCACGAACATGGCGATCACGTTTGCGGCCTCGAAGTGCTTTGCCGGAAATTTCGTATCCCAATTTATTGCAACTCGCTCACGGCGGAAGCAATCCGCTGCGGCACATTGTCCGGACACGGGAACTGGCGGTTGTTTCGGACCGGTTCGGATTTTTCGATCTGCGATATCACGGTTCAGACTTTTTCCGTCCCGCACGATGCGGTCGATCCAGTCGGCTACGCGTTTCACTCTGGCTCGAGCGCGCTCGGGTTCATTACCGATCTTGGTTACGCGACCAAGATGGTGGTCGAGCGATTGCGCCAGGTCCACACGCTCGTGATCGAGACGAATCACGACGAAAAACTTTTGCAAAACGATCTGCACCGGCCATGGCCGGTGAAGCAGCGGATCCAATCGCGTCACGGTCATCTTTCGAATACAGCGGCGGCGACCGTGATCGAGCAATTGCTCTCCGGGAAACTCGAGCGCGTCGTGCTCGGTCATCTCAGCCGCGATTGCAACACGCCGGAACTCGCGGCGGGCGCGATCCGCGCGATGCTTGCGCAACGCGGCCGCAGTGAAGTGGAGGTGCATTGCGCGGGGCAAACGGAAATCAGCGTCCGGTTTAGGATCGGGGAAACGATCGGCCGTGCGTTCCAGCCGACTTTCGACAGCGTTTTTTTCCAAACGGCACCGGCCGCGCTGTAGCGGCCGTCTATGACCGCCGTCGCTGCCAACCCAACCAAGATCGGGGGTCATGGACCACCGCTACAGGGCATGATCATCCGCGACGCCGTGGAAGCTGATCTTCCGGCGATCGTCGAGATCTACAACGCGGCCATCCGGGGCCGAATCTCGACGGCGCAATTGGATCCGGTTTCAATCGACGAAAGACTGCCGTGGTTTCGCGAACATTCGCCTGAATCTCATCCGCTCTGGGTGGATGAGATCGATGGACAGATCGCCGGCTGGCTTAGTTTTCATTCTTTCATTACTCGATGCGCCTACCGCGGCACCGCGGAAATCAGTGTTTATGTGAGCGAGAAATTCCGACGCCTCGGCCTGGGACGAGTACTGCTCGAAAAGGCCATCGCGCATTCTTCCCATTTGGAGATCAACGCTTTGGTCGGCCGCATTTTCGGCCACAACGAACCAAGTCTGCGGCTATTCGAGCGGTTGGGCTTCGAGCGTTGGGGATTTCTCCCGCGCATTGCGCGGGTGGATGACGTCGAGCGTGATCTGGTAATCGTAGGCCGCCACATCTCAGCGCAAGCCTAACGATCATTGTTGATCGAGCTTATTCTTCGTCGCCCACGACGAGGTGAATCACGCCGGCGGGATCGGAAATCCAAAAGCCATCGAAGTCTTCCCGCAACTGCTCGACTTCGTCACGGCGCGGGACACCGTTGATTTTCAAATACGACGCGGCCGCTTCCGTGTCGTTTGTTTCGAGCTCCAGCCAGATATCAGGGTGGCTCAGATTCGGTACCCGATCGATCCAGAGCCGATTCGGACCGAATTGAAAAATGCAACCGTCGTCCTCCTCCTCGATCAACGGCAGCCCAAGAGTGTCGCGATAGAAAGCGAGCGTTTGTTCGTAGGTATGGCTCGGACATTTGATCGCGATGTTCGCGCCGCCCGAAAAGTGAGGACCGTTGACGTTAGCGACCATATCGAAGAGCGGAGGTTCGGTGTCGTTGTCTAGAGTTTCGCGAGAATCTTGCGCGCGAGCGTCTTGGCTTTCTCGAGCGCCGCTTTCTCGTCGTTGATGCCGCCAATCCCGACCGTGACGAGTGCGTTACCCTTCACGACATAAAGCATCAGTAGATGGGAAAGACCGTTTTGCGCGCCTTCGCTCGCGAGCGCGGCTTTGTCGCCAAAGCCCGAGAGCGGTTTGATCTTCACGCTTCCCGCCATCAACTCCTCCAGTTGTTTCGCCGGCGCCAGTTGATCTGCAGACGTCTGACGCACCCTCAGGACCAGGGATCTGCCAGGGTTCTGACTGTAATAATTGCAGCGCGAGTAATACCCGTCCACACCGTCCTCGTTTCGCGGCTGCGGATCCTTGACCGCCTCACCAAGGGTGGACTCGGCGTCCTTTTTGCCGACAATTGCTGCCAGGTCGATCCGTTTTTCGGGCGCACCGCAAAGATTGCCGAGTTCGCAAACCAGCGTTGCGATAGCGGCCACGGCGGTGAGTCTGCGCATAACACTTATCCGCCGGAGGAACCTTGGCCGCCCGGCTCCGTCATCCCGGCCGGATCGAGCGCGCGCTCCAGTTCTTCGACGGGAAGCACTTTTTTCTCGAGACAAATCTCCCGGATAGTCCGTCCTGTTTTTGCGCTTTCCTTCGCGATTTCCGCGGCGCGATCATAGCCGATCTTCGGCGCCAGACTTGTCACCATCGCCATCGAGAGCTCGACAAGCTCACGGCAACGCTCTTCGTTCGCCTCGATTCCACGAACGCATTTTTCGGAGAAGGCGTCGCACGCGTTGCCCAGGAGCCGAATGCCCTCGAGAAGATTATGCGCCATCACCGGCATCATCACGTTCAGCTCGAAGTTCCCGTTTGCGCCCGACCACGTGACGCAGCTGTCGTTGCCGATGACTTGCGCGCAAACCATCATAAGCGATTCGCACATGACCGGGTTCACTTTGCCCGGCATGATCGAGCTGCCCGGCTGCGTGGCGGGCAAGCGAATCTCGCCGATGCCGCAACGCGGGCCACTGCCCAGCCAGCGAATGTCGTTCGCGATCTTGAAGAGGCTGACCGCGACAGTCTTCAGATGGCCGCTGGCCTCCACGACCGCGTCTTTCGCGCCCTGCGCTTCGAAATGGTTTTGGGCTTCGCGAAATTTGATTCCGGTGCGTTGCTCCAAGTGCCGCATCACTTTGCCGGGGAACTCCATGTGCCGGTTCAAGCCCGTGCCGACCGCCGTGCCCCCGAGGGCAAGCTCCTCCAAGACCGCGATGGCCCGTTTTGCGCGCTCACGCGCGTAAAAAATTTGCCACGCATATCCGCTGAATTCCTGGCCGAGCCGCACCGGTGTCGCATCCATCAAATGAGTGCGACCAATTTTGATAATTCCCCAGAATTCGTTCGCCTTGATGTCAAGTGCGCCATGCAATTCTTCGAGCGCCGGAATGAGACAGTTCTTGAGCTGTTCCGCCCCGCTGATGTGAATGGCGGATGGGATCACGTCGTTGCTCGACTGGCCCATGTTGACGTGATCGTTTGGATGAACCGGATCATGCGCGCCGATCGCCTTTCCAGCCAGCTGGCAGCAACGATTCGAGATCACCTCGTTCGCGTTCGTGTTCGTGCTCGTGCCGGAACCGGTCTGAAAAATGTCGAGTGGAAAATGCTCGTCGAGCTTGCCCTCCACCACTTCTTCCGCGGCTTGAACGATGAAGGCGCACCGATGGGAATCGAGCAATCCCAGATCCGCGTTCGCCTGCGCGGCGGCCCATTTGATTAAACCCAGTGCCCGAATGAAGGGCCGCGAAAATCGATATCCGCTGATCGGAAAGTTAAGGACGGCGCGTTGCGTGGAAGCGCCGTAGAGCGCGGATTCCGGGACGGACATTTCGCCCATCGAATCCTTTTCGGTACGGGTCGACCCGGACGTCATGCCGAATGATTCGTCGAAAATTCCGCCGGTTGCCTAAGAGGACGACGATGGCCATTCCGCCGGTTCACCTTATGGAAAACCGTGATGAACATCGGTGGAATATTCTGGAGAAAATACTCCGACTCCGCGCGATCGAACAGGGTGGCGTGCTGGCGTAGTTCGTTCGTGACCTGGTAGATGATGAAGTGGCCGCCGTCCGCGAGCGCCTCATACGTTTTCGTCAGCAAGGCGCGCTTCTTTTTGATTTCGAGAATGCTGAACGGGATTCCGGAAAGAATGTAGTCGCAGTGCGGAATGCCCAGACGCTCCAGCTCCTCCGGCAGACGCGCGGCATCTCCGTTGATGACGTGGACACGCGGGTCCTCCGCGAACTGGCGCCGGAGATCCCGGGAAAAAGCAGGATCCAGCTCAAAGAGAAGCAATTGGGAACCCGGCGGCATCCGGCGGGCAATCTCTCGCGAGTGGACACCTTCGCCAGGGCCGTATTCCGCGATTACGCGCGGTTCGCTAAAATCCATCTTGCGCGCCACCCGCCTCACGAGGGCCTTCGAGCTCGGTATGATCGAGGCGATTTGAAACGGGCGTTGTAAAAACCGCTTGAAGAAGAGAGCGCTCATGAAAGTGGGAATAGTCGGTCGCCGGTCCCTCCTTGTCCAGTCGGGATGTGAGCTCCGCTGGGCCTCAAACTCCAGTAAAAAAATGAGCCAAACCCGCATCCGGCGAGCGCGTTACTTGTTTTCGGGGGTCAAAAAAATAGGAAGTAAGGATTGACAGGGCTTATAAATTTTATAATGCTACCTTAGCGAAAAGACTTGCTCAGTGACGCGCAAGTTGCTGTTTTTCTCAGATGCACAACCTTTTAACGGTCAAGGAAACCGCCAAATATCTCCGGATTCCATTGCCGACCGTTTACTACCTTGTGCAGCGCGGCCAGCTGCCCGCCATCCAAATCGGCGGCCGTTGGCGCATCAAAAAAGCTTCGCTCGATAAAGATATTTTGAAGGAAGACAAGTCCGGTCAACCGACTGTGCTGGTGGTCGACGACGACGAGAGCCTACAGAGCTTGTTCAAGATTTTTCTCAAGAAGATCGGTTTCAGCCGCGTCGTCGTTGGCACCGTCAAGGAAGCGATTGCCGCGCTCGAGAAACAAAAATTCGATCTTCTCTTCCTGGACCTAAAATTACCGGACGGCCCGGCTGACGATGTCTACGATGCGGCGAAAGAGGCGGACCCGGAATTGCCGATCGTCGTCATCACCGGTTATCCCGACAGCGAGATGCTCGATCGGATTCTGGCAAAAGGTCCGATCACGATCTTAAAAAAACCGCTGAAAGTCGAACAGCTTCAGCAGACCGTCCGCATCCTCGGCCACAAAGACGCCGCGAAACTGGCGGCTTAAAATCAGCCGTCATCCCGAGCCGCGCAGCCTCCTGCGTGCCAAAGCGCTCTGGCGGCGGCGCAACGGCGAGGACCTCGCAAGAGCGGACTTACGCGCTTTCACTCGCATGCGTTCCTTTTTGTCCCTCGCGCTTCACTTGCCAAGCAATTCCGTGCGGCCCATAATCCATCCTTACCGAAAGGGACGCGCGGTTAGCTCAGTGGTAGAGCACTACCTTGACACGGTAGGGGTCACAGGTTCGAACCCTGTATCGCGCACCATTTTGCGTCGGCTACGAGCCCGAGCAAGTTCGTCCCCACAGAGCTGAGCGGGCTCAGGCATTGACGCCGTGGATGGGCCGTTCAGTCATGGCGGGTATCTTAGCGTCGTTTCAGACGGCTCGCCGCGGCGGGAGTTTTCTTCGCGATTCGAGGGCACCGGCCCGGTGCACACTACAATCTTCTCGACACAATCACGGCACGAGTTCGAGTCTCTCCGAATGATCGCGAAAAATAGCGCGCTCTGCTTTCTCTGCCAAATTTCCCTGCTGACGCAGGTGCCTTGCATTGGACGCGGCGAATCCGTCAAGGCGAACGGAAGAGATCAGCCTCTCCTGGCGGATTACGTTCGTCCTTTCGTAGGGACCCAGGGAGAAGGCAATACTTATCCCGGACCGTCGGCCCCCTTTGGCATGATCCAACTGAGTCCCGACACCGAGAAGGACCTGTGGGAAACGGCTTCCGGCTATGAGTATTCCGATCCTTCGATCATGGGCTTCAGTCTCACTCATCTGACCGGCACCGGAATTCCAGACCTGGGCGATTTCCTCTTCACGCCGCAGATCGGAGCACCAAAATTTTTGTCCGGGACAAAGGATGATCCTGATTCTGGATACCGCTCAAGCTATTCCCACGATGAGGAAACCGCATCCGCCGGGTATTACAAAGTGAAGCTGCGAAAATCCGGCGTCACCGTTGAACTCACCGCCGGGGAACGCGCCGGCATGATGCGGATGACTTTTCCGGCGAGTGACGAGGCGTCGATCCTCACCGATCTCCATCACGTCCTCAGCGGCAAAAAGTGGACTGTTGCCTGGTCACACGTGCGCGTGGAGAACAACTCCACCGTGACCGGTTTTCATTTGGTGAACGGGTGGGCCAGGGAACGATATCTCTATTTCGCGGCCCGCTATTCACGGCCTTTCGACAAGGCCGAGATCATCAGCGACGGCAAACGGATCATCTACAACACTTACCGCTTTCGCAGCAGCCATGAAGCGAGCGGAAACAATCTGCAATTCCTCGCCCAATACAAAACGAAGGAGAAGGAATCCATCATCATCAAAGTGGGGGTCTCAGCCGTAAGCGCGGAAAACGCCCTGAAAAATTTGGATGCTGAAATTCCCGATTGGAGTTTTGAAAGGCTCCGGAATCAAACTCAAGCGAACTGGAACAAGGAGTTAAGCCGAATCGAGATTGAAGGTTCGCGGGAGGAGAAGGAGACCTTCTACACGTCACTTTATCACGCGTTCCTCGCGCCAAGCCTTTATCAAGACGTAACCGGCGAGTATCGAGGGCTGGACCAGAATGTTCATCAGGCCAAGGGCTTCACCAATTACACCGTTTTTTCGCTCTGGGACACTTATCGCGCCACCCACCCGCTCTTTGCCCTCATTCAAGCGCCGCGCGACGCGGACATGATCAACTCTATGCTGGCTCATTACGACCAAAGTGTGGAGCGCATGCTTCCCGTCTGGTCCCTTCAGGCCAATGAGACCTGGTGCATGGTCGGCTATCACGCCGTCTCGGTGATCGTCGATGGCTATATGAAAGGCGTGAGGGGATTCAATCGCGACCGAGCGTATGACGCGATCAAGACCACGGCAATGAACCCCAACTACGATAGCGTGGCCACCTACGCCAAGTTGGGCTGGGTCCCCTTTGAAAAGGAGAATGAGTCGGTCTCCAAGACCCTCGAATACGCCTACGATGATTACTGCATCGCGCAAATGGCGAAAGCGCTCGGGAAGCGAGAGGATTACGGCTACTTCACGAAGCGCGCCGCCAGTTACAGGAATCTTTTCGATCCGTCAGTAGGCCTGATGCGCGGGAAGGATTCGCAGGGTAACTGGCATACGCCGTTTAATCCGCATTTCTACGATGAGACCGCTGGAGTGAACGACTTCACTGAAGGAACCAGTTGGCAGTATTCATGGTACGTTCCACAAGACGTGCCCGGACTGATGGCTCTAATGGGAGGCAAAGAGAAGTTCCTAGAGAAACTGGACGCGCTTTTCACCTTTAAGGAGGCCGAACAAAGCAAGGGCGTCTCCGATATCCAGGGCAGGATCGGCGAATACTGGCATGGCAACGAGCCCAGCCACCACGTCATCTATCTTTACTCCTATGCCGGCCAGCCCTGGAAAGCAGCTGAGCGTTTGCACGAAGTCGTTACAACGCAATACGGCAATAAACCGAATTCACTCAGCGGTAATGACGATTGCGGTCAAATGTCCGCCTGGTATATGTTTACTTGCCTGGGATTCTATCCCGTTTGTCCGGGCAGCGATTACTATGTGATCGGTGCGCCCCAGTTGAAGAAGGCCGTCTTGAATCTTTCCGACCAGAAGAGATTTTCCATGACGGCGAACAATCTTTCCGCTGAGAACATCTACATTCAATCCGTCCAGTTGAACGGTAAAAACCTGGATAATCCTTTCCTTCCCTACAACGAAGTAAGGAACGGCGGAACGCTCGTCTTTACCATGGGACCGAAACCAAGCCGGTGGGGGACCAACCCGCAAATTCCCGAGTAGCAATGAGAAATCGAATTTGTGTTGCCGCTCTGTGCCTTTCCCTGGCTCTTCCCGCGCTGGGCGAAAAAGCGCCCCTTGTCAGTCTGGTTAATCCACTGCAGGGAACTGATTCACTTCGGGAATTTTCCCACGGGAACACTTATCCGGCCGTCGCCTTGCCCTTTCCGATGAACGCCTGGTCCCCTTATACCCAGCCGGCGCGCGAGACATTTTTCTATCAATACAAACAGAACAAGATTCGAGGCATCCGGCAAACGCACCAGCCCAGTCCCTGGATGGGAGATTATGCGACTTTTTCCCTCATGCCGGTGTCCGGCAAACTGGCGGTAACCGAAGATGAGCGAGCTTCGATTTTCCGGCATGAAAACGAAACTGCGCACCTTGATTATTATAAGGTCCACTTGGATACCTGGAATGCGACGGCAGAAGTGACTCCTACCGAGCGTGGCGCCCGCTTCCGCTTCACCTTTCAAGAGAAAGGGGATTCCTACGTCGTGCTCGATGCCTTCGCCGGTAAGTCCATCTCTACCGTCAAGATAATTCCCGGCGAAAACAAACTCGTTGGCATCGCCCGCAACGCTCGCGGCACACTCCCGCCGAATTTCGGAAATCATTTCGTGATTGTGTTTGATCGTCCCTTCACCACCTACGGAACCTGGTCGGGCAATTCCGTCCAACCAGGGCAGGTGGAACTGGAAGGAAAGGAGGCCATGGGCGTTTTTCTGAAATTCGACACCGGCACCGATAATCTGGTCACCTGCAAGGTAGCTTCTTCGTTCATTAGCCCGGAACAAGCCGGGCGGAATCTTCAGCAGGAAATCGGCGAGGCCGATTTCGACACGATTCGAAATCGTGCGGCAGAGCGCTGGAAGCAAACGCTTGCGAAGATTGAGATCGAAGGCGGCACGGAAGACCAACAGCGAACCTTCTACAGTGCATTCTATCGCAGCCTCCTCTTTCCCCAGAAGTTCTACGAACTGGATCAGGCCGGGAAGCCGACCTATTACAGCCCTTACGACGGCAAGATCCACCCGGGCTACCTTTACACCAACAGCGGTTTCTGGGACACCTTCCGCGCCTCGCACCCGCTCCTTAATCTCCTTTTCCCTGACGTTAGCGGAGAGATTTTGCAAGGTCTGCTTAATGCCTACGACGAAAGCGGATGGCTGCCGGCTTGGTCGAGTCCCGCACATCGTGATGTCATGATCGGCAACCATGCCTTCTCCCTTTTCGCGGACGGCTGGGTCAAAGGAGCTCGGAACTTTGATGCGAACAAGGCCGTTGCCGCAATGGTGCATGACGCGAACACGCAAAGCCCGCCCAAGCTTTCCACCGTCGGTCGGGACGGGGCCAAGTATTACAACACTATTGGGTACGTTCCATATTCCGGGATAAAAAACACGCCTGATAGCTTTACTGAGGCCGGCGCGAAGACACTGGAGTTCGCCTACGATGATTTCTGCGCCGCCCAGCTGGCGAACGCGATCGGCAAAGACGAAGAAGCGAAGACGTTTGCCAGGAAGGCATTGAACTACACCAAGCTTTTCGACTCAAAGACAGGATTCATGCGCGGGCGGAAAGCGGATGGATCATGGTGCGAGCCGTTTTATCCGGACGAGTGGGGTGGCCCTTTCACGGAAGGCAACTCGTGGCAGTGGACGTGGAGTGTCATGCAGGATGTGCCGGGATTGATCAAGCTCATGGGGGGCGAGAAAGCTTTTGCTGGCAAGCTCGACGCGGTCTTCGCCGAACCGCCCTCCGTCAGAGTCGGTACCTATGGCGAGATGATCCATGAAATGACCGAAATGGTAGCGGCCAATCTGGGTCAGTACGCCCACGGCAACGAACCTGTCCATCACCTGATCTACCTTTACGATTACGTCGGGCAGCCGTGGAAAGTCCAATCGCGTGTGCGCCAGGTCATGACCTGGCTATACCAACCAACCCCGGACGGGTTGTGTGGTGATGAGGACACCGGACAGATGTCAGCCTGGTATGTTTTCAGCGCGCTGGGCTTTTATCCGGTCTGCCCGGGTGATCCCAATTACATCATCGGCAGTCCCCTCTTTGATAAGGCCACGCTCCATCTCCCGAACGGAAACACCTTTTCGATTACAGCGAAGGAGAATGGTCCGCAGCATTTCTACATTAACAACGCGGAGTTGAACGGACGACCCTTTAATCAAACCTGGCTTAGCCATGAGGAGGTGTTGAAAGGCGGTGAGCTTCTCTTCAAGCTGACTTCGACCCCAAATTATAAGTGGGCGGTGGGGCCGGAAAGCCGCCCGCCTTCGGCCCTCTCGACGCTCATCGGCACAAGCACACGCTAAACGCGGCCAGCACTCTCGCTATGCCTAACGACCGCGCAAAAAGCATCAACGAACAGACCTACCGCGGTCCGTTCGCGGTCATGACCGTCCTCTTTTTCATGTGGGGTTTCATGACCGTCTTTAACGACATCCTCATCCCGCGCTTCAAGGATGCATTCACTCTCGACTATTTTCATGCCATGCTCGTGCAGTTCGCTTTTTTCGGAGCTTACTTCATCGGATCGCTTCTCTACTTTGCCATCTCGGTCCTCATCGGTGATCCCATTGCGCGTCTTGGATATAAGAACGGTGTCGTCATCGGACTGCTGATCTCGGCCGTGGGCAGCGCTCTCTTCTGGCCAGCTGCCGTCGCGCTGTCCTACCCCCTGTTTTTGGCGGCGCTGTTCGTGGTAGGTTTGGGCTTCGCCATGTTGCAAATCGCGGCCAATCCTTATGTGACAATCCTCGGGTCGGAGCGAACGGCCTCCAGCCGATTGAATCTGGCGCAGGCCTTCAATTCACTTGGCACCACTCTGGGACCGTTGGTCGGTGGCTATTTGATCTTTCGATATTTTGCCCGCACCGGCGCACATGGAGCGGACTCGGTCAAAGTGCCGTACCTGGCGTTTTGCATTGTCTTCACGACGCTCGCGGCGATTTTTTTCTTCGTTCATCTGCCACATATCGGTGAAGGAAAGATTGAGCCGGGCTTCGCCGCTCTCAAATTTCCACACGTCGATCTGGGAATCATCGCAATCTTCATGTACGTCGGAGGCGAAGTTGCGGTCGGCAGTTCGATTATCAACTTTCTCGGGCAACCCAAGATCGCCGGATTCACCCAACTGGAAGCAAGCGGATATGTCTCCCTCTTCTGGGGAGGCATGCTGATCGGGCGCTTTATGGGCGCGGTGGAATTGAGCGAAATTGCGCCCGGAGTGAAACGGCTCTTGCTCAGCGCTATTCCGCTCGCCGCGTTCCTGGTGCTAGGGGCGATCCGGGGCTGGGCGGTTGTGAAAATGTATCTGCCGTTCCTCGCTCTCTGCTGGATGTTGTTCCAGTTCGGAAAATCGCTCGCTGCTCGCACCTTGATGAGTTTTTCCCTGACTGTTGTCGCGTTGCTCGCGACCGCGATTTTCACCGGCGGCAGGCTCGCGATGTGGTGCGTCATCGGGGCCGGTCTCTTTACTTCAATCGGATGGTCCAACACCTTTTCGCTTGCGATCGAAGGCCTTGGTATCTATAAGAGCCAGGCTTCTTCGCTTTTGGTCATGGCGATTCTCGGCGGCGCTATTCTTCCGCCACTGCAAGGCTACGTTGCCGACTGCTGGAATCTGCAAATATCATACGTCGTTCCACTCATCGCTTACGCCTACGTCGCCTTCTATGGATGGAAGGGGCATGAAATCGGGCGTCGAGTTTCCGCCGTTGGTTAACGTCTGTGGCCGCTGACTATTCGCACGATCGACGCGTCGTTTTGACGCTCGACGCCGGTGGAACGAATTTCCGATTTTCCGCTACCCAGGGAAATCTACCGGTCGTCGAGACGGTGACGTTGCCATCACGCGGCGACGATTTGGAGCGCTGTCTCGCCAATATCGTCGAAGGATTTTCACGGATCAAAGAACGCTGTCCCGAGCCGCCGGTCGCAATAAGCTTCGCCTTTCCGGGCCCAGCTGATTACCCGAATGGCATCATCGGTGACTTGCAACATCTGCCGGCCTTTCGCGGCGGCGTGGCGCTCGGACCTTTCTTGCAGGCGCGTTTTGGCGTTCCGGTTTTCTTAAATAACGACGGCGATCTGTTTGTCTACGGGGAGGCCATCGCCGGTTTTCTTCCTTATGTGAATGGCCTGCTGGAAAAGGCCGGTAATCCGAAGCGATACAGAAATCTTTTCGGCGTGACTCTCGGCACTGGTTTCGGCGGAGGCATTGTGCGCGACGGAGAATTATTCATCGGGGATAACTCGCTCGCCGGCGAAATCTGGCTGCTCCGCAACAAGCTCCACCCGCAGACGAGAGCTGAAGATGGCGCAAACGTTGGCGCAATCCGCCGTGTCTACGCCGAAAAGGCGGGCATTTCCTTTGATGAATCGCCCGAGCCCAAAGTGATCTTCGAAATCGGCCAGGGGAAGTATCCTGGCGACACGGCTGCCGCGCTTGAAGCGTTTCGCCAACTCGGCGAGGTTGTGGGTGACGCGATGGGACAGGCCTTGACGCTTGTGGACGGGCTGGCGGTCATAGGCGGTGGGTTGTCCGGCGCTGCGCCTCTCTTCATGCGCGCATTGATCACCGAATTAAACGGCACCTATGCCAGTCCAACCGGCTACACGGTTCGCCGGCTGATCCCCGAGGTTTTTAATCTTGAAGAGCCTGCGCAGTTGCCGAGGTTCCTGGCAGGCGCGTCGCGCGAAATCACCGTCCCAGGCAGCGAACGAACGATACAATACGACCCACTGCCACGCATAGGCATCGGGATATCTCGGTTGGGGACGAGCGACGCGATTGTGATCGGCGCTTACGCGTTTGCCTTGCAAAAACTCGATCACGGTTAACGGTCGCTCGATGTGGTCGCAGCGTTCCTTGGCTTGCACCTCCAAGCCGATTCACTCTCCAATCAATTCCGCGCCGCCGATAATCCATCCTCACCGAGGGCGCGCGGTTAGCTCAGTGGTAGAGCGCTAGCTCGGCCCGGCAGGGGTCACAGCTTCGAACTCTGTATCGCGTACCATCCTGTTTTCGCTCGGCGAATGGACGCGGTTAGGAATAGGACTATGTGGGGACCGCCCACTCACCCGTCGCCAAGCAAATTCTGGCAAACGCTTCTCAGAAGTTTTCCGGACCCGCTAAAGCGAATTAACAAACCACGCGGCGATCAACCCGCCGGCCAAGCCAACGAGAGGACTAAACAGCGCGAACCAAAAAGATAGCGTGAGACCCTTGTCAGGTAATGCTTGGTCAGCAGCTTTCATGATCCAATCGTGGCCCCCGAACGAGAACTTTGCTATTGGACATAGGACGGATTTATTCCCACTGCGTGAGAACGGGAAGCACCTCGTCCTTTCGAAGGGGCGGATGTTTCAGCGGTGAAAACAGGTGCGCCGAATCTTGGTTCGCTCTGGCTTGTGATTGCCGCCGTCGCGACCCGACCTGGAACCGGCTGGAGAGAATTGACCACCCGCCGATCTTGCGCGTAGAAAGATCTGATGAGAATCGAATCGCTCGCTCGCTTTCCTCTGGCCCAACTGCCCACGCCGATTGAAGAATTGAAATCGCTCGCGCGAGAACTCGGTGGGTCGGAGTTGCTCATCAAGCGCGACGATCAGACTGGCCTTGCGCTTGGCGGCAATAAGACGCGCAAGCTCGAGTTTCTCGTCGGCCAGGCTCTGGAGCAAGGCGCGGATACGCTGGTCACAGCGGGCGCGGCACAATCGAATCACTGTCGCCAAACCGCGGCGGCAGCAGCCAGGGTGGGTTTGCGTTGCGAGCTCTTGCTGAACGGCACAAAACCCGAGTTGCCGAATGGCAACTTGCTCCTCGATGAATTACTCGGCGCCCGCATCCATTGGATTCAACCTTCGGAGCGCGTGACCAAACTGCGCGAGCTTCCAGATCAACTCCGTGAGGAAGGCCACAAGCCATACGTGATTCCCGTCGGCGGCTCCAACGGTGTTGGCGCGACTGGCTACGTGCTAGCAATGGTTGAGCTGGTCGAGCAGTTGCACGCGATCAATCGGCGCGTTGACCACGTCGTCTTCGCTTCAAGCTCCGGTGGAACGCAGGCGGGCATGGTCGTCGGTGCGAAGGTTACGGGCTTCGCTGGCACGCTGCATGGCGTGAGCATTGACAAGGACAATCGTGACGGCGCGCCTTACGGGTACGAGCTGGCGGACATCGCGAACGAGACCGCCCAATACATCGGTTTCGACGCGCAGTTCGCGGCCAACGATTTCAACGTCGAGTACAGCTATCTCGGCGGCGGCTACGGCGTAGTGAACGACCTGGAGCGCGAGGCGATTCGTCTGCTCGCTTCGCGTGAAGGCATCGTACTCGATCCGGTTTACACCGGTCGCTCGATGGGAGCGCTGATCGATATGATTCTCAAGAAAGCCTTCCGGTCGAATGAAACGGTTTTGTTCTGGCACACCGGCGGCGCGCCAGCGCTGTTTGCCTACGCGCAGGATTTGGTTTGAAGCGCGCCGGGGAGCGTGATCAGCGACCGCTTCCTTTCATGAAGGAAGGCGAAACAATCTCAATTCATGAAAATTAAAGCGATCATAACCGGAGCAACGGGCATGGTTGGCGAAGGTGTCTTGCTCGAATGCCTGAATCATCCCGATGTAGAACAGGTTTTGATCATCAATCGAAATCCAGGAGGAGTGTCGCACCCAAAACTGCGCGAACTTATTCATACTGATTTTTTTGATCTGGCGCCCATTGAGTCGCAATTGATTGGATACAATGCCTGCTTTTTTTGTCTGGGTGTCTCGTCCGTCGGTCTCAGCGAGGAGGAGTATCAGCACGTTACCTTTGATCTCGCACTTAACGTAGGGCAGCTATTAGCAAAACTTAACCCGGAGATGACCTTTTGCTACGTCACCGGTGCGGGCACAGACAGTAGCGAACAAGGACGAATTGCATGGGCACGCGTAAAAGGCGCCACCGAAAATGCCTTGATGCGGTTATTCAAACAGTCGTACATGTTCCGACCCGGCTTTATGAAGGCTTCATCCGGCCAGAGAAATGTGAAGAGCTATTACAAGTATCTTGCCTGGCTCTATCCCATTGGCCGGGCACTTTACCCAGCAGGCTTTTGTACCTTGCAGGAAGTCGGGCGGGCTATGATCAACGCTGTTAGCAAGGGCTATCCTAAACAAATCCTGGAGGTGACGGACATTGTTAAGTTGGCAAACGCCTGATGCAAAACTGATTTTTGCCAATGGAGGTTATCGGCGAAACATTCGCCCTCGTTCTGCTTCGGGCTGCACCGTCTCGGTGTGCGGTGTCCTGGCACTCATCGTTGCGACGACCGCTGGGGTATAGTCGCCCGGCGGGCGCTTGTCGCTGCGCTCCGTCAGCGCCGTCCGCCGCCGAATGATAGAAAGCCGTTCGATTCCGCATTCGGCATTCCGAATTCCGAATTCCTGGTGGGCGCTCGGCGCGTCACCCCTTTTTCAGCACCGCCAGATCCTTCAGGACCTGCTCACTGTGCGCAGCCGGGTTAACTTGCAGGTAAACCCTTGCGATTTTACCTTCGGGATCAATCAGGAACGTATTCCGCGCCGCCATCTTTACCCCGTCGTGCAGGGCCGATCCGTACTTCGTCACCGCCTTCAGTTCCGGATCCGCCAGCAATTTGAAATTCAGTCCCTCCTTCGCGCAAAAGTCCTTGTGCGATTGCGCTGTATCGGCGCTCACGCCGAGAATGATGGCGTTTTCGTTCTGATACTTCGCCAGGTCGCGCTCGAAATTGTGCGCCTCGAGCGTGCAACCGCTNNGTGAAATCCTTCGGGTAAAAATAGAGCACCACCCATTTGCCTTTGTAGTCCTTCAAACTAACCAACCCGCCCTCCGCGCTCGGCAAGCTGAAGTCCGGTGCCGGCTGCCCCACCTGCGGCGTCTGCGTCTCCGCTCCTGGCATGCCGCTCAGTGCAACCACGCTTAGCAATACTCCGAGGAATCTCTTGTTCATGGCTCGACGCCAGTTTAGCGAGCCCTTGAGACACCGCCACAACTTCTTGTCGCTCGCACTTCCGAGACCGTCGGGCATCGGTGGCACGCGCCATTTTTCAAAACAAACCCACGCTACGCTCCATCAGCGCCGCTCTTGGTCTTTTTAGTTCTTTTTATCGCTGGTTCAGTCTAAAGCATTTTAGAAAACAGGTGTCGAGCCATTGCTAAGCACCCATATTAGGACAGTACCCTGCCCGCGTTCACATTGACAATGATCCACTTCGCAAAATGGGGTTTTCTGGTAAGCGTTTTCGGCCTTTTCGCTTCGAGATCATTGGCCCAGGGGGTGACCGATCAGTCTGTCCCTGCGAAAATTGCGGAGGACACTATCGTTGATCTTGTGAACACGGTTTTGCTTTTTGATCGGCTTTTTACAAGACCCACGACGGAAACGAGCAGAGATTATCTGGAGCGGCTGTCCGACCCTTCCTCCAAATTTTATCGCTACTATCTAAATTACAAAGAAGGACGAATCAGTCGCGCTGAATTGGTTCAACGATTGCCGCACATCGCGATGGTCGGCGACAGTCTTTCGAAAAACTTTTACATCTCCTCCCCGGCCAGCATGCTCTGGCGAGCCCGAACCGAACGCCAAAAGGATTGGTTTCTTGATACGGATCCGTCGCCGCGCAGCGTCGACAGCCTCTACGAAAGAGTGGACGAAGTGACGCCTCTGGTGGCGACCGAGTACAGTACCGCTGGGGGTTTGGTAGCGCCAGGCCGCGCGACCGAATCTTTGATCAGGCGCCTGGCCCGGACAGAAAATCTGCGGCGCCAGATCACCCGGGTCACACATGCGAAACGATTTCCCGACGTGGTCTTGCTCTGGATCGGACACAACAACACCGATTGGGTCAAGCGCCTAACCGAAGCGGAGCGAAGCGATCCGTCCAAGGGTTTGCGATGGTTGGCGCGGGAATTCGGAGCGAGCTACGCCGACGAGCTCGAGGTGTTGATCGATCGCGCGGGAAAGGAAAAGCATCCCGTCGCCGTAGTCGTGTTTGGATTGGCCGATTTCAGAACGTTTTTTGAAATGCGAAGAAAGGCAGCGGCCGCTCATGCACGCGATCCCGCTCGTTATCCGTACTACGAGGCAACTTGCCGATACTTTGAGGCATTACAGCCGGCGAACCAGGAAAATACGACCCAGCTGGGCGTGATGATGAATGAGGAGCTGAGAAAAATGGTGGCGAGACTACGTCGACAACGGCAAACGCATCCCAATGTGCGACTGGAGTATTCGGACGCTTTGTCGAGGATCAACCTGAACGATCTAAAAATCTTTAGCTCTTTGGATGCATGGCATCCGTCCATCCTCGGCCATGACAGGCTGGCAAAGACAGCGTTCAAAGCGATCGCTCCGAGTTTGGCCTTTGTTGGGGTCAATCCGAAATCGCGCCGTTCGGTTCGCGGTCACGTTGCTCAAGTTAAGGTTCGTTAGACCGGCGGCCCGGATTTCGACTGCGGAAGTGGCTCGTAACCAGGCCTGGCTTTCAGTGCGCCTTCAGTTCGGCGATGAGCGTTCGGGCCATTGCTTCCTCTTTCGCGAGGCTGCACTCATGCAAAAGAAAGGCCGCTTTTTCGGCGGCCAGCCTTGCACCCGGGCGATCGCCGCACGCGCCGCGCACCTCCGCTTCAGTGAATGCTGCTCTGGCCAGATCATACTGAGCGCCGATTTCCTCCAGGATTTGAATCCCTTTCATCACATGCGAGCAGGCTTCGTCGCCACGTCCCGGGTGTGCCGCCAAGGCTTTGCCTATCGTGCATTCAGTCAGACCTTCGCCGATGACGCTGCCGGCGCTTTGCGACAGGACCAACGCTTCTTCCGCGCGGCGCAATCCCGCCACCGGATCGCCACTGTGTAGGACGAACTCAGCTTCGATCGCCCCGAACCACTCGGCAAAAAATATTCGACCACCGAGAGCCTGGGCTATTTCGTGCGCTTCCTGCCAGTAATGTCGTGCGTCATCCGGACGGTCAAGACGGAATGAACCCCAAGCGAGCATGGCGTTGCTTCCATATCGGAAAACGTCCGCTCCGGTTTTTTCCGAAATTTCGAGCAACCGGCGGGAGCTTTCCAAGCCCTCGGCGTATTCGCCGGCCACAAGCCGTGAAAACGCCAGAGCGCAGTGGGCCATGGCCATGCCGTTGCGGTCATTGGCCGAACACGCATCTTCGAGAGCCTTGTTCATGTCGGAGAGACCGGCCGCAAAACGACCAAGGCAGGTCTTAGCGCAACCGCGGTAACTATAAGCCAGGAGCGTCTCGTGGTTGTCTTTGGCGGCCTCCAGCAGGGGGATCGTTTGATCGAGCAAACGGAGCGACTCCCGAAAGCGCCCCTGCACCGCGAAGGTTACGCCCAACACACACCCTGGTGTTGCCAGCAATCCCGGATCGCCGAGCCCGGGGGCCAGGGCCAGAACTCGCTGAAAATAGTCGATCGCTTCCCGGAGGTTTCCGCCACCGTAGTGCGCCCGACCGGTCAATAATTGCACCCGCGCCAATCGCAGTGGGTCCTGCAATGATTGGGCCGCAGCCTCAGCCTCCGACAGGATCCGGAGATTCTTATCCGGTGCTTCGGACGTAAGGGAAGCATCGATCAGTTGGAAAATCACATCGACCCTTTGTTCGCGGCGCTCCCGCGTTTCCTCAAGGTGCCGAAGGCATTCCAAGGCACGGCGGCAATGGCCTCGCACCTCGGGGAACAGACAAAGCTGCGAAGCCGCATTCGAGCACTGCATCAAATGGGGCAGCGCCTTTTCCCACGATTCAGCCGAGAAATAATGATAAGCGATGAGGCCGGCGAATTCCTCGAGCCGATCGCGAAAAAGCAATTCGAGCGCCTCACCCACTTTATGGTGGAGCGCTCTCCGCTGCGGCCCCAGCAACGTGTGATAGGCCACTTCCTGGGTGAGAGCGTGTTTGAAGGCATACTCAATCTCCGGCAAGCGGGCTCTTTCGTGCAGAAGATCCGAATCCTGCAGACTCGTTAGTTGGCCATCGATGGAGGCGCCCTCGGCCGCGATGATTTTTAAGACGCGGTAAAAAAACACGCGGCCAATTACCGACGCTTTTTGAAGCAGCACCTTCAGCTCCTCGGCCAGCCGGTCAATTCGGGAGAGCAAGACTCCCTGGATGGTGTCAGGGACAGCAGAAGCCATCGCCAGGGAAGCAACTCGCCAGCTGCCATCCTCCGAAGCGAGAGCTCCGCCTTCAATGAGGGAACGAAGTACCTCTTCGAGAAAAAACGGATTGCCATCCGACTTATCGACAATGTCGGCGGCGAGCGCTTCAGGCAGAGAAAAACCGCTCAGTAATTGCGCGATCAAAGTTAGGCTCGCTTCCGTCGAAAGTGGCTGCAGCGACACCTCCACGACATGTTCGCGCAGGCCTTCGAGAACCGGATTGATTTTCTCCCAGATGGCGGCGGGCTCCTGACGAGATCGGCTGGCACAGACAAAGGTCAGCCGCGCTTTCCTCGTTAACGGAAAGACGGAATTCAATAGGTCGATGGAACTTTGGTCGGCCCAATGCAAATCCTCGATCAGAACAACGACTGCCTTATTGGCCGAAAGACCGATGAGCTCGCGCTCGATGATGTCGAACAATCGAACGCGAAATTCCGCGCCCGCGATTCCCCTGATTAAGTCTTCGTCGGCCTCGGCCAGCGGCAGGGCAAGCAACCGCGCCAGGATCGCGTAGATCTCCGGTTCATCCGGGAAACTGGCAGCGATGTGCTGCCGCAGCACCAGTTGCTGCTCATCACTGTGCTGTTCGTCCGCAATGCCGATATGTCTTCGCAAAAGATCCAGGATCGGGGCATAGCTCAGAGTTTGGGTGGACGAGAAGCAGCGTCCTTCCAACCACGTTATTTCATCGGCGGTGCTTGCTCGAATCTCACGGAGCAAACGGCTTTTTCCGACCCCCGCGTCACCGGACACAATCAGAATCGCGCTTTTACCTGCCTTGGTCGCGGCCAATGCGGCCGTAATGGCGTCCGATTCGCGTTGACGACCGACCAGTGGAGAAACCAGCCCCTCCAGACCACGGATCTTCTCCGGTTGCACTCTGGCCTCGAGCAATTCATAAACCTTGAGCAGCTCTCGCTTTCCCTTGACCTGGATCGGTTCGAGCGGACGAAAACGAAATGCGCCGGCCGCCAGGCGATAGGTGCTTTGGCTAACGAATATCTGACCGCGGGTGGCGGCCCCTTCCAGACGCGATGCGACATTCACGGTATCGCCGACGACAGCGTAGCGCATCCGCAAATCGTTGCCCATGCTGCCGGCAATGACTGTGCCTGAATTGATCCCGATATGCAGTGCCAGCGGCTCCTTAAGTTTATCCGTCCAACGGCGATTAAACGGCTCCAGCCGTTCGCGCATGGATAAGGCGGCGCGCAAGGCGCGTTCGGCGTCGTCTTCCATTGCGATGGGCGCTCCGAACACCGCCATCACGCAGTCGCCGATAATACTGTCTACCATCCCCTCGTATTGATAAACGGCGTCGGCCAGTTCCTTGAGGCACTCGTTCATGAACGACACCACCTCTTCTGGATCTAGTGTTTCTGACAACGCCGTGAATCCGGAAACGTCGGCAAAAACGACGGTAACCTGGCGCCGTTCGCCCTGAATATGGCCAGTCGCTCTGATCTTGTCGGCGAGCTGCCTCGGAATGTAACTCTGCAACTGCGCGAGTAATTCGTCACGCGAACCGGCTTGGGTGTCTGCTGCATCGACTGGATGAGCCAGCAATGAGTCGAGGAGGTTGCGGAGAGGTTTAAGAGTTAGCTCAACGACCGCATCGCCGAGCGTCCTCCGTAACGCTTCCTGTGCGGCAATTGCCTCTCGCAAGTGGGCGATTTGTTCGTCGCGCGGATTTACCAAACATCTAACTTATCAGGCTCGTTGCGACCGACAACGAAATTAACGATGAAGGCCAGAGCACGCGCTTGATTGGCGGCGGATCAGAACCAGGAAGGGATCACACAAGTTCCAGCTCGTTAGCGCATCGTGGTGAAAATCTCGTCGATCGTCATGTTCGGCCAAGGATGAAGCGCTCGATCGCGTTCGCGAATCCTTCTTCTTCCGATGAGGTCGTCACATGCGTCGCGGCTCGTTTCACATCATCGCTGCTTTGTCCCATCGCGATGCTGAGGCCAGACTTCTCGAACATCGAGATGTCGTTAGGCATGTCGCCGACTGTAGCGACTTCGGCCGGTTCGACCTTAAGCATCTCGGCCAACCCGAGAACGACCTCGCCTTTGTTTGCCTGAGGATGCGTGACATCGACGTAGTAAGGTTGCGAGCGCGCGGCAAAAACCTTCAAGGGCTGGTCCCGCTCTGGCGTGGTCCTTTTACAATGCACGTCTCCTGAGAACTGCCGGAGGATGTCGGCTTCGCATCGCGCGACCGCCTCCAAGTCGTCGCTGATCCCGACGATCTTGACGACTTCGTCCATTTGAGCGGCGAAATCGGGGACGACGGTTGGTGGAAATTTCACCGTCCATTCCTCGCGATCGACGTGCGGCCCGTGCCGCTCGCGCACAAACCAGTCGTTGCCGCGGTAAATCCAGGCGTCGAGCTGGTGCGTTTCGATCAATGCGAGGATGGGTTCAACCACGTCTCGGGATAAGATGTGCTGCTCGACTAACGAAAGATCGGGCCGAACGAAGCGGCCGCCGTTAAACGCGGCCAAGGGAGTAGTGAGCTTGAGTGGCTCGACGAACATCTGCATTCCGCGCGGCGGACGGCCGCTCGTAATCGCGAATGCGATGCCCGCTCCGGCAAGAGCCCGCACGCTCGCGATGGCTCGAGTGGTGAGGACCTTCTCGTGTGTAACGAGTGTCCCGTCAACATCGGCGAGCACGAGCTTTATCAGAGCCATAATCGAAAAAGAGAAAACTTCTCCGTCAACCTTTCGCTAATCTTCGCAATCATACAGCGCAATTGGAGCTCCTAGATGAGGAAAAATAATACCTCACCATGGGGAGCCGTGGCCTCATGATGATTGTCGGCTAATCGAAGCGGGAACGATCCGGTAGTCGCGTTGGAAGACCAGGTTGTGCAGGTCGGCGGCAGCGATGGCGCGCAGCGTGGGAAGCTCATCGGCTGCCTGCGCCTGGGTGAAGACGTTGAGCGGCCAGTCGCCGACAGTGCCGCCCCGCAGGTGCGGATGGTGGAATCCCGAGCCGTAAAAGGCTTCGATGATGATTGGGTTGATTCCGGCCGCGCGCTGCTCCGGCCAAGAGAGTGCCCAGACGGACTCGACCCCACCGTTGGCCGAACTTCGGACTCCGGTGGCCGTCACCTCACCGGTGCCGAGGAGGAGGTGCGCGTTGATCTCGTTCAAGGCTTGGCGGGCGCACGGATCGAGAATGCTTACGGCTTCCGTAAAGAGCTGTTCCTTGTCGTGCTGGGAGGCGGCGCCACCATGGGTGTCGTCTCGCAAGTCGGCGAAGTGGCGCAGCAATTCAGCGATGTAGGCGGGCTGACGGGCGGTCATGATTTGGCTAGCTTGATATGGTTAGGACGACGCGGAAGCGCACCTTACCGCTGTGCATCTGTTCGTAGGCCTCGGCCACGCGACTGAGCGGATATTTCTCGATCATCGGATGCACGCCGGTCAGCGCGCTGAATTCCAATGTGTCCTGCGAATCTTTCGCCGTACCGGAATACCAACCCAACACGGATCGCCTCTGCAAGAACAGCGACATCGGGTTTATGGTCAGGGGATCTGTAGGCGCGGCTGGCATAACGAGCTTGCCGCCCGCCGCCAGTCCATCCACCAATGCTGAAATCGCCTGCGAGTTCGGCGCCGTCGCCAGGATCACGTTGGCGCCACCGAGCTTTTGCAATTCCGTCGCCGCATCGCCGCTGCCCGAATCAATGTAATGATGCGCGCCCAGTTTTTTCGCCAATTCTTCTTTGTCCTTTCCCCGGCCAACCGCCACGGTCTTGAATCCCATCTGCCGCGCGTACTGAACTCCCAGATGTCCCAGTCCGCCGATGCCGTGCACCGCCACCACGTCGCCGGCGCGCGCCCCCGAATTGCGGAGCGCGTTGTAGACCGTGACGCCCGCGCACATGAACGGCCCGGCTTCTTCCGCCGGCAATTCTTCGGGAATCAGGGCCAGCGCCGCCGCCGGTGCGATCATGTACTCGGCATATCCGCCATCGAAATCGACACCGGTGACTTTGCGATTGACGCACATGGCGAAGTCCCCGCGCCGGCATTGTTCGCAGACGAAACAATGTCCTCCGTGCCAGCCAACACCGACGCGTTGGCCTTTGCTCCATCCCGTGACGTTGCCGCCGATCGCATCGATGCGGCCTGCGACCTCATGACCCGGCACCCGGGGAAACTGAAGCCCGGGCCACATACCCTCCTTGACGACCACATCGCTATGGCAAACGCCACACGCCTCGACTTTCACGCGAACCTGTCCGGCGCCTGGCTCCGGGATTTCGCGTTCGACCAATTCCCAATCCCCGCCCGGTTTGCTGATCTGCGCCGCCTTCATCTTCATAATGTGCTTACTTTCGTGGACTGATGAGGCGCACAGCCATTAGACATAGGACTGATTTATTCCCACTGCCTCAGAACGAGAGGCACCTCGTTCTTTCGAACGAGGTGCTCAGACCGTCTCGCCTAGCGAATCCTCTCGCGGACGCAACGCGGTGGAATACGACAACGCGAGTTCGCTGCTTGCTGAACCCTCAGGGGTGCGTTGGAAACGTATCTCCAAACATGGGGTTGCCGCTCTTGGATTGCTCCCTTGTCGCCTCGTCCTGGATGACATCCCAGTGATCGACCAAAAGGCCGTTCTTGATACAAAGGTCACAATTCTTGCATCGGCACAGATCGGGCCTGTTTGAAATTTCGAGGGTCTATGATTGGCGGTGTTGCCAGCTCTTGTAGACCGCCTCGAGACTGTAACCGTCGGGATCGAAAACGTTCGCAGCGTAATAACGGGGATCGTAATACAGGCGCGCGCCGGGCTTGCCGTTGTCGGTCGCGCCCGCCGCCATTGCTGCCTCGTAGAACGCGTTCACCTCGGCCTCGCTCTTGGCGACAAAGCCGATATGCGCAGCCCTGGCGTCCGCATCGCCCTGCCTGAGCCAGAAGAATACGCGGCCATCCTGTCCGAAGCCCTTGAGGTCGGGATGTCCTTCGGGGCCATCCTTGCCGTCGTAATCGATGGCATGCACGATGCCGAGCGGCTTGAGAGCCGCCTCGTAAAAGGCAATCGATCGGTCGAGATCCTTGACGATTATGAAGACGTGGTCGAGCAAGAGTTCACCTCGTTCGTTAGCCGACTGATAGGAAAAGCGTGCGTCTCCATTGGCGCAGAGTGACAAGAGTGGGCCCGGAAGTCAAAGGCGGCGGCAAATCTCTGATCGCTGAACTCTCAGGATTACGTTGGAAACGTATCTCCAAACATCGGATTTCTGCTCTTGGATTGCTCCCTTGGGGCCTCGTCTTGGATGACATCCCAGTGCTCGACCAGAAGGCCGTCGTTGATGCGAAGGATGTCCGCTGCAATCCAGCTCACGGGCTGGCCGAAGCCCGAAAATCGCCCGTGCACGATCACGAAATCTTTCTCGGCCACAATCGTGCCCGGTTCGTATTTCAGCGTCGACGGCATGCTCTTGATCAGATCAAACAGGCCTCCACGACCCGGTGCGATGTGAGCGCTGTGCTGTATATAGTTGGGCGACCAATACTTCTCTGCGGCGGCATAGTCGCGCTTGTTAAACAATGTGTCGAAGGCGTCGAGCACCAGCGCTTTGTTTTTCTCCTGGATCGTTTGACTCATAATAATTTCCTTATCGTTTCGTCGTTGCGGATTGGAGTCGTCATCTTCGAAGCAGTTGCAGTTCGCTCCGCCGTCTTAGAGCTTTGATCCTCCATCTACCGGAATGCTCGCACCTGTGATCCAGCGCGCTGCATCTGACGCCAGGAACGCAACGACGTCTGCAACATCCTCCGGTTTACCGATTCGCTTCAATGCCTGCATCGCAAGCGTGACCTCACGTCCTGCCTCGGTCTTCGTGAAATTCGACATGTCGGTATCAATCGCCCCCGGCGCGACTGCGTTCACTCGGATGCCCTGCGGCCCAAGAATGGCAGCCCAGTTTTTAACCAGAGTCTCTAGTGCTCCCTTGGTCGAGGCGTAGGCAAGGACCGAAGGGTTGTCCAAGCCCGGTTTCCCAACTACGGCGTGGGCCCCGAGCGAAGATATCACAATGATGTTCGAGCCTTCACCGAGGATGGGGAGGAGTTGCTGCACTAGAAAAAACGGACCTCGGACATTTGTTGCAAAGAGACTGTCAAAGTCCTCCACCGTATGATCTTTGATGGTCGCAGCCTTGCTGATACCAGCGTTGGATACGAGCACATCCAATCGCTCGCCGACGATCGAGCGAACTTCCTTGGCCAGTAATGTTGCGCCGTCTGGAGTTCGCAAGTCCGCCTTGATCGCATCAGCGCGTCCACCTCTCGAGCGGATGTCGGCAACGATGGATTCTGCATCCTGCGCCGAATGGCCATAGTGAACCAGGACATGTGCACCGGCATTGGCGAGCGCGGATGCCGTCGCGCGACCGATCCCGCGAGAGGCTCCGGTAACGAGCGCCGTTTTGTTAGTTAGACTTGCCATAATAGTACCTCCTTACACTAGGCGCTCTTTAGCGATTTCGGCGTAGTTGGAAGTCGCTCTGCTACCTCATCGACGCGATCGGGATAGAACGCGACGTACCCTCTGATCTGCTCTACGGCAGGAAACGGATCCTCATACGACCACACCGCATTGACGGACTTCTTTCCGCCAGTAGGAACACTGTAGTAATTGCTGTCGCCTTTGTACGGACAGTAGGTCGTGTGATCTGTCCTTTCCAACTGCGAAAAATCCACGTCCTCGCGTGGAATGTATTGAACGGGCGGATAGTCCGCTTCGCGAAGTGTCAGGGCGTTGCGGGTATCGGCAACCACGCGGCCCAAAACGGACACGACGACGCGAGCGGGATTGCGCTGGATGGATATTGGGTGATCCGGACCTGGAATCTTAATCTGCTTTTCTTTCATTTTCGGCTCCTTTGCTGCGGAGCGCATCTTATCATCGTACGTTCCTCAGATTGTGAGGACGACCCTGCCGAAGGGACGGCCCTCAACCAAGTACCGCAGAGCAGCCGCTGCTTCTACCAGCGGAAAGGTCTTAGCCACGATCGGCTTGATCGCGCCGGATTTAAGTAGAGAGACAATAACTTTCCAGGCAGCCGTGATGCTCGCCTTCGGCTGAGCGAACATGTTGAGCCCCGGATGCTGGCCTGTGGCACAATGAGATTTGTCACGTCAATCGTTGTCTTGCGGCTTGCGGAATATCCCAGGGTTGTGAGGCTTCCTCCCAACGCGAGTAATCCGAGCGCCTCGCTCAAGACGTCACCGCCGATTCCATCGATGACGATGTCTGCGCCGTAATCACCAGTGATACGACGCACGCCGTCACCTAACTTCTCCAAAGAGGTGTCGATGACTTCATTGAATCCGAGCGCCTTCGCCTGCTCAGCTTTCGCATGATTGGTCGTGCTTGAGATGGCGTGTTTTGCGCCCAGGGCGCGCGCCAATTGCGTCACTGCATTGCCGATCGATCCTCCGATCGCTGGTGCCAGAACAATCTTGCCTGCTCGAAAACCAGCCAGAGTAAGAGCCACCTGCGCGGTGAGATACGCGACCGGAATACCTGCGGCACTCACGTCGTCGACATTGTCAGGAATCAGGCAAAGGTCTTCCTTCCGAACGGCAACCCACTCGCTATCGGTTCCATCTTCAAAAGCACCATAGGCGCCGAAGAACATCACGCGCGAGCCGACCGGAAAATCCGTTCCGCCTCCCTCTTCGACGGCGCCCGCTCCTTCGTTGCCCAGGACTAACGGCGCCTTCGAGGCGTGAAATTTGCCGGAGAGAATCGTATGGTCGAGCGGCGTGACGCCGGCCGCGGTCATTCGCACAAGTACTTTCCCGTCTGTGACCACTGGTTTCGGAAGCTCGATGAGCTTCAGCCCTTCATAACCACTAAATGTTTCGGCTCGCATTGCACGCATATCATTTCTCCCTTGCTTGAGTGATTTATTAGTTATGTATCGTTTGGTATGAAACTCGACCATGGACAAGAGCGCGTCAAGTGATTTATTTACCCATCGGTATGCAATCAGAGACTGCTGCACAGCGCGGACGACCGCGCGCATTCGATCCGGACGCCGCCTTGGAACGCGCCATGCACGTTTTTTGGGCCAAAGGTTACGAAGGCGCTTCCCTCTCCGATCTAACTCGGGCCATGCGGATCAATCGGCCAAGTCTTTACGCCGCATTTGGCAACAAGGAGCGACTCTTTGGGAAAGTTCTCGATCGATATATGGACGGGCCGGTCGCCTATTTTGGCAAAGCTCTGACGGCACCGAAGGCACGGGATGTGGTCGAAGAAATATTCCTCGGCACGGCCAGGATGACGGATGATCCGAGGTTTCCGGCAGGATGCCTCATGGTGCAAGGCGCGTTAGCGTGCGGAGATGCGTCCGTCCGGAAGGAAGTAGCGGCGCGGCGGGCGGCGGCCGAAGCGGCATTGCGTCGCCGCCTTCAACGGGCAAAGCGCGAAGGCGATCTTCCGAAAAGCGCTGACCCAGCCGAACTGGCCCATTACGTGATGACTGTCGTGCGCGGAATGGCAGTCCAGTCATCCGGCGGCGCCAGTCGCGATCAACTTCGTCGAGTCGCGCTAATTGCATTGCGCGCGTGGCCGAAGCGTTAACGCGAAAGACAACAATTCGGCATGTCGATCCGGATAAAACTCCCGCCTCGGAATTTAGTCAGCCAGGTTTCCTCCATCTACTGGGATGGTCGCGCCAGTCATGTACGAAGCATTTGCCGAAGCAACAAAGACGATCACATGAGCGATCTCCTCCGGTGTTCCGAGACGTTTGACGGGCACGGTCGAGACGAGTGCAGCCTTGTTTTCATCTGTGTTGGTGAAGCGTGTGAGCATGCCCGTATCCGTAGTGCCCGGAGCGACTACGTTTACCCGAACTCCGGTCCCTGCGACTTCCAGTGCCGCGGACTTTGTCAGCCCTTCCACTGCATGTTTGCTGGCTACATAAACGGATGCTCCCGCAGCGCCGACGCTTCCAAAGGTCGACGAGACGTTGACGATGCTCCCGCTCCCCTGTGGCAGCATTGCCCGCAGTTCGTGTTTCATGCTTAACAGCACACCAAGGACGTTGGTATCAAACGTAGCCGCGTAGCTCTCTGCCGTCTGTTCGGTTACGAGCCCCTTCAATCCTTCTGTCCCGGCATTATTGACTGCAATATCCAGGCGGCCGAAACGCTTGACCGTTTGGTCCACAAGGTCCCGCACGTCCTCATCCTTGCGGACATCGGTAGGGACAAAAATGGCGTCTGCTCCGAGCCCTTGCAGCTCTGCAGCTAACTCTTGTCCTTCTTTATCATGACGACCGGAGACAACAACATGTGCCCCTTCCTGCGCAAAGATTACTGCAGCAGCGCGACCGATTCCTGTCAGTGCACCAGTGATCAAAACAACGGGTGCAATCTTCTCCTCGAGTTTTCTGCTTGTTGTTTTCATATCGTAAAGGTCGGCCTCTTGTGGCGCCGCTGAATAATGCTTTGTTTGCTCTGCGCCCATGCCTCACAGGCATGGGCACGGAATGGAACTACGACATCTCCGTTACTTCGTCGCAGTCGCCGACGCCGGGAGTCTGACGGTGGCCGCAGCGCGGAAACTGCATACATCGCAACCTTCGTTGAGCCGGCAGATTCGAGACCTTGAGAACGAGGTAGGTGCCCAGCTCCTGGTGCGCGGCGCTCGCGGCATCGAACTGACACCAGCGGGTCGAGCCTTTCTCGATCACGCCCGCGTGGCCCTATCGCAGGTTGAAGCGGCAACCGGAGCCGCCCGCCGGGTCGCTCATCCCGCCAAGCCATGCTTCGTCATGGGCTTTCTAACGAACCACGAATTGACGTGGATGCCCGAAGCTTTTCGAATCTTGCGCGATGAACTGCCGAACATCGATGTGATGATCTCGAGTCAATACTCGCCGCCGCTCGCGAATGCCCTTTTAAAGGGAGCCGTTGATGCAGCTTTCCTGCGACGGGAACAAGGGTTTCCGGAGTTGGCGTTCCGTCACCTCGTCAAGGAGCCCCTGGTGGTGGTCTTGCCCAGTGACCACCGTCTCGCTGCGCTCAAAGCAATCAGCCCGGCGGATCTAGTGGGCGAGACATTCGTGACCGTGGCGCACTCGGCTCCCGTCCTGCGTGGGGTCATCGACAATTACCTGAAGCGGTCCGGAATCCATCTCACGCCAGCTCACGAGATTGACCACGTCGTCATGGGAATGACCGTAATAGCGTCGACGCGCGGCGTAGGGCTATTACCTTCCTACGCACAGAACTTTCTCACTCGATCTGTAACGAGTCGTCCTCTCAAGGGGAATACGCCGACGGTCGATCTGGTCTTTGGTTACAAGAAGTCCAACAAGTCTCCCATCCTAAAACTCTTGCTTTCGAGATTGGACGAGTTGGTCGATCGTGTTTCGAAAGCGAAAAAGTGCAAAAGTAGAAGGTAGAATGGAGCGAGCGGGACGAGCGACATAGAAGGTAAAGCTGCGACGGGGAGCAGCGAGAGAGTGTGGGGAAACGAACGAGTTTCAAAGCAAAACTTTATGCCTGGAATCAAAGACAAGATTGTCGTCATCACCGGCGCGAGCAGTGGAATAGGCGAGGCGACTGCGGTCATGCTCGCTGAACGGGGCGCAAAGGTGGTACTCGGCGCGCGCGGATTGGATCGACTGGAGGCTCTCGCTCGTCGGATCGCGGGCGCGGGGGGCGAGGTGGCCTATGCACAAACTGACGTGAGAAAGCGCGAGGACGTGACGAGTCTCGTCAACCTGGCGCGTGAGCGCTACGGCAAGCTTGACGTTCTCATCAACAACGCCGGCATTGGGCCGATCTCCCCCCTGGATGACCTGCGCGTGGAGGATTGGGAGGACATGATCGACATCAACATCAAAGGTGTTCTCTACGGCATTGCCGCAGCGCTTCCGGTGTTTCGTAAGCAAGGTTTCGGACATTTCGTCAACACCGCTTCTACGGCCGGCATTATGGTCCACCCAAACATGGCGGTTTATGCCGGCACGAAGTTTGCCGTGCGCGCGATCTCCGAGGGCTTGCGCCAGGAGGCGGGCGACAAGTTGCGCGTGACGATCATTTCACCGGGCTTCGTTCGGACAGATTTCGCGGAATCCATGACCAGTCCGGAAATGAAGGCCCAGATCCGCGAGAGCATGGACAAAATGGGGATCTCGCCCGACGCGATCGCCAGCGCCATCATGTTCGCGATCGAGCAGCCCGCCGATGTTGATGTGGGCGAGATTATTGTCCGTCCCACAGCGCAGAGTTAGGTGATCGATTACGAGCAGGAGCACGAGCAGGATTGCCGCTGCGGCGGGAACGAGGGGTGAGGGAGAACGCGACGCAGAAGATATTGCCCGAATATCGGCGAAATCGGCTCGTCAAGACTGCGTCAAGAGCGCCTCCGGTGTGCCCGTCGCGAGCGCTGTCCGGACGAGAGGAGCAACGCGGGTCCCAAGCAGCTCGATCGCGCGCATCAGTTTCGCGTGCGGCAAGGCCGCGACGCTCATCTGAAACGTGAGGCGAGAGATGCCGCCTAACGACTCGTTCACACGCAGGATTTTTTCCGTTACGGTTTCTGGGTCACCGACGAGGAGCGCTCCGGTGGGTCCGAGCAGGGCGTCGAACTGGGCCCGCGTGGCTGGAGGCCAGCCGCGTTCCCGGCCGATCTCAGTAAAGCTCTGTGCATAGCCGGGAAAGAAGTCGTCCGCCGCTCTGGACGAACTTTCAGCGACGTAACCTAACGAATGGATGCCCACCTTGAGCTTATCTGGAGAATGGCCGGCGCGCAGACCGGTCTGGCGGTAACGATCGATCAACGGCCGGAAACGGTGCGGCTCGCCGCCGATGATCGCGACCATCAGCGGCAGCCCAAGCGTGCCGGCGCGAGTGAATGAGCCGGGCGTGCCCCCCACACCGAGCCAAACCGGCAGCGGGTTTTGCAACGGACGCGGATAAACTCCCTGCCCGGTGAGTGGCGCACGGTGCTGGCCCGACCAGTGGACATACGTGTTCTCGCGGATTTTTAGAAGCAGATCGAGCTTCTCGGCGAAGAGAGAATCGTAGTCCTCGAGGTCGAGCCCAAAGAGCGGAAACGCTTCGATGAATGAGCCACGTCCGGCAACGATCTCCGCTCTCCCTTTCGAAAGAAGGTCGAGCGTAGCGAACTCCTGGAACACGCGCACGGGATCGGCCGCACTCAACACGGTCACGGCGCTCGTTAGTCGGATACGACGCGTCCGCGCCGCCGCGGCGGCAAGGATCACAGTCGGCGCCGAGTCGAGGAACTCACGCCGATGGTGTTCCCCGATGCCAAAGACATCCAGGCCCACCTCGTCCGCGAGCGTGATTGCTTCGAGCAACTCGCCAAGATGTTTCGCCGGGTCGACAGCCCGGCCCGCGGCACGGTCTACGGTTGCTGCGACGAAACTGTCTGCGCCAATTTCCATGTGTTTCCTTTCTGGTATTTGAGACGGGGATCGGGTGACTTTGTTACCGCAGCCCCTGAGCTGGGAGGCGCTGCTGCAAGAGTCCAGCGAACGCCGAGCGGACGCTCAGAAAGACGACGATCCACAGCACCGTCACGACGATAGCCAGAGCCAGCCCGCTGGGAGCCATCAATACGTGAAAGAGCAGGATGTTGACGATGATCGGAGCGAGCAGCGTCAGCGCGAGAGGGACCCAGCGATTGATCAAGAGCAGGACCGCCGAGACGAATTGGAGCAAGAATACGACGACCAGATAGTTGGAGACAACGAGCGCTCCGACGAACTGGCCAGCCGCCCCGGACGGCGGAGGAGGCGTGGGAATGAAGTGGAAGAAGCCGTTCAATCCGAAAACCAGAAAGATGAGGCCAAGAAGAAAACGGGCGATGACAATGGTGATTTTCATGTTAGTTTCTTTTGTTTGATACCAAGTATATTGATATCAATATATCTGTCAAGGAACGATTTTTCATGAAAAAAAAGCGAACCCGGCAAACAGAAGACTCCTCGGGCGTGCATCTCTGGCTCGTCTTCATGAAAGCCTTTCAGGCGCTGATCCCGCACGCGGCGAGCAGCATCAAACGCACAGAACTAGGGGACTCTGATTTCCGCGTCCTGGAAGCGCTCCTCCATAAGGGACCGCTCCCGGTGAATACAGTGGGTCCGAAGGTCTGGCTCACGCCCGGATCGATCAGTGTGGCCGTTGATCGGCTGGTCAAGAGAGGGCTGGTTTCGCGCAAGGGCCATGCCGGCGACCGCCGGGTGCGCCAGGTCGAACTGACTCCGAAGGGACGCGCGCTGATTACGCGCGGGTTCGGCGAGCATGCCGCCGCGATGGAAAATATTGCGAGCGTCCTTTCAGAAAACGAGCGGCTCACATTGCTGCGGCTTTTGAAGAAACTAGGGAAGCACGCCGGGGAAACCCGCGAATAAACGACCGGTGGTCGGGCGGGGTGGTTACGATATCCGCTCGCCATCAGGACTAGCCGGTGCCTTCGAGCCAGAACCACGCGACGTAGAGCGCGTGCAGAAAGCCGGCCGGCTTTTCAGGTCGCCTTGCTCCGAACACGTGCTCAATATTCCAAACCGGTTAGTTTGAGCGATAGCTCCCAGAGCCGGTTCGCGTTGGCTGGGTCGAGTGCGTAGGCGGCGACGCCGGAGCCGCTGGTATTCGGGGCGTCGGGGTCGAGGACCCGCGCTTGGTTGCAGTCCTCAAAGTAACGGCCGCCGATGCCGTCGAGTTGTGGTGAGGTGGCGACGAGGACGCTTGTCGCCGCGCCTTGCTCGATCGTCTTGTATCTCACTTTTGATTCGTCAAATGTTTCTGCATACGGCGCTGAGGCGCGGAGATGCGCCAGCACGTCAGGGTCCAGGTCTCGCATCAGGTTGGTGGCCGCGATCGTGCCCGGATGGACCGCGTTGGCGGTGATGCCGTCGCTACCCCAGCGGCGCGTCGCCTCGACGGCGAATAGAACGATGGCGGTCTTAGACTGCCCGTACGCGAGTCCCAGGTCGTACGGACGAGAAGTGAAGTTCAGATCGTCGAAGATCACCGGTGAGCGCTGGTGCCCGACGGAGCTGAGCGACACGATCCGCGCGTCGCCGGCGGCGGCGAGTGCGGCGTGCAGGCCGAGCGCGAGCGCGAAGTGGCCGAGGTAATTGGTCGCGAATTGCATCTCCCAGCCCTCTTTAGTCCGCTGGAGGTCGGGCAGAGCCATCACGCCGGCGTTATTGATGAGCAGGTGGAGCGGCCCGCTCCAGTTCGCGACGAACGTGGCGACGGAGGCTTGGTCGGCGAGGTCGAGTCGGTCAACGTGGATGGCGGTGTTGCCGGTGGTAGCGGTGATGTCGGTGGCGGTCCGGTCGCCGGCGTCGGGATCGCGCACGGCGAGCGTGACTTCTGCGCCAGCGCCGGCCAGCGCACGTGCCGTCTCGATCCCGATGCCCGACGAGCCGCCGGTGACGATCGCGCGCCGGCCCGAGAGGTAGATGCCGTCGATCACCTCGGCAGCGGTCGAGGCAAATCCGAAGCGGGTCTGGATGAGAGGGGCCGTGGTCATGTCTGTTATGCGCGTCATTTTATCCAGCTGCAGTACGTGCTTTATCAGAGGGCTGGTTCCGCCGTTAATGGCGGTGCGGATTGCGTGGGGGCGGGCGCGGAGGGTTTGCTTCGACGCTCTCTGAACCACATGATGACAACGTAGAACACGGGCGTGAGAAAGAGACCAAAGCCGGTTACTCCGAGCATGCCGAAGAAGACAGCTGTGCCCAACGCTTGGCGCATTTCAGCACCGGCGCCTTTGCTGAGAACAAGCGGCAGGACACCGAAAATGAAGGCAAAGGAAGTCATAAGGATCGGACGCAATCGCAGGCGGCAGGCTTCCACCGCGGCGGTGAAGCGGTCCTTGCCGTCGCGATCCTGGATCTGTTTCGCGAACTCGACGATCAAGATGGCGTTCTTGCAGGCGAGCCCGACCAGCACGACAAAGCCGATCTGCGTGAAGATGTTGTTCTCCATCGAGCGCAACCAGACGCCGCTGATCGAGCTGAACAGACACATCGGCACGATGAGAATGATCGCGAGGGGCAACGACCAGCTTTCGTAAAGCGCCGACAGGAGGAGGAAGACAAACAGAACGCAGAGCGGGAAAATGTACATCGCGCTGTTGCCGGCGAGTTTTTGCTGCAGCGCGATCTCCGTCCATTCGGTCGTGAAACTCGTGGGCAGAATTTCTTTGGCGAGACGTTCGACCGCGGCCAGCGCGTCGCCCGTGCTCGTGCCCGGCGCGGGCTGGCCGCTGAGGTCGGCCGCCGTGAACATGTTGTAGCGCGTGATCTTGTCGGCGCCGTTGACTTCCTGCACCGTTGAGACGGAACCGAGCGGAACAATCCCACCCTCAGCATTGCGCGTTTTAAGTAAGCGGATGTCTTCGGGCTTGAGGCGGAACTCTGAGTCGGCTTGCGCCGTTACCCGATAGGTGCGGCCGAAGAGCGTGAGATCGTTCACGTATGTTGAACCGAGGTAGGTCTGGAGTGTGCCGAAGATGTTGCTGAGGGGCACGTTCATGCTCTTCGCTTTGACGCGATCCACTTCGAGCCAGAGCTGCGGCACGTTGGCGCGGAAGGTCGTTAGGTTATTCGTCAGGCCAGGCGTTTGATTCGCTTTCATCATCATGGCGAAGGCTTGCGTTTGCAGTTCTTCGAGGCCGGCGTTGCCGCGATCCTGAATGAAAACGCGATAACCACCGGCGTTGCCAATCCCAGCCACGGGCGGCGGAGGAAATACCGCTACGAATGCCTCGGGAATTTCGGCGCGAACACGCGCGTTCATCTTCGCCACAATCGCCGGCATCCCCTGCTCGGGCGTGGTTCGCTCCGAGAATTCCTTGAAGGGCAGGAAGACGGCAGCGGTGTTGGTCTGATTGCCGCCGAAAAGGTTGAAGCCGGCGAATTCAACGGTGTTGAGCACACCGGGCGTTTCGCGCCCGATCTTCGTAATCTTGTCGACGACGGCCTGCGTGCGATCGAGCGACGACGCGTCGGGCAACTGCGCGAAAGCGATCGCGTAGCCGCGATCTTGCGTCGGCAGAAAACCGCCCGGCACGACTTTGAAACCGAGGGCGGTCAGGCCAAGCAAACCGGCGTAGATGAACAGAACGACGACGGCGAGTCGGATAAGCCGCGCGACAGCGTTGCCGTAGGCGTTCGAGCTCCACGCAAACACTTTGTTGAATCCTTTGAAGAACCAGCCGAGCAGGCCATCGAGCACGCGCTGAAACAAATCCTTCTCCGCGCCGCGCGGCCGGAGGAGGAGTGAGGCGAGCGCGGGTGAAAGCGTAAGCGAGTTAAGGGCGGAGATCGCGGTCGAGACCGCAATGGTGAGCGCGAATTGCCGAAAAAATATGCCAGTGATTCCGCTGATGAACGCGGTCGGGATAAAGACCGAGCAAAGCACGAGCGCAATCGCAACTAACGCGCCGCCGACCTCTGTCATGGCCTTTCGCGCGGCATCTCTCGGGCTCAGACCATCTTCAATGTGATGCTCGATGGCTTCGACGACCACGATGGCGTCATCGACCACGATGCCAATCGCGAGGACGATGCCGAAAAGCGAGACGTTGTTGATCGAGAACCCGAAGGCTAACATCGCCGCGAACGTGCCGATCAACGAAACCGGAATGGCGATGAGCGGAATGATCGCCGCGCGCCAGGTTTGGAGAAAGACAAGCACGACCAGAACGACCAGCGCGATTGCCTCGAAGAGCGTCTTCTGCACCTCGTGGATTGACTCGCGGACAGACATTGTCGGGTCGTAGACAATTGTGTAGTCGAGCCCGGCGGGGAAGCGCTGCTTGAGCTCAGCCATTTTCTTCCGCACCGCGTCGGAGGTGGCGAGTGCGTTCGAGCCCGGGAGTTGGTAAATGGCAATCGCGGTCGCCGGTTTTCCGCCGAGCTGACTGTTGACCGTGTAGTCGCGAGCGGCGAGCTCAACCCGCGCGATATCGCGCACGCGAGTGACTTGTCCGTTGGCACCAGTCTTCACGATGATTTCGCCGAACTCCTTTTCGTCCGTGAGCCGGCCTTGCGTGCTAACCGTGTATTGAAATGCGGTTGCGCCCTTCGGCACCGGCGGCGCGCCGATGATTCCAGCCGCGACTTGCACATTTTGTTCCTGGATCGCGGTCACAACGTCCTGCGCGGTTAGATTGCGGGACGCGATCTTGTTTGGATCAAGCCAGAGGCGCATCGAATATTCGCGCGCGCCAAAGACATTGATATCGCCCACGCCATCGACGCGCGCGAGTTCGTCGCGAATCTGGAGCAGCGCATAATTGCTGGTGAAAAGCGAATCGAGCGATCCGTCCGGCGAGACCAGATGCACGACCATAGTGATGTCGGGCGACTGCTTTTTCGTCGTCACGCCAATGCGCTGCACATCGGGCGGGAGCACCGGGATGGCGATGGCGACGCGATTTTGCACCAGCACCTGTGCCGTATCGAGATTGGTGCCGAGCTTGAAAGTGATGCTCAGCGTCATGTTGCCGTCGCTCGTGCTTTGCGAAGACATGTAGAGCATGTTCTCCACGCCATTGACCTGCTGCTCAATCGGCGTCGCCACCGTTTCCGATACGACTTTTGCGTTTGCGCCGGGATAGTTGGTCGTGACCTGGATCGTTGGTGGCGCGATCTCCGGATATTGTGCGATGGGAAGCGTCGAAAGCGCGATAACGCCGACGAGCGTGATGACAATACTGATCACACCGGCAAAGATCGGCCGGTCGATGAAAAAGTGCGGGAAGTTCATCGGAATGCGACGGCTTCCTCTTTGACGATGCCCATCTTAGCAATGAAGTCTGCGGGCGATTTCGCGCGGCAAGCAGCGCGATAGTTAGTCGCGACAGATGTGCCGGAACGCACGATCTGCGAAGCAAGCGCACGACTCGCTGCCGTCTTGGGCAGCGCGTCAACACGCTTCAAAACCCGAAGCGCGAATGCTTTCGTCCGCTTCTTCAGATCAGGCTCGCTCATGGGATCCGGCCGTTCCGCATTCCGCATTCTACTTCTCTGGCACAGGCGTGACGTGCATCCCGGATTGCACCATTTGCAGACGCGTGGAAACAACTTTCTCGCCGTCCTTGAGGCCGCGCTTCACGATACGTTTGCCTTCGAAAATGGTACCGGTCTCAAGAGTACGGCGTTCGAGCGTATTGTCGGGTTTCACGACGAACGCGTATTTCAGGCCTTGCTGTGAGCTGATTACTTTGTCGTCAATGAGAGCGGCGCGATACGGCGTCGCACCGGCAATGCGCACGCGAGTAAAGAAACCCGGCGTGATGAGAGCAGGGTTCCAGTTTTTCAGCACGACGCGCGCGCGCACCGTTCCCGTCCCGGGATCAAGGCGATTGTCAACGAAGTCGATGTAACCTTCGTGGGGGAAATCGGTCTCGTTACCGAGCTCGACGAAGGCCGGGATCTTCGCCGTGCGTGCACTGACGCGTTTCCCCTCGCTACTCAGCTTTACGTATTTAAGCACCGCGTTTTCGTCAGCATCGACCTTCGCATAAATCGGATCGACCGAGACCACCGTGGTAAGCACGCTCTCCGGACCCGCACCCGGCTGAACGAGGTTGCCCAGCGTGATGCGCGCGTCGCTGACGCGTCCGTCGATCGGCGATTTAATTTGTGTGAACTCCAAATTCAGTGCGGCGGAATTCTTCGCGGCTTCGGCAGACCGCGCCGCGGCGGAGGAACCCTGATAAGTGGCAGCCTTCTGATCGAATTCGCTGGCCGAGATTGTGTTCTTCGCCCGCAGATCTTTCGCCCGGTCCAACTCGATCTCTGCAAGTTTGAGCTGCGCCTGCATTCGCTCCAGCTCGGCCGCGGCCCGGTCGAAATCGGCCTGGTATGGACGCGGGTCGATGACGTAAAGGAGATCACCCTTCTTAATGACCGCGCCGGCTTCAAAGTGGATCTCGGTGATGTAACCGGAGACGCGCGGCCTAATCTCGACCGACTCGACGGCATCCAGGCGCCCGGTGAATTCATCCCATTCCCTTACCTCTTTCTCGATCACGGTAGCCACGTTGACCGGTAACGGAGCTTGCTGCGGCGCCGAATTTTTTTTGCATCCAGCTACCGTCAAGAGGGTCGACAAGATTCCTACGCCAATAAAAAAGCTTTTCATCGCTGCGGGTTCTCAATCAATTGCTTGAAATTCAGAAGGTATTCCTCCGCGCTCTGGCCGGAGATTGAAGGATCGAAAACTGAGCGCAACTTCAGGGTGATTTCCGTGGCAGTGTCGGAGCGCGGCTCGAACGAGACCACTCCCAGCCCCACGCCATCCGCGATTGTTCGCCAGGCTATTTTCCGCTCAGGGATTTGCCGAATGACCTCAATCACGCCGCGCTGCTCCTTCCCATCTCGAATATTGCTGAATGAGAAATGGGTATTATCGATTCGTTCGACGTTACCGAGTGATTTGATAAACTTCGGGAGCTCTTCGAAGCGCAACCACCGTTCATAGACTTCGGCGACTGGGGCATTCACGATAATCGATTTTTCGGCTGCGTTCATGACGGCCGGTTCATCCCGATGGGAGTCGTTAGGCCCAGGAGCGTCCATATTCGTCCTTGGCAAACGTCCGGCTCCAGCTGTTCGTGTAGTTGAAGAGCGTCATGCTCAGAGAGAGAAAGGGGTCGTGAACCGGCGCGGGTCGCCGGAAAATCCTGCACCAAAGTCTTGTGAAGCTGCGGGGTTTGGTTTTCATGAATTTCGAAGTTGCATCGTTCCGCGAGCTGGGACCGATTTGAGCGACGGAAACTCAAGCGCATTGGCTCGCTTTTCTGTTCCTTGGAGACCGCCGCGTCGAAAGAGGTTTGTCAGAGAGCCGCGGAAGGACGTTGAAATCCTGCGGGCTACGAGCCGGGAATGCGAATACCAGCCGGACTGGGCCTCCGCCAGCAACTCCGACCGGACGACTTCGGCCGAAAGGCCCATTGCTTCGCAAATATTTACGAAGGAATAAGGCCAGGACAAATCATTCGACATGATCCAGCGGTAGGCGTCCCGATAAAGTTCGCGTCCGAGAGGCGTGCGCGCGGCACGAAATATTCGAAGGTCTTTCGCCGCTTGATCAAGCACACCCTTCGCCAGGGCTCGTACGGATTCAATCGAGCCGGATTCGTCGCCGTTCAGTTCATGCGGGAAGCGTTGCGTTGTCAGGGGCTGCGCAGTCAGATCGTGCGGAGAGGTTTCGATCATCATGGGGAAGAGTACTCTCCCATGGGCGCTTAACTATTGGGCATAGGACGGAATTATTTGCCCTGCCTGAGAACGAGACACGTCTCCTCCCTTTGGAGGAGGTGACTTGTTTATTTAGCTTAGCCCTTCTTGCGTGTGTGGAGAAGTCACGACGATTTTCGTGCCTTTCCCCCGCGCGCTTGTCACACTCAACTCTCCACCTATTTGCGTGACGCGTTCCTGCATTCCCGTGAGACCAAAACCGTCATGATGCCCGTTCGGCTTGAACCCAACCCCGTTGTCGTGAAGCTCGAGCCGAACCTCGGCGGCGTTAAAGCTTAGCCTGGCCTCGAAGAGGGTCGCATGCGCGTACTTGAGCGTGTTCGTTAATGCTTCCTGCCCGATGTGGAGAAGATTCTCCTGCACTAGTGGTGGAAGTTCGCGCATTCTGCCGCGCAGTTGAAACTTAGCGTGAAGGTCTGTGCCCACGGTGGCGTTCTTGATGGTCGTTTGGAGAGCTTGCCAGAACGTCGCCTCTTCCAGGGCTTGAGGCCGCAGCGCGCGCACCGACCTGCGGGCTTCATTCAAACCGGCGCGAGCCAGATCGCGTGCACTCTTCAGGTGGCTGGTCGCGTCCTTCTTGTAGCCCTTCGAAGTTGCGTCCTCGGCCGCTTGCAATTGCACGATCACACCCGTGAGACCTTGGGCCAACGTGTCATGGATGTCTCGTGCCATCCGGTTGCGTTCATCGAGGACCGCCGCGAGCCGGCTTTGCTCAGCGGATTGATTGAGTTGAATCGCGAACATCGCCTGATGCGCGAGCGCCTGGGCCAGCTCAATCTCTTCAGGCCGGTAAGGTGCCCGATCGCCATGACGAATGCCGATGAATCCTTTCACCTGTCCGCCCACCAGCGTTGGAATCGTCAAAAACTTCCTGGTTCCCGTCGAACGGAAGTAGTCGCGAAGAGCCTTGGATATCCGCGGATCATTTTCTATGTCTTCGCAGGCAGCCGGAACGCCCGTGAAAAACATTTCCTGAAGCCCAGGATTGTCCTTCCACGACAACCCATCCTTAACGAACGGATGCGCTTGTTCGACTGGGACGAGATTAGTGCCGTGAGCGCCCGCATGAAAAACGACGGAGTCGGTCGTTTCGTCCCACAACCAAAGGATAACACTTTGCGCGTTTAAGAGGCGGCCAATCGTGCTCAGCATCTGGCCAATGAATTTTTCCGGCGGCGGCGCCGTCGCGAGTATGTCCAGGCTTTGGATTAGTGCCTCCACTTGTCCGCGCGCGACTTGCTCGGAAGCGCGCAGCGCTCCTTCGGCTCGTTTTCGTTCCAGGGCGATACTCGCCAGGTGAGTGATCTGTTCAATGATTTCAAGCTGTTGCGGAGTCGGAGTGCGCGGCTCGCGATAATAAATGGCGAACGTCCCCAATACCTTGTCTTCTGAGGAGAGGATTGGACTCGACCAGCACGCGCGCAACCCATGCGGTAAGGCGACGTCGCGATAATCGGTCCAAAGTGGATCGGTCGCGATGTCCGAAACGATTACCGGCTGTGCGCGATAAGCGGCGGTTCCGCACGAACCCGCCGAAGGACCAATGAGTGAGCCATCGATCGCGTCAACATAGGCCTTCGGAAGGCTGGGCGCTGCTCCGTGTCGAAGGCGATTGCCATTCGGATCCAATAACAGGATCGAAGAACGAGCCCCGCTGGACAGCTCCTCCACCAACCGACATAGGGCATCCAGAATATGCGTCAGCGAATCGTCCCGGGCGACCATCTCGAGAAGCCGTTTCTCTCCGGCGAGCAAGGCCTCAGCGTGCTTACGGGCGGTAATGTCGACGGTGGTTCCGACATAATGACTCAAGTCGCCAGAGTGCATTAAGACCGGGCGGCCCACACCCTGGACGTTCTTGATAGATCCATCCGCAAGCGCGATTCGAAATTCCAGATCAAAGCCGCTTTTTCCTCGAACGGCTTCATCGAGACCTTGCTCAATAAGTGGTCGATCTTCCGGATGAATCGTTTCCAAGAACAATTGGAAGGATGGCTCGGTCTTCTCAGGATCGAAGCCAAAGATCCGAAAATGTTCCTCTGACCAGGCAACCTTTTCACTGGAAACATTCCAGCTCCAGCTCCCGGTGTGGCTTATTCTCTGACCATCAGCGAGGAAGCCCTCGCTCCGCCGGAGAGCCTCCTCTGCGCGATCACGTTCAATCGCAACCCGTGCCAGATAAGTCGCTAATTCGATGAGCTCGAGATCGTCCGGACTGGGACTCTTTGTTTCGCGATAGTACATACAGAAGGTTCCCAGGACTTTGCCTTCCGAAGAGAGGATTGGATTCGACCACGAGGCGCGCAGACCATAGCTCAATGCGGCAGCGCGATGTTCCGGCACGTCCCAGAGCGGATCAGTCTCAATGTCCGACACGATGACCGCCAATCCTCTGTATGCTGCTGTGCCACACGAGCCAGCGCACGGTCCGATGGCGAGGCTCGCCATCTGTCGTATCCAACCTTCCGGAAGATTGGGTCCCGCGGCGGAGTCAAGGTGGATGCCGTCGGAAGATAATAACAAGACAGAGGCGAGCGTGCCGCTGCGCTGCTCCTGAATAATCAGACACAAGGCATTCAGGATCTCATTGAGCGCAACGCCAGTCGCGATCATTTCGAGAAGACGTTTCTCGCCGGTAAGCAATGCCTCCGCCCGCTTGCGTTCGGTTACGTCCTTAACCGCGCCGACGGATGCGACGACCTCTCCCGATTTATCCTTCACCGCGTGAGACAGAATCTCGAGATGCTTGATCGTGCCGTCTGGCATCACGATTCGGTGTTCGTATTCCAAATCCTTGGCCTCGCGCGCTGCCCGCTCGACCGTCTGATCGAAGGAGTCGAGGTCGTCCGGGTGAATCCGTTCGCGCACCCGCTCGGGAGTGGGCTTGATCGATGGATCCCACTCATAGATTCGAAAGACTTCGTCCGACCATGAGATTTCGCCGGTGGCGACCTTCCAACTAAAGCTGCCGGTGACGCTGAGGCTTTCGGACGCTGTCATGTAGGCCCGCGTTTGCTGGAGCGCGTCCTCCGCGCGCTTGCGCTCGCTGTTCTCCTGCCGGAGCTCCGCGTTATGCCGTTTGATTCGACGAAGGCGAACCTGGAAGAGCGCGAACAGCCACAGCAGGGTGACGGCGATCGCGGCCGCGCGAAACCAAACGGTTTGGTAGAACGCGGGCGCTAGCGAAAAATCCCAGGACGCGCCGGTCTCATTCCATACGCCGTCATTGTTTGAAGCAATGACACGGAAGCGATAGGTCCCCGGCGGCAAGTTCGTGTACCGGACTTGCCGAGTGCTTACAGGACCCTGCCAATCGTCCTCGTAGCCTTCGAGCTTATAGCGGAACTGGACCCGTTCCGGATCCATCAAGCTGAGGGCCGCATACTCAAATTCAACTTCCTTGGTGTTCGGACGGAGGCGTATTCCGGCAGCAGGCGCGATGAGTCGATCATCTGCTTTAACTGATTCGATGGTGACTGGCGGGGGGAGAAGGTTCTTCGGCAATTGCCGCGGATCGATCACGGCCACGCCTCCTGTTGTGGCAAACCAGAGCCGGCCGTCGGTCGCCCGGGTTGCCGTTGGAAAGGGCTCGCGCTGCCGCGGAAGTCCCCTCAACCCATCGGTGCCGCCGATGATCATCCCTTCCATCCGGTAGGAAGAAGACGCCAGCGCCTTGTCCAACTCTCGCTGACTAACGCGGAAGATTCCGAGCGCGCAAGCGAGCCACAGAGAACCATCCTCGTCCTCGACAATGGCGGACACCGAGTAACCCGGTAGTCCGTTTTCCTTAGTGACTGTAACGAAGCGACCTTGGTCGAAGCGACTTAGGCCGCCTTCTCCGCCAATCCAGACGTTGCCGGCGCGGTCGCTCGTAATCGCAAATATTCTGCCGCTGGGCAATCCGTCGTTCGCGGAATAGACACGAAATTTGTCGCTCTCGTAGACCGCCACTTCTCCGTTTTCGAATCCCAACCAAACTCGCCCCTGCCTATCGCCATATATCGCCCTGCAGTGGTACTTGGGCAGACTCGCGCTCGCGCTGAAATCGATCCATTCGCCGTTCCTGAAACGCAGGATTTTGGCCACATTATCTGGTGCAGCACGCCACCATCCCGTGACGGCGACCCACAGACCGCCCGTCGCGTCGTGTGCGATGGCCTCGACGTTCGTTCCCGTCTCAATATCCAGGTTGTGCACGAAGGAGAACTTCCCGTCGGCTTCCTTTGCCAATTTGAAATTGCCGCCGACCAAGACGCTGTTTCCGTTCGCGGAGAGAGAGAGAATGCGCGTCGAGTCGGAGGCGGAGTAGGCTGGAAGCTTCGATGTAACGAATCGTCCCTGATAAAATCGCCGGACCGAGTCGCGTGTGTAACTGATGATCCAAACACTTCCGTCTGCCGTCGAAGTTAACGCAATTTGCTGATCTGGATCCAAGCCTTCTCTCGCGGAGAAAGGTGTCACCTTGTTCTCGCGAAATCGATCAAGGCCGCTGGCGGTCCCGAACCAGATATTGCCTTCGCGATCCTTGAAGGTTGAATAGACCAGACCACCCGAGAGTCCGTCGCTGGCCTGGAAATGATCGAGAGCGGAGCTTTCCGATTGCGCGAGGTCGGGTATGCGGCGAAGCCCGCTTTCGATGAGTCCAACCCACAGGCTCTTGTTGTTGTCGAAGAGCAGACACAATGGCTCGTCGCCAAGTGGGATATCAGTTTTCGAGTCAGTCGAACCTCTGACTGGCCTGACGGCGCGGCCGCTAGTATCAGCCATCCAGACCTCGCCATCCGGCGCGCTGGTCATCATCCAGATCATCCCTACGGCTTGCCCGGTTTCAGTAAAGCGCTGGTCGTTCGCGCCAAGAGTAAGGATGGTATTCCGCCGAATCGGGTTCTCACTGAGCCCGAAGTTCAGGCCATCGGTCGCCGCCCACAAGGTGCCTCGATGATCAATGAATAGCGCTTGCGCACCCGGAGCGGGATACCCCGACTCCGCGCCGATCCGGCGCCACTTGCCACCCTCAAACTTGCTGAACCCATACTGACCGCCCGCCCAGATAGAGCCACTCGCGTCTTCCACTATGGACATGACACCGCTACCGGGAACGCCTTCACTGGGCGAATAACTCTGCAAATGCCCATCGCGAAGCTGGCTGATTCCGTTGGACCCAAACCCGATCCAAAGGCTGCCGTCACGGGCCGTGGAGAGCGACCAGATGGAGGAACCCGGCAGCCGCTCATCGTAACTTGACTCCCAAGGGACAAAGCGAAGGCCATCAAACCGATACAAACCGGCTTCTGTTCCAAGCCACAAATATCCGTCCGCCGTCTGAGCAATCGCCCGGACTGGTCCCGGGATACCGTCCTTCGCGGACCACGCTGTGTGGGTGAACTGGCTGATTGCTTTCTGCGGATCCAGTGCGTTGGCGGGTTCAGCTAGCGCCAAGGCGAACATCAATATAGCCAGCTGATGCCGCGCTCTCTTTCGCCCCGAGTTGTCGCCCAATCCGACTTTGATTAATAAACACACTGTGCGCACCACCGGCTGTCCAGCGTTGGTAGGATATGAGTGTACGTTTTCAAGTTGCGCCGGTGAAGGCCAAATTTGAAGGAGGCCCGAGCCTGCCCGCCGAGAGCTTTCACGACTAAAACTGAATCCGGCGGCGGTGCGCAGCAGCGATTACAAGTGTCCTCTCCACCACGTTGCGGTTGAATGCGGCGGAGTATCACTCGCGTACAGGCGAGACAGCCGCCAATTCGTCGCGCGTTTGCGGATTGCGCTCACCAATGGCCTCGAACGCCTCTTTGGAGCGCCCAAGCGCGCTTTTCAGTTTGGGCGGCCCAGCGAACGGCGCCCCACCAATATGCCACCCGTCCTTGTGGAGTTCTTCGATCAAAACCCAGACAACTTCGCGAAAGGCTTCAGATCCCTCGAATTTGACCATCACGTCCGTAAGGGCCGCGGCCATCTGATGCTTTTGCTCACTGGAAAAGACTCCTTCGACGAGTTTAACGTTTACGAACGGCATGATATTCTCCTTTTGCTTTGGTTTCTTGTTTAGTGCCCGGTTTGCTCTGAGAAACTAATCCGCCCAACTAGTGGCTACTATTGGGCATAGGACGGAATTTTTCCCTATGCCTCGGAACGAGAGTCGCCTCGTCCGTTCGAAGGAGACTGCCGCCCAATGGAAACCCGGATAAACTAGAGTTGGATCAGGCCACGCTGGTTGGCGGCAGCGATTGCCTCCGTCCGGCTCATCACACTCAACTTGGCAAAAATGCTTCTCACGTGCGTCTTCACGGTGGTCTCGCTGATGAAGAGAGTGGCACCGATTTCCTTATTGCTCTTGCCTCGCGCGAGCAGTCGCAGCACATCCATTTCGCGACCTGTCATAGCTTCACCGCTCATGCGTGACGCGAGTTTGGCTCCTAAAGCAGGTGGGATGCAGGTTTCGCCGGCATGCACTTTTCGAATCGCATCCAGTAATTCTTCCAGCGGTGCGTCCTTTAGTAAGTAGGCTTTCGCGCCTGCTCGGATCGCTTGGTAAATTTCCTCATCGGTGTCATAAGTGGTGTGCACGATCACGCGAGCGGAGACATCCAGGTCACGAACTTCCCTGATCACACCGACTCCATTCAGTTTTGGCATACGCAGATCGAGCAGGGAAACATCGGGTCGATGCGTGCTCCATAGTTCGACCGCTTCACGGCCATTGCTAGCCTTGGCGACGACCGTCATGTCATTCTGGCGGCCAATTGTCGCCGCCAAGCCCTCAAGGATGAGCACGTGATCATCGGCAACCAGGAGCCTAATTTTTTTGGTGCGAGACGCTTTGTCGATTCCGCGACGACTCTCAGTTCGATTTCGTGACGAGGCAGGAGAACTTTTTTTCGCTTTAGGCTTCCTCTTCATCCGATCGGCAGCTGCAAACGTTGACGATATGCGTCATTTCGACGGCTTCTCCGGTTCTCGGCTTTCTCTAAGCGAGCATTCATGTCAATTCGTCAAGCGTCCTTGTGGTTCTATTCCTTTTTGAATGGATCGTCATTTCGCAAAATGATTCATCATGATATTTCATCTAGTCATTGCGCTCGTCACAGCGGGCGTGGCGTTTTGCCCGCCACGATAGATTCTACAAATTATTGCGCAGCACGCGAATGTTTCCCTTCTCCAGATAGATTCGTTCTCAACCCCGCCCCTTCATCAATCTTCAGCGCGAGGGAAGGCACCTCAAACAATTCGATGTGGCGAATCCACCTTTGCGAGGAATCAATTGCGTCGCCGGGTCGCCTCGAACAGGAACCACGTCCGGCGTTCCGTCTCGTCGATCCAAACCTCGATTAAGCTCGCGGTGGCGATGTCGCGATGTTCCTCGCAGACGTTGTGCGCCTCGCGCAGGCGTGCTGCCAGCGTCTTGTTGTCGTCCGCCAATTCCGCGAGCATGTCCAATGGCTCGACGTAATCGGCGTCGTTATCGACCACGCGCTGAGTGCGAGAGATGTGGCCGATCGATTTGAGGGTCAGCCCGCCTACCTTGCGGATCCGCTCCGCGATCGGATCTGTCATCGCGAAAAGCTGATCGCCATGTTCATCGAGAAGCAAGTGGTAGTCGCGAAAATGCGGGCCGCTCATGTGCCAGTGGAAATTCTTCGTTTTCAGGTAAAGCGCGAACACGTCTGCCAGAATCGCGTTCATCGCTCCCGCGATGTCCTTCGTTGCCGAAGATGTAAGATCGGTGCGCGTGGCGAGTGGAGCGTTTCTCCTCCCGATTAGTTCCTGGGTCTTCTTCGCATTAGGCTTCTTCATGGTTTTCGTCCTCTCCTATTGGTTATGTGGGTCCTGGCTCACGATTGCGAGCTGAAAGCGAATACACCTTCGCAAATGCTCTAAGATGATGGGCCCCACGGGTTGCTTCAGGTTTCGGTAGTTCGCTCATACTTCAAGGAGCCTTCTCGTTCTGGATGAGCCCTGCACGACTTCTCCACCCTTTGATATTCATGAGACCACCTTTCGAGGTGGTGTTTCTTCTCCGGGTTTATTAGGCTTTGATGAAGGCCAGTAACTCTTCATTCACCTCGTTCTTGAGCGTGGTGCACATGCCGTGCGGCGCGCCCTTGTAGACTTTGAGCGTGGCGTCCTTGATTAATTTGGACGAAAGCATAGCTGACGCGCCGATCGGTACGATCTGATCGTCGTCGCCGTGCAGGACGAGCGTCGGGACGTCGAACTTCTTGAGATCTTCGGTGAGATCCGTTTCAGAAAAAGCCTTGATGCAAAAGTAGGACGCGGGAAAGCCGGCCATCATTCCTTGCAACCAGAATGACTCGCGGACGCCTTCGGAAATTTTGGCGCCCGGTCTATTGTAACTGTAGAACGGCATGCTCAGATCTTTCCAGAACTGCGAACGATCGGCCTGGACGCTGGCGCGGAGTTGATTGAATGCCTCGATCGGCGTACCGCCGGGATTCGACGCCGACTTTACCATGACCGGCGGAATCGCGCCGATCAGGACCGCTTTGGCCACGCGTTTCGTTCCATGACGACCGATATAGCGGGCCACTTCGCCGCCACCGGTCGAGTGACCGACGTGGATCGCGTCTTTCAGATCAAGCTTTTCAACAAGCTCTGCGAGATCGTCGGCGTATGTATCCAAGTCGTTGCCGTTCCAGGGTTGACTCGACCGGCCATGGCCGCGCCGGTCATGAGCGACGCAGCGATAGCCGCGCGAAGCCAGAAAGAACATTTGGTCCTCAAACGCGTCCGCACTCAGCGGCCAGCCGTGTGAGAATACGATAGGTTGCCCCTTACCCCAGTCATTGTAGTAAATTTGCGTGCCGTCTTTTGTGGTGATCGTGCTCATGTGCTTGTTTTCCGTGATTGCTGTTTTGCGTGTTAAGTGCCATGAAAGCCTATTCGCTCGCAGCACTTGCTAGCTATCGAACATAGGACGGAATTATTCCCACTGCCTGAGAACGAGACTTTTCTCGTCCTTTCGAACGAGTGGATATTTGAGCGCTTACGAAACAAGGCGCGGAGTGGCGGGCGGCACCGAAAATCTGGTAGCCGCGCGCTAGCTCCTCATGAGCAACCCTTACCGGCCGGCCTTTCTAAAGTTGCGCGATTCACAAACTGACCCCTTTTCTGCTCCCTAAGGCCGATGTAATGGAGGCCGAGGCTATCGAGGCCGCGTTTTAAAGAAGAGAGGATTATCATGAGAGCTGCGTTTACCGTGCATCATAACGAACACGTCAGCAGCCGGCATTTCGAGGAGGTCGTCAATGCCTTCGAGTCTGCCGTGGGATCCGTGGAAGATATTGGATTTCCAGGCCTGGTAGCGGCAACAAAAAACGCCGAGGAGTTTGAAACGCGCGTCCAATCCCGCGAGGGCACGAGCGGCTTCATGCGCTTCCTCACGGTCGATCACGGGGCCTGGCTGGCGCGCATCGGATCGAACGCCAAGGCCAGGATGTATACGATCGGCAATCCGTTGATCGCCCGGACCCTGCTCAAACACGATATTGCTGCGGGACTGAACGTTCCTGTGCGGCTGATGATCTATGAGGATGCGGAGAGTCGGACAACTCGGTTGACTTACGATCTTCCTTCCTCCCTTATGAGTGGATTGCAGAATGAGAAGGTCACTGCGGCCGCGAAAAACCTGGATGCCAAACTTATTGCTCTCGCCATTCACGCTACCGGCAGCGAAGCCTAACACGGCCGTCGCTGCGACAGCTTCAGTCTTAATCGCGCGGATCGTCGCCACGGCCGTAGAGCCGTCAGTTAGTGGGGGTGTGCGCCACGGGACACCACGGTTGACCCCAGCCGCAACGCACCCAACGGATCAAAGCGGCGGGAGATGAATCGTCGCCATCATGCAGCGCGCGCTGCCGCCAGCTAGTTCGATGGTTGGGAGAGCAAGCGGCAGAAGCCGGGCGTGCCGTTCGATCTCGTTGCGCTGTTCCGTTGCTAGCGCTTCCACCGCACGCCTCGACAGGACTAACAGCTTCTCGGAATCGTTACGCAATTCGAGCGCATTGCCGGCGAAGTTTGCGATTTGATCGCCATCCAACTCGATCACTTTCTTCCCGCTTGCTTCGAGTCGACGGCGAATTGCTTCCCGTTGTCCGGGATCCGCGATCAGGTCCAATCCTAAGAGGGCAAATTCCGAACCGATACACATCACGACGTTTGTGTGATAAATCGCGCGGCCGTCATCGCCCACGCTCTCGAAAAGCATCGGCTCGAAGCCAAAATCCTCGCAAAATCTTGCGACCAGTTCTCGGTCCGACCGCTTGGAGAGCGAGACGTAGGCGATGCGATTGACGTAATCGAGGACGAGACTTCCCGTGCCTTCGAGATGGAGGCCGCTTTGTTCGTAGGACGAGTAATCGACCAGCGCGCTGATTCGATAAATTTTGCCCAGCTCGTCGATCACATCCCGCCGCCGCTCATTCCGGCGCGTGGGCGAATACATCGGGTAAAGCACCACTCTGCCGTCGTGGTGCGTGGAGAACCAGTTATTTGGAAAAATGGCGTCTGGTTTCTCCGGCGAAGCGGTGTCTTCGAAAACGTGAACCGTCACGCCGGCGCCGCGCAGTAATTCCACCGCTTGGTCGAACTCCTTTTGCGCGGCTTTGGAAATGGTACCGGCGTCTGTTGCCGCGACTTCGCGCTGAAACGCATTATCGGAAGCTGTTTCCGGATTGGGATAGAAGCAGAATGGCCGAACCATTACGACGGCATTCGCACTCTGCTGGATCATACTTCTGTTTTGCGGGACGGACGCCTCGCCCGCCCAAAATCAAGAAATTCGGCACCAGTGCAGGCGCCCGACAGTCTATGCCGCGACGCGTTCGTTGGCCACGACGGCCGGCGAACTCGGCGGTCTGGGTGGTTTAGTTCCGCGATACCGCCAGATCGCAAACGCGACGAACAACAAATCCGCAATGACGAAGCTGACGACGTAGGTTTCGCCGCCGAGGCCAAACCCATAGCTGTGTAATCCTTTGCCGAGCACGAAATTCACGCCATACCACGCCATCAAAACCGCGAGAAAACAAACAACGCTTGCAACGACCAAACCAAATTGTGTCCACCAACCCGCGAGTCGTCCGTGCAAAGTCAGGATGTAGCAAAGCAATGCGATGAGTGCCCATGTCTCCTTTGGGTCCCAACCCCAGAACCGGCCCCATGAATAGTTCGCCCACACGCCGCCGAGTATTGTGCCCGCCGCGAGCAGAATCACGCCAAGCTGGAGGACGCGATAGAGCCAGAAATGCATCGCTTGATCCGCGCGCGCTGAGAGAGGGTCGTGTGCGTAGCGGAAAAGCAAGATGTGCCCAAAACCCATCGCCAGGGCAAAGGCCGCGTAGCTCAGCGTGATCGTGAGCACGTGGATCGTGAGCCAGAAATTATCGCGCAGGACCGGCACGAGCGGATCGATGCTCGACGGCATCGCGATCGGCATCTGATGCACGAGCAAGAGTGCGACGAGCGAAACCGGCAGCGCCGCGAGCAGGTAGACCGGCGTGCGGTAACGCGTGAAAAAGATCATCCCGAAAAACGAGACCGCGAACGAAACCCAGATGATCGACTCATACATGTTCGTCACTGGCGGCCGGCCCGCGATCAGGCAGCGCATTGCGATTCCACTCGCGTGAAAGAGCAGACCGAGAATCGCGATCGAGACCCCAATTGATTTCACCGCCCCGCCTTTGCCGCGCATGTAAGCGATCGCGAGCAAGAGCAGCGCGATACCGTAGCACCAGGCCGCGCGATAGAACCCATCCCAGTGGTTATAGAAATATTCCAGGCGCAGTTGTGATTCCTCCGGATAAATCTTCGGGCTCAATCCGCGCAATCCATCGCGCAGTTGATTTGCCGCGCGACCGAATTGGAATCCATCGCCTCTCGCATACGCGGTCGCGAGTGTCTGCAACTGCGTCTGCGGCGCAGCGAATTGGGACGCATCATAGTAACGGCCGAACTCCGGCGGCACGAGCCAGGCATCCGTCGCTTTCTCCGGCGCCGGCACGAGGAGAAACGCGCTTCCGTCCATCACATGTGCGAAAAGCGCCAGCCGCTCGCTCACACTCATCACTTCACTCTGCAGACGGTCCAGCGGCTTCTCCGCCTTTCGAAACGCGTGCGCTTCCCCCGCGAGTACGTTCAATTCCGGCAGCGACGTCAATTGCGTAAACGAAAACCGGCGCTGCGTCCGATCGAGCCCGAGTTTTTCTATCAACTGCCCGAGTGACACGAGAATCATCGGCTCGCTTTTCCAATCGTGCGTATCGAGGAGCATCGACAGGAGGAAATCATTCGCCCGCCACGTCTTCCCGTGCGTGTCGGTATAGCTCGATCGCCCTGTGGTCTTGATCAGCGTTTCCCGCGCGAAAGTATCGATCGGCTTGCGCCGTCCGCCATCCTGGATAGCGAGAAGTCCCCATTGCTTGAAGTCGAGCGAGCTCGAGTCGGCAGCGGGCATGTCCGACTGCGCGAAACTGATTCCGCTGCTGAGAAACGAACTAACTAGAAGGGCTAAAAAGAAAGTCCGCGTTTTCAAGGTGCAACGAGCTTACCGGTATCCTCTGCCTTCGACAACGATGGATTGTCCCCATTGCACAGGGGAAAAAGTAACGTCGCTGTAACGTTTCGCGCGACTTGGAACACGCTTCCAAATTTGCACGACGCCCGCATCTCGGACAGCGCGATGGCCCAATGCCAGAAGCCGAAGCGTTTATTGCGTGCCGAGAGATAAACGCATCGTAGGGTACTTGGCTTCGCCCGAAACCATGGATCCGATTCAGAATATCAAGTTACGCTGGCTGCACGGCACGCTTGGCGATGTTACCTACCAGCTGACACGCGTGCAATTCGCGCGGTCTGTCCCCGCGAGATGGCAGCCCGTGATCAACGCGTTCCGATGCGAAACGGCGGTGCGAATTTGTGTCGATCTTGCGGGGGTCGAAAGGTCGGCGATTGATCTCACGGTCGAGGCGCGGCGCCATGACGGGAGAAGTCACGTTGCGCGGTCTGGTTTTGCCGATCGGTGGACTAAAAGAGAAAAGTCTCGGCGCGATGCGCGCCGGCATTACCACCGTGCTCTTCCCGAAGTTGACCGAAAAGGACCTGGTGGACATTCCCGAAGAAGCGAAAGAGAAGATCAAGTTCATCCCGGTCCAGAACGTCGATGAAGTCCTTGCCCACGCGCTGCAAAAGGGCAGCGCCGCCGATCCGAGCGGCTAGCCTGTTTCAGTAAGCCGCGTCGGGCTTGTCCGTTCAGACGCAGTCCGGATATCTTTCGCTGTAGTGCCTCTTCCCTGCGAGCCCTTGCTGAGCCGCGCCCATTCACGCACGTTAGGCCCATGAGAACTGCATTGACCGTCGGCTTTTTTTTCTTGCTCGCCGCTACCGCTTTCCCCGAAGAACCGGTGAAAGTCGGAGCATTCACCTTTGCGGTGCCGGAAGGTTGGAAAAAAATGACGCCCTCTTCGCCCATGCGCAAAGCGCAGCTCGAGATCGCGCAAGGATCTGACAAAGCCGAGGTGACCTTCTTTCAGTTCGGCGCGAGCCAGGGCGGCAGTGCGGCGGAGAATGTCGCTCGCTGGTTCGCTCAATTCCCCGGCAGCGATGCCAAACGGAAAACAGAAACCGTCCAGGAGGGTTCCGTGAAAATCACTTATGTCACGACTGAGGGAACCTTCAGCAGCGGCATGCCCGGCGGTCCGACTACGCCGATGACCGGTTACGCGCTCTGCGGTGCGATCTTGGAAGGCGCGGATGGAAATCTCTTCATCAAAATGACAGGACCCGAGGGTATCGTAAAATCCTCGAGTGAGGCCTTCAAGAAGATGGTATCCGAAGCCGGAAAAAACTCGGCGCCGCGGGCGTAGTGCCAGAAAGTGACGGAACCGGCTTGGTAGGGCCGGGTCGCTGACCCCGCCGGGAGGAATGCGGCGCAAACTCATTTGGGCGCGCGGCGACGCGCTGGCGGGGTCAGCGACCCCGCCCTACAGCTGACCGTCCTCCGACTGGAACCGGCTTACGTCCTCTGAGTGGTGCTTTTGCCAATACCGCATTGCTGCGCCTACCGCCATGAAACTCGGATCGGCATATTCGTAGTCTCGGATCTCGTCTTCAGTGGCCTTTTCCTCCCGCAATTCGTCCGCTACATATTCAGCGAAGGCCGAAATCAGTTGCTGTTCGCCGTGGCCGGCACGCATTCGATCGCGAAACCAGATCGCCCAGCGACGCACGCGGCCGTCCAGCGCGTCGAGGTGCGCTGAGACAGAGCCTTGGATCGGTCCGAAGTGGGGCAGATATAATTTCTTTGCGTTGAGCGCGCGGATTTTTCCGATCGACTCTTGCCACGACTCGATGTGCAGCTCCGGCGGAACGAAGGGCGGAACAGGCGGACCTCCGCCCAATCGCACCCCGGCAACGTCGCCGCCAAAAACGTTATCTTCCCATTGATAAACATTGTGATGACTGGCGTGCCCCGGTGTCGCGATCGCGCGCACTTCAAACGGGCCAACCCGGACGACGTCCATGTCGTGCAGGACCGTGACGCTTTGCTCGGCAATCGGCGCGAACTGCCCCCAGAGCTTCTCCATTTCGTCGCCGTAAATGCGCGTGGCAGAGTCGATGAGTTTTGTCGGATCAATGAGATGCGGCGCACCGCGAGGATGGACATAAATGGTCGCGCCGAGCTTCGCGAAGCGCCATGCGGCCCCAGCATGATCGAAATGGATGTGACTGAGAAACACGTGCCGCACGTCTTTGGCGGCGAAACCCGCCTCGCGGAGTTGTTCGGCTACGTTCCCGAAGGTCGACTCCGGGCCGGTGTCGAAGAGCACGAGCCCATCGTCAGCCTCGACCGCTGTCGACGCGATAATGCCTGGCCTATCGAGGTGCCGGGTATCGAGAACATGAACCACTGATCGCAGGTGTTGACTTAAACTGAGCCGGGAGAAAGTGGTGAGTTTAAGCGGCTGCGAGAAGCGAGTGCCAGCGTCGCGCGAAACTTAGGAAACGACGCCGGCGAAAAAGAAAAGGCTCGTGTGGCATGACAAATCCGTTGACGAGTGCGACTCATTTGTGAGAAATATAATAATTACTAGAAACACCTGTGGCGCAGATCGACCGCAGGATTCGCCCCATATCTTATGAATACAATCGCCCTAATTCTTACCGTTACCATCGTTGTCACGGTCCTCATGTGCTGGCTTATCCCTTCGCCGATAGTTAACTAGAAAGGTAGCACCAGTCCTCGGGAGTTGGCTTTACCTGGGCTTGCCGCGCTGGATCCCGCGCTCCGAGACGAGGTAAACCGCGAAGCTACCGAGCCAGTGCCCGCCTTCGTAATGCGCGCCGGTCACGGCTGCCAGGCCGGCGCGCCGGTGGGCGTCAGCGGCCCCGGCGAGCGCCGGCCGGCGTGCATCGTCCGCGGGGAGCGCTGAGATAATGCCTTCGAGCATCCAGGCGCGGCTCAAGTTCAACCCGTCGAGGTGCGCGAGCTTTGGGTCGCTCGGATCGGGCGAAATGGTGACCGGGAGCCAGTCAGCTTTGGCTGCGGTTGGGATTTGAGGGATGAATTCCTTCAACCAACTGGCGAACTCAGTAGGCGGAAGCACACGGCGCATCACGTCTGCTTCAGCAAGACAGGGAGAGAGAAAGTCCTCGCCAGAAGGCTCGTAGGCCATCGGGCAATTCTTGTCTGCGAGGTAGAATCTCCGCGCCTGATCGGTAAGCAGTTTGGCAAAACTCTCGTTGCCCGTCGAGCGCGCGTAATCAAGCATGAGGCCGAGCGCGAATGCGGTTTGCGCGTGCTCCCCGATCCGAACGGGATGCGACAGCTTCGGTAACCACGTCTTCAGTCGCTCGAGGGCTGCGTCTTCGAGCGGACGCAAGTTCACCAACATTTCTTTCGATTCCGGATCATCCCATTCGCGCAGTTCGGCAATCAATTGAAGCAGCCACGCTAATCCGTATGGCCGCTCGAAGTTCACCCGGCCCTTTTCGCGAAGATACGCCGCTTCCTGCCTCAGGTTATCAGCGGTAAGATTCTTGCGTAGCGCTTCACGAGCCGGTTTGGCGAACGGCGCATCGGGAAATTCCCTCACCAACCGGACAAGCAACCAATGTCCATGCACAGACGAATGCCAGTCGTAACAGCCATAGAAAGCGGGCGTGAGCTTGCGCGGCGGCGCGACGTCGGCGTCGCTGTTCAGCACATGGCTGATCTTATTCGGATATTCCTGGTCGACGCACGCGAGGGCGAGACGCGCGAATCGTTCCGCGGCAGCGGCGTCGAACTTCGGCGCAGAGTTTTCGGCGGCGATAACGATTGATGGAGGCAACAGCAGAACACAGAGAAGAGTCTTCATCATGGTTTCGAATTTAATCCAGACCACATCGGAACGACAAAGGAGCCACGGTGGACACGGATTCACGGATGCATTAAGCCGCAACCCTCTCTTATCCGTGTTTAATCCGTGTGAATCCGTGGCTCTCCCCTAACCAGCTTCGCTCACGCTGACGGTACGACTCTCAAGCCCCCGGCATCGCCGGCGGCGCATCATGCAATTTCGGGCTCAACGGAACCGGTTCACCACCGCGGCTGAGATAAAGCGTGTAGAGCTGTTTGTTCAGATGTGCCCATGAGAAATAGACCAGCACGATGGCAAAATACATCCCCACGCAGAAAACGATCATCCCGAGGCAGACGAACAGGGTGCCCGTTATCATAACGAAAAGGGAACTGAGGACGATCTCCTTCCAGGTGAGAGCCAGGAACCGTTTCACAAAACCGACATCAAACGACTTTGCAAAGTCCTGCGTGAGGGAAGCGCGTATCTTCAGCGGCACCAGCAGCAACATCATGGCAAATATCATGACTGCGAAAAACAGCATCATCAGAATCATGGCGCTGAAGCCAAGACAGCTGCCGGCGTTCGCATCATGGCCGCCCGAGGAAAGTCCGCCGACCAACATCGCCGGTATCATCAGAACCCAGGTCAACGGCACCATCACGATGCTGAAAGCCATGCTGACAACGAAGACCACGAGAAAGGGCCACAGACCGCGCTCCAGATATTTGCCGAAGTGAGAAAAGTCGAATTCAGGGAAAGTCTCGAAGTTCTCGTCCTGCCGCGCCCAGAATCCGGTGATAAGCCAGCCCAGGACCACCATTGGCCCAACGATTGGAATGAGCACGCAAACGCCGCCGAGCAGGAGATTCATCATCCATTTCGGGCTCTTGAAGAAATCGGAGACGGAGGCGGCGTAGTTCACGGTGGCGCGTCCAATTCTTAACGCTAACTACAGATCCGAGGCAAGGTTTGAAACGAGGGGAGCCGAGCAAAGGGGACGTTCAAGCTTCAACGTCCTCGGTAAGAAGGGAAGAACTCGAGCTCAGCCTCCAGTTTTGATCTGCTCGAAATCGGCGGGGGTGTCGATATCGATGGCACCTTTCTCGAATTCTATTTGGGCAACATCGGCGGAACGGGATTCGATGAGCGTTTTCGCGCCCGAGTCGTCTGGGAGTGCGAGCAGCGATTCGAAACAGGCGCGATCGAAGAGCGCAGGGATGCCGAGAGTGTTGGCGTAGCTACAGGCGACAATTGGTTTGCGGGAATTTTCCCGCTGCGCGACGAGCGATGTGATGACGCTCGCATTCACGAACGGTTGATCGCAGGCGAGCAAAACGACGGCGTCGAGTTCAGGCCGCAAGCTGAGAAGGTGGCGGATACCGCAGCGAATGGAGGTGCCGAGGCCGCGCTGCCATTCCTGATTCTCGACGATGACCGCGGGCGTTTCGCGCAATTCGTTTTCAATGCGGGCGCGGGAGTCTCCGACTACGACGGTAACGCACGCGCAACCGGCTTTCATTGCGGTGCGGACAGCGCGCCGCACCAGGCTCTCCCCTTGAAACGATAGAAGTTGCTTCGCCTGGCCGAATCTCGAGGAGCCGCCGGCCGCGAGAATTATGGCGCCAACATTACGCATTCCTCGACCTGCACCGGGCCCGGCGTGCGAACGAGATTCCATCCGTGAATCGGCGCTCTGCGATCGCGCAACGATTCACCGCTGGCCTCGGCGAAGACGGAATTTATCTCCGAAACGATGGCGAGCGCGATTTCCTCCGGTGTTTCCGCGCCGAGATCGAAACCAGCCGGCGCGAACAGTTTCGAGTCGATCGAGACACCAGCGTCCAGAAGAGCGTTGACTAATTGGTCGCGACGCTTGCGTGGACCCAGAAGACCGACGTAGCGGAGGTTGAGCTGAAGCAAATGCTGAAGCGCTGCGAAATCCCGTCCGTAGTTGTGCGATTTGACTACCGCGGCGGTCCGCTCGTCTGCGCGCGTGGGGAGATCGGAAGCGTGACCGACCTGGATGGTGCGCCAGCCCAGAATTTCAGCGAAGGAACGCAGCGGAGTGCTGTCGGGACCGTCACCGAAGATTACCAACTGTATTGGTGGCAGCAGGCCCTGATCGAACGCTCCAGCAGGCACGTGTTCCCCGGCGGAAAGGATCCGGCTGCCCAGCTCGTCTCCGTTTCCGGCGAAGACCGTCGCGGTGCGACAACTGCGGCGCTCGCCAAGATGTGCGGCAACTTCGGCGAGAAAACTTTCGCGCACGGTCTCGACAAAAATCTCGATCGTGCCGTTGCACCCAAAGCGCAGCCGCGTGTCAAAGCTCATCAGGGAGGACGCGCCAGTGCGAAGCACATCAAAGGCGCAACGGACGACTTCTTCCTCGAGACAGCCGCCGCTGAGCGAACCGGCGGTCGTGCCATCCGGACAGATCAGCATACGCGCGCCCGGCCGGCGATAACTCGAGCCTTGCGCGCGAACGAGCGTGGCGAGCGCGAGAGGCTGGTGGCGACGGCGTTCCCATTCGCGAATGATGTCGACGATTTCTTTCATTCGTTAGGTATCACACCGCTTTCAAATCTTCCGGCCGAATTGGCAGGCGACGGATACGCTTGCCGGTGGCGGCGAAAATCGCGTTCACGATCGCGGGCGCAATCGGAGGCACCGGCGGCTCGCCCATTCCAAATGGTTGCGTCGCCTCGCTCGGAACGATGTGCACTTCGATCGCGGGCGTATCGCGCATCCGGGCCACGCCGTAATCGGCGTAGGTCGCCTGCTGCGCGGTGCCTCCGCGAAACGTGATCTCGCCCATGAGCGCGGATGAAATTCCCCAGATGATTCCACCCTCGGTTTGTTGTTCGACGCCGGTTGGATTGACGACGAGACCGCAGTCGACGGCCGCCACCACGCGTTCCACGCGCACTTTACCAGTACCGTCCACCGCCACATCTACGACGTAGGCGATGTGTGTTTCACCATCGTAAATGTTGCAGGCCACACCGCGCCCGTGCCGGGTGGCGACGGCCGCACCCCAGCCCGATTTTTCCCGCACCACTTCGAGCACGCGCCGCAAGCGCCGCCGATCGATCGTCAAAGAGCCGGCCTTCACCGTGTCCGGTCCCTTGAGAAGCTCGAGGCGAAACGCGAGCGGATCACTGCCACGCACGTGCGCCACTTCATCGATGAACGCCTCTCGCGCGAAGACACTCGAGGGCGCGAAGACCGAACGCCATGGGCCGTGCCGCACCGGCAGATTAACCGTGACGTAGGCCGTTTCGATCGAGGGAATCGCGTAGGGCACGTCATAAACACCCCAGGACAAATCCTGGTAAAATCCTGCATCCCGCACGGCTGCCGGATCAGGTAATTCGAGATTGTGCAGCGAGCCCGCCTTGGTGTGTCGCCAGGCCACGAGCGCGTCCGTCGAATCCAGACCGGCGGAAAGGCGATGCGCGGACGCTGCCTGGAAGTGGCCGTAGCGCGTGTCGTCCGCCCGAGTCCAGAGCACCTGCACCGGTGCTTTGACAGCGCGCGAAATCTCCGCCGCTTCCAAGGCGTAATCAACTGCGAGCCGCCGCCCAAACCCGCCGCCGATCAAGGTCACATGCACTTCTACTTTTTCAGGCGTCGTCCCGAGAAACGTCGCCACTTTTTCCTGCAAGGAATTGGGCGCCTGGGTCGGCGCCCAGATGATGCACCGATCTTCCCGCACATCGGCGACACAGTTCATTGTCTCGACAGGAGCATGAGCGTAGAAAGGATAAAAGTAGCTCGCGTAGATTGTCCGCGCGGCCACGCGAGTGCCCGCCGGCGCGTCGTCTTTGCGAGTAACAAAGCCCTTCTGCTCCGACGCTTCATCAAGCCGTTTGAAATGCGCCTCGGAATCGAACGCATCCTTTGGCGGATCCCCCCAATCGACCGCGAGAGCGGCGCGGCCTTTCAGGGCCGCCCAGGTCGTCTCGCCGACGACAGCGGTCCCGCTCGCACATGGGACGAGGCGAACGCCGCGAATCGCTAGCGCTTTTGCGTCTTGCAAACTTTTCGGTTTCGCCCCGCGCCACGGTGGTCGTTCGATCGAGGCGTAGAGCATTCCCGGGATTTTTGTGTCAATACCGTAGCGCGCCGCGCCAGTCACGACGTCGCGTCCATCGATGCGTTTGGTCGGCTTTCCAATCAGGCGAAAATCGCTCGCCTTTTTCAGTGGCGGATCGGCTTGGATTGGAAGCTTGGCCGCGTCGGCGACCAGGGCTCCGTACTTCAGACTGCGTTTACTCGCTGAGTGGAAAACCTCGCCCTTTGCCGCAGAACAGGCCGCGCGATCCACTTTCCACCGCGCCGCGGCCGCAGTAATGAGCATCTCGCGAGCAGCAGCGCCAGCCTGCCGCAGAGTTTTCCAACTGCCAGCGAGACTAAAGCTCCCCCCAGTGCCGAGGCGTTTGAAATCCGGACCCGGCGAGGCCTGCACCAGCTTGATGCGCGACCAATCGGCTTCGAGCTCGTCGGCCAGGATCATCGCGAGCGAAGTGCGAACGCCCTGACCCATGTCCGATTTTCCGATGGTCAACGTCACGGTCCCATCGGCATCTACGCGGACCCATCCATTCGGCTTAAATTGTCCCGCCGCCTCTTTTCCCGCGCCCAAGAGCCGCCTCCCGTCGAAGGCAACGACGAGCGACGCGCCCCCGAGCGCGGCTGTCTTAAGAAAGGCCCGGCGCGAAGTGATCATGGTTTTCTTGCTCGGAGCGCAGCCGCAGCTCGCCGAATTGCTTTGCGCATGCGCGGGTAGGTTCCGCACCGGCAGACCGAATCGGACATCGCCGCGTCGATCTCTTGGTCACTCGGGTCGGGATGCTCGCGCAAGAGTCCGCACGCCGTGAGAATCATTCCGGGTTGGCAGAACCCGCATTGCGCCACGTCTTCCTCGATCCACGCGCGCTGACACGGATGACTCGCGTCCCGAGAGAGTCCTTCGATTGTTACGAAATTGCGCCCCTTTGCTTCGATCGCAGGAATCTGGCAGGAGCGGACCGCCTTTCCGTTCTCAAGGATCGTGCACGAACCGCAAACGCCCATGCCGCAGCCAAATTTTGTCCCGGTTAGCGCGAGAGTGTCACGCAGGACCCAAACCAGCGGCGTATCATCGTCGACAGTAACGACTCGCTTGGCGCCGTTGACGGTGAGGCGGATTTCGCTCATGGCGGCGCGATGATGTCGGGCTAAATCAACTTGTCAGGCGTAATCGGGAGATCGCGGATGCGTTTTCCCGTCGCGTGGTAAACCGCATTCGCGATCGCGGCGGTGATGCCGGTGATTCCGATCTCGCCCATGCCCCGCGCGCCGATGGGATTGAAGGCGAAATCCGGTTCGCCGACGAAAGCGACGTCGATCTCGGGCACATCGGCGTTGGTGGGCACATGGTAGTCCGCCAGATTGCGTGTCACCGGCAATCCCGTGGGCGGATCGTAATAGGTTTCTTCGGTCAGCGCCATGCCGATTCCCATGACGACGCCGCCAATGATTTGGCTGCGAGCGGTTTTGGCGCTGACGACGCGGCCGCAATTCATCACGCTCACCACGCGCGTTACCTGCACCCGCGGCAGGATCGGATCGATTTTTACCTCGCAGAAATGCGCGCCCCAGGATTGAAAGGCCTGTTTCTTGTTTTCCTCCGGTGGCTTCCGCTCGCTTTGCACGTCGATCGAATCCTTGCCGGCGCGTTTGAGGATGTCGACGTACGCATCGGCTTTTGCGCTGTCCGCTTTCAGTCCAATGCGCCCTGGCGCTATCATTGCGATGTCGTCCGTTTTCAAATTGAAGAGCGGCGATTTGGAATCCTTCACCGCCAGCTCCGCCAGCGCTTTGTGCAGGAGACCCGCCACTTCATGGATCGCGGTGCCGACTGTACCGGTGGAATTCGAGCCACCCGCCACGGGTCCAAACGGAAAATCGGACTTACCGAGTTCGAAAGTGACGTTCTCAAACGGCAGGCCGAGCTGCTCGGAGGAAATCTGCGTGAACGCAGTGTAAGCGCCGGTGCCCAGATCGTGCGTCGCGCATTGCACGGTCGCGGTGCCATTCACGCGCAACTGCACCTTGGCCGCCGCGCTCATCTTGTGCGCGGGATAAGTGGCGGTGGCCATGCCCCAGCCCACGAGAAGATCGCCATCGCGCATCGAGCCCGGGTCCCGATTTCGTTTTGACCAGCCAAACTTGTCGGCGCCGAGCTGGTAGGCTTCCTTGAGATGTTTCGCACTGAAGGGGACGTTTTTTGTCGGATGATTGTCGGCATGATTAGCAAGCCGCAACGCGACCGGATCCATCTTCAAAGCGATGGCCAGTTCGTCCATGGCGCATTCAAGAGCGTATGTTCCCGGACATTCACCCGGCGCGCGCATGAAAGTGGGCGTCGCCACATTCACGGGATAAACCGTCTCCTCGACCCTGATCGCGGGACTCTCATACATGAGCCCAGTCGAGCGCGCGCCGCATGATTCCGTGAATTTACCCACCATCGAGGTCAATGTTTCGCTGACATGTTGGATCGCTTGCAGCTTTCCGTCGCGCGTCGCGGCGAGCGAAAGTGTCTGGCGCGTCGGTGTGCGATGGCCCGTTCCAACAAACATGTTCCGCCGCGTGACGTGCATCTTAACCGGAACGCCGGCGACTTTCGCCGCCATCGCGGCGAGAAACACGTGCATCCAGACAGCTCCCTTGCATCCGAAAGCTCCGCCGACAAACGGACAGATGATTCGGACGTTTTCGATCTCGAGTCCAAACGCGTTGGCCAGGATGTTCTGAACACCCTTCACAAACTGCGTCGCATCGTAGAGCGTGAGTTTCTGATCTCCCTCCCAAACCGCGATGGTGCCCGACATCTCAATCGGATTGTGCGTCTCCGTGGGCGTAATGTAAGTCTGCTCGATCTTAACCAGGCTTGCATCCTTCAACGCCGCCTCGACGTCGCCCTTCTTGATCTGGACATGCTCGTCATTATTCTTCTTCGGTTTTTCCGCCTTGTGTTCGGCGGCCTCCATCGTGAGCAAAGGTTCCTCCGGCGCATAGCTGACACGGACCAACGAAGCGGCGTGGCGCGCCTGCTCGATGGTCTCCGAGACCACCAGAGCAACATACTGACCGGCATAGTGCACGTCATCGTCATTGAGCGGGAAACGCTCTTCGCTGCGAATTCCGCTCGCTCCCTCCTTTTTCGGCGCCGTCTTGAATTTCGGGGTGTTTAGGTGCGTCAGGATCGCTAACACACCGGGTAGGGCTTGCGCAGCCTTCGTATCGATCGTGGTGATTTTTCCCTTCGCGATGTTGCTTTCGACCGTCCAACCGTACGCGCATTTCGGCACTTCGAACTCAACGGAGTATTTTGCCGCGCCTGTGACTTTGAGTCGTCCATCGACTCGATTTCTAGCGGGTCCCATTAGTGTCACACTCATTTTTTGTCAGACTGCGAGCGCAGTTGTTGTCTGGAGCGCTCGGACAATGCTGCGTTTTGCTAGTTCAATTTTGAAAGCGTTGTGCTTGTAACCTTTCGCGCCGGCCAGGGCCGTTTCAGCCGCGATTCGAAATGATTTCTCATCCGCCTTTTGTCCGATCAGTTTTTTCTCCGCTTCCAACGCGCGCCACGGTTTGTGGGAAACACCACCGAGAGCGATCCGGGCGCCGTTGATCGTGCCGTCAGGCCGGAGATCGAGAATCGCCGCGACGCTCACGATCGCGAATGCGTAGCTCGCGCGGTCGCGGATTTTCAAATAATGCGAGCGCGTTGCGAAAGGCATGGCAGGTAAATCCACCGCGGTGATGAGCTCGTTGGGCTGGAGGTTTGTGTCGACGTTCGGCGTATTGCCGGGGAGACGATGGAAATCGGCGAGCGGAATCTCGCGTTCGCCTTTCGCTCCTTGCACCCGGACAACCGCATCGAGCGCCGCCAGGGCGACGTTCATATCGCTCGGATTCGTCGCGATGCACTTGTCGCTCTGGCCGAGGATCGCATGAATACGATTGTATCCTTCGAGCGCACCACAACCGCTGCCGGGATTCCGTTTGTTGCAGGCTGGAAACGCTGGGTCGTAAAAATAATAGCAACGGGTGCGCTGCAAAAGATTGCCGCCAACGGTCGCCATGTTTCGCAATTGCGGACTGGCCCCGGCCAGGAAAGCCTGGCTCAGGACCGGGTAGCGTTGCTGGATGAGTGGATGGTCCGCGACATCTGAGTTCCGCGCGAGGGCGCCGATGCGAACACCTTTGCCCTCCGGCAATTCCTCAACCTGCGCGAACGGAAGGCGCGTGATGTCGATCAACTGCGCCGGCGTTTCCACCCCCATTTTCATGAGGTCGATCAGGTTCGTGCCGCCGCCGAGAAACTTCGTTTGCGGTTTCGCTGCACTACCGCTCACGGCCTGTTGCGCGTCGCTGGCCCGGGAATAACCGAACGGGTTCATGCGCCCTTCGGTCCTCCCGATTTACCCTGCGCCTCTTTGATGGCGGCGACGATGTTCGGATATGCGCCGCAGCGGCAAAGATTGCCGCTCATCCATTCGCGGATTTCGCTGTCGGTTTTGGCGTGACCTTCCTTGAGCAACGCGACAGCCGAACAGATTTGCCCGGGCGTGCAATAGCCGCACTGAAATCCGTCATGCTCGATGAATGCGGCCTGCACCGGATGCAACTCCTCGCCGTTCGCGAGACCCTCGATCGTCGTGATTTCATCGCCCTCATGCGTGACCGCGAAACTCAGGCAGGAATTAATCCGGCGTCCGTTTACCAGCACGGTGCACGCGCCGCACTGCCCGTGATCACAACCCTTTTTTGAGCCGGTCAGGTTCAAACGCTCTCGCAACGCATCGAGGAGCGTGACGCGCGGATCGATTTCGAGAGCGTGAACTTTGCCGTTGATTTTAAGATGAACCGCCGCTGTTCCCACAGATGCGACATTCGCGGGTGGCGCCGGAACTTCGGCCGCCCCGGCCGATCCCATTCGCATGAGCGCCGGTCCTAAAGTGATCGCGGCGCTCGTCCCCGCGACCTGCTTCAAAAAGCGTCGACGCGTTTCTGGGTTGCCGAAAAGCAAAAGATCATCGAGCGCTCCTGCCGGATCGATGTCCGGCAAGTCGCCTGGATCGAGCGGCTCCGAGTCTTCGTTCATTCTCCCTGAAATCGCCACCTGTCCCCACGACGGATGCGCTCAACAAAATTGCATATTCTCTTTCGAAGAAAAATTCTTTTTCAAATCAAGCGTGGAAATGTCGGGGGATCGTGCGCTCCGTCGCGCGATGTTTTTGCTTCCCGGCAAAGCCGGCATTCTTCTTTTCTTAAATGAGCCTTCGCCAATCGTGGAAGTAGGAAAGACTCTTCGCGTCACAATGCGTAGAGCGTGACGGCCGTGGCTCCAGAAAAATCACGCGCGCAAAAAGGAGATCTGGCTCGTGTCTCCGCTGAAGCACACTGCCAAACGCCGCATTCCATACAACGACGCGGTCGAGGAAGCGCTCTGCTTGGGCTGGATCGACAGCACCATCAAGAAGGTCGACGCCGGACACGTGGCGCAACGGTTCACGCCGCGGCGAAGCGCTAAGAGCGACCTTTTCCGAGACGAATAAGGAACGAGTGCGCCGGCTGATTCGCGCGGGGCTGATGACACCCGCGGGCCTCGCGAAGATTCAAATCCGGATGGGTGAACCGTTCGTCATTCCGGCCGACATTCTCCGCCTGCTCGAAAAGGACGCGACGACTTGGAAAAACTTTAAGGCCTTGCCGGATTGGTCTCGGCGAATTCGCCTCGGCTGGATCGAAGCACCACGGCAACAAGGAAGATTGGATGTGTTTGAAAGAAGACTCGCTTACTTCTTGAAAATGATCGCCCAGAATACGCGCTTCGGAATGGTGAAGTGACTTCATCGGTTCTCACACCACATCATTCCGCATTCACGATTCCGAGTTCCGCATTTTGGAAGAAGGCGCGCGCCGGATTTTTGAATAACGGCCCCTGCGCGACCGTCTAGGTTGCATTATGACTAAAATCATTGCGTTAGTAGCAGCGGGACTCTTTGCGGCCGGCACGATGTTCGCGGGCGAACATGGCGACTGCACGAAGAAAGTCGGAAACGAACAGAAGGCGGCGTGTCAGGCTTCAATGGCCAGTCTCGACCTGACAGCAGACCAGAAGACGAAGATGGAAGCAGCTATGGCCGAACATCACAAAGCTGGTTGCTCCGAAGCGAGCGAGGCCAAGTTCATGAACGACGCGAAAGGCATCCTGACCAAAGAGCAATACGCGAAGTTCAAGGCCGAATGCAAAAGTGAGAAAGATAAGACCAACGCCTAGCCTTGGCACATGAACCGGTGCTTTTACGTGCCGGCTTAAATCAGATCAAAGCTTCGCGCCGGGAGCAATCTCGGCGCGTTTCGCGTACCGCTTCTTGTTCGTCAAAATCAGCGGTGTCGACTGGTTCGCTGCGATATTGCGCGTTCCGAATTATCCGATTCCCAGCTCTTTCGTCATGAAGACGCTATTCGGATCTTCCAGATACTCGGCAAAAGGTCCGCAAAAGGTAAACCCACTGCGCGCGTAGAGCTGACGAGCAGGCTCGAAAGCGTGCATCGATCCGGTTTCCAAGCTCAAGCGGCGATAACCGCGGCGCGCGGCTTCGCTAATAATGTAATGCAGAAGAGTCTGCGCCACGCCTTTCCTCAGGTGTCGCGAAGCTGTCCGCATCGACTTTATTTCGCCATGCTCCGCGTCTAGCTCCTTGAGCGCTCCACACCCATGCAGCTCGCCATTTTCCCACGCGGTCCAAAACGTAATCGCCGGCTTGCGCAATCCCTCTATCGGTAGCGCATGGATACTCTCAGGCGGCGAGTGCAGCCGCATGCTCGCCAGATGTTCTTCTAACAACTCGCGTATCTCGGGACCGCTTAGATCGTCTATTTTGATATGCACGAGAGATTCTATTGTTGTGTCGCGAATGTTCCTTACACAAGCCTGAGCTGTCACGAGGTAATAGGAGCGACTGGCGAGGAATCTCCGTTGCGACGATCTTTCAGCGATGTCTCTCGAACGTTTTCAGGAAGCCCAGGCCAGCCGCTCTGCCGGCTACGACACCGCGCTGGCCGAGATTCGCCGCGGACGCAAAACCAGCCACTGGATCTGGTACATCTTCCCGCAGCTCGAAGGCCTTGGCCGTTCCTCTACCGCCCGCGCTTACGCCATCCGCGATCTGGTGGAAGCCTGCGCTTATCTGCGCGACCCGCTCCTCCGCGCCCGCTACGAAGAAATCGCCGGCGCCGTTAGCGACCAACTCGCCCTCGGCGTCCGACTCGAAGCCCTCATGGGCGGCCGCACCGACGCCCTCAAGCTCGCCTCCAGCCTAACCCTCTTTCGCGTTGCCGCTCGAGACCTAACGAGCAAAGACCCGACCTATGAACCCCTCGCGCAGCGCTGCGATTCCCTCCTTGAGCAAACCGCCGCGCAAGGCTACCCGCCGTGCGCGCAAACCCTCGCTCAGGTTACCGATAGAGCTAACCGCTAAGCCTTTACACCAAGAAAGACCCGCATCCGCTCTAGCTCCGCTTCGAGTTCGCATTTGAAAGCACGATCGCGCGGCGGCTGCCCTGCCTCAGCGGCAGGCAATCCCTATGGCGGTGGCATTTGGCGCTCGAGCTGGACGGCGAATCCGAATAAAGGCAATATCTCTCCTCGAATAAAAGAAAATCGTTTACCACTATGCGCCACTTTTCATCACTCATCCCGCGTCGTCTCCTCTTGTTGTCCGTTTCCTTCCTGTTTGCCGCTTCGGAGGCCATGGCTCAAAGCGAGCCCGCGCCAGCACCTACACTTAAATCCATTCTCCTGGAGCAACTCAAAGCCACACATAACAAGGAGGATTGGTTTGTGCCGGTAAACATCGCGATCCAAGGCCTGACCCCGGAACAGGCGGCCTGGAAAGACGCCAGCGAAAATCATTCAATCGCGCAGTTGGTAAACCATCTCATCTTCTGGAATCAGCAGCAGCTGGCGAAGTTTAAGGGAGAAAAGACAGCCCCTTTCAGCGGTGACAATAAGGAAACTTTTTCTGGCCTGGATAAGAGCTCGTGGGAGTCGACCGTGAAACAGGTGGATGTAGTGCTGGCCGCGTGGGAAAAGGCGATCGAAGAAGCGGATGAGGCAAAGCTCGCGAAATGGTATGCCACCATCGCGAAAATCAGTACCCACAACGCGTATCACACCGGCCAGATCATTTACATTCGCAAGATGCAAAAGAATTGGGACCCTGAGAAGGGTGTGAAGTAGAAATCGCGCGGCAGAAACTTTCCGCGGCCGCCATGGTGAGATGCCCACTTTAGGAACCGTGGCCGCACCAGCTCACGTGCGAATCCGGAGATCCTTCGCCACCGCAAGCCGCCGCAAATCATCCAGCGTCAGGGGCGGGGCAGACATGCCCCCACCTTCGCCAGCTTGCGAGAATTTTCAAAAACCGGCGCAGAACAAGCGCGTGGAACGCGAAAGACTTACCGATTCACGTCGTCAATGCCAGGCGACTTGGAACGAATTCGTAAGTTGTCGCGGCGGCGTGACCTCGTAGGTTGCGACGAAATGAGCGCGGCCAATGCCCTTCAAGTTGCGACGTTTCTCCTCGTCGTCACCTTGCTCGTTAAACCGGTCGGCGCTTATCTGGAACAGGTTTTCGAGCGGCGGCACACTATCCTTGATTGGCTGCTCGTCCCGCTCGAACGACTCATCCATCAGCTCGTCGGCGTCTGTCCGGAACGAGAGATGGATTGGAGGCATTACTCGTTAGGCTTCGGAATTTTCAGCCTCGTTAACGTCGTGCTCCTTTACCTCGCGCTCCGCTGGCAGGCATGGCTGCCTTGGTTCTTCCCGGACTCGATGACCACTCCGATGACTTCCGACCTGGCCGCGAACACCGCAGTCAGCTTTGTCACTACCACGACCTGGCAGGCCTATGGCGGCGAGACCACGATGAGCTACTTCAGCCAACTCTTGCTCGCCGGAGAGAACTTCCTCGCCGGTGCGGCAGGTCTGGCGGTCGGGATCGCCTTCATCCGGGGTTACGCACGCGAGCAGACCACAGGTATCGGTAATTTCTGGGCCGATCTGATCCGCGCAATTTTGTGGGTGTTATTGCCCGTGTCAGTGGTGGGCAGCTTGTTCCTTACCTGGCAAGGCGTGCCGATGAATTTCCTGCCTTATTCCATCGTGCACACGGTCGAAGGCGGCACGCAAACCATCGCGCAGGGGCCGGTCGCCACCTTGGAGTTCATCAAGAATCTTGGCACGAATGGCGGCGGATTCTTTAACGCCAACGGTGCGCATCCTTTCGAGAACCCGACCGCGTTGACCAACTTCATCGAACTCCTGGCCATCGTCGTCATCCCGGCGGCATTTACCCATACCTTTGGACGCATGACCGGCCGGACGCGCGACGGCTGGGTAATTTTTTGGACCATGACCGCACTCTTTGTCGCTGGGTTGCTTGTCTGCGGTTGGGCGGAAGGGCGGGTGCATCCATCGTTCGCGCACGAGATCAGCGGCGGTAACATGGAGGGCAAGGAAGTGCGCTTCGGAGTCGGCGGCTCGGTCCTGGCGGCGGTAGTTACTTCCAATGGCGCGACCGGTTCCTATAACGCGATGCACGACAGCTTCCAGCCGCTGGGTGTCTTAGTGCCGCTGCTCAACATGCTCCTGGGCGAGATCGTTTACGGCGGTCTCGGCAGCGGTTTTTACAGCATGATCTTCGTGGTGCTGATGGCTCTTTTCATCGGCGGCTTGATGGTTGGCCGCTCACCGGAACACATCGGCCAGCGACTTGGCCCGCCAGAGATGAAGATCATCGTGGCCTATACCCTTCTCGGACCGTGCACGGTCTTGCTTTTGACGGCGCTCGCGGTCGTGACGGAAGCGGGCCGGGCCGGGTTAACCACCAACACCGGTCCCCACGGCTTCACAGAAATTCTCTACGCCTACGCGAGCGCGCTCGCGAACAACGGCCAGACTATGGCAGGCCTAAGCGCCAACAGTGTTTTCTACAACCTAACTACCATCATCGCCATGTTGGTCGGCCGCTATGGCCTCGCGGTCCTGGCCCTGGCGTTGGCCGGACGTTTCGCGGGGGTTTCGCGACGCCCACCGAGTCCCGGCTCGGTGCCTTCGGATGGCGTGCTCTTTGGGGTATTGTTAGGCGCAACCGCACTGCTCGTCGGCGCGATGAGTTTTCTCCCGGCGCTCGCGCTCGGCCCCATCCTGGAGCATTTTTGCATGCGGATGTAAGCGCGTCGACGATGCCGGCGCCACCGCAAACCGCCGCAAATCATCCAGCGTCACACGCAATTCTGATTCTCGACTTCGGTTTGATTCGTTCCGCAATCCGCAATCCGCGTTTGCAGGCCCCACCGAACGAAAGGAGTAGTCATCATGTCCACGAACACCATCCGGCTTCATCGTGTCATCCGTGCCACGCCCGAGAAGATCTACCGGGCATTCCTGGATGCGGATGCCAAGGCCAAATGGCTTCCGCCGAACGGATTCACCGGCAAGGTGCACCACCTGGAAGCGAAAGTCGGCGGCACCTTCAAAATGTCCTTCACCAACTTCACCACCGGCGCGAGTCATTCATTTGGTGGCGAATACCTCGAGCTAACGCCCCACGAACGCATCCGCTACACCGACAAGTTCGACGACCCAAACCTGCCCGGAGAAATCCAGACGACGATCAACCTGAATGAAGTCTCCTGCGGCACGGAGTTGAGCATTGTGCAGGAAGGAGTGCCCGCGGCCATTCCACCGGAGGCCTGCTATCTCGGATGGCAGGAGTCACTCATCCTCCTGGCCAAGCTCGTCGAGGCTGAGATTCCAGATTAGCAGCCGACTGGCGCCAAGCGGCGGCTCGCGTGTCGCGCAGAACTTGTCTGCGCTAATGCTTCTTCAAGTGTGGATGCGAACCTTCGGCTTCTTTCCTTGCTTCATCTCTTTGAGCTTAATGCAGACGACGGTGAGCCAGGTGATATCGAAAGCATTGCCGAGAGGCTCAGCATCCTGAGCCTGCTGGCTCATGTTGCTGTAGGTATCGTCGATGCCCACCGCCCAGATTTCTTCGCCCGCTTGTTTGAGGGCGATGACGACATCCGCGCCGTCCATGCCTTTGGCCAATTTCTGGAACAAGTTCCAAATCTTGTCCCGAAAAGGAGAAACAACGTCCCGGCGCACTTTGGTCGATTTTTTCACCCCGCACCCTCGCGCTTTGGATTTCAATTTCAAGAATGTTCGAATTCCGAGGCGACGCGATATCTCTTCATCCTGGAAAGGCGCCAGACAACATCCGAAACGTGCAAACGTGGTGCCCTCGGGAAGAGAAGTGGAATGCTGAACGCGGAGACTTGTAGGGCGTCTGTGTCAGACGCCGGGTCACAGGGAGGTGGCGTTTCACCGAAACGCCCTACAAATGCACGGCGAGGACGGCGCGCAATCCGTATTTTTTTGAATCCAAACCACCGACCGACCGCATCCATATATTAGACGCCATGGAAACTTCATACCCGACACCACCACCTCTCAGCGCCCCCGCCGTCACCAAGGTGCGCACTTGGAACGCGCTTTGTCACGCCAGCGCCTTGCTCGGCGTCTTTCTTCATTTCCCCGGCCACCTGCTCGGGCCGCTCATCGTCTGGCTGGTCAAGCGCGGCGACTCGCCCGAGATCGATGCGCACGGCAAAGAAGCGCTCAACTTCCAAATCTCGATGCTCATCTACAACGTTGTCGCCGCGATCTTTTGCCTGATCCTGGTCGGCTTCGTTTTTCTGGCGATCCTTTGGGTCCTGAACGCTGTCTTCGCCATCATCGCTTCGATCCAAGCGAGCGATGGGAAATTCTATCGCTACCCGATGACGATCCGGTTCATTCAATAATTGTAGGGCGTCTGTGTCAGACGCCGATTCTTCGGGATGGCGTTTCACAGAAACGCCCTACAATATGATTGCGGATGGCGAGACCGCCACGATTAGAACCGCATCATCCACTGTATAAACGATGCGGTAATCTCCCACGCGAATCCGGTATGCATTTTTGCTGCCCTGCATTTTCCGGCATCCGTCCGGTCGAGGATTTGTCGCGAGATTCCCGGCCGCGCGCAGCATCCGCCGCTGCGCCATCAGATCGAGCCGCCGCAGATCTTTTCCGCCGAGCGGCGGAGCTCAACGGCGTATCGCGCCATTGCTCTTCAGGCGGCGTTTGATCTCTGCGAGCAGAATCGTGGGCTCGTTTTTCCGCCGCGCAATCACCGCCAGATCATCCAAATCCTGCAGGAGTTCCTCGTACTCTTCGATCGGCACGATGACCGCGGTACGCTTGCCGTTCTCGACGACATAATTCGCCTTTCGGATCGAGCCCCGCCTCAAAAGTCAGGGCTCGGCCATTGAAAGTCGCACCGCATTCCCAGCTCCTTGAACACCGCGTGGAGATAAAGTTCCCAAAACGAAGAATCGAAGGTGGTCTGAAACTCCTGCACAAATTTTCCGTCGCGATCGATGAATCCGTCCGACCAGCCCTTCAGGACATTCCTATCGTTTTCAGTTCCATTCAGGAACACTCGTTCGAACGCAGGATGAAAGCGCTCACGGGGAACTACTGGAAGGAAAAGGTCGATACTCATCGGACGAATACGAAGACTTTCGATTATTTCAGTGAGGGATAGGGGTCAGAGCTAACTATCGACAAGTCGAGGGAAGGGAGCGCGCACTCTTCCCGGCGGTGAGACGGCAGCTACGGCCGCAGAAGCTCCGTCCGATACTTCGGGGCTAGCTCTTGCGCTTTCTTCATTAACGCCGCCTGCTCTGCCTGGTCGAGCTGCGGCGGAGTGGATCTGCGGGCGGGCACGGGAACGCCGACCTGCGCGAAGAACTCTTCCTGTCCGGCCGGCGCACAGATGCAGAGCAACCGGGCCGCGGCTCTGGAGGCGTTGGTGAAGGAATGCGGCGCGTTGGCCGGGATGCTCACGGTTTGACCTGTGTGCACGATCGATTTTTCTCCGCGGAAGGTGGCTTCGATCTCGCCTTCCAGGACGGTGAAGGATTCCTCGAAGTCGTGCCGATGCGGCGGCGGACCGCCCCCGGGCGGAATGTGCATGTCGATAAGGCAATAACGGCCATCCGTGTCAGCGCCCGAGAGGAGGATGGTGTAGGTGTCTCCGACGAGACCGATGTGGGGCAGGCTTTCGTCGGTATCGGGTCGCGCGATCTTGAGGCTGCGTGCGAGGTTGTCGGGTGGGAGCGGCGCGACGGGCTGAGCTGTGACAGAGGGTTCGTTCATAAGTGCATTAGTTGAGGATTCTTGGTTGAGAGTTGAGAGTTTACGATCAACTCGCTTTTTCTCTCAACTCTCAGCCATCGATGCTCAACCTTCGCTCAACGACTTCCACAATCCACTGAGTATTCGGCTCTGTTTTTCGGCCGCCGCGTATATCCGCTCATGTTCATCATCATTTAATAAACCTTGCCGTCGCGATACGGTCGCCTGAGAAACAACTTCAAATAGTGAACCGGTAGCGATCTCGACAAAACGCGAAAAATCTGGATGAGAGCCACGCGAGCTTCCCTCAGCGAGGTTGGAGGAAACCGAAACAGCGGCGCGACGCATCTGGTTTGTTAAGCCGAAGCGTTCATCGTGCGGGAAGCCGCGTGTTAGTTCGTAAACCAGGTCGGCGAATTGAATCGCCTCCTGCCAGACATCAAGCTTTTCGAAGTTAAACATCCCACTTTTATAAACCCCTCATCCCTCAAACCTTCAACACTCAACCGGTTCGACTAGAGCACGAAAGGAATGATGCGCTTCACGCGCTGCTGATAAGACCGATACTGATCCGGGAACTGTTGGAGCATGAGCTTTTCTTCTTCGCTAAGCTTTATCCAACAGCTGGCGAACGCGAGCATGACGGCGACAATTCCGCCCAGATGTCCGAATGTGATAGCGGTCGCGAGAAACATAGCCAGTAGTCCGGTGTAGATCGGGTGACGGACAAGGCGATACGGCCCGCTTTCAATGAGTTCGTGTCCTTCTTTCAACGTGATCGTGCCACTCCAGTTGCGCCCAAGAGTAGCTCTCGCCCAAACGCAGAACGCGAAACCCGAGACGCATAGAATTACGGCCATCCACCCCACGGTCTCCGTCGCCGAAATAATTCGAACATTGAATGGATAGGGCAATCGGTGGCCCCTGGTCAAAAGAAGATAAGCTAGCACCAGCAATATCCAGTAACGCAGCCGTCGCGCACCGCTTTCACGGTAGATTGAACGCTTGGTCGATGCAGCAGCCAGCAGCCAAATTACGGAAAACAATATCCAGCATGCGGGAATGATATCGGCCGGCCATGAAGGGTTTTGCATGAAGCGCGACATGAAGATTCGACAACTTGCGTGACGAACAAATCCGCGCAATCAAGATGTCGACCTTAGCGGACGGGACCTGCACACGAAGCCCTGGTCGACCGCTTCGGCAACGGCGGTGATTGCCATCCGGATCGCCGACACGCCGGGTGGGTTAGCGGCGGATAGACGGCGGATTGGGATCGCTATCTAGGAGGAGCACGGCGACTGAGGAGGGCCTGAAGGAGTCAATCATCACTACCTTCACCTTTTTGCGCCCCGAGGGCCGTTCGCTCGTGTTAGGCCACGCCAGGTGGATCGAGCAGTCCCTTGCTCGATGCTAAGGAGTATCCGCTCATTCGCGCGTATCATTGTCATCGCCCGACAGAGCGGCCGATCTACCTGGTCGATATCGCTCACGGCGAGCGTGCACGGGCCGCCGCCCGCAGCACGATCTTAGCTCGCATCTGGAAAAAACCGCGAGCAAACTACTTTAACGGTTCGTCAGCCACTTTCAGGACAATCTTACCTCGCGTGTGATGCGTCTCGGCCTGTTGCAGCGCTTTCATCGCTTCAGTAAGTGGCAACACCTGAGTCACGATCGGCTTGATCTTCTTTGCTTCGATCAACTTCGTAATTTCCGCGAGCTCGATCGCGTCCGGCTTGGACGCGATCGACTCCCCTCGGATTCCGTATTTATCGAGTTCCGTCTGATCGAGTCGGGAAACCAATGTGGCGATAAACCCACCTTTCTTCACCAAAGCGTAGGAACGCGCCAGTGTATCTCTCCCGATCGGATCGAGCACGACATCCACATCTTTCGCAAAGTCCTCGAATTTTGTCTTGGTGTAATCGATCGCGACGTCGGCCCCGAGTTGTTTGAGCAAGTCCTGATTTGGAGTCGACGCCGTCGCGATCACCTTTGCCCCTCGCGCCTTTGCGATCTGGATTGCCATGCTGCCAACACCGCCCGATCCGCCATGAATCAGAACAGTCTGACCAGCAGTCAACTTCGCTGCATCGATTAGCGCCTGCCAGGCCGTTAAAGCTGTGAGCGGCACTGCCGCAGCTTGTATGTAATCAAGAGACGCCGGTTTTATGGCCGCCTCTCCTTCCGTCATGACCGCATATTCGGCCCATCCTCCACCCCAGAGAACGTAACTATAAACCGAGTCACCGACCTTGAGCTTCGTAATCTTTGCGCCCCTCTTCTCGATAATTCCGGCAACGTCGTAGCCAGGGATGAGAGGTAAATGCGTTCCGAATTCCTTCGCGTACTTGCCTGAAACAATCAGCGGATCGGCCGGGTTCACTCCACTCGCGATCACGCGCACCAGAACTTCGTTCTCTTTCGGCTCCGGTCGTGGCAGATCTTCGAGTTTCAAGACTTCCGGTCCGCCGTATTCGTGAATGACTACCGCCTTCATCATCGGCTTCTCCGATTGAGTAACGGCGCGACATGGCAGAATTGCCAGGGTCGTTAGGCCGAACAGCGCGATCAGCTGGTTTGAGATTCGCATATTGGCTAACGTTTCCTTTATCAGAAAAAGGAAGCGAGCGGAAAATGCGCAACAGTTCACCGCCCGTTCTTCATCGGAATGAACTCGATCTCAACTCCATCGCCGACGACAAGATCGTTGGCTTTCCGGAAGTGTAGCCACACGCGTGGTAAAAATTCACGCCGAGCACGTGGACATCAGCTCGGCCGATTTGTCTCCGGCCGCCTTTGCTTCCGCTTCGCACCTCGCCAACAATGCGCGACCAATTCCATTTCTGGCGAATCGAGAGATGCTAAATGCTAGGGCTCGGAGCTTACTATCGTCATATCCTAGAAGAGCGGCCGTAATCTCGTCCGGTTTCTTGAGCCTGGACGTGGACGAGAGCTAGCGCGCCATTCCCTGGTCGATCGCTTCGGCAAAGGCGAGGTGATTGCCATAAGCGGGGTTGAGGGTTCTTGGTTGGAGTGTTGAGAGTTGTGTCAAACCTCTTTTCCCTCAACTAATGACCTCCGCAGCCCACTGAGCATTCGGCTTTGCCTTTCCGCCGCCGCGTATATCCGCTTATGGTCGTCGTCACTAAATAAGCCTTGCCGCCGCGATACAGTTGCAGCGGCCTTCAGATCCTTCACCGCGACACTGGCCAATGCATTCTCGATTGTCATCCGGACGCATCATCTTCTCGGGAGGTCGAGCACGCAAGGCGCGAGGTGGATCGAGCAGTCCCTTGCTCGATGCTGAATTAGCCGCGGTTGCGCATTATTGCCATCGCCCGCGGAGCGGCCGATCCACCTTCTCGGCGGCATGCGGCAGAATGAGCGAGGAGGCTCCGCCTATCCCGTCTGGGAAAAGGCGGGAGAGGCACAGCCTTGAACACGATGGCTCAGCACTACTTTGCGAGACAAGGCGCGGGGCTTCCCAAATTTTGAGATTGTTGTGCCGGACGGTTCCGGACAAGATCTTCGCGAGATTGAACGAATAATTTTCTTTGGTTACCGTCATCTATATTATCCCCTGAAGGGGGCTTGGCCGAAATGAACCTGAAAGTTGCAAATCTTATTGCGATCCAACTCGGCATTTTTGTCGGGATCATGTCTTGGCTGGTGTTCTCCCGTCTCGAATCCGTCAAACCGCGCACCGCAGCAGAAATGCAAAACTCTAAGGGGGACTCCTCCGCGACTGTCGCACCCGTATTTGAGCCGCGAAATCAACGCCCCTATACGGTAGACTACGAGACCAATCATGAACGAGCACAGCCGGTGGACGAGGAAGCGGCTCCAACGGCGCAGGAATACGATCAGGAGATCGCTACACAGCCTTACACAAGCTCTGGTCTTGGGAACGGATACGTCGCCGCGGATTCGCCTTCCTACGCGGAAGTGGATCAAGAACCGGCGGTAGCTCAACCTGACCACGTTCCGTCGCCCCAGATCGTCGTATACGCTCAGCCTGCCCAGATAGTCATATTTTCCAATCCTCGCCGCTTTGCGAATCGATTCCGATCGACGCCTCAATTTGACGGCGCGCGCATGATGATTATGCATCGACGCCCAGACCGAGTCGGGCCTCATCTGGGCGGGAATGGGATCGGGCCTCGTCGGAATCCTAACGCACCATCTGGCCGGCCAGCCCAGGGATTAGGGCTCCGGGGGAATCGTTAGGCAAATCCGGAGGAACAGGGTTCTCGATTTTTTTAGCCGGCGTTGTCTTAGTCTGAAAAGATGAGAAATTTCCTGGCGGACCTCCGATTCGGTCTGCGCATGTTGCGGAAGTCGCCGGGATTCGTGCTCACCGTTATCGTGGTCCTCGCCTTGGGAATCGGCGCGAACGCGGCGGTCTTCAGCGTGGTCGACGCGGTTTTGCTCCGCGCCCTTCCGTTGCGCGATCCGGAACGCGTCGTGATGATTTGGGAAAAAAATCCGACGCTCGGTGCTTTTATCGGTGACCGAGTGCCCGTCGCGTACACCAATTTCCTCGAGTGGGTCACGCAGGCGACGCAATTCGAAGCGATCGGCGGATTCGAAGATGCGAACTTCAATTTCACGAGCGGACCCGAGCCTGAACGCATCGAAGGAGCGCGCGCCTCCGCGAACATTTTTACACTCTTCGGTGTGAGGCCGAGTCTTGGGACGAGTTTTGATGCCGCCGCGACCGACCCGAGCAAAAGCCATGTGGTGGTGCTGAGCGATGCCTTTTTTAAAAATCATTTCGGCGGCGAGCGAACCGCTCTCGGGCAGACGCTCACTTTGAATGACGTTGCCTACACAATTGTCGGCGTCCTCCCGCCTGAATTTCACCTGCCCGCCGCGCGCGAAGGACAGGACCAGCATTCGCCCAAACTCTGGGTGCCGTACGATTCTTCCGCGACGCAAAATCCGGTCGAAGCGAATCGGCGCAAGATGCAGGTCTACGGCCGGCTGCGCGGCAACGTCTCGCTGGAACAGGCCCGCGCGGAGATGGACGCAATCGGAAAGCGGCTGGCCGAACGGGACCCGACCCAGAATGCCGGCTTCGGCGTGAATGTCTTCTCTGTCCATGTGGAAAACATGGGCACGGATCTGCGCCGTAACTTATTCGTCATGCTTGCCGCCGTCGGTTTCGTCTTGCTGATCGGCTGTGCGAACGTGGCCAACTTGATGCTCACGCGCGCGACGGCGCGGCAAAAGGAGATGGCGATCCGCAAAGCGCTCGGCGCGGGACGCGGCCGGCTCGTCTCACAATTGCTCGCCGAAAGTTTTTTGCTCAGTGGCGCGGGCGCGGTGCTCGGCCTCGGGCTTGCGCACTTCGGTATCAAACTGCTCGTGGCGCTCAAGCCGGCTGGGATCAACCGGCCGGAAGACATCCAGCTGAATCCGTCCGTGTTTGTTTTTACGATGCTGGTATCAATCGCCGCAGGCATCCTTTTTGGAATTGTTCCGGCGCTGATCGCCGCGCGCACAGATGTAAACGCGCTCCTTAACCAAACCCGCGGCGCGCACTCGGCCACCTCCTCGGGGCGGACGCGGCGCGTGCTCGTCGTCGCGGAAGTAGCGCTCGCGTGCGTGCTGCTCGTTGGCGCCGCGTTCATGATGAAGAGCCTGTTCGCCGTCTTGAACGTCGATCCCGGTTTTCGCGCGGATCATTTGCTCACGATGAAGTTCAGCATGCCGGCCTCCCGCTATGCAAACGACACGCAGATCGCGGCGTTTTGCCGCCAGGCTTTCGAGAAAATATCGGCGCTCCCCGGCGTCAAGAGCGCCAGCTTTTCCGATGGGCTGCCACTCACACGCCTGCGCATGACCAAGTTCGCGGTCGAAGGACAACCGCCGCCAACACACGGCAGCGAACCGACGGCTGACATGCGCGGCATTTTCACGGCTACATATTTCGACACGGTCGGGATGCGGCTGATCGCAGGCCGCGACTTTACCGCCGATGAGCTGGCGAATAAACAACCGGTCATGGTCATTAACCAAAGCCTGGCCAGACACCTTTGGCCTAACGACGATGCGATCGGCAAACATCTGCGCAACGTCACCTCGAAAGCCGACACGCCGCCGGTTGTCTCGACCGTCATCGGTGTGGTCGCCGACACACATCAACAGTCACTGGAAAGCGCCGCGCGGCCGGAGATCACGAAACCGATGGTTGATTACACGCAGCTTACACTCGCGGTGCGGGGCAACGCGGATCCGGAGGCGCTGATCGCGAGTGTCAAAGGCCAGATTTGGTCGATCGACAAAAATCTTCCGGTCTTCGAAGTGCGAACAATGGAACAAGTGCTCGATGAAGATACAAGCCAGCGGCGCTTTGAGTCTTTTGTCATGAGCATTTTCGCCAGCCTCGCGTTGGTGCTCGCGTCGATCGGACTTTTTGGTGTGCTCTCGTCGCTGGTGAGTCAACGCACGCATGAGATCGGCATTCGCATGGCGCTCGGCGCCCAGACGCAAGACGTGCTGGGCATGGTGCTGGGCGAAGGTTTTCGAATGGTGGTTCTCGGCGTGATCATTGGCGTCGCCGGCGGTATCGCGCTGAGCCGGTATCTTTCCAGTTTGTTTTTCGGAGTCAGCCCGGCGAGTCCGGCTACGTATTTGCAGGTAGCGCTCTTGATGATTGGCATCGCGTTGGTGGCGTGTTTGCTGCCGGCCTGGCGTGCGATTCGCGTTAACCCGATGGTCGCGCTGCGCTATGAATGATATGACAACCCGGGATACCGTTCACCGGAACCGATCGAGGGGAAATTCTTCGAAGGCGGGTGACGCGGCTGGCCGATCATTTTGATTGATCCGAAATGAGAAAAGCGGCACAGAAAATCGATATATGAAAAAGGCTTTATGCCTTGCGGTCATCCTGAGCTTCGCCGGCACGATGAGCGCTTTTTGCGGGCAGCCGTTCGATGCAGCGGCCTGGCGCGGCGTGCAGATCCATGACCTTCCCGCTTTGCAAAAGATTGAAAGCTCGCTGGTCGGGAAGGTCGTCGGCGTCCGCATCAATTACAGGGGCGACCGCATCAGCCACCCGAAACCGAATTGGTACGAAAGTTCCATCTGGCGCTACCGCCTGGGAGAAAAGGATAAGTTCGCTTTTCTTCGTGTCGTGGTGGCGAAAAAAGACCTTCAGTCTTTCAAATCCATTCCGACCGACTTCAAATCCCCGACTGAGATCGTCCTTTACGGCCAGGTGGGGCGAGAAACGGAAGCGAATTTTCTCTTCGTTCGATTGTTGGGCCGCAAAGTGACCCTCGACCCTTCCGGTAACGCCACCGTCGATTGGTAAGATACGCGTAGCAGTATGGCGCCGCACCGTTCGTAAAATGGCAGCGCGAGCTTCCAGCTTGCGTCTTTTAGTTCACAAGCTGGACGCTTGTGCTACTTCAAGAGAACGATGAAGAAGCCAAAGGCGGAATTCGCGCGCATTTTTGCGCTTACATTTTTCCTTGCCGCGATAGGCCAGTTGCACGCCGCCGATTATCCGGCGCCGGCGGAAGGCGATTACGTAATCCGCAATTTCAAGTTTGCGTCGGGCGAGGCGCTGCCGGAATTGCGCGTCCATTATCGGACGATCGGAAAGCTTGCGAAGGATGAGAAGGGCGTCGCTCGGAACGCGGTCCTCATCACGCATGGGACCACGGGCAGCGGTGCGCAATTTATTCGGCCGGAATTTGCGGGAGAACTTTTCGGCGCGGGTCAGCCGCTTGATGCCGCGAAATTCTTCATCGTGCTCCCGGATGGCATCGGGCACGGGAAATCGAGCAAGCCAAGCGATTCCCTGCACGCGAAGTTTCCGCGCTACGGCTACGTCGATATGGTGGAGGCGCAATTTCGATTGCTGACCGACGGCCTGGGCGTAACCCATGCACGGCTCGTCATGGGGACGTCGATGGGCGGAATGCACACCTGGCTCTGGGGGGAGACGCACCCGGAGTTCATGGACGCGCTCATGCCGCTGGCGAGTTTGCCGACACAGATTTCCGGGCGCAACCGCGCGTGGCGCAGGATGATTATGGACGCGATCCGCCGCGATTCCGAATGGCGCGGAGGCGATTATTCCGCCCAGCCGCAAAGCCTCCGCACCGCCGCGCAAATGCTGTGGTTCATGAGCAGCAATCCGGTCCTGCGCCAGAAGGAATCGCCCACGCTCGCCAAAACCGATGAGGCGCTCGATAAATTTGTCGCTGATTATCTAAAGAGCGGCGATGCGAACGACATGCTCTATGCGCTCGAGGCCTCGCGTGATTACGATCCCGGTCCGGGCCTGGAGAAAATCCGCGCGCCGCTCGTGGCGGTGAATTCGGCGGACGACCTGATCAATCCGCCGGAACTGGGCATTCTCGAGCGCGAAATCAAACGCGTGGCCAAGGGGCGCGCGGTCGTGATTCCATTGAGCGACAAAACGCGCGGTCACGGGAGCCACACGATCGCGACTCTATGGAAGGGCGAGCTCGAAGCGCTGTTGAAGCAATCGGAGAAATAGTGCGATCGTTTGACCGCCGCGCTCAGAAATGACCGAATTCGACGCGGAGAAATATCTCCATCAGCAGATTCCGATCACCCGCGCGATGGGCGTGCGAGTGGTGGCGCAGGATGAACACCAATTCATCGTTGAAGCGCCGGTCGCGCTGAACTCCAATCATCTGCGCACTGCCTTCGGCGGAAGCATCAACGCGGTCGCCACTCTCGCCGGCTATGGATGGCTCTGGCTCGGACTGCGAGACCACGCTGTTCACGTCGTCGTCGCGGAAAGCTCGATTCGATTTCTGCGGCCGGTGCGTGAGACGATTCGCGCGACTTGTCTGCGGCCCAATCACGACGAGTGGACTGCGTTTCAGACTCGATTTGTGGAGAAGGGCAAAGCACACATTACCGTTCGCGTAAACGTCGTGGAAGAGGGCAAAACGGCGGCGGAATTCGAAGGGATCTTCGTCGCGCGACGCCATCGCGCTCTTTGACGAGACTTCTCTGCTCCACCGCCAAAGCGGGGCCCCGCGGACTGAGATTGGGATTGTGGCGTTGGTCGAGTCGTGAAACGTTTCTGGAGGAGAAACACCATGATCATCGGAGCCCATTCAATCATTTACAGCAAGAATCCGGACGCCGACCGCGCTTTCCTGCGGGATGTGCTCCATTTGACGAACGTCGAGATTGGCGGCGGATGGCTGATCTTCGGATTGCCGCCCGCGGAAGTCGCTGTCCACCCATCCAGCAAGAACGATCTGCATGAGTTTTATCTGATGTGTGACGATGTGGAAGTATTCGTCGCGCAGATGAAGAAGAAGCGCGTCGCCTGCGGACCGGTTCGGGATCTCCGCTGGGGGCTGCTCTCTGAGCTCACTCTCCCGGGCGGCGGGAAACTCGGCGTCTATCAGCCTCGCCACGCGAGGCCGAAGGCGATGAGTGGAAAGAGAGCGGCGCGTAAGTCCGTGAAACGCGCCACGATGAAATCGACGAAACCGACCACCGGAAAGCCACCGAGGAAGAAACCCGGAAGCCGGTAATTCTCTAACCGCTGCAGTGAATCTGGCCTGAACGTAACCCCGCGAAGCCGCTATTTTTCTTTCTCCAGCTTGAGCGCCGCGGAGTTCATGCAATAGCGGAGACCAGTCGGTTCGGGCCCGTCCGGGAAGACGTGGCCGAGATGACCGCCGCAGCTGGCGCACAACACTTCGGTGCGGGTCATCATAAATTTGCGGTCCGTCTCCGTGGCCACGGCTCCCTTCGCAAGCGGCTCGTAGAAACTCGGCCACCCGCTCCCGGATTCGAACTTCGCTTCCGAGCTAAACAACGGATTCCCGCAGCCCGCGCATTTGTAAACGCCCGAGTCATGCGTGCCGGCATACTCACCGGTAAACGCTCTCTCAGTCCCCTTCTCGCGCAGGACGTGATACTGCTCCGGCGTCAGCGTCTTTTTCCATTCCTCATCCTCTTTCTCGATTTTCTCGCTCATATTTTGTCTTTGATCTTCCAAGCAACTGGCTTCACTGCAACCAGCCACCCACGGCCTGGATGGGCTCGATCTGACCCGCCTGCGTCACCCACGCGGCAATAGCGCTCCGCGAATCGGCGGCCGGCCTCGCTGATTCAGCGGGAAGCCGCAGTTCCTTCATGCCTGATTTCATTCCTTCGTTCATCAACCCAAGCACGACGAAATCGTGCACCAATTTCCGCCCGCTGTTTTCTCCCGCGGTCACATCCGCGCCGAGCGCAAAACCCAATCGCGCCAGATGGATCTCATAGTGCCGTCCGGCGCTGATCGCGGGCCTGAAGGTGGCTGTGACACGCTCTCCATTGATCGTGATTTTCAATACGCCCGGCGTCTCTGTGGCCGCGGGCGGAAGTGCGGCACTACGCCAAGCCACGCCGTCGAGAACAAAAGCCGGCGTGTAGACGTTTTCGATTCTCCAGCGCGCGGAATAATCGGCCTGCCGCTCGGTCCACGTTTTCGACGCGAAGGGATCGCGCCAGCCGAGGTGGTCCCAGTAATCGACATGAAATGCGATCGGCACAAAATCCTGCCAGAGCCGCGGCTCGTTTTTCAAATTGCTCAACCATGCCTCCGCGGGCAGGCAACTGCTGCAACCTTCCGAGGTGAAGAGCTCGAGGAGATGGGTGCGGGCCGGTTTGCTTTCGAAAACGACGGCGCCGCCGTCTGCGGTCACGGTCCCGAGAAGGGACACGAGAAGCAGAGCGTGCCTGATCATACTGAAAGGCTAAGGCGCGATGATGGACTGCGCGAGCTTCGCGATCAGCGCGCCCACAATGACGAGGAAAAAAATCCGCACGAACCGGCTCCCTTTCGCAATCGCGAGTCGCGTTCCAATCGTCGCGCCGACAACGCTACAGACCGCCATTGGTACGGCGTATTGGTAGATGATGTTTCCGCTCCAGCCAAAGTAAATGACCGAAGCGATGTTGGTGGCCCAATTGATCACTTTTGCGGAGGCCGACGCGGAGAGGAAATCGAATCCGAAAACTCCGACGAAAAGAAAGATGAGAAAGCTGCCGGTGCCCGGTCCGAAGAAGCCGTCGTAGAAACCAAGTCCGGCGCCGATCACAACGCCGAGCCATTTCGCCTTTTTCGCCGCGTGCTTGGGCTGGTGAATGAGCCCGAGGTCTTTGACGAAGAAGACATAAATCGCGACCAGGACAAGCAGCACGAGGACGATTGGGCGCATAAACGCCGTATTGAGGAGCGTGACCGTGCGCGATCCGAGGAAGGAAAAGACGAACGCTGTAATCGAAGCCGGTAGAATGGTCGACCAATCAATCGCGACATGGCGCGCGTAGCGCTGCACCGCGATCGTTGTTCCGGCACAGGAAGCGAATTTGTTCGTGCCGAGGATCGTCGCGACCGGCGCGCCCGGCAGCAAAATGAGCATCGCGGGAATTTGGATCAAACCGCCGCCGCCCACGACGGCGTCGATGAAACCGGCCAGGAGTGAAGACCCACAGAGCAACAGGATCAAGGTCATGGCAGATTTACGTCACCAGCCTTCGCTCGCACGCGCTGAAAGTCTAGAACGGGTTGATCGCCGCGGAACATTTCGTCGGCGCAGGCGGATTATTGTCACAATCAGGTGACGTTCTTTGACAAGCGGCGTGCGGGTCGGCAAGCTCGGCGAAAGCGCCACGCCGCCATGTCGAGCACAAGAATCCTGATCATCGAGGACGAACAAGACGTGATCGATCTGCTTACGCTGAATCTACGGAAAGCCGGCGGGTTTGTGGTGAGCACCGCCACCGAGGGCGCGGCCGGGCTGCGCAAAGCCCGTGAAGAAATGCCGGCCTTGATCATTCTCGACCTGATGTTGCCCAAAATGCCTGGACTCGAAATTTGCAAAGTCCTGAAGACGGATGCCGCCACGCGAAAGATCCCGATCATCATGCTGACCGCGAAAGCGGAGGAAATCGATCGCATCGTCGGTCTGGAATTTGGGGCGGACGATTACGTCACGAAACCGTTCAGTCCGCGCGAGCTGATTCTTCGCGTGAACGCGATCTTGCGCCGCGGCAAAGGTGAGGTGGCGGAAGAGAAAATGTCGATCGGCGCGATCACGCTCGACCCGGCGCGGCACCACGTTGCCGTCGGCGGAAAACCAGTGCGGCTGACCAGTGTCGAATTCAAACTCCTCAGCATGCTCATGCAGCGGCAGGGTCGTGTGCAGGCACGCGATCGCCTGCTGAATGAAGTTTGGGGTTACGAAAGTTTGATCGACACTCGCACCGTGGATACACACGTGCGCCGGTTGCGCAAAAAACTAGGTAAAGCCGCGGTAGCCATCGAGACCGTGCGCGGTTTCGGCTATCGCATCCGGGAAAGCTAAACGCTGATGGGCTGGCTTGCGTTTTGCGGGCTTATCGCGGTCGTGTTTGCGACCGCACTCGCAGTTTGGCGACGATGGATTGCTCCTTGGAAGGATGTGGAAGAGTTGTCCCAGGCCATTGTCGACAGGCGTCCCCCGCGAAAATTTCTGATCAGCGCCAATCCGCAATCACGGAGCATCGGACTCGCGCTCGAGATGTTGGTCGATCGTCAACGCGAGCTCGAAGAACGCTTTCGCGAGGGCGAATCTAGCGTTCAAGCGGTCTTCGGCGCGATGCTCGATGGTCTCGTTGTCGTGGACGATCGGCGCCGGGTTCGCATGATGAATCGTGAATTTCGGCGTGCGTTTGGACTGGAGGAAGCGGAGCCGGGCGAGCCACTCCTCGAGATGATCCGGCACGCATCGGTCGATCGCCTCGTCCTGGAAGCGATTCGCGTGCGGGAGCCTCGACGGGAATCAATCCAAATGTCACGCGGCCCGAGCGAGGGTCGCGAAATGGAGGTCAGCGCAGTGCCGCTCGGCGAGAATTCAGTGCAAACGGAAGGGGCGGTGGTTCTTTTCCATGATGTCACCCAATTGCGGCAGATGGAAGAAATAAGGCGCGATTTTGTCGCGAACGTTTCGCACGAACTGCGCACGCCGTTGTCGATCTTCCGGGGTTATCTCGAGACTTTGCTGGACGATCCCCACCAGCCGCCCGGCGAATTGCTCCGCATTCTCGAAGTCATGGAACGCCACTCCGATCGTTTGTACGCGCTGGTGGAAGATGTGCTGAGTCTGGCACGACTCGAATCGCCGGCGGCCGAGCTTGATTTATCCGAGATCAGTTTGGCGGAGTTCTTGCAGGAGATCCTGCGCGATTGGGAAAAGCGGCTTGAGGTGAAGCAGCTCAAGTCACGTCTCGATGTCCCATTGGATTTGCCGAAGCTGGAAGCGGATGAGAGCCGACTTCAGGAAATCATTTACAATCTTCTCGATAACGCCGTGAAATACTCTCAACCGAGCGGCGTGATTACCTTGCGTGCTGCCCTCGAAGGCGACGGGGTGCGCATAAGTGTTTCCGATGAAGGCATTGGAATTCGCGAGAACGATCTGCCGCGCATCTTCGAGCGTTTCTATCGTGCCGACAAAGCGCGGAGCCGCGAACTGGGCGGAACGGGATTGGGCCTCTCGATCGTGAAGCACATTGCGCAACTGCATGGCGGCACTGCCCAAGCGCAAAGTGAGCCGGGTAAAGGCACGACGATCAGCGTGGTTCTTCCTCTAGAGCAGAATAGTTGAGCCGGTTCTTCCGCTCGTCGCATCTTCTCGGATCGGAGGAGTCCGCGTCCGTCCGTCACAGAAACGTCACACAAAAGGAATTGCCGGGCGGATGACGTTTCCGCGAATGTTGCCTCCCATGGAAGGCGTTGCCGATCCCCGCACACTCATCCCGGCGCGCACCTCATCGCGGCGGGCGCAAGCGGCGCTCGAGCAAGGCATCAAAGCGTTCTTTGGCGGCAATGCGCTTGTCGCCGTCATCGTGCTCGCGTTGATCACGATTTTCCTTTTCCGTGAAGGTTTCGGATTCTTCGGTCAAAACCTGGCAAACCTTCGCCTCTATCGGCAAGCCGGTCTCGAATACGTCGATATCATTCGCGGCGTTTCGGCAAAACATGAGGCACTCTCGCGCAGTCTGAGCGAGATCCGGCTGCGCGAAGTGCGAACCATGGAAAAACGAAATGCGCCAGTCGAAGAGATCAACGCCGCGCTTGCGCCCTTCGATCAATTCGCGACCGCTTTCAGCGATACGGCCGAGAATCTGCACGGCATCGTCTCCGACTTGACCGATCAGGCGAGCGCGTTGAAGGAAGCACTTTTCGCGCGCGCCGAATTATTGGCACAACGCAATCAACTGGAACACAGCGCCGCCCAGGCCGCCGCGGCAAAAATCATCGTTCCCGAAGTCGATCGCACCGCCGCTCTGGCGAGCCTGCGGGAAGGCTCTGCGAATTTTGAGTCCGTCAGCGCCGAGATGACGGCGCAGCTTTACAGTCTCCTGGCACAGGCCCCGCCGTTGCCGGACCCCGCGGCGCAGAAAGCCTTCGAACAATGGAAAACGCGGACGCGCGAATACCTCGCCGGATTGCCGGCGGCTTCGGAAAAACTGCGGACCTGGTCGCCCGACGCGCCGATCCCGTGGTATCGCTCGATCAGTTCTTTTCTTTTTGGTCGTGAATGGGTGACGGCAAGTTTCTGGCAGGATTGGTACGGGATTATTCCTTTGCTGGTGGGATCGATTCTCGTCTCAATCGTCGCGTTGATCATCGCGGTGCCGCTCGGAGTCGCCTCGGCGGTCTACGTGAGTGAAATCGCGTCGAGTCACGAGAAAAGGCTGATCAAGCCATACATCGAATTCATTTCCGCCATCCCGTCGGTGGTCCTCGGCTTTTTTGGAATCGCGGTCGTCGGGCAAGCGGTGCGGACCGCGTCGCAATCCTCGTTTTTCAAGTGGGTCTCATTTTTTCCAATCAGCGAGCGGCTGAATATTTTTACCGCGGGTTGTCTGCTCGCCCTCATGGCGGTGCCGACGATTTTCACCCTTTCGGAAGATGCCCTGCGCAATGTCCCACGCGGGTTCAAGGAGGCCTCCTACGCCTTGGGCGCGAACCGGCTGCAAACGATCGGGCGCGTTCTCGTGCCCGCTTCGTTGTCCGGCATCGTCTCGGCGGTGCTTCTCGGGCTGGGCCGCGTCATCGGCGAAACCATGGTCGTCCTGCTCTGCGCCGGAAACCGGATCGCGATTCCGGATTTCACTCAAGGGCTAGGCTCGATCTTTCAGCCCGTGCACACGATGACCGGAATTATCGCGCAGGAAATGGGCGAGGTAGTGCGGGGGAGTACGCATTACCGCGCGCTTTTTATGGTGGGCCTTGTGCTCTTCACCATCACGCTCGGGATCAATTACCTCGCGCAAAAATTTGTCACCCGTTACCGGATGAGCATCGGATGACATGATCGCCATTGCTTCCAACTCTCGCCGGGTCCGCCGAATCGAGGGCGTCATTTTCTGGCTCCTCCGTCTGGCGACCTATTTCATCCTCGCCTGCGCGACCTACATCTTTCTCGACATCGGCATCAAAGGGAGCCGGACCGTTTTCACTTCCACGCCACCCTTCATCAACCTCCCGTTTCTGACCGAGCCGCCCCAAACGCTTTACGTCTTCGCCTACGAAGGAAAGAAGATGACGCTGAGCGACCGGCAATTCCGTCAGTGGAAAGTCGAGCACGCCGGAACTGAGGTGGAAGCGTCCAGCATCGCGTATTCCGCGGGCGGGATCTGGCCCTGCATCGTCGGGACGGCGCTGCTCGTGATCGGATCGATGGCGCTCGCGCTCGGCATTGGGATCAGCAGCGCGATCTACCTGAGCGAATACAGCCGGAATGGCCGCTTGATTCGCCTCGTGCGCATCGCGATTCTTAATCTCGCGGGCGTACCCTCGATTGTCTTTGGGCTCTTCGGTTTCGGATTGTTCGTGATCTTCTTTGGCTGGAACGTCTCGCTCATCGCGGGCTGGTTCACGCTCGGATTGATGGTGCTGCCGGCGATCATCACCGCGAGCGAAGAATCATTGCGCGCCGTGCCCCAGGGATTGCGTGAGGGATCACTCGCCTTGGGCGCGAGCAAATGGCAGACGATCCGCAAGAACGTCCTGCCGTACGCGATGCCCGGAATTCTGACCTCGTCCATTCTTGGCATCGCGCGCGTCGCGGGCGAGACCGCGCCGATCATGTTCACCGCGGCCTACGCCATGAAAGATGAAATGCCGTGGCAGGTCGCCCACTGGACCGATTTCTTTTTCCAGGGAGTGATGGCGCTGCCCTATCACATTTATGTTGTCAGTTCGAAGATCCCGCAGAACGAGTACACCGAGCGCGTCCAATATGGCAGCGCGTTTGTCTTCCTTTTCCTCGTGATGCTGATTGCACTCACGTCGATTGTCTTGCGAGAACGAAGCCGGAGCCGTCTATCATGGTAAGCGTTGCCGAAATGCCCGAAATAACCTCACCGATCATCGTCAACCAGCCAGAGCCGATTCCGAAATCGGAGATCGAGCGCGGCATGATCGAGATCGAGCAGCTCGATTTCAAGTACGGCGCGCATCAGGTCCTGCACGACGTTACTTTGAGCATTCCCGCGCGAGCGGTCACCGCTTTCATCGGACCTTCAGGATGCGGAAAAACCACGCTGCTGCGTTGCCTTAATCGCATGAACGATCTCATTGATAGCGCGCACATCACGCGAGGCTCGATCCGGATCGAAGGCATCGACATCAACGCGCCCGGCGTGGACGTCGTCGATCTCCGGCGGCGAGTCGGCATGGTCTTTCAGAAATCGAATCCATTTCCGAAATCGATTTTCGACAACGTCGCCTACGGCTTGCGCATCGCCGGAGTCACGAAGCGAACGCTGATCGACGAGGCGGTCGAGAAAAGTCTGCGTTCCTCGGCGCTCTGGGAAGAAGTGAAAGATCGGCTGCACGTGAGCGGCTACGGACTTTCGGGCGGCCAGCAGCAGCGTCTTTGCATCGCGCGCGCCCTGGCGGTCGAACCGGAGATCGTACTGATGGACGAACCGTGTTCCGCGCTCGATCCGATCGCGACGGCGAAGGTTGAGGAATTGATCCGTCAACTCAAGGAGCAATACACTATTGTGATCGTGACCCACAACATGCAGCAGGCTGGCCGCTGTTCCGATCACACTGCCTTCTTCTATCTTGGGCGCCTGATCGAGTTCGACGGCACCGCGAAAATATTTTCGAATCCTGCCCAGCGGCAAACGGAGGAATACATCACCGGCCGTTTCGGTTGATGGATTGGAGCATTCCATGATCGCACCCAGACACATTCTTGGAACTTTCGACGAAGCGCTGGCTACGCTGCGCAACAACGTCCTCATGATGTCGAGCCTGACCGAACGCAGCCTCGACCGCGCGATCACCGGCTTGCTCCAGCGGGACGACGAGATCTGCGCGATCGCGATCGCCGACGACGAGGAAATCGATCAACTCGAAAAGCAGGTCGACAAGGACGGCATCGATCTGCTGCTGCGTTTTCAACCGGTTGCGTCCGATCTGCGTCGCGTGGTTTCAGCAATGAAGCTCTCATCCAATCTCGAGCGCATGGCGGACCAGGGGACGAACATCGCGCGACGGGCGCGCAAACTGAATCAACATCCGGCGTTGCCCGAAACGGAATTGATCACGCCGATGTACACCCACGCGATGGCGATGTTTAAGGATTCCATCGATGCCTACGTGCGCGAGGACGTCCAGCTCGCTCGCGCGGTCGTTCCACGAGACCAGGCCCTAGATGAGATGAATGCATCGGCCGGCCGGCATCTCATCGAACGGATGGCGGAAGATCCTGCCCAACTGCGCGGCTACCTGAACCTGATATTTATTTCGCGCTGCCTCGAACGCGTCGGCGATCACGCCACCAACATGGCGGAAGATGCCGTTTACGCGGCGGCGGCCGAGGACATTCGGCATCAGCATTTGCCCGCCGTAGCAAACGAATAGAGGCAGACTGACGTCGCTGGATGGGGAAAGACGCGCTAGTTAATTCAAGAGCGCGACAGTCCGGTTCCTGGTCGAGGGACAACGAAGCTTCGTCAGCTCCCACTCGGAAAAATATTGGGAAATCCGCCGGGCAAATTGTGGGGGGCGCTCCGCGTAGAACCGCTCACCGAGCGCGATGGCCGTGTGCTCGAGTTCCTTCTCCCTGGAATCGACGAGCGCATTGAGAATGCGGTCTCCCTGTTTGCGGACGGATCCAATCGAGGAGAGGCGTTCGGCCACAAAGGCGAGGTCGTGGACCTGACCAAGATACTGGCCGATCGCTTTCAGTTCGTCGTTCAGTTCCCCAAAGACAGCAGGCGCCAATGGCCGCAAGATCCGGAGCTGGCACTCAAGCTCCTTCGCCCGCTTTCGAAATGTGTGAAGATTTTTCGTGCTCGTTTTTTCGATCGCGGCCTTGAGAGCGTTGCGGCCCCGCTTGTAAGTCTTCTGTACGCATTTGCGCATTTGCTTGCCGCACAGATCGTCCAACGGCCAGGACCGGATACGATCCAGGGTCTGGGTCAGCCTTTGTTTCGCTTCCTCGGGCCATTCCGAAAACGCCGCCAGAAAACTATCCAGCTCGAAGGCGAGAAGTTCCTCGGTCTCTCGAAAGCTGCGTTTCTTGCCCCGCGCGAATTCGCGGAGCTGCCGCACCGTCTGCAGACGAACCTCGGCATCGCGTACTTCGGAAATGAGCTGCCCGACTTTACGCAAACACCGGTCCTCGCGTTTCCAAACGTCAGGATCAATTTCGCCGGCGGCCAGGCGGAGCGCGGACCGCGCCTTCTTCAGATGCTTGCGGGTTTCGTGAACGGGCGAGCCTTTCCCGTTTTGTTCGGCGCTGCTCGCACGGATCGCGCCTTCTATCTGGTGGCAGACAATTCTCTGAATGCCATCTCCGACCGTTTCATCCTGCCGCAACTCGTAGCTCATAATTCCCGGCCGCGTCAGTGGAGGGCGAGCGCGACGTTACTGTATTTCGGCTTGCCGGTGACATCACGGCCAATCCAATCCGGCGGCTCGAAGGCCGCGCAGCTTCGTTGGCTATCGAATTCGACTTCGGCCACAACGAGGCCATCGTGCCGGCCGCGATAAATATCGATCTCGATCGTGTGTGTTTTCCAAGGCACATCGTAGCGGACCTTGGTCAATCTGCGACCGACCGTGGCTGGCCAGAGCGCATTAAATTGCTCCACGCTCAACCGAATCTCTCGCTCTTCGCGCGTGCCTTTCGTCCCTTGCTTGAAGGTGAGCGAGCGGACAGCGCCTTTCTTGCGCAGACGAACCTGAAGGCCGCCGCGTCCCACGGCGAGATAGCCCTGTTCGATGGTGTCGTGCGGAAAGTTTTTTAGGCCCGACGGAAACCGTTTCAGCAGGAATTTACGCTCGATCTCCCGTGCAGATGGCTTTTTCGACCCACGCATATTCGCCAACTTTATTTTGGTGAACGGAAAAAACATTGCGAGATCTTCTTTTTGTTTCGGATCATCTCCGGGACCCGTCAAAATCTTTCGTGTTACAATTTCATGGCAGGTGGATCGTGCGCTCCGCGCGCGATGCCAAAAAGTCTCCGGCGGGGCCGCACAATAGAAACATCGCGCGATGGAGGGCGCGATCCACCGTTGCGAGTCGCAAGAGCAGGCAGCGCAGATCGGCGACACGCAAGGTTCTTTATCCGGGCAAGGCGGTCCAAGCCTCGACCAGCGCAAAAACCGGCCAGGCGGATATCAATATGATGACGCCGAAGAGAAATAATTCGGCGCAGAAACCTTGGTGCGTTTCCTCCCTCAAGAATTCTCGGCTAATGTCCCGGAAGGATGGACGCCCCTCTGAGGGAGAGATACGATTCGGTGAACCTTCATCGCCGGGACGTTCCCCTATCATCGGCTGAAAATTGTAGTCGAGCCGAGGGGAGGGCAGCTTGCGTCGAAGACTCACCCGGTCCTGCCGGCAGCTTGTCGGAAGAGTGCTGATTCTAGGCGTTGGTTTCATGATTTGATTGCGGCGTGCTTTGGTTTTTAAGGAATTTTTCTGCCTGTCTGATAACGCACCCGAAGAGTTCAGTCAGGTTACGAAACGTGAAGATTCGGTGACACGAGCGTGACACAGTCCCGCACTCGTTAGGCCGGAATCTCTGCTCGCCGCCACCCGCTCCAATCCGGCGGAAACGCCAGCCCATCCGGGCAGACGATTCGTCACGCGATTGTCACTTGGCCGTCGCCGCAATGTGACGGATGGGATATGGAGAAAAACCATTCGGAATCCATCTCATATGAAAACGATATTCGTCACTCTCCTGTCCGCCTTCGGGCTCATCTTCACTTCCACCGCAGTGCACGCGGACCGTCTGGTCATCAAAGGATCGGACACTTTGGGCGCGAAATTGGTGCCGCAATTAGCTGAGCAATTCAAAACACAAAGCCCCGACGCGACATTCGATATCGCGGCGGAAGGCTCGACCACCGGATTCGCGGCCCTGATTGATGGCACTGCGCAGATTGGGATGGCTAGCCGCCCGGCAAAGCCGGCGGAGATCGCCGCGGCGAATGCGAAAGGCGTCGCACTGAAGGAGACGATCGTGGCCTATGACGGCGTGGCTGTGATTGTGAATGCCGCGAACCCAATCAAGAGCCTGACGAAGAAACAGGTCGAACAAATCTTCACCGGCGAAGTGTCTGATTGGAGCGGCGTCGGTGGTTCCGGGGGCGCGATCTCGATCTATACGCGTAACACTTCTTCGGGGACTTATTCGGAGTTCAAGGAGCTCGCGATGAAGAAGCGGGATTATGCTCCCGCCGCGCAAAAGATGGCGGGCAACGAACAGATCGCGGCCGAAGTAGGAAAAAACGCGAACGGCGTTGGTTACGTTGGCCTCGCTTACGTCAAGGCCGAGGGAATCAAAGTCGTCCCGATTGATGGCCAAGTGCCGTCAGTCGAGAGCGTGCAAAAGAAAACTTATCCGTACGCACGGCCAACGTTTTTCTATACAAACGGCGAACCGACGGGCCTGGCGAAGGCATTCGTTGAATTCACGCTCAGCGCGGCTGGTCAGAAGATTGTGGCCGGCGCAGGCTTCGTCCCAATTCAGTGAGCCGGGTACAATTCTCCGCGCAGAATTGCTCGACGCGCGCCTGAATCGCGTTGCGGATCTGCCGGATTTTCTCCAGCTTTTCCTCGCGCGTGCCCTCCACTCTTGAAGGGTCGGGGAAAGGCCAATGCAAACGCTGGGTGGGTCCGGGGAAAATCGGGCAACCGCTCGCCTCAGCCTCGCTGCAAACGGTGACGACGTAGGCAAAAAGCTGGCCCGATTTGAAAATATCGAAGACGGCCTGTGTCTTGTTTTTGGAAATGTCGAAGCCGGCTTCGCGCATCACTTCCACCACGAGCGGATTCAGCGTTCCAGGTTCCAGGCCGGCGCTCTGCGCTTCGAACTCAGCGCCGCAGATATCGTTCAGGAACGCTTCGGCCATTTGGCTGCGCGCGCTGTTGTGGACACAGATAAAGAGGATTTTTGGGTTGCTCATATTCACATTTCATCGCTTCCGTTCTGATCACGTGCGTCCGGCACGGAAGACGCCAGTCCGCAGCATGCTTCTTCCCGGCAAATCAGCCGGCAAACCGGGACTGCGATCAACGCGCCAAGGACTGGCGCTACCAGGTAAATCCAAAGATTTTGGAAGTGCATCGAGACCAGCGCAGGTGCGAACGAGCGGGCAGGATTCATCGACGCGCCGCAAATCGGCCCGGCAAACATTGCTTCCAACCCGATGACCGATCCGACGGCGATGCCGGCCGTGATCCCTTTCTCCTTCGCGCCGGTCGAGACACTCAGGATGACCCACATCAGAATGAAAGTGAGAACGGCTTCGAGGATGAACGATTGCATCACGCTTCCGGCAGGAAGTGTGATCCCCAACGTTTCGTTTTGAGGAAAAAGAAAACGCAAGAGCAGGCTCGCCGCAGTTGCGCCGAGGAACTGGCTCGCGATGTAACTAAGAACGGTCATCAACCCGCACCGTCTGGCCGCGAAAAATCCGATCGTGACCGCCGGATTCAAATGCGCCCCGGATACGTCGCCGACCGTGTAGATCATCGCGAGGACGACGAGTCCAAAAGTCAACGCGATACCTGCGTGTGTGACCGAGCCGCCGGTCACGTCGTTGATCACGATCGCGCCCGTGCCCGCGAAGACGAGAGCGAACGTTCCGAAAAATTCAGCAGCGAGCTTGTTCACCGCTAATCCGCTCGCGCGAGAAGGCTGGGCTCTTCGGGCGGGAGAAAATCGTGGAGCGGTTTCGCGGAAATCCGGACGTGGGTTCCGATATGCACCAAATTGTATAGCACGATCACGTCCTTCGAGCGCATGCGAATGCAACCAAAGCTGGCACGGCGCCCGATGCACTGCTCTTCGGCGGTGCCATGAATGTAAATGCAGCGGTCGCGCGTGTTCACCGTGGTGCCATCCATCCCCCGCAGCGAAATCACGCGCGAGACCATCGCGTCGCGACCAGGCGCATTGGCTCTTACGATGTCGCCGGTCGCATTCCGGTTCTTGATCACCCCGCCGATGGGTAATCCATCGCCGACTTTCGCGCTCACGAATGTTTCGCCCAGCAGCGTGCGGTAACTGCCGAGCGCGTCGCCGGTGCCGAACTTCGAAGTCGAAACCGGGAATCGCTTTACGCCTTTCCCCCTCGCAATCAAGGCGAGTTCCTGGTCCGCGACGCTCACCACAATTTCAGGCGCAAAACCAGCGGAGCGACAGTTCGTGGCCGCGCTCTTGCCACAGAAGAGCACGACCGCAAAGCCGGCGATAAAAAAGCCTTTCGGAGAAATCACTCTCTAACCTTGGGCCTTGTTCGGAACGAGAAGCTGAAGGTCCTCGATGAGGGAATCGATCTTGCGCAGATCTTTGCGCCGGCCCTTCTCTGGCTTCAACTTGCGTTTGCGCACGAGGATTGTCAGATCGCGAAGCTGATGCAACCGCTCGCGCGATAACTCTTCGGCGGGCTTGCTTGATTCGAGCGCCGCCCGGCTCTCGGCCAGACCAATCTCCAGGCGGGCGGCGTAGGCGCGGACCGTGGCCCGCAGATCGCGACGAAGTTTTTCCAATTCCGATTCCAGCAGTCTCGCCGGAGAGGTCTCCCTAGATTTGGCGCGTGCGCGCTTATATTTGATCGTTGTCATAATGAGGCTTCAGCTAACTCCGGTTTTTCCATGTCCGCGGCGGACGGCGATTGGAATGGATTGAAATTCAGCAGTTCAATCGTGCCGTCGAAATTCTCGACGAGAGCCGAGCAGGTCTCGACCCAATCGCCGCAGTTATAGTAGGTGACCGCGCCGACTTGCCGGATTCCGGCGCTGTGAATGTGGCCGCACAGGACGGCGTCGACCGCGTATCTCTCCGCGTATCGCACGATCGCTTTTTCAAATTCGCCGATGAAATTGACGGCGTCTTTGACGCGCTTCTTCGCATACGCGCTGAGCGACCAATAGCCGAGGCCGAAGCGGCGGCGCACGAAATTGATGAGTGGATTCAGCGAAAGCAAAAACTGGTAACCAAGGTCGCCGGCGAACGCGAGCCAGCGCGCATTTTGCACGACGGCATCCAGCTCATGGCCGTGAATAATCAGAATGCGTCGCCCATCGGCGGTGGTGTGGACGAAATGTTTTGCGATCGCGATATGGCCGTAGTAACCGCAAAAGCCTCCGAGGAATTCGTCGTGATTGCCGGGGATGTAAACGATGCGCGTGCCTTTGCGCGATTTGCGCAGGAGTTTTTGGATGACGTCGTTGTGCTGCTGCGGCCAAAAAATTCCACGCCGCATCTGCCAGACATCGATCAGATCGCCGACGATGTAGAGCGTCTCGAAATCGTGATCGCGCAGGAATTCCAGGAACGCTCCGGCGTTGCTGCTACGCGTCCCAAGGTGCAGGTCGGAAATCCAAGCCGTGCGCAGGCTGCGGAGCGCCGGCGCCCTAACGACGCGGAGGTTCCGGATGCGGGTTGGTGGATCGAGCGTCTGCATTTTTCCCCTCCGAAAAATAGCAGGCGCGGCATCCTTCCGACAAAGTGAGTTTTGTTACGTTTCTGTGTCGAAAATGGTTGGAATTCTTGCGGGACGCGACTGCTCCGAAGAATCCAGGAACCACCATAACGGACTTGACGCGCCGATTAGGGCTCTCGTTGATGCCCGAGCGATCCGAATTCAGGTGAGGCATTGACGATAAGCTTGGGCTCATTAACGTTAGATCAGGGCAATGGAGTTTGCCTTCCCGGGTGCCGGGAAAACCGCCTGACCGGTTCAGAGCTAATGACTCCTGTTTAGCGCAGCGATGCGCGGCAGGAGTTTTATTATGCTCAGTTATCTTCGGGTCGGCAAAGGTGGTGCAATCGGAAGCGCCGCGCGTTTCTGGATCTCGGGCGTGGTAGCGCAGCGCTACGGGCAGACTTTTCCGTACGGGACTCTCACGGTGAACGTCACCGGTTCGTTCATTATCGGCTTCTTCGCTGCGCTGACTGATCCGGAAGGACGGTGGCTTGTGAGCCCTTCATTTCGTGAATTCTTCATGATCGGCGTTTGCGGAGGTTACACGACATTTTCGTCGTTTAGCCTGCAAACACTCTCGTTCGCTCAGGAGGGCGAGTGGTTGCGCGCGGCACCAACGCCATCGCGTCTTTTGCTTTTTGTCTGCTTGCCGTCTGGCTCGGACACTTCTCTGTCTCGATGATTAACAAACCGTAAGGAGAAACTATGCAAATTCCCAAAGACGCAATGTTGTTGCGGATCTTCATCGGCGAAAGCGACCGCTGGAAACATGGCCCGTTGTACGAAGCGATCGTTCTGAAAGCGCGCGAGCGCCATCTCGCGGGCGCGACCGTCTTGCGCGGACCGATGGGCTTTGGCGCCGCGAGCCGGATTCACACCGCCAAGATTCTGCGGCTCTCTATGGACCTGCCGATTGTGATCGAGATCGTCGACAGTGAGGAAAAGGTGAACGGCTTTCTGCCGGACCTCGAAGAGATGATTGGCGGCGGTCTCGTCACGCTGGAGAAAATCAAAGTCATTCATTACCGCCACGAACGACCAGAGTCGGAATAACGAGGCATGTTTCAAAACATCTGGTTTGTCGCCGCCGTTTGGATGGGCCTCGCCCTGGTCGCGAGTCTCGTCTCGATCTGGGCCGGAATTTCTGTCGCGCTGATCGAGATATTCGTCGGTGTCCTCGCCGGAAATCTTTTCCATCTTCAGGCGAACAATGAGTGGATCGGCTTTCTGGCGATGCTGGGCAGCGGCGTATTGACGTTTCTCGCCGGAGCCGAAATCGACCCGCGCTCGCTCAAGGAGAATCTGCGCGCGAGCGCACTTATCGGCTTCATCTCGTTCGCGGTGCCTTTTGCGGTGGTGTGGCTTTTCGCCCAATTTGTCCTCGGCTGGTCGCTTCATCAGGCGCAGATCGCGGGCATCGCGCTTTCGACGACTTCGGTAGCGGTCGTTTATGCTGTAATGATTGAAGGCGGATACAGCGACACGGCGATGGGGAAAATGATTCTCGCCGCGTGTTTCATTACCGATTTTGGGACTGTGCTCGCGCTCGGCGGACTCTTCGCAAACTTCAACGTGTGGCTGCTTGTCTTCGTCGCCGTCATGTGCGTCGTGCTTTGGTTTATGCCGACGTGGACGAAATCGATCATCGACCGCCTCGGAGCGTCGCGCGTGAGCGAACCGGAGGTGAAGTTCATCTTTTTTGTCTTGTTCTTTCTCGGCGGCCTTGCCACTGCCGCGAAGAGTGAAGCGGTTCTTCCCGCGTATCTCGTGGGACTGGTGGTGGCGGGTGTGTTCTTGCGTGACAAAACCCTGGTCCATCGCATGCGCAGCATCGCGTTCGCAATGTTTACTCCTTTCTATTTTATTCGCGCTGGCCTCTACGTCTCTCTTCCCGCTCTCTGGCCTGCATTCGCGATTGTCGCCGGTCTGCTGTTACTCAAAATGGTGACGAAGGTCGTCGGGGTCTGGCCGCTTGCGCGAATGCACTTCATGAGTAAGCGCGAAGCTACCTACACAACGCTTCTCATGGCGACCGGGCTGACCTTCGGCACGATTTCCGCGCTCTTTGGATTCCAGAATAAGATCATCGACCAGCGACAGTACACCATCCTCGTGACTGTAGTTATCCTGAGCGCGTTTGTGCCCACACTTTTCGCGCAGAAATTTTTCCAGCCGACGAAAGATGCCATGCACGCCTGGGGCCGCCTTTATCGCCGCAGGCTCGCGATTCAATCAGTCGAAGACACGTGAAGAGATCAACGAGCCGATCGATCGAACTGAGCGACAATCATCGCCGCAGCATCTCGATTGTCTTGCAACTGGTCGATAAGGCGCTTTGCGAATGGGATGCCTGGATCGATCGGCCGCAGCCGGCCGGCGTAATGTATCAACAACAGGATACGTTTTCATCAACGCAGAAGAAAAAGCTCCGCCAGAAAAGCTCGATAGTGCGCCAACACATCCTGCGCTTGCGCGACGATCTTCGACTCGAGCCCAGCAGGCCGGCTAGCTCGCAGATGGTTGTCGGCCAGGCCACCATCCTTTGGGAAATGCTGGCCGAGCTCAACAGCCGTTCTCTGGAGGGATACGGGCGGGTTCCGGAAGAACTGGCGCATTATCTCGATCCAATCGGAGAACAGCTCGCGGCGGAAATGAATGAAATATCGTTTTTGTTTTCCCGACCGAGTGTCACCACTGCCGATGAATGATCCCGGCGACCGACGTACTCGAGAACGGCAGAGCTCGTTTCGCTCTCTCTGAACGATCGGTTGCGGCTGCACTCCGCCGGCCTGGCGCTATGGTTGCGGTGTGAAATCGGCCATCCTGTTCCGCACCGCGCTCCTTCTCATCCTCTCCAACACGTTCATGACCTTCGCCTGGTATGCACACCTGCGAAACTGGAACGACAAAAAGTGGTATATCGCAGCGCTCCTGAGCTGGGGCATCGCCCTCTTTGAATACCTGTTTCAAGTTCCTGCCAACCGGCTCGGCTATACGACGCTGAGCCTGGCCCAGCTGAAGGTCTTGCAGGAAATCATCACGCTATCGGTCTTTGCTCCGTTTGCCGTTCTCTACATGAATCAGCCCATTAAGCTCGACTACCTTTGGTCAGGACTCTGCCTGGCCGGGGCCGCCTACTTCATGTTTCGCTCCTGAATCACGGAGCGCAGCGACCCGAACACGTTCGGAAACACGACGAAGGACCGGCGAGAAAATTTCTTGCGTTGGGTAAGCAATCCGCAGAATCTAGGAACCGATGCAACGCCAGTTGATGCAGCCTTTGGCGACCTCGGTGATTCGCGGCGCAATCGCGAGCTGGGTATGCGCCGCGTTTCTGTTGGCGCTTGCACTCAGCGTCTCGCCGCGCTGGCACGAACTGGTTCACCCCGACGCGAAGTTCGCTCAGCATGAATGCGCGGTCACGCTCATCGGTTCCGGCACTTATCAGCAAACGACCCCTGCGCCCCTTTTTGTAGCCCCTGTCCCCGCCCTTCAGTTTTGTTTCATCCCGGCGTTGCGCCCAGTTTGGGTCGCCTCGCCCTTTCTCGGCGCGCGCATTTTCGAACACGCGCCGCCGGCGCTCGCCTAAGCACGGGCTCTAGCCGCGTTCTCGCGCGGAGTATCGGCGTCTCGGTTCCTCGCGCGTCTTGCGGCACGAATTTCGTGCACGCCCACCCACCATTGCGGCCTCGCCTTGCGAACGCCGCATCAACCGCACTCACAAAATGATCTTCCAAAACTTTATCCATGAAAAAATTTGTTATTACAGCAGCAGCACTGCTCGCCGTTGCGAGCTTTGCTGCGGCCCAGGATGCCGTTCAACCAGCGGCTTCTCCCACATCGGTCGCCACCGCCGAGACTGAACGCGTCGTCGTCCAAAGCGAGGCGCTCGACGTTTCACGCGAGCAGATTGTCCCGAGCCTCGGCGCCACGCGTTACACGGTCGGGCCCGACCGGCTGGATTCGCAGGCCCAAGGGGAAAACGCGTCTTTCAACCAAACCATTCTGCGCTTCCCCGGCGTGGCGCAGGATTCATTTGGACAACTGCACGTCCGCGGCGAGCACGCCAACCTGCAATACCGCATCGACGACGTGCTCTTGCCCGAAAGCATTCCTGGTTTTGGCCAGGAGCTCGAGACGCGTTTCGCCGACAATATCTCGCTCATCACGGGCGCGCTGCCGGCGCAGTTCGGTTTTCGCACGACCGGCGTAATCGACATCCACACCAAAAGCGGAGCCGCCTTTCAACAAAGCGAAGCGTCCGTTTACGTCGGAAGTTTCGACACGATCAAGCCGAGCTTCGAGTCCGGAAGCGTCATCGGGAAACTCAGTTCCTACGTTTCGACCAGCTATTTGCACAGCGGCATCGGCATTGAGAATCCGACCGGCAGCAGCAATCCGATCCACGACAACACCGATCAGGACAAACTGTTCGGCTATTTCTCCTACATCTTTGATGAGACGAGCCGCCTGACGCTTCTCCTGAGCGGCAATCACAGCGACTTCCAGATCCCGAATAATCCGGGGCAAACGGGCGCATTCACCGATATGGGAAGATCGACTTTCGATTCGTCGAAACTCGACGAAAACCAGACCGAACAATCGTCCTACGCGATCCTCACCTATCAGAAGACAGTGGACGATTTCAGCATGCAGGCGTCCATCTTCACACGTTACAGTTCAGTGTTGTTCCGGCCGGACGACGTTGGCGATCTGATTTTCAACGGCGTTGCTTCGCGCGTCGATCGTGACATTCTTTCAAACGGCGTCGAGTTGGACGCGAGCTACAAGCTCAACGACCAGCACACGCTTCGCGGCGGTCTTCTTTTCAGCGAACAGCACGCCACCGTCGGGACGGCCACGCTCGTGTTTCCCGTCGATGCAAACGGCAATCAGACGAGCGACGTACCGCTCAACATCGTCGATAACAGCGACAAATATGGCTACTTCTACGGCTTCTATGTGCAGGACGAATGGAAACCGTTCGAGCAGCTCACAATCAATTTCGGAGGCCGCCTCGACTTCGTGAATGCGTTCGTCAGCGAAAACCAACTCAGCCCGCGACTTAACATTGTTTACGAACCGTTCAAGGGCACCGTCATTCACGGCGGCTATGCACGCTACTTCACCCCGCCCCCTTTGGAGAATGTCGATCAAAGCACGATTGCTAAATTCGCTGGCACGACGAACGAATCGGCCATTACCAACGATTCGCCGGTTACGTCCGAGCGAGCGCACTATTTCGATGTCGGCGTGACGCAAAAAATCGCCGAAGGATTCAACGTCGGACTGGACGGTTTCTATAAGAGTTCGCACTCGACGCTCGACGAAGGCCAGTTCGGCCAGGCGCTCATCCTTTCGTCCTTTAACTACAAGCGCGGCGAAATCTACGGCGGCGAAATTACTTCCAGTTACGATCACGGCCCGTTCTCCGCCTACTTGAACGCCGGCTACGAATGGGCGCGGGGAACGCAGGTCAGCTCCGCACAATTTCTCTTCGATCCCGCTGAACTCGCCTACATCAACAACCATTGGGTTTTTCTCGACCACGACCAGCGTTTCACCGCGTCTACCGGAGTTTCCTACACCTGGAACGATTGGAAGGCGGCGGTTGACGGCCTTTACGGCAACGGGCTTCGGCGTGGTTTCGCCAATACTCAGAAGAATCCTCCTTATGAGACGTTCAATCTCAGCCTGCAACGCCGGTTCAAGCTCACCGAAAAAACTTCCGTCGTCGTGCGCTTCGATGTCGTGAATTTATTGGATAAAATTTACGAACTGCGTGACGGCAGTGGCATCGGTGTCGGCGCGCCGCAGTTCGGCCAGCGTCGCGGGTTCTACGGCTCGGTCGCCTTCGACTTCTAGAACTTCATTCGGCCTTTATTCGTCAGCCGCTGGAGCCAGGGTCCAATCCCCTTCTCTAGTTCTCTTCGGCGGCGACGGATGAGCCACAATGAAAACGCCAGCGGAAATCGCCAATCATCCGAAGGCGCGCCTTCACCGGGAGCTTGTCGAGACACTCCGCGCATCCGGAAGCATGAAAGGAGCGGAGCAGACCTGGATTCGTCTGAGGCTGAATGCGCGTCTCTGGAAGCGGATTGTCACCTATGGGCTCGGCCTGCGTGAGCGGCAGCTGCAGTTGAACAAAATTGCGTTCCCAGATGCCAACGCCGCGGAGGTCGATGCTGCGCTGCAAGCTGGAAATAATCTAAACAGGCTGCATGAGCTTGCCTGTGGGCGCGCTTCAATTGCCAGCGATTCGGCCGGTCATTACAACATAGGAAGCAGAGGGCTGAAAATCATAAGGCACGCGACTGCAATCAAGACCAACTAGCCAATCGCGTGAGACGACTCGTGGTCGTGGCATTGTTGGGTCTCGATCGTGACGTGGACGAGCTCATCGTGCTCGCGAAGAAGAGAGCGATAGCTCTCGCACGTCCTCGGCTCGTGCGCGACGATGGAAACGATCGCTGCGAATTTGCCGCTGCCGACCTGCCAGACATGCAGATCGGTCACGATCGAATCGTTATCGCTTTCGATCGCGCGACGAATTTCGTCCGGCAAATCTGAAGTTGGTGGCGTGACATCGAGCAGGATCACCCCGGTATCGCGCAAAAGCGTGTAGGCCCACGAAAAGACAACACCGCTCCCTACGATTCCAACGACAGGATCCAGCCACGACCAGCCGAAGAATTTACCCGAAGTCAAAGCGGTGATCGCGAGGACGCTCGTGAACGCGTCCGCCAACACGTGCAAGTAGGCGGCGCGCAGGTTGAGATCGTGATGATGATCCTGGGCGGACCCGTGCGCGTGGCCATGGTGATGGTGCGGATCCCCTTTGAGAAGGAAAGCGCAAACAAGATTTACGCAAAGACCGAGGGAGGCGATCCCGATGGCTTCGTTAAAATGAATCGATAACGGCGAAAAAAGTCGATGAACCGATTCACCGGCCATGAGCAGAGCGATGACTGACAGGACGATGGCGCTGGCGAAGCCGCCGAGCACACCGACCTTACCCGTGCCGAAGCTGAAGCGGATGTCGGCGGAATGCCGGCGCGTGAAGTGGTACGCAACCGCAGCCATAATGAATGCGATGGCGTGCGTGCTCATGTGCCAGCCATCTGCCAGCAACGCCATTGAATGCGACATGACGCCGGCCGTGATCTCCAGAAGCATCATCGCAACCGTGATGACAATCACCGCCCGAGTGCGTCGCTCTGCCTGTGAAAAATCGTGCGTAAAATCGTGGGAGTGCCGGAATTGAGACTGATCGGACCGATGCATGCCTTACTTTACTACAAGGCTGCCGCCGGCAAGAGCCGAGCACGTTCAATTCATCGTGTTTGCGTGCCGTTTCTCCAGGGCAAAACAAGAGCGCCCGGCCGAATTTCTCCAGCCAGGCTTCGTTTTAACTATCAGCCGCGCCTATTTGTGTCCTTGTGTAATCCGATGCATGCTTCGCGACAGGTGTCAGTTGCGGCCAGAAAAGCCGCCGGAGGCGATTTTTGAGCGACAGAGTGATTGGAGGACTCTAACGACCATGGAACTACTCGATCAATCCAGCCGCAGAAAGTTCATCAAAGCCGGTGGCATCGTGATCGCCTCGTCCATGATCACGAGCGCGCGCACTCCGCTCGCGAAGGAAGATGAAAAGAAAAACAATTGAAGTGTCGCCGCCCGAGGATCTGATGCGCGAGCATGGCGTGCTTAGGCGCATCCTGCTGGTTTACGGCGAAGCGCTGCGGCGCATGGAAGCGAATCAAGATTTGCCGCCGGAGCCGATCCAGGAATCGGCCAAAATCATCCGCAGTTTTGTCGAGGATTATCACGAAAAACTTGAAGAGAACTTCCTCTTTCCGCGCTTCAAAAAGGCGAACAAACTGACCGATCTGGTCGATGTGCTTCTGCGGCAGCATCAGGGCGGGCGCCGGCTAACGGACATCACCATCCAGTTCGCCAACAATCAGTCGTTAAGAAATCCCGACGACCGGCACAAGCTCGCCGACTCGATGCGCCAGTTCATCCGCATGTACAATCCGCATGAGGCGCGCGAGGACACCGTTTTGTTCCCCGCCTTTCGCGGCATCGTCAGCGCGCACGAGTTCGATTCGTTAGGCGAAGATTTCGAAAAGAAAGAAGACGAACTCTTTGGAGACGATGGCTTTGAAAAGATGGTCGATAAGGTCGCGGAGATCGAGAAGAAGCTCGGCATTTACGACCTCGCGCAGTTCACGCCGAAGGTCTGACGATGCGTCGACTGCTGAAGACAAATGCGCCTGCGGCGACAGTTATCATCCGCCTGATGGTGGGCGGCGTGTTCCTCGTCGAAGGGATTCTAAAGTTCCTCTATCCGGGAGAACTCGGGGCCGGCCGGTTCGCGAAGATCGGCATCCTGTCGCCCGAAGTGATGGGGCCGTTTGTCGGTGGAATCGAAATCGTGTGCGGCGCTTTGGTGATTATTGGTCTGCTTACGCGCTTCGCCGCCATTCCGCTGCTGATCGACATCAGCGTTGCGCTCGTTTCAACCAAGATGCCCATTCTGTTCGGCCAAGGTTTTTGGGGATTTTCTCTCACGAAGTTGCCGCGCTACGGATTGCTGAGCATGCTCCACGAAGCGCGCACTGACCTGTGCATGTGGCTGGGGTTGGTCTTTCTGCTCATGGTCGGGGCGGGAAGAAAATGGTCGCTGGACGCAAGGCTCCCCGCGCCAACTCAGAATTCGGCTCTGATCCGATAATTCTTGCGATCTCTGTTCTGATGTTGTCGCGCTCTATTCTCTGTCTTTGCTTCTTGGCGAGCGTCGCCTATGCACAGAGTGCAGATTCGCAATCGCCGCGTGACGCTTCACAGCGGCCTGGACCAGCGGCGACCCCATCGCCTTCCGCGAGTGCTAAGGTCACTTACAGTTCTGTTCACGTCGATGGACCCTACATCGCGATGACATTTGACGATGGCCCGCACGCGACCCTTACACCGAAGCTCCTGGACCTGCTGGCACAGAAAAAAATCAAAGCGACCTTTTTCGTGCTGGGCGAGAACGTACAGCGGCATCCTGAGATCCTGAAACGCGCCGCCGCTGAGGGACACGAGATCGGCAACCATTCGTGGTCGCATCCGAATCTCGCCAAGCTTTCGAACGAGGCCGTGCGCAGCCAGCTCCAACGCACCGACGACGTCATTGCGCAGGCGATCGGTTCGCATCCGAAGATCATGCGTCCTCCTTATGGCGAGCTGACGCCGAAACAGCGCCAATGGGTGAACAGTGAATTCGGTTACAAAGTGATCTTGTGGGACGTCGATCCGCTCGATTGGAAAGAACCTGGGCCGTCGATTGTCGCGCAGCGGATCATCCACGAAACGAAGCCCGGATCGATCATGCTTTCGCACGACATCCACGCGCAGACCATCACCGCGATGCCCGCAACCTTCGATGCGCTGCTGGCGAAAGGGTTCAGATTTGTCACAGTCTCCGAGCTTCTGTCGCTGGCCGTGAGTTCACCGCCGCCCCAAATCACGCCGGTTCCGGCATTCAGGACGCAGGCGCCGTAACTGTCACCTTCCCGGAGGTCCGCCGAAAACAAGAGCCCCCGCCGGATTTCTCCAGCGGGGGCTCCGTTTAACTATCAGCCGCGGCTACTTTGCGCAGCAGCTTGATTTGAGCAGGCAGCAAGCACCGCCGCCGCAGCAATCAGCGGAACGCGAAGTTGCGTTCGCTGTGCCGACTAGCGCGAGAGCTGCCACGATCATCAATAGGTATTTCATAGAATCCTCCTGTTGAGTTTCCTTCTCCCTCACCCGAATTTCCGAGCGAGCCAACGCCGTAAACCGATCAGGCGCGCGGCGGAGGAACGGGTGGACGGTCCGAGCGGAGGTGCTCGTGAATGGAGAGCGTGGCAAAAGATTCCTCGCCGGATGGCAAATAGACGAACGGCGTCACCGAAGTTAAAAAGAGGCCAAGGCCGAAAGCGCAAGCCGCACAACACTGCTTCTCCTGGTCCGATTTCGGCGCATGATGGCCGCAATCGTTTGGCGGCGCGTCCATCTTCATTTTCGCGCAGCAGCTTGCTTTCTCGATTTGCGGAACTGCCGATTGCGCCGGGATTACGGCAAAAGCGATCGAAGCAGAGATCGCCAGGCAAATCAGAAGTCGCAACGTCGCTCGCATCCCGCGTCAAACTACAGCTCCAGCCGTGCCGATTCAACATCCATTCCGAACACGCGGAATGCAACAGCTTCCGATAAAAATCGGCTCAATTGATGGAGCATTCAGCGCGCGTGGCTGGAAAGAACATGCTGACGATTCGCCGTGCCCGCACTTCACTGAATCTGATATCGCCGAATCTCCGCCACCTGCGTGCCGCGATGGGGCACCGCAATGAATAAGGCGTCTCGTTCCGGTACGAAAAGACCGGTGCGGGCGCCACTTGCCGTAGGAATTATCGCAGCCGGCTTGTAATGATCCGAATCTGCTTGCTCGATGAAGTCGACGTAGCCCTCTCCACAGATCGCGTAAAGGCGTCGTCGTTTTGCGTCGTAGAAAACTTCGTCAGCGTCGCTGGAAATATCGAGCGTCGTGACTGTGTCTCCTGAGTCGGTGTTAAGGACGACAAGTTTCGCGGGATTACGGCACGCGATGAACAGCCGGTGGTTGGCTTCATCAAGCGCCATCGGAAAGTTTGCAGAGGCTCTATCGGGCTTCCACGTCGAGATCACTTCGCCTTTGTCGCGGTCGATCACCGCCACCTGACCGGCGTTTGGCACATTTACGAAAATTCGCCGCCCGTGTTTCTCCAGTTCAAAAGCTTCTGGATGCGCTGCGAGTTTGATCGCGCCGACGCGTTTGCCGTCCGTTGCGTTGATTACTCCAATTCCGCCGCCGCCAAAGCCGACGTAAATTTGTTTCGCGGCGCTGTCGTAACGCATGTTGTCCGCGTCATCCTGGAAATCCACCTTGCCGATAAGCTGCCAGGATTTGACGTCATAAATGTTGCACAGCCCGCCTTTATCGTTCGCAATGAAGAGCCGGTTTAGTTCTGAGACATAAACGAGACTCTGCGGCGCTCCGAGGCCGCTGATCGAGTGGACGCGCTCGCCTTTGCGTAAGTCGAGCACTTCGGCAGTATTGTTGCCGAGCGCACAAACGAACAACCTTTCGCCCGCGACGTCCAAATCGAGGTGATCGATCCGACCTTCCACTCCAGGCAGCGGGATCGTCTGCTTTAGTTGAAGCGCCGCGCCGCCCGGTTCGGCGACGGCGAGATGATTGCCGGCTATGGCAATGATAATACTGAGCGCTAAATGCTTCACCTGGCTCCGTAGGTGAAATTGTCGAACAGAGTCACGCTATCGGCCTTCGTCCATACCCCCACTTTGCCCGCCTCCTTGAAACTTTCGTCGTTCGCTTCGATCACCTTTTTCCCATCGAAGCTGACGGTGAACTTATTGCCCTCGAAATCCACGCGAAGCGTATGCCAGACACCGGAGGTGACTTTCGCGTTGATGTTTTTGAACCCAACGCGCTTGCCGTTGATCGTGTGATAGATCGTGACGTTATCCTCCAGTGCGTTCGCGCGCGCGATGTAGTAATTGTTCGAGTCCTGCACCCGCCAGATAACGCCGCCAGCTTGATCTTCCTTTCCTGCAATCGGTTTGAACTTCACCTCGACGAAACCATCCTGGAGACTGGCGTCGTTCTTGATGCAAACGGGAAAGGTCGCTTCGCCCGATTGCTTTAACACGTTCGGCTGGCTCGGGGCTGAATCGTCCTTCTCCACGGACCATTTCGCGGAGCCGCTGCCGGTTTGCGTCGCCGTCCATCCAGGAGGCGCTGCTCCAGTCTTAAGATGATCGAAGTTCACGGTATCGGCTGATGACACTGCTGCAACTAAGGTCGCGGCGAGAGATGCAATGAGTAATGTTCTCATTTGGAAATGTGCGCATGCGTTTCAATTCGAAACTGTCGTGGTGACGCCCGACAACCCTGTCACGAGCAGGGCGCCTTTGACTGCGTTAGCCAGATCTTTGGCCGAGCCTCTGCCCCAGTAATGCAGAAATAGGATCCGCGGGTTTTCGTGCGTCATGTGTGAATGAATGGCGACGATGTTGATGCCGGCCTGACGAAGCGTCTTGAGCGCAGGTTGCAATTCATCTTCGGTTACGGCGAAATCGCCGTCGACGATCGCATTGTCGTCTGTGCCGGCGAACGCCGCCCACGTATTCACGCCTATCTCTTTGCCGATCGGCATGCCGCCCATCGTCGATTTCTTCCCGATGGTGAACTTGAGCATCCCATCTTTCGCATCGCCTTGCATCGCGAAGATCTCGTTCAGCGCTGCGGGGGTGATGGAACTCTTCGCGGGTAATGGACTTTTCTCGAGCGCACGTTGACCAAACGTGCTCCCCGGTTGCGCGTTCGGCCCGCGGATCGTTTTGATGGTGTCGTAAACCTTTCTCACAGCACCGGCCAGTTTCTCGACGCTGCCTTCGCCGCCGATGTGCATGAAGTAGACTTTGGGCTCGTCGAAGAAGAAATGGTTGTGCAGCGCGGTTACGCTCAGCCCGTTGTCGAGCGCGGCTGACATCACCGGATTGACTTCGTCTTCGAACAAAACGGTGTCGCCCATCATCATGGCTTTATCGTTCGTGCCTTGGAACGCGGCCCACGTTCCGAGCCCCATGAAAGGCGGCATCTGCCACCCTGCGACCGTGACTTTCACGTCATCGCGCGGCAAACTGACTTTGTAGACGCCCTCCTTCTCGTTGAGTTTGCCTTTGAGCCCCGTGATCTGATCGATCTTCGCACCGTCGACTCCAGCGGCTGCGGCAAATAAATTCGCGCCGGTAAATCCGCTCGCGGCCAGGATAATGATCAATGATTTTCGTATTTTCATAAGTCTTCCTTTTTCATTCGATAGCGTACCCCGTAGCCCGGCGTTCTGATTCCGGGATGCGTAGTGGCCTCAAACAGACTGTTAAGTTCTGGGACCAACAATCCAGTGCGCGCACCGGGAACGGTGGGAATTTTCGTCGATCCTTTACACCTGTCGATCCGCTCGATCATGTCCACAGGCGTCGCCGCCGGCTTTCCGGTCATAAATCAGGAACCTCGCAACGCCGCCACTGGGTTGACTCTCGTGGCTTTTCGCGCCGGGATGTAACTGGCCAGAATCGCGACGAGTCCCAGGAGGAACGAAGTCGCAATGAAAGTCAGTGGATCAATCGCACTGACTCCGAAAAGCAAACTAGACACGATCCGCGTAGAAAAAACTGCTGCGACAATTCCGGTGCCCACCCCAATCAGGACAAGCTTCGTTCCGTGACCAAGCACGAGTTTGAGAATATCGCGCGCTTGCGCGCCGAGCGCGATACGGATGCCAATCTCCTGTTGTCGCTTCATCACGGAATATGAAATCACGGCGGAGACGCCGCTGATCGCCAGAAGCACCGCGGCGACGGAAAAGATTCCGGTGAGAAAAAGATTAAATCGCCGCGCGGCTGCAGCGGCCCGCAAGAGAATCGCGTTGACTATGCTAAAAATCGCCGTGTTTGCGCCGATGCCGATCGTGAGGGCGAGCAGACACGCCCAAGTGAATCCGGGATTCTTGCGCAAGAGGCGAATTGAAAGGCGAAGATCGTGCATCGGATCTCTTTCTTAATTGATAGAGTGGATTGGACCTTTAATGTAATCCAGAAGCTGATATGAAAGACGTATTTCATTTCAAGTCAACAAAAATATGAGAAGTTTGTCCCACATGTCCGCGCACTCTTGGCTATTGTTGCTTTACAGCTTGCCGGCCACACACAAGACGGAGCGGGTAGCCGTCTGGCGAAAATTGAAAAAGTCCGGCGCGATCCAGATCAAGACGTCCACTTACCTGCTCCCGGACACCGCTGCGCAGTATGAACTGTTTCAGTGGCTGGCGAAGCAAGTGAAGGATTACGGCGGCGAATCAACCCTGGTCCGGGCGCAAGAAATCGAGGGACTTTCAGACGAAAAACTCATTGGCCTCTTTAATGCGGCTCGCGACTCTCAATATGCGGAGCTCGCCAACTCATTGCGCAGTTTAAATCGAAGGGGAACCAAGAGGCGCGACGCACAGTTCGCCGGGGAGATGGAGACACTGAAGAAAGAGTTTCGCAGAATTCGCGAGGTCGATTTCTTTAACGCCCCTCGGGCTCATGATGCCGAAGTTTTGCTGCAACGGATTCAAAGCTCGGCGCGGCCGAAAAGCACGGCCGCCCCAAAACTCGATCCCAAAAACTTTCAGAGCAAAACGTGGATGACACGTCCGCGACCGGAGATTGATCGTGTGGCTTCGGCCTGGCTAATTCGGCGCTTTATCGACTCGACCGCTACCTTTGTTTTTGCGCCTGCCGCCGACTTGGTGCCCAACGCGCTTCCATTCGATTTTCCGGACGTGGAATTTTCTCACCACGACGAAGACTGCACTTTCGAAACTTTGCTTCGGCGTTTCTCTATCGTCGACAAAGCTCTGCGGAAAATCGGCGAGATGGTCCACGACGCCGACCTCGACGATGAAAAGTTCCAGCGCGACGAATGCATTGGCATAGACCGCGTGCTCAAAGGATGGGCGAAGCTTGGAATATCAGACGACGAACTTCTGCGGCGGGGCGGAGCGTGCTTCGACGGCCTGTATTCGTTCCTCCAGCGCTTATGACCAAAGCTTCCGGAAAAGCCGATTCGGTTTCACATCCCTCCTTTGCCCAAGCCTTCCGCTTCTGGGTGAAACTCGGTTTCATCAGTTTCGGCGGCCCGGCCGGTCAGAGCGCGATTATGCAGACCGGTGAGCAAAGCTTTCTCGGCAATTCGCACACGCGCGGCGTAAATCGACCGGTCGCTTTCCAACGACCAAATGCACTTTACAAGCGAAGTGAGAGCGGGTGGGATTAAATATTCACGGTAGCGCGTCTCACCCAGTGCATTGTCGATCTTATCTCGTTCGCATCTTCGGACTCAAGCAGAGTCGCCGAAGTGCGGCAGGCGGCTGATCAGATCAGCTCCCATTCGTTCCAGCGCTCACTGTCGGCGAACATTGGTAGTGAGTCCGAAACGGACAAGGTCTTCGCCAATGAAAACTTTTCCTTAAACAATTCGCGCGCCTTCTCCGGACTTAACGGATAGGGCGGTGGTTCGACTTGATCGCCATAGAGAAAAATACCCACGAGTTTTCCACCTGGGCGGAGCAGCTGTGTCATGCGGTTGACGTAAGTCGGCCATAAAACTGGCGGCAGCGCGCATAGAAACGTCCGTTCGTAGATCACATCGAAACGTCGAGCACTGAAATCGTACGAAAAAAAGTCGCCTTGTACGACGCGACTCGCGAGCGCTCCGAGTTCAGATCGTGCCCGTTCCACCGCGGCCGGCGAGAAATCAATCGCGGTTACCTTCCAACCGGCCTCGTGAAATGCGCGGACTTCATAAGCCAGCCCACATCCTGGAATCAGGGCCCTTCCAGCCGGCGAAGTCGTGAGGAATGCTTTCAACGCCATGGGCACGCCGTGAAAATCCCACGGTGTCTCACTCGCTGCGTAACGGGCATCCCAAAATTCAGGACGGCTGCTGTCGTCGGATTCCGTTTCCCGTAAGCGCATGTGTTAATGATTTTCCACTCGATGTGAACACCTGGCGGGATAATTGTCCACACGGTCCAAAACCTAAACAGCGGCTGCGCTCACTCCCAATTGCGGCCCGGGCAGTGCCTTAATTTGATTTGGGGGATGAAGTCATTGGTTCGACACCGCGTTTGCTTCGCCACTTGCGCTCAAGCCAATCGAGGGGGGAGAAGATGAGACACGCCAGTTCGGTGTGCTTCCCAACGAGAAGACCGGGGATCGCCATCAGCTCGCACCCGGGAGCGGCGCGGACGCCAGCAACCACCAACGAGATGCCGAGGAAGGTGACTGCTGCCAGCTCACCCACTCCGCGACCAAGGATCGGTGACCCGGGGGCGCTGGCAAGACACGGCGCGGCTAGTAATCCCCACGCCGCGACGGCTCCGAGGCGCGGGCCAAAGGCGCTGATTCGTCGCGATATAACGATATGGATGAGGCTGTAGACGCCGATCAACCCAAGCATCACCAGCAACACCTCCACGGAAACTCGCGCCGGAACTTGGAAGTAAACAGGCGTCACGTAAACCATCAGCGCGAGGCCGAGCAGGATGCGGAGCACACGCCCCACCGGCGGGGCGTGCCGAGGTTGCTGGAGCAACGGCTGAGAATCGAGGGCGCCCTTAGTCACATTTTGTGTAGCCTTGTCCTTCATAGGTCAAACATGAGCTGGAAATCCAGCTCTTATTTCTTAACTTCGGATGCTATGGCAGCGCGCACGGCCGTATTTGGAGAATCCACGGGCGGGATTTCCAGGACGACGGTGAACCGCGCATCCGGGCCGTGGCCGGTCTGTCAGCCGTAACCCCGCTTCGCTTTCACATGCCCCTTATGCTGCGGGAAGAAACCCGTTTTGTTCAGGACGTATAATATCGAACAGGCGGACGCACCGGAGGCCGATGGGTGTTTTTTTGCTCAAAGTCCACTTCCCCCTTGCAAATCCACGCAATACCATCGAGCACCGAAACTGCAGCGACTCCGAATGTGGATGGATATCCAAAATACGTTGGCCCCGGCCAAAACGGGCCGGGCAATCTAAGGAAGTTTAGGCGCAGTGTGATTCGCCGGTCTGAATGGGCGGACAGGGAACTGAGCCGTAACTGCAAAACACGCAGCAATCTCCAGCGCGGGGTTTAAGGCGGATGTTACATGCGGGGCAGTCGTAGAAGAAGACACAAGCATTGGTGGGCATTGTTTCTTCTGATTTGTGGCCGCAATGCGGACAAGTCACGGTTGATTGCAGAACCGGCTGATGGCCGCGCCTTGTGCTGACATAATTCCAGAGCGCAGCCGCAATTAAACCCAATAGGCCGCCGTAAAGGGCGGGGAGAGAAAACTCAAAATAGAAGTGATATGCGAGATTGGCGCAGCCAAGCGTGCCGACGATCAGTGGCGCGGGGTCGCGGTGTCGCCGATACGAAAGCGCCAGCCCTGCCAGAGTCAGGACCGCGAAGCCTTGGAAAAGGTAGAGGATGACACCTTCGTAGTGTCCGAGCGCACCCAATCCCGCGGCCGTCCCAACGGCAGCGAACAGCGGGAAACAACACGGAGCCGCGATCGCCGCAATAAGAGCGCCAACCGAACCAATGCGGTCGAGAGACACCATACGGACACTATGCATTAATCCAGTAGTGCGATCACCTCGTCGATCTCTACCGCATTCTTTTCTCGCCTCGCGCTGCGCGGAGAGGCAAATAGGACGAGGCAATGATTTTCCTGCTGATCGTCATTCTCTCGGTTTACGTCTTCGAATACATCAACGGGTTTCATGACGCGGCGAATGCGATTGCGACCGTCGTCTCCACCAAGGTGATGACACCACGCGTCGCCGTGATCATGGCGGCGGCGCTGAATCTCCTCGGCGCGCTCTCCGGCACAGCCGTGGCAAAGACCGTCGGCGCCGGTCTCGTCGATACGAATTACGTCACTTCCATGACGATTCTGGCCGCGATGCTAGGGGGGATTTGTTGGAATCTCTTCACGTGGTGGTCCGGCTTGCCGACCAGTTCCAGTCATGCGCTCATCGGCGGGCTCTGCGGCGCCGCGTTCGCCTCGGCCAGCAACAATTGGAATGTGATCAAATGGTCGGTAACGAAAATAGATTCACATGCCGGCAAAACCGCCTGGGACGGGCTTCTCCCGAAAGTTATCGTGCCGATGATTGCTTCGCCAATCGCCGGGTTCGTCGGCGGGTTCATTGTCATGACCCTGCTTTTGATTGTCGTGCACAAATGGACTCCGTGGGCGGTCAACAAAACTTTTGGCAAACTGCAAATATTCAGCGCGGGCTACATGGCGTGGGGACACGGGTTCGCGGATGCGCAGAAGACCATGGGGATCATCGCGCTGGCGACGTTCACGGCGACGAAGACCGGACAGCTCGAACATCTCCCGCCATTTCTCAGCTTTCTCCACACGCCCAAGTTCGAGATCCATCTCTGGATCAAAGTCTCGTGCGCGGTAGTCATGGGACTGGGGACGTGGGCTGGCGGCTGGCGCATCATTCGCACGTTGGGACACAAGCTCGTGCAAATGAAGCCGATTCACGGCTTCGCCGCCGAAGCGACCGGGGCGACGATCCTGCTCGTGGCCGGCAATCTTGGGATGCCCGTTTCAACCACGCACGCAATCACCACCTCGATCATGGGAGTCGGAGCAGCCAAACCTCATGGCGGCGTGGATAAGGTAGTCGCCGAGCGAATCATTTGGGCATGGATCTTAACCATTCCTTGCGCCGGCGGACTCGCCTACGTTTTTCTCCGACTACTGCACCTTGTGATTCCGACGTGATAGCGATGAGCGGAGCGTCACCCCAATAACGGAAAGCCCGCCGAGGAGAGCCAGCGGGCTTTCGTGTTAACCTAACCCAATAACCGGTGACCGTCGGAGGACGGTAGGAAGCACGACGCGAATTATGTCGGCGCTCTCTCAGCGCAATCGGCTGGGAGATCAGAAGGAACTGCCGGCGTGTCGAATGTCTTCTGCCGCTGTGGCGTAAACGGCCTCTTCACCGATGTTCTTGGCGTGATCGCCGACGCGTTCGAGATGGCGCGCGATAAACAGCAAGTTCAGATAATCGCGGATTCGGTCCGGCTGCTTCGCCATGCTGATGGTGAGGTTATCCGCTATATCAAGGTTCATTTGATCAATCTCGCTGTCGCGGACTCTAAGTGATCGGGCGAGCGCGACATCCCCATCGGCGTAGGCACGGACGCTATCCCGAAAGAGGCCGGTCGCTTCCATAAACATCGGACCGAGCGCGCCTGCTTCATCGAGTTCCGGTTCCATACTCAGGTTGCGCGAGCGGCGCGCAATCTTGACGGCTTGATCGCCGATCCGTTCCAAATTGCTGCTCAGCTTCATGGCCGACACCACCTGGCGCAGATCAGACGCCACCGGCTGATAACGCAGGAGAAGGTCAATACCATTTTGATCGACGGTTTTTTCGAGCGAATTGATCTCTTGTTCGTCCGAGATGGTGATAGCGCACAATTGCGGATCGCGATCGAAGAGAGAGGTCATGGCGTTCTGGAGATTGCGGTCGGTCAGGCTCGCCATCATCAAGACATCGGCGCGGAGCGAATCCAAGGCTGCGTCGAAATCGTGAAGGATGTGCCGGGATTTGACCATGCGCTCAACCGAATCGTCCGGTGATGTAATCCTCGGTCTTCTTTTCCTTCGGTTGACTGAAAAGTGTTTTCGTATCGTTGAACTCAATCAACTTGCCCACATAAAAAAAGGCGGTCTTGTCCGAAACCCGGCTCGCCTGCTGCATGTTGTGGGTGACAATCACAATCGTGTAATTGGATTTCAGCACACCGATCAGTTCCTCGATCTTCATCGTCGCGATTGGATCCAACGCGGACGCCGGTTCGTCCATTAGCACGACTTCCGGCTCAACCGCGATCGCACGAGCGATGCAAAGGCGTTGCTGTTGACCCCCTGAGAGGCTCATGCCCGGCTTCTTGAGGTCGTCCTTTACTTCGTCCCAAAGCGCAGCCATCCGCAGCGACTTTTCCAATCGCTCGTCAAGCAAGCTGCGCTTGCGCAGTCCGTTGAGTTTGAGACCAACCGTAACATTCTCAGCGATGGACATGGTCGGGAAAGGGTTCGATTTCTGGAAAACCATTCCGACGCGGCGACGCACCGCTGCAGGATCAACACCTGCCCCGTAGAGGTCCTCCCCTTGGAATAGGACTTTCCCTTCAACGCGCGTGTGCGGCATAAGCTCGTGCATTCGATTCAGGCAGCGCAAAAACGTGGATTTGCCACATCCACTGGGACCGATAATCGCCGTAATCGTCTTCGAGGGAATATCAATTGTGACGTCGTTGATCGCCTGCTTCTGTCCGTACCAAATCGACAAGTTCTGCACTTTGAACGCGGGGACTTCCGTCGGCGCGACGGTCGGTAAGTGCGTCCCTTGATCAGTGACCTGCTGTGACATGGAGTTTGGTGATTGCACGGCTGTTTCGATCATGCAGCAGCCTCTTTCATAGAACACGAAATGCTGGGTTACGAGTGAGAAGGCGGACCACTATGTTGATAAAAAAGATCCCGACGATAAGCACCAGCGCACCGGCCCAGGCCTGCCGGTGCCAATCTTCGTAAGGCGAGATGGCGTAGGTGAAGATTTGTAGCGGCAGGGCTGCGATCGGTTCGCGAAGGCTGTGATTCCAGAAGCGGTTCCCGAATGCGGTGAAGAGTAGCGGTGCCGTTTCACCGGCGACACGCGCGAGCGCCAGGAGGATGCCGGTGACGATTCCTTTGGAAGCAGTCTTCATCACTATGTGCACAATTGTTTTCCAACGGCTGATGCCGAGGGCGAGCGCAGCCTCTCGATAGCCGTTGGGCACGAGCAGGAGCACTTCCTCCGTCGTACGCATGATCAGCGGAATCATAATCAGACCGAGCGAGAGTCCCCCGGCGTAGGCCGAGAAGCTTTTGAATCTCAGAACGACGAGGCCGTAGACGACCACGCCCCAAATGATGGATGGGACGCCGTTCAATACGTCCGCGATAAAACGCAGCATCCTGTTGGAGCGTGCCGACCCGTATTCGGCAAGATACACCCCGCCAAGCACGCCCACCGGCACTCCGATCAAAGCAGCGATCCCGAGCAACTCCGCGGTGCCAACGATTGCGTTTACCATACCGCCGCCAGCTTCACCCACCGGCTTCGGCAATTGAGTGAAAAAGCTAAGATTGACCGCACCCGCACCGCTACGCACCAGATGAAAGAAGACGAACCCGAGCGGCGCAACTACGAGGATAGCGGCGATAAAACTCAGCGCCGACACGATCGCACTTTTGATCGTGCGCCACCTCCGATTATTGCCGGGCGTCGATTGCATTCTTATTGGACCGCACGCGTAGTCGTCGCGCCGGCCATGGTCTTAATGAGAACCTGGGCGATCAGGTTCGCGAGAATCGTGATGCCAAAAAGCACCAGCCCCACTTCGAACAAGGCCTGCAGGTACAGGTCAGTAGTCGCTTCCGTAAATTCATTGGCGATCACACTGGCCAGCGTGTAGCCAGGCGCGAAAAGCGATGCTTTGATTTGCGGGGTATTACCGATCACCATCGTGACGGCCATCGTTTCGCCCAGGGCGCGCCCAAGGCCGAGGATAACCGCGCCCGCAAGCCCTTTCTTTGCATAACTCAGAACCGCAATGCGCGTCACTTCCCAGCGGGTTGCGCCCAGCGCATACGCTGCTTCGCGCTGCAAGTTGGGGACGCTGCGGAGAATCTCACGCGACACCGAGGTGATTATTGGCAGAATCATGATTGCGATGATTATGCCGCCCGCCAACATGCTGATGCCGTAGATCGGTCCCTCGAAAAAAGGCGTCCATCCGAAGAGCGTCTTGAGCAGAGGGAACGGATGAGCTTTCAGCCATGGGATCATTACGAAAATACCCCAGAGGCCGAGAATGACGCTCGGAATCGCTGCCAGCATTTCGATCAGCGAAACGAGCGGTTGGCGAACCCAAAGCGGTGCGAGCTCGGTAAGATAAACGGCAGTGGCGATGCTTAACGGGACGGCAATGATCAAGGCGATGAGCGACGAAACGATGGTGCCATAAATAAACGGCAGCGCGCCGTACTGCTCGGCGACCGGATCCCAAGTCGAGGTTGTGAGGAAATGAAAACCGAACTTCGCTATTGCCAGCTGTGAGCCTCGCGCGAGCTGCCAACCCACCAAGAAAACCAGAGCGATTACCGCCAGCGCCATCGCTAGCGTGAGCCACTCGAATGCGCGGTCGCCAAAACGCGAGGGTCGCGACATTTGCGTCGCGAGGCTCGGTTGCTCGGTTTCGCCGGGAATACTGGGGCGTGTGACCACATTCATAACCAGCTAGCTCCGGGCCGGAGATTCCGAAGCGGTCACATCTTGATTTCGTCAATTCGCTGCAAGACGCGCTTCTGCAGGTTTTCTGGGAGCGGCGCATATTGGAGATCCTGCGCCATCTTCTCGCCGTCCTTGGCTGCCCACTTCAAGAATTCCACGAGCTTCTTGCCTTTCGCTGGGTCTTTCTGCTTCTCGTAAACGAGTAACCATGTCGCGCCGGCGATCGGGTAAGCATCTTTGCCTGGAGCGTTCGTGATCGAGAAACGAAAGTCGTCTGGAATTTGAGCAGTTGCCATCGCAGCGGTGATTGAGGCCAGCGATGCTTTCACGAATTCGCCGTCGGCATTCTTCACGTCCGCGTACGGCATCTTGTTTTGCACAGCATAAATCAGCTCGACGTAGCCGAGCGCCCCCGACGTTTGTTTGATTTGACCCGCCACACCCTCGTTGCCTTTACCGCCAATGCCGGTGGGCCAGTTTACCGAGGTATTGGTTCCGACTTTCTGTTTCCACTCCGGACTGACCTTGCTCAGGTAATCAGTCCAAATGTAGGTCGTGCCGCTGCCATCGGAACGATGCACAACAATGATTTCCTGGTCGGGAAGTTTCACGCCGGGATTCAAGGCGCCAATCTTCGGATCACTCCATTTCTTGATCTGCCCGAGAAAGATTCCGGCGATCGTTTCACCGTCGAACTTAAGCGCGGGATCCCCTGGCAGGTTGTAAGTAACAACGTCGGCACCCGCGACGGTTGGGATGTGCAGAAGTTTGCTGGGCGCTTTTGAAAGATTGTCGTCACTCATCGGCCCGTCGGAGGCGCCGAAATCAACGGTTTGCTCGAGGATTTGCTTTTGCCCTCCACCGGAGCCGATCGATTGATAATTGAAGCGAACTGACTGATCGACCTTTGCGTATTCGTCGAACCACTTTGAGTAGATCGGATACGGGAAAGTAGCGCCCGCTCCGTTGATCATCATCTGGGCCGAGACACTTCTTGCGCAGGCGACCAACAGGCCGAACGCTAAAAGTTTGCCAAGGATTTTCTGGAATTTCATAGGTGTTTGATTATTGCGCGTAGCGAGAATTGGGGGGACAAAGATTAACGTTTCGGAGTTTGGATTGTTCATATGGTTGTGTGGGATTCCCGACCGCCGGTGGGTGCTTTTGATCTGCTGATTTCTTCCTCAGAGTGCACGGGTGCCCGGGACGGAGTCAAAAATTTTAGTGTCACGTTTCCGTGACGGAAAATTGCACGAGTTACAGCCGGCCGCTTTAGAGAGGGAAGGCGTCCGCAGACGGTTCGGACATCTGCGGAATGCATTTCTTAACCTAACCTGCGGCTGTAATTTATTCAGAATTTGAAATTCAGATCGGCCTGAAATAGTTGGTACTTGTCGAGGGCGTTAATCCCGATGTCGCCGACGCCGCCAGTGCCTAGGTTGCGGTCTGCGCGATGTCCGTATCCATAGGTGAGGTTGGCCGTAACCGCGTCCGAAACCGCATACCCCAACGTGACTGCTACGCCTTCGATATTGACCCGACTATCAAAGAGGTCGGAGTCCACCAAATTGGGATCAAGCGCATATTGCTCGGTATGCTGCCAGAAAGCGCTGAGAGCCCAGTCGTTCTTGGCCTTAATCTTACCGATCCCGAAGCCGATTTGATAGGCATAGCGCTGGTCTCCTTCGTCGGGATGGCCCGCGGCGGCTGCGCGCTCGTCTCCATCCAGGTTGACGGCAAAATCGCCGAAGATTCGCATCGGTATCTTCCCAATCTTCCACCCGAACTCCGCCGGCATCTCGAATACCAGAAGATTGTTCACTCCGGTTTGGTTCGGCACGACGGTCGTTGTACCTCTCCTAAATGCCGGATCGCCGACGAATGTCGTGTTAAATGTGTCGCCTGCTCCAGTGTAGTTATAAACAGTCGGCGCAAACTGGAAATACATGTCCTTGGTGAAGTTGAACTTCGCGCCCACCTGCCAACCGAGTAGGAATGCATCGGTGTTAGGAACCCCTTGCGGCGATGGCCCGATCGGATTCTCCGGGTTTGCATCGTCGTAGACGAACTGCCCAAAGTTGACGAAAACATCGATCGTCATGCCCGAAGGGGCGGCCGCGATGACTTCCTTGCCATCTTTCGACTCCACCGATTGCGAAGGCCCGCTACCGCCCAGCGCGAAGGTATGCTTCCATTGTTCGGATAGACCTTCGGGATTGATGTCGGCGTCCCACACCATGGACGTGGTGACGAACGGATTTTGCAGCTTCCCCGCTATAAGTGTGATGTCCTTGAAGCCTTTGTACCCCAGGTAGACTTGACCGACGTTGATACCGTCACTTCCTTTTGCGAAAGGCCCGCCGCCGCCTGGTGAACTGGACGACGTGTCATCTCCGAAGGTAACGTTCGTACTGCGCGGACTTTGACTTGTTTCCAACCGGATGTTAAAAAACCAATCGTCGGCCAGCGTGCCGCGCAACCCTAGGCGCAGACGGTATCGTTCACGGTTTCGCTGTTGAGTGTCATGCGGTCCGTTGATTAGGTCGTTGTTACCGGTTTCCCCGTTACGAACCTCATAACGGACGCGCGCATCTCCGTAGAGCTCGAGCTCGGTGAGAGGTGTCGAAAGCTTCAATTTTGATGCGCTGCTTGTAGTTGGGGGCGGATTTGTCTTTGCCAAGTCAACTCGAACTTCAGCCGCATCTTTTTCGGTGATGATGTGTTTGCGCACGAGTAGATCAAGCAAGGCGCTTGAGTCTTCGCCGTGTGCAGGCGGTGTGCTCAACACAAGGCTCGCCGCGAGCCCGACGAACATTAGTTTCCTACCGAACATTATTTTATTTCTCCTGGTTTGTGGTTTGGCCGCGATGGGTTAAGCACGGCGAAATCATTTCGATTCGTCGCGGTCGTATTCTGACGACGGCTCGGAGGCTGACAGGCGATTGTTACAACCGTATGACGGCCAGGTGACAGTTGCGTGAATTCGAGGCAACCCGGTCGGACTGTGCGTCGCCTCGAGAAAACGCATCCAATCCGCGTCGGGAAGTTCTCATTCGAAAACCCGCGCCTGGACTACCATGACGGCTTCAATAGTCTTGGCTCCGCCATGCTCAAAGACTTCATTGTCACGCTCGATTCGAAGAATCGGCGGCTTGAACTAAAACGCGACTAAAGACTAACGATGAGATAAACCCAATCGAAAACCGAGACCACGTGGCATCCAGTAGCCACTCCCGCCTGGATGGCTCTCAACCGTTATGTTCCGGCTTTTCTTAAGTAGGTGCTGCGCAGATTTGCCGATCTTCATCCGGGCGAGAAGAAGCCAACGGCCATAACAGCGACATTGAGAGGCAGCAGATACCGCGCATCTTTCCCGGCAACTGAGCCGGTTGTCGCAAAGCTCGGCGATCGCTAGTCCCACACGTCTTGCTCGTGCACCAAGACTGAACTGCTCTCAGGTTGCCGAGTATGTCGTTAGTAATTGCGAGCGCACTGGAGAAGCAACTCGTGGACAAAAAGCCCAATTTCGTAGGCCAACAGTAAACTTGCCGACCCGCCAAAGGGAAGCAATCCACTGCGTCATGCTTTCTGTTGGAGCAGCTTGCCGTTCTCGTAGGTAACCAAATTGTCAATTTCGGATTGATGTTACAATCGAGGGTTTGTCCTCGGGGAAAGCTCACGTCCTACCGCTGACCCCATCGCGTCGCCAGTTGGAGCAATGCGCCTTCTTACGAACGCTTGAAAAGGTCAAGTTTCGATTCCCTCCGGTCCCGGCGCGCTGCACTGCAATTCGCGACGAGCCATTCAGGGGCTTTTTCGAGGCGCCTAGCTTTGCAGTCGGTCGCGCTCCCGCGGAAAACCTCCGAGCGGAGGCTGACGTCTTACTTCCCGACTTCCTTTCAACGGGACCCAAACACCTGACGCGCCCTTCAAGATCGGTCGCCAATACTTTGGGCGGCCAGCAGCATCGACAAACGGTGAAACCGAGTTCGCCAGCCAGCGTCGCCGTCGCAATTCTTAGATCAAGCTCCAGTTCATTGAGAAATTGTCCGAAGTCAGATCGAGTCCTTTCAGTCGCTGGGAGCTTCTCGCGCGCGAAGCGAAGCTTTTCAAACAGGAGGGTAAATGAGAGGAGGGCCGAGTGCAGAGCGTCAATATCCATGCGAGCACCCTCTAGCGCTTTTATGACGATGCGGTGACCGTCGCGTAGCGATTGTGTAAAATAAACCAGCCGGTGCGGGCTGCGGAAGCTGTTGGCTTACCCAAGCGATCGATGCGCCCAGGAGAATTACGCTTTGCCAAAAAAGAGCTGAAAATTGCGATGCCGCAATGCCGTAACCATCAGGCTAAAGCGGGCACTCATTCCATGCATGTTTGGTTAGTGAAAATCAGCCGCGGATAAGGCTTGCTGACTACCCGGCGTCATATCCGACCGAAAGACATTAAGCAGGTTCTCTCCCGGCGCACGCAGCAATCCGACGGATTCGGGTAGTTCAAGCCACAATACGAAAAGGAAAGAATAGCTCATATTGTCGTTTCGAATGTCCTATCGGCAGCGGTAACACGGCTCATACTTCTTCAGTGGTTGCAAACCTGGCGCCAAAGTGCATCGGCCTTCTTGGATTTGAGAACATTACCGCGTCGCACCTCGCGGGGCCAGCTGATGCCTTCGCCGCCGCGGCGTTAGACGACGGCTATGGTGGCCGCATCCCTTGCTATGAAGTTTGGACGGTCGGTTTGACCGCCGCGCCTTTCAAAGCCGAATCAGGCACGATATTCAAACCCCAGAAAACTCTTCGGACGGCACCTGAGTTCGATACGATCATCATCCCTGGCGGCAGCGGACTGCGCCAACCGGAGGTGAACCGTGCCGTCTCAGAGTGGATCCGGAGCCGTGCCGAACAAACCCGCCGCATCGCCTCGGTCTGCACCGGCATTTACGGATTGGCGCCGACCGGTTTGCTCGATGGACGCGATGTAACTACACACTGGCGCTTTGCCCGAGATGTAGCCGAACGCTTTCCCAAATTACGGGTTGATCACAAGAAACAGCTGATAAGAGACGGATCTTTCTATACGTCGGCGGGCTTGACTGCCGGCCTTGACCTTTCCTTGATGTTGATCGAGGAAGATTACGGACGACAGGTTGCCTCTTCGTTGGGACGAGAGCTAGTCATGTATCTGGCCCAGCGTAATGTAGAAGAGCAACCTATCGAACCATTGTATTTTCAAAATCAATCGATGGATCGTTTCGCACAACTTGTCGCATGGATCGTTCGCAACCTGGATGAGGATCTCTCGGTTGACGCGCTGGCGCGAAGAGCCTGCATGTGTCCACGGGGGTTTAGCCGAGCCTTCAAAAGTGTCTTTGGCAGCCTGCCTGGCACTTTTGTGGAGAACTTACGTCTGAACGAGGCAAGGCGGCGGCTTTCGACGAATCGAAAAACGCTTCAAAGCGTTGCCGAGTCCGTTGGTTTTAGGGATACCGGCACGTTCCGTCGCGCCTTTGAACGTCGGTTCGGGGTAAGAGCATCAGCCCTTCAAACAGTTCACGGTCGACCTAACGAACGGATAGCCAAAGTTTGAACGTGGGCAGATCGGCGCGGCAGGTCCTCCGCATCCAAACGGCGCTTCCCTTCATCTAACACGTGAAAAGCGTGGATTTGTCGTGAAAAGACTATACATCAAGGGGTGCCATGAAAGCGACGCAATCCAACACGCGCCGCATTCAGATACTGATCGGTCTGCTGCTGGCATTGGGCCTGCCCTTCTGCCACCTGGGTGATCTCGGAAGGAGCTATAGCGGCCTCGGGCCTCTCTTCGGTGGGGACGTGCTTTGGTGGATTCTCTTCGGCGCCATTGTTCTTTACGTCCTGTTTGTAGAACACAAGTCGCTTTCTTCAATCGGGTTCCGCAAGCCCGGCATATGGGATATCGTGCTCGGCATTCTCGCCGCCGTCTTGATGTTCATTGGGGTCGGGATGATCTACAAGTTCGTGTTGCCGGCGCTTCACATGAGCGTTGACCAGCAATTGAAATCTATAATTCAAGCACCATTATGGTTCCGCCTGCTTAACGTCACGCGAGCGGCCGTAGTGGAAGAAACCGCGTTCCGGGGCTATGGGTTTGAGCGCATCGGCGAATTGACGGGAAGCAAATTTTTGGGGGCGGTGACCACATGGCTCCTGTTCACTATTGCCCACTTGACCTCATGGGGTTGGGCACAGGTCATCATCGCTGCGTTCGGCAGTCTGGTGCTGACCTTGCTCTATGTCTGGCGCGGAAATCTTTGGGCAAACATCATTGCCCACTGGCTGACCGATGGCGCGGCGTTTATCCTGCTCCCGCTGCTTGCAGCGCATCACTAGTGGCCGACGGCGGTCATGCCGCTGAACGGAAGCGCGAGATGCTGGAGATGTTTGCCGATCGCCGAGAACGGCAGTTTACCCTGGAAGCTGGCAAAAGAAGGATCGAGTGTAACAGCTCGGCCTCCTTCACTGGCATCACAAAACGAAAGCGGCCGGCATTTCTGCCGCCCGCCGTAATGTCAAGATCGCGTTAACCACGCTCCGGCCTATTTCCGTTGCCATCGTAGTTCCCAGCCACACATTGCGGTCGCAACCTGCTCCACAAATGAGAGAACTATCCTCTTAGCTGCGCCCAGTACGGTTCCGCACCAGGAAGGATTGCCTTCGGCGGATTTGGGTTCCGGAAGGTAACCAGCTCGACTCGCCCCTGCGCGAAATCGGAAGGCAACACTGAATCCGGGTTAAGCCGCCAGTTAACTGCAGCGTTCCGGGCTAATTCATCCAAGGCGGCATATCCGCTGCTTCTCAGCACTTGAGTGCCTGTTACTCGGCCGCTCTTATCCAGAGTCAAGGAAAGGACTACTGAGCCCTCCAATCCCTGAAAGTAGACACCGAACGGCAATCTAGGACTTCCCTTCTCGAGCCATTTGGCATTCGCCGCGGTGAACGGCGAAGCGACTAGCAGAGCAATAACGGTTCCGCAAATAGCGGAACGAAACGTCGATCTACGAGTGTTAGTATGCATAATAAAATTATCCAGCTTTGTTCGAGGCTATGCAAGCTTTTTCAACACATCTTTGTGAGGACGATTCGGGCACCGTACCCCTTTAACCTGCTTTTTACAAAACAAAAGGCGGGTGGCATTTCTGCCACCCGCCTGATGCAATGTTATTCGACTCGAGCTTAGAACTTCTTGTCCAGGCTCACATACCAGAAACGGTTACGGATCGAGTAATTCGACGTATCGTAGTTGTCGTTAAACGCGCCGAGCACAATTGGCGGACTCCGATCAAATGCATCGTTCACGCCCACTGTGAGCTTGGTGCCCCAGAGCATCCGCTGCCAGATCGATGAGCTGTCCGCCACTGTCTGCATCACGTTCTTACTGTCCTTCGCGTCCTTCGCATAGGTAGGCGGTGCCTCCGCTGCCGGCTTCACAAACTCGTAGCTCAACTGCATATCAAGCGTCATGTAGCTGTCGACGTAGCGATGGAGCTGGAAGTTCGGCTCCTGCAGCGTTCCCGGATCACCAACAACCAAACCATTGCCAAGGATGAAGTTGGGATCATCAAAGTAATCGCCAATGTAGTTACCCGTAGCTATAAAGTCGAACCCTCTCCATTGCCACTCGCCGCGGAGGAATGCCTTGTTGAATGGAATGCCACCAGGAGCCAGCGGAAGTGTGGCGCTAAAGTCGCCCAGGAAGTTGTGCGTCCCCAAGCCAGCGCCCGGCTCTGCCTTCCAGATAAAGATGTGGTTATAACCCCCCGAGATCGTGAACTTGCCGAAGCGTTCGGTTGGAATCTCGTAAACCGCCGTGACATCTATTCCTTCGACCAGACGTTTGCCTGCGTTGGCGTTATTAGCGTCAATACAATCCAGCGTCCCGTCTGCAAGGCGGGTTATGCCAACGCCCGTGCCTCCGGGGATGCCTGACGCTCCGGAGTTTCCAGATCCACCGCCGCAGCCGTCTGGATCTATCACGCCTTGCGAGAGTAATACTTGCGCAACGTTCGCCGCAGGCAGTAACAGATTCGTTGTAAACAGCTGATATCCGTCCGCCGTCATCGTGAAGCCCGGAAGGAATTTCGGCGTCCAAACGACACCGGCTGTATAGCTGTCCGTCGTTTCAGGCGTCAGAGCTGTGTTCCCACCTTGGAAAACACCGCTCGGCGGCTGAAGCGTAACTCTGTTAACCGGGTCAAAAACCACTGGGAAGTTTTGTGTGACCGGGTTAAACAATGCGGTCGGGGACGGGGACAAGAATGACTGACCCCATGAAGCGCGCAACGTTAAGTCGGCGATTGGTTGATAGCGCAAGGTGACACGTGGCGTGCCACCGAAATCTTCGTTGTGATTCACGTTGTCAAAACTTGCGGTGCTGTTTGCCGGGTCCAGCGGTTCCTGATCTGTGTCATTGAATTTCTCGTAGCGCCACGCCACTGAGAAATCCAAGGAACGCACGAAAGGAACGTTCATCGTTGACGTGACCAGCGGAACGCTCAGTTCAACAAAGACTGAGTTGACCGCCTGCTGGGTCTTGGTATTGGGCGAGGCGTTAAATCCAAGTTGATCTCCATTTGCCTGCACGGGATCGGGCACTGAATGCGCGGCCTGCTCGCGATGTTCGTAGCCAGCGGCCAAATCGACACCACCATTCCATAGATTGGGAAAGAGGTGCGCATTTGCCTTGAAGTCCGCCAGCCAGTCACGCTCGTAGAACTCTGAATGACCGAGATACGAAGCGCGTAGCGCCGCAGCCCTGTTATCGTAGGGCGCCGTGCCGATTTGGACTCCGGCTGCGTTGTAAATCGGAGCAACACCGGCCGTGGCCGCGGCCTGACCGATGAACGGATCGAAGTTTCCCGCAGCGATTTCGGCCGCAAGCGGAGTAAACTGCGCGTCACCGGCGTCTATGCGTAGATTGTCGTAGCGCTCGTAAACAAAGCCCGAGTCGTAGCCAAAGCGGCTGATAAACCCGTTGTCCTTGAAGTTGAAATCCCCATTGACTCCAGCGGTGTATCGATAGTAGTCGCTATCGAAGAAGGATTTGCGGAGACCCAGTTCGTTGACGAGCCGATATCTTACCTGAGTGACATCCGTCCCAAAGGGATTAAACTGTGAGGATTGCGCAACCGAAGCCGGGAGAGCGAAGGGAGAGGCCGCGAGACCGTTGTCTTGCTTCGTCTTCGAATACATGACGTCTCCGTAGAGCTGAAGGGCATCGCCAAACACCTTGTATCGGCCAGTCACGTAGTAATTTGCTTTTTCCACCGCCGGGATAGCCGGGGTGAAATCACGGAAGTTGAATCGGCTCGGATCCGTTCCAGCCGGCCGGTCAAATAGCCGGTAAGAGGCGCCCGGCGTGCCGGGTGCCAAAGCGTTCGGCGCATTGTTTGTGGGATCTATAAGAACAAGCTGTCCGAAATTGTCGGTGCCCACGCGACCGGCGAAGGTAGGACTGTTGTTATTGATGCCGCCTTGCTGTAGCCCGGTAGGATTATTGCTCAGATCTCCAGTCGTTGCGATGGAACGATCCCGTGAAAACAGGTTCGCCCGGGAATAATATTCGCCGGCCGCCGCAATGGAGACTTTACCGTCCAAACCTGTCACGCCACCGCGGACGTAAACCTGGCGGACGTGTGCATCGCTGTCGGTGGTGTTTCCGTAGAGGGCGAACAGTTCCGCTCCTTCGTAAGGTTTCTCTCCCGGTCCATTGAGCATGATGAAGTTGACGACACCCGAAACCGCATCCGAGCCATAAATAGCCGAGGCGCCATCCTTCAGAACTTCAGTGCGGCTGAGACCGCCAATCGAAATGGCGTTGATGTCAGGACCCAGCCCCTGATTGGTCTCTCCGAGAAACGCTCGGCGGCCGTTAATGAGGACCAATACGTTCTGTGAACCAATTCCGCGAAGGTTAATAGCCGCCTGGCCGTTGCCGCCGTTCGAATCATTTTCCGTCATAGTATTGCCGACGAAGGAAGGCAGTTGGCGCAATCCTTCCACCGGGGTATTGGCGCCCCCCTTTTGCAGGACTTCCGCCGTGTACACGGTCACCGGCAAAGCCGATTCCGTCTCCGCGGTGGGGATGTAGGAACCGGTCACGATGACTCGTTCGGTTGTCGCTTCGGGCGCGGGAGCCTGCGCGTAGGCGCTGGCAGCCACGAGGAAAGGAAGTCCGACGCCGACTGCGAGAGCCGAGCGGAAGGATCCTAATGTGTTCAGTACGTATCTTATCATTAGTTTCTCCATTGGTTTGGTTAGGTTTGGCGGAAGGCCTGATGAACTTCCCTGTATTTGCTTCTCGTTTTGTTCATCATTGTCTTTTCCGGTTATCAGCATCGAATTCGGTTGTGACCTCTTCGCGCTGGACCAACCGTATATCGCAGACCGAAGCGAGACGGTTAGGACGTAAATAACGACACTTTCGGACGCCTGTTCCTCGTCAGTTGCCACGGACGGCTCGCCCGGTGCGGCGCGCGACGGACTTGCGTGTGGTTGCGGCGGGTTTTTCGGGCGACGGCGCTCTCCGCCCCGACGCAACCATCGAAGCAGCTTAAGTGTTGTCTCGATTACGTTGAACGCAGCGGCGAATCGGATGTCTCATGCCGCGGAAACACGCAACGATGGCGACGGCGATCCGTCATTGCGATGCGGTTGGCCGCCGCATTCTGTGGGAGACTGCTGAGCGTCGCGGCGCACGCCCCCGGCCGATTTCCATATCCGGAGTAAAGCGTGTGCGGAAGTCACTAGGCGCAACTCCTAGTTGACGCTCAAAGGCTCGGCGAAACGCATCTGCGCTCTTGAACCCAACTGACGCAGCCACGCTCTTGATTGTAGTGCGCGGCATCATCAAATGCCGTCGCGCTTCGCCTAGACGCAACTGCTCAACGAACTCGGCAGGCGTGGTCTTGAAAACACGTTTGAAAAGTCGGCTGAAATGGCGGGGACAAAGACAAGCTCTCTCAGCAAGCATTTCCACAGAAAGGTCGTCATCCAGATGAGCGAGAATCCAGGCGGGAAGATCCGCCAGCCTTTCAGGCGACTCCCGTTCATCCTTCGGAGGATCGATCAGCGACTTGTCACCTCCCGGTGGCCGGAGACGCATGACAAATTCACGCGCTACGTCGAGCGCGACTCGCGAGCCATAATCTTCATTAATCAAAGCGAGCGTCATCTCAATTCCAGCTGTTCCACCACCACAACTATAGAAGGGGCCATCCTTCAAAAATGAAGCCGTGTGATTGACTTTCAATTTCGGAAATCGCCGAGCAACATCTTGAGAAACTCTCCAATGAGTAGCAACATGGCGACCGTCAACCAAACCGCTTTGCGCGAGAGCATAGATTCCACTCCGGACGGCGGCGACACGCCGGACGCGACCTTCCTGTCGTCGTAGCCAGGTCGATACGCTCCGGCCGATTTCAGGAATTTGAGATCCGCTTCCACCCGGGATAATAACCGTGTCCAGCAATGAAGCTGCCTGGATTGTCTGGTCAGCTTTAAAGACGACACCAGACTCAGAAACGAAGGTCCTGGCCGTAAGACCCAGGATTATTACTTCATAGCAGGCGTGTGTGCGATGGTAGTTATCATAGGTCCGCGCCGCCTTAAATGCTTCGAGCGGACCGATAAAATCCAGCGTTGCTACACCATCAAACCCGAGAATGCCAACCACTCGAGGAACGATATCGCCGGGAAGTCTCGATGCGCCAGTCATCCATCCCGGTCATCGAAGTGAAATGAGGTGACCACAAGACCCGCTTAGGCCAACGTGGCAAGACCACTTTGCGGCGGCGTGGTCTCGCAGTCAACCCTAACCGCGGTCCGGCAGTGTTCTAATTTGCTCCGATCTTTTTCTTGAGATACTCGGAGAAGTTGTTTGAGGCACCGTTCGAGGAGCAGCTGACGCGCCCGCGTTCGACTCCTAAGACGTACTCGCCGCGGACCCTCAACGCGTCCTCGCCGCTGTCAGACGTGGGAACCAAGCTTTAGGGTCGCTCCACTAGCGCCTCGGCCGCGCCAGCGAATCCGCCACGACCCAGGCGGCGCCGAGCACGGCGAGATTCAAGGCGTTCTCGCTCCAGTTCATATGGCTGGAGGGATCGGCCAGGAGCATCGGCACGTGCACCAGCACGGTGAAGGACGCGAACATGGCGGTCAGCAGGATCGCGGCAAGGCGGGCCTGCACGCTCGTCAGGATCGCAACGCCCGCTGCGATGAAGCCAACCCCGGTCGCATAAGCCCAGAACTCTTGCGTAGGCGGCAGCCATTTGGGGACCAGCGGGGCGGTGAGGTTCATATAGAAAAAATGCGCTCCCCCGAATAACAGCGCACAAACCCCGAACGCCAGTTGGCCCAGGCGCGTGAGGCGTGCGGCCAGGGCCGCATCGATCTTGGCGTTGGTGGCGTAGACGATCAGCCCGCCCGCCGCGATCGCGAGTTGCTCGGCGACGCCGCTGTAGGTGCCGAACTCGGCGTAATGGGCGAGCACCACGCGGCCGTTCATCAGGATGACGACAATGAGCGCGTAGTAGGCGGTGAGCGCCGCGGCGCCCCAGGCCGCGGTCCGACGCCACTCGACGGCCGCGCCCGCGACAAGCATGAACGCAGCGGCGGCATAGGCCAGGGCGGTGCGGTCGGGAAAGTCCTTGGGCACCGGCTGCCCCGGGTCGAAGCCCCCCCACGCCAGGCAGACCATGCCCAACGCCATTACGCCCAGGCCGTAGACGCGCCAGCCGAAGACGATCGTCGTTTTTTCCGCGGTCATGACTTTTCCAGCGTTAAACCAGCCCCCGAATAAGTCCCAGTCATATCTTTTTCCTTCGCAATCTCGTCCGCGCCGGGATTTGTGAACAAGCACGTTCCGACTCAAAGCACGCCTGTCAATCCTTGCTCTTCTTCAATTTCAGGGAAACTGAATTCAAACAATAACGAAGATGCGTCGGAGGTGGACCATCATGGAAGACGTGCCCAAGATGTGACCGGCATCGAGCGCACATAACCTCTTGACGCGAAAGGCCCGTCGTCCTATCTGCGGCTAGAGCTATCTTGTCTTGTGCGAGCGGCGCGTAGAAGCTGGGCCAGCCGGTTCCGGACTCGAACTTCGTCTTAGAATCGAAGAGTTCATTTCCGCACGCGGCGCAAAGGTAGATCCCGCTTTGATGAGTGTTCGCATACTCATTTGTAAATGGCGGCTCTGTCGCCCGCTCACGCAGAACAAGAAATTGGGCGGGCGTCAGAATCTTACGCCAGTCTTCTTCGGAGAGCTTCACTGGTTGGCTCATCCTAAGTTGCCGCCGGATCCGCCCAGCTTCTGCATCGTTTGATCTTGCCGCGGTAATCCCACAAACGAGCAGCAGAAAAGTAAGGAAAAAACGAGCGGCTCTTCGTTCATGCATATTCGCGCCCTTACCCCCTTCTTTAGGGCAACCAGCCACCAGTAGCTTGCAGGGGAATCATCTGATCGCGGATCGTTACCCAAGCTGCAAACGCGCCGCGGGATGCCCCTTCTGCTCGGGATAAAGCGGTCTCGGCGCGAACGACGCCAGCATTGCTGATCATTCGTAGTCGATCGTATTTCAGAACCACGAAGTCGTGTCGAAGCTGGCGTCCGGCGTTCTCGCCGCTTGCAACTTTCGAAACGATTCCACTACCGAGTAACGCGACATGCAAATCCCACTGTGACTCGGTTTTGGAAGCCGGCGAATAAGTAAAGACAAATCGGTTACCGCCCGCGCGCGTGATCCGCAGCGTGCCCGCGCTCACACCCGTTGCAGCAGGCAATCTCGGCGAGCGCGATTCGCGGCCGTTGACAGCAAAGGCGGGTGTGTAAGGGGAACCGCTGTTCCAGGCAGCCGTGTAAGCGCGCTGGCGTTGTGTGAACGCAGCAGACGCGAATCGATCTTTCCAGCCACGTCCATCCCAGTAATCGACGTGAAACGCCAGGGGGACGAAATCTTTCCAAAGGCCTGGTTGTGTCCCAAGTTTGCTAAGCCATTCCTCGGCGGGCGGGCAACTGCTACATCCTTCTGCAGTGTAAAGTTCTATGAGGTTTGTCTGTTTGTCGGAGCTTTGAAAGAGCGGTTCTTCGCCGGCGATTGCAAGTGCTGGGTAAGCCGCGGTAATTGTGATTACGATTAACAAACAGCGCACCAAACGAAATGCGGCGGGGCAGGTCCGGCTGGACATATTAGTCATGACTTCAAGGGAGCTTTAGGCCGAGCTTTTTAAGCTTCGGCACGAGCGTTTGCTGGATGTAAGGATTGTTCGGGTTCTTGCGACAGAAATTCTGATGATGTTCGTCGGCGCGATCGAATCCACCTGCGCGGGTGATCTCGGTAGCTATAGGTTTCGGAAAGGTGTGGGTCACCTGCAGCTGCCTCTTGGACTTTTCAGCCGTTTCACGTTGCTGATCATTTGTGTAAAAGATGGCCGAGCGATATTGCCTCCCTGTGTCCGGACCCTGGCGATCGACCTCGGTCGGGTCGTGCGCCCGCCAAAATATTGTCAGCAATTTCTCGTAGCTCGTCTTGGCGGGATCGAAGGCGATTTCGATCGTTTCCGCACCGAACATATAACCAGAAACAACCGAGGTAACCCCGGGCGCCTGTCGGAAAATTTCTTGCGTGCACCAGAAACAACCGCCGGCGAAGTAAGCTACCTTGGCAGAGTCAGATTTTGTCTCAATGTTTTGGGCAGATAACGGATAAGACAATGCCAAGCCGAGGGCGAAAGCACCGTAACAATATAACAGACGTCGAAGGGAATGGGGTTGGAGTCTTGCGGATTTCTCCGGCGAGCCATTCTGTTCGGGCGATGGCTGGGACATGATCAACAATCGTTGTGGCATTGTAATAAAGTGGCAATGTCCACTTTGAGCGAAAGGAGCATGCCAGTTCCACCGACAACTTCTAAAATCTAAAATGAAGAAATCGATAAGCGAGAGGCGCCGTCGGCGCTCGATCATAGCTTTCGAGATGATTCGACTGGACCGGACTGCAGTCGAACCGCTCTACCAGCAACTCTACCGTCAAATCCGCGATGAATTGGGATCGGGGAGCTTTAGCGACGGGTCTTCGCGGCTCCCGTCCTCTCGCGCTCTCGCCGCTGATCTCGGAATCTCGCGACTCACCGTAAACCTCGCCTTCTCGAAGCTTAACGCTGAGGGCTACCTGCGATCCAAGCTCGGATCCGGGACGTTCCTAGCAGAATCCCTTCCCGAAACTTTTTTGAGTGCGCGCAAGCCGAAAGGCAGGCCGGAAGTCGAGCGCCCCCCGCGCATTTCGGAACGTGTCAGGAAAATCCCCGATGACCGCAGGGGAAAACAATTTGATGTTGGGATTACCGGCGGGCCTAGCATCTCTCTCATCCCCGGCGTCCCAGCGGTCGACGAATTTCCGATCGCAGTTTGGGAACGGCTCAGAGCGGAAGTCCTCGCGAAAAAGGGAGCCCATTTATTGCGCTACGCGTCGAATCGCGGCGACGCCGACCTGCGCAAGGCAATCGCCGCCTACTTGTGCGATTTTCGGGGAGCACGCTGCCATCCCGACCAGATCGTAGTCGTGGCCGCAATGCAGCAGGCGATGCTAATCAGCGCGATGGCGTTGATAAATCCAGGCGAGGCCGCGTGGATCGAAGATCCCGGATTTCATCAAGCGCGCAAGGCCTTTGTTTTTGCCGGCGCAACGCTCGTTCCGAGGCCAATCGACCGCGAAGGAATCGTGGTCGCTCCCTCGTCCAAACAGCCGTCCCCCAAAATCATCTTCGTGACGCCTTCTCACCAATTTCCCCTTGGGGTCACGATGAGTCTCGAGCGAAGAACTGCCCTGATCGATTTTGCTCGCAAGCGCAACGCTTATATTTTCGAGGACGACTATAACTCGGAATTCCGTTTCAATGGTCCACCTCTGCCATGTTTGCAGGGACTCGATAACTCCGCTCGAGTGATCTACGCGGGGACAATGAGCAAAATTCTCTATCCTTCTTTGCGCTTGGGATATCTCGTGGTCCCGGAGCCGTTGGTAGATTCGATGGTCAAAGTCCGGGCCGTGATGGATCAACACTCTTCCGCGATTGATCAGGCGACGCTGGCACGATTCCTGACGGAGGGGTTTTTCCTGAGCCACATCAAACGGATGCGGAGAATATATTCTGATCGAAGAGATTTCTTCATTGAACAATTTAATAATTTGCTCGGCGACCACTTCAATCTACAGATTCCGGAAGCTGGGTTGCACTTCGTTGCCTGGCTGCGGCGCAAAGAAGATTTGCCGCGAATTTTGCGTATTCGAGAAGAGATCGGGATCAGGCCCATATCGCTATCCTATTATTGCATTAAAGCGGAGTTAGATCCTGCGCTAATCTTCGGCTTCGCGGCCTGGTCGCGGGCGCAAATTCGAGAAGGGCTAGTCAAGCTCGCTTCGGCACTGAAAGAGAAGCGTCTGCACGAGAACCCGCGAAGGTAACCCGTTTATACGTCGGAGCGCGACGCGGCTTACGGCGATGCGAACAACATCGCCACTCCGCTCTAGTCTCTTGCGGAGCCAAGAACTCACATGGCGAAGCAATCGCGAGCACCGGCTTTGCCAAAGCGTAATTGAAACCAAGGTTTGCGGACAGATTCGTCGTCGATCGCGAGACGATGCGGCGACCCGGACCGGTTGCTGAGGTGGCGAAAGACGGGTGCGGCTCCTAGCCTCATCCGATGCGAGCTACGGAACGGGCCGGAATATAAAGCTGGACGGTGGCTTGACTCGCACGCTGTGACTGGCTGAGGCTCCAACCTTTAGGTGTCAGATGTAAGGAAGGGAACTTTGCTGAATTGAAAAGCGCTCGCACATCCAAAGTCATGGGGCTATGCCAAGCACGTAAACGGACAACCTGTTGCAACCGACGCGCAATCAGCATGTGTGTTATTTTTGCCGGCCTCAACTACCGGCTGAATAGCGACGGCAGGCCTCACTTCCTATGACAAGCAAGATCGGATCTCTCGTGACGATTCTGTGGATCGGTTTGGTAGCCGGGACATTGGATATAACGGACAATCTTATTTTCAACCAGGCGCGCGAGATTATACCGAAGATGGTATTTCAGTACATCGCGAGCGGACTGATTGGCTTGACTGCATCCCGCGGCGGCGGTTTAGCCTCGGTTTCTCTGGGCGTAGCTATACACTACAGGATCGCACTCATCTGGACAGCTGTATCCTATGCGGCAAGCCGGAAGTTCGCGCTTTTAAACCGGCGACCTATTCTGAGCGGTTTAGTCTATGGTGCCGGCGCCTATTTGTTCATGAACTTTGTTGGGCTTCCGCTGTCTGCAGTCCCGCCCCGGTGCGAGCAGTTACGATCGCTTCAAGGATCAACGGCGTGCTCGCTCTTCTGCTCTTCTTCGGGCTACCGATTGCGCTCCTGGTGCGCCGAAACCCAACGCGAACATGAGACTCGACCTGACATATCCGGCTGAAAACAAAAAACGAAAACAACACCATGAGACTTACAATTATAGTTAAGACCGTGCTAGGAACGGCACTCATAGCAACCAGCAGTCTGAAAGCTACAGAGCCACGCGATCCGGCGGCGGCTCTGAAAGAGGTAACTCCTTCTATTTCTGGAGGCGGAATAAACGAACCCAAGGCGCTGGCTAACCGCACCGCAATTTACCATTGTATCCGGTACACGATCGATCCGCAGAAGGTGGCCGATTTCGAGATTTATGCTAGACGCTGGATGGAGGGTGGGATTATCAAACGCTGCGGAGGCGAGCCGCTGGGCTATTTTCTGCCCAAGAAGGGCTACGGCGGCGCCGATAACCTCGCGATGACATTGATCGGGTTTGAGAGCCTGGCGGCGTATGAGGAGTACCGAAAGAAGCTGGTAGCCGATCCGGAGGCGAAGGAAAACGTGGAGTTTGCCAGGAAGTCGGGTTGTATCTTGACAGAGGATCGATCCTATTTTTATCGGGTGGGCGACGAGGGGAAGTAGATTTGCGTGGTGGGATGTGGTCGAAGTATTGGATGCCGGGCTTGCCTACAACAATGGCCGTCCGCCCGAGACAATTCGATTTGACGGCGAGGAGCTGCCTAATCCGCGCGAGCACGCACCACCACAGTCGATGCTGGGGGCCGAGCAGAAGGCATGGTTTCTAGCCCGGTTGCGAGAATCGACCGCACCATGGAAACTGTGGGCAATTCGGTAGCAATGCTTGATTGGCGCATCGACTTTCAAAATCTGCCACCCGATCTAGGACCGCGCTGGCCCACTACTGGTTACGCCCAGATCGGCGACGACGATTGGTCCGGTTATCGCTCGGAACGCGGCGAGATTCTCGATTTCGCGCGTCGTGAAACAATCGGCGGATTGGTGACGCTAGCGGGTGATCGACACGCGTTTTCAGCAGGTGTGTTATCATCCCATCTACCGCCACAGGTCTTTGACCCTGTAGCTGTGGAATTCGTTACCGGGTCAATCTCTGCTCCCGGTCTATTTGAGGCGGCGGAATACACTTTGCCGAAAGATCACCCGCTCCGAGCTATCTACCTCACCAAGTTGTCAGCCGACGCCTCCTTCGAGCCCGCCATCAATCTTTCGATCATGCACGGACTGCGAGCGAGCCTGGCTCTGCAACGAACCGGTGATATTCACCAAGCGTTAACAGAGGAAAACCCGGAAGCAGCGCCACACCTATCCTTTGTCGATGTTCGGGGACATGGTTATTCGGTGGTACGCGCCGGCATCGACGCTTTGGAGGTCGAGTTTGTGTGTATTCCTCGCCCCATCGAGCGGAATGAAAGTGTCGACGGCGGCCCGCTCGCGTATCGCATTACGCATTTCGAGACGATTCTTAGCTTCATTCCGATGCGACGCTGGATTCTTAAGTTCGAGCGAGTTACCTTCAAACTGCAACCATGTGAATGCCACAGGACGACCCGTGAGAGTTGACTCGTCCGGCATCATAGTTACTCATTCTAGCCTGAAGACGGAGGTTGCGAGGCAACTTATTCGTGAACTCTGCACGAAATTAAGTGCACGCCATGTTGTTCCTCCCGGTCCATTTTACTCCAACGCAGCGCGCACGCGCTGACACGCACCGCGAAGGTAGCCGTTCATCGTCGTTCCCATTCGGGCAAGGCGGCTCATGGAGATGAGAGCTATGGCTACCTCCGCATGGATTCGAGCCATGAATAATCATCTCCAAAAGGCGCTGTGTTACCAAGGTAGATTGGATCTTTATGACGAATTGTTGACGAATGGAGCATCAGCAACAACGTATCCAAGCTGGTCGGCAAAACGCCAGTGACCATTGCCCCGGGGTCTCATTTTCAACCATTTCTGACGAGACAATTCAGCCAGGAGAGACTACGACGATGGGCAGCGGCACCTTTTCGATTGGCTGCCTCGTTTTCATCTCCCTTCGAAGTGGTCCCGTCGTTTGCTTGCCGTGGTCGGGGCCACATACGGACACCTTGAAAGGGCGTGCCATGAGCCCTAAATAGGCCGCGGAAGCACCCAGAAAGATCACCGCGCCGAGAGCTTCTTTGGTATTGAGAAAGGCTATGAGGCCGAGTGTCGGCGGGAGCTTCTTGTCCAAGAGCATGACGTGGCCAATCATCACGGTACTGAGTGCCGTGAATAATACATGGAGCAGCGTCGTGCGGAGGCTAATCGCAACAGCAACCGCAGTCACTGCTCCACCCCAGATCAAATACCGCTCGTGCATCTGACCGAGCAACCCAAACATCAGCAGCCAGGGTGCGCCGAGTGCAAGAAGCACTCGTGCGTCACTTCTTTGCGAGCGATGCGCAGCGAACCGGGCACATGCCGCGAGACCGCCGAAATAGAGGAGTCGCAACGCCCATTGGACCGTTAAGGAGACGGATAACCATCCAACGTCAACGTTGACAAGCGCATCTTTCAATGACCAACCTGATCTCGCCAGTAACGCGGGTAGGTTATAGCACGAACTAATAAACAATTGAGGGTAGTGCTCCGTGCCGTAAAGAAAACCGACCTGCAGCCAGTCGAAGTTATTGTGAAGCAGCCAGGGCGATACGAGCCCTGCGGCCGTTGCGGCAAATCCCAACAGCACATGGAAAGCCGCTTTCCAGCGGCAGAGCCAGATCGGCCATAGCACAAAAAACGGAGCGACGAGCAGGAGTTGCCCTTTCAACATCCCGCCCAGAGCTAGTATGCAGCCACAGCACAGCCATCGATCCAACGAAGCGGTCAGCGCCGCGAATAGAAAGAACGGAAGCACCCAGACATCCCACTGAGGCCAGCCGTACGCTTCAAGGATTACTGAGGGATTGAGCCAGACAAGGGATGCGGCGAGCAGGCCCGCCACCCACCCGCGATCTTCTTGTGAGACACGTCGCAACAAGAAAGGTGGCGCACGGTTCGAATCCCGTCGGATCCAAATTCGCACAAGCAAAAACATCGCCACGGTCCCGCCGGCTTCGCAGAACAAGTTACAGCCTAACATCGGCATCACCGCTTCGGGATGCACCACGACATTCGCGTCAGGATGCAGTCGACGGGTGTGCTTTGCCCAGAGCGCCATCACGAGCAGGCGCAATGGAGGATAATCCAGATGGTAATCGCCTCCATACGCCTCTCGTTTGACTTGGTCATAGAGTGCGAAGTAGCCGGTGAAGAACACCTTCCACGAATCAAACCCATCAGCCGGCATTTGCCTGCCTGTAAGCGTTTCGCCTTCCTCGATCACCCGATTGCCCCAGTAGAGACCGTTATCGATGTCGTGCTGGAAGCGGATCTGTTCGGTTTTAGCCCACGTCCACCGACGCAACTGAAGGCCCGCGGCCGCGATGACGATTACAATCACGCAGCCAATGAAGCAGCGCCGTATGATCGCGCGTTGCGCGGTTTTGGGACGGAAGCGCAGCATTGTTCGCCGAAGAGACGGAACACCTAAGGAGCCGGACGTTCCATCTGCGCTGCGATTACCTTAGGGCGGTTTTGCATCCGAACTCCGGAGGGTTGAATCGCGTCCCTAGAGGAGCTTTTTTGCCGAGCAACCGATCGCCCGCTGGATTCGCTCGATGGTTTCGCTGCGAAGATTAAGCTCGCCGGCCTCGATGCGAGCGATCGTCCGAACGTTCAGGGCCGCCAATGCTGCCAGTTTTTCCTGCGAAATCAGGCGAAACACACGCTCACGTCTGACGTTTGCACCGAAGATTCTCAACGCGTATTTTCTACGCTCGGCTCCACTCCTCGGCAGCGATGGCTTGCGCATCTCTCCGATAATGACAGCCGATAGGCCACGATGGTTACAAATTGTTATGACGATCGACCAAATGCGGTTGCAGCAGAAGAGATCAGTCGCGTTTGGCGCGGCAGCACCAACAGTTTGTCGCAAATGTGTAACCGAGCCAGGCTCCTGGCTGTCATATAAGACAGGAGCCGGTGCATCACCGGAGCAAGGTTCTTTTATGACGTGTCACCCTCGCAGCGCCCGCGTGCCCTCTACCGCCGGATCAGCCAGAATGCTGGCCTGCGCCGGCGTGCTGCTGCTGGTCGCGATGGATTGCTGGGCGAAGAAGCCACCACACGCCGAAGATCGCTACGAGACAATCAATCAGACCCTTGCTCCGCTTTTCGCGCTGCTGACGCGAAATGGCAGTGCCGGGAATCATTCATTGAATCTCGAGGCGTCTGTCATAGACGTCGCCGGCCTACCTGAACAAATGAAGGGGGCGCACCTCCGCATCGCATACGAATTTCCCGACAAACTGCTCGTGCAATTCCCCTCACTCGGCAGCACCGCCACCGTGTGCCGCAACGGACAGAGCGTATGGGCCTCTCCAACCACAATGTTTATTCCGCTCGTCGAGCGCATCGCCCAGCCGCTATCCACCCAGCCGCTGCCACCGATGGAGATCGAAGCAACGAAGGCCGTGTTCCTGCCGGCGCTGCTGAATGTCCGCGACGGTGGAAACGTACGGATCGCGGACCACGACTATCGCGTTCTTGATGTGCGGCCAATTGCGCTCACGCGCAATCACCAAGCGAACGACTGGCCGGGTCGCCTCTGGATTAGCCCGGAGGATCATCGGCTGGCGCAGCTAGAGGTCCGTTTCGCAGCCTGGAGCATCACTTTGCTGATCGACAAGTTGGAACTGTCGCCCGCCTTACCGCCCGAAACGTGGAATCCTACCTCAGAGCAACGCGATCAGGTCGCAGCAGTGCCCGGTGAAAAGCTCTTTACGCTGATCGATCTCGCCCTAAAACAAACCAGATGAGGGGCGGCAAAATTGACGCTTCTTCATGTGCCAAACGAGAACACAATATCAGCTGCGGCGAGCGGCGTTGCGGCCAGACTTGACGGCGAGATCTTCGACGCGCACGCTCGCGCTTGATGTTGGCACACCGGATTCGGGCGGCCTCGCCGATGCTGTCGCGGCATGTGGAGCATCTCTGGATGGCTCGCGGTCATTTGCCCGGACGCTGGCGCAACATGATTCTACCAGACGGGGCGATTGAGCTGATCATCAACCTGGGAGATCCGCAGAAGCTTTGCCGGCGCGACAATCACGCGCAGGCCACGGTTTTCCGCGACAGCTGGATCTCAGGCGAACGGACGGCGCCGATCGTGATCGACGAAGCGGGCGAGGTGCATTTGATCGGCGTGCGCTTGCGGCCCGGGGGGGCGTGGCCGTTTCTCGGTGTGCCGTTGCGCGAGTTTACCGACCGGGTGATCGAGCTGGAGGCGGTGCTCGGGCCGGAGATCCATCATCTCCGCGAACGCATAGGTGAAGCGGGGGACGACGATTCGCGGTTCGACCTCTTGGAGGCATGGCTGATGGAACGTTCGCGGAAGCGGTCGGAGCCAACACGCGCAGTAAGCTATGCGCTGGCTGTGATTCGGCGCGGCGGCGATGCCGTGCGGATCGGGAACATCGCGGAGGAGGTGGGCATCAGTCACAAGCATCTCCTGCGCGAGTTTGACCGGTGTGTCGGACTGACACCGAAGCTGTTTGCGCGGCTCTGGGCATTCCAACGGGTGATTCAGGGGATCGGTCAAAAAACGGAGGCAGATTGGTCCGACGTGGCCGTGACGTGCGGCTACTACGATCAAGCGCATTTGATCCGCGAGTTTCGCGCTTTCAGTGGCTTAACTCCGGTGAGTTACCTGGGCAAGCGCGGACCGTTCCTGAATTATCTCGCGGTGGAATAGCGCCCAGCTAACAAATGTCAATTTTGTCCAATCATCCACACCGCGCCGGTCGCTAGGTTACACCTCCATGAAATTGACTCACTTGCCCAAAGTCCTACTCCTGATCGGCGCGTGCGCGACCGCAGGTCTTCACGCCGATGCGCAAACGCCCGCCGCGCCGGCCGCTGTGCCGCTCGGCCCGCTGGCTTTTCTCACCGCGCATGAATGGGAGGCGCAACTCCCCGATTCGCCTGACGGCAAAAAGATGAAAATTCACGCGCAATTCACCTGGGCGCAAAACCGGCGGGCGATCCGCATCAGTAATCAAGTTGTGGCCGACGGTAAAGCGGTGCCTTACATCGAAGGGCTCTATGCATGGGACCCGCGGCAGCATGCGATCGTATTTTGGTATGTGGACGCGAAAGGGGCCCTTTCACAAGGCACGGTTAAGGTGGAGGACGGGAAGCTTGTGCACGAATTTCAGGAGACGCAGGGCGACGGGAAGACGGCGGAATTCGTCGCGCGCGTAACACCGCACGGAGATCAGGCTTGGGAGAATGAGATCTTCGCGCGCACGGCGAACGCTCTCACACCGATAGTGAAGGTACGCTACGAGCCGGTGAAGTAGGATCGATTCAACATCCGCGAAATTCTCGGAGCCAAATGAATCGGAGAAGCTGCGTTCTCCAAAAGGTGTACTGGCGGATGAACGCTGGTTTAGCGCAGCCGATCTTTCCAGGCTCCTCGAGCCGCACCGCAGGCCCTCCGATATTCTGCTCCAATAATTCTGGATTCTCTCGTCAGGTGTCAAAGACATTTTCTAGCGATAAATTACATTTTTGTGATGATTCTGTTTCGAACGAAGAACATAAGTTCACACAGTTATGAAGAGACGTGATTTAATAAAGGCGCTCGGCGCCGTGGCTTTATCCGGTTCGATCAGTGCGCGGGGGGGCCATGCGCAGCCGCCGCCCTCCAATTCGGCGGAGAACAGCGCTCCGCTTGGACCGCTTCCAAAAGTTGTGGCGGGCATCGCAATTGTCGATTCGAAGATTGCGACGGAAGCGACCAAACTGGCGCAACAGGCATCGTCACCATTCTTATTTAATCATGCAGCTCGAACGTTTCTTTTCGGCGCGCTTACTGGGAAAGCGTCGGGTCTGAAGGTGGACCAAGAACTTCTCTATATCGCATGCATCTTACATGACATTGGCCTAACCGAACAATTCATCGGCGATCTGCCATTTGAAATTCAGGGCGCGCAAGCCGCCAGCCGATTCTTAGAAGAACACGGACTGGCGAAGGATAAATCCGCAATCGTGTGGGATGGAATTGCGATGCACGCATCTGCAATTGGACAATTTAGGCAACCGGAAATCGCGCTGGTGGGCGCCGGAGCCGGGGCAGATGTCATAGGTCCCGATTTTTCGGTAATCAAAAAAGCAGACGTGAGCGAGGTGGTGCGGGCGTTCCCGCGTCTCAAATTCAAAAACGCATTCGTCAAGACATGCGCCGGCGTTGTGCGGCAGCATCCGCGTGGGGCGTCCTGCGGGTTCATGCGCGACATCGGCGAAAGGTATGTTCCTGACTTTCATCCGCGAAATATTTGCGATGCAATCAATGAAGCGCCATTCGACGAATGAGTCGTCCGGAAGATTAAGCTCCCCCTTTGAGCTCATCTTTCCGATTTTTTAACGCGCACTCGGACGATGATCCCGGGTAGTTTTGCGTGATTGGAAATCACCATCCGTAACGTTCGGTCAGGGCTCACGGATGTTTATTCGCTGAACATCAATTTGTTCGAAGGTCGTTGTCTTAACTTCGGGTATGAAGATCATTATCACGGTGACAGCAAAGGCCAACGTCAACACCGCGGAACAGATGGTCAGGAATCGGTTTGTCGTCATCATCATTTCTCCTTGTTTATCGAGGAGTTCTTGCGTGAATGCATCTCATAAGTAGACGCACGATTTCTGCTATTTGGATTGAAGGATCGACCAACGTCCCCGACAAGCTACGAGTATAGAGTGGCGGTGCCCGCGGCTAGTCTGGAAGCGTCGGTTTTAAGTCCTAACGATTCCTGGCAGGGCGCTGCAGAATCGTCACGACCGACCGAGGGATAGCGTCGAGGTCGCCTGTAGCGACCGGTAGGACCGCAAGTTCTATGAATATCTCATTGGTAGGTTAGGTTTGGCGGCCGGGCTTGGCGACAGGTCCGGCCGTCTTTCGTTCGAAAAGGCTCTGTCGTGCTCAATCGATTTCTGAATAGTGAGGTCACGGACCTTCAGACCGTTGTCGACTCTCTTTTGGATTTGCCGCCCGACTCAAATTGCTCGCGCCCTCACAAAACCCTCCTTCTGTTCCGTTGGAACACTCGCATCGTGCAAATTCGTTTTGACCTTCAAACACCGTATGCACGTTCTATCACAACATTAGGCGCTGACGATCTGAAGTGGATTCCCGGATAAGTCAGCATAAAAGAAGAGACGTTTACCCCGAAAGGAGGCTGTCTCAACATGGCCGAGGTTAGTTGCTTATCGAACAAAGACCGTGCGTCCTTTGGCGCTCTTTTACGACGAAGTAAGGCCACCTACCGTATCGCTCCCGAGCGATAGTCTCAAAAGGTATGTTCGAAGTCCTAACGCTTGGCAACTTGACCGCGCATGGTCTGTGTGGCCACACCGTATGACTCCGAAACGAATTGGCTTTGTCGGTTTCGATCGTGTCACTGGATTACATCTGGTTGGTCCGGCCGACGTGTTTTCTACGGCACCTCTGGAGGACGTGCTTCGGTGCCTTGCTCGATATCGCACAGACACGCGCCGTATTCTTTAACGGGCAAGCCGCAAGCTCCTTTCGGGTTGGCTCGAAAAGAGCGCTCGTTCAATCGGTGCGCTTACCAGTGCATTCTCCTTTCTGTTCGGGATGGTGGGGCACGCGAAAGCTTAATTAAGTGTGGCTTCTCCCAGCTTGCTGTCATTAGTGCGAGTCGCGGTCAGCGCGCTTCAGTCTTTCACGCTCTGCCGGGACTTTACTTTCAACATCCGCGTTATCTGCTAAAATCCGATCCGTCGCACTGATTTAGCGGATTTCGCAGACAGCGCGTATGCCTGGAGAAGGTTAACTGTCCATTGCCCACAAAACTACCCGCGCGATCGCAGGGATGTGTCAATAAACCGGACTCGCCGCGGCTCGATTGATTTTGGGGCACGCTATTTCAGGCCTCAGTGGCGCGTCCCAGACGACACATCGCCGGCAAGTGAACAGCTATGCTTACGGCAAGTCGTAAACTTCCACGAGGGCATTGCCCGTGGTATTATTGACTCCGCGTACGATCGCGGTGTAGCTCCCCGGCTGCAGCGTGGCGATGATGGCTGATTCCGCTGCATTAGTGGGCGCGAGCTGGCTGTTCTGAATATCCGCCACTTGGTCGCTCGTTATGATTCCGAATATCTGGGTCGTCTGCCAGTTGTCATTCCGGGCAATCATGGTGGTGGCGTCGTGCAACTCCAATTG